>JAKFDB010000067.1:0-68412 GCA_036676315.1 Bradyrhizobiaceae bacterium
TGGTCCCGCCGGCGCCGGCCGCGCTGCCGGCCAAGGCGAATGGCGAGGCGAGTGCCGGTGGCGAAGCCGCCGTCGCCGAGATCAAGGCCGGGCTCAAGCCTGCCGTGATCGGCGCTCCCCTGCCGGCGGAAGCTGGCAAGACCGATTCCGTGACGACCGATGAAACGGGGGCGAGCGATGCCGCTGCATCCGCCACGGTCGAAGGCAAGGCGCCGGAGCGCCTTGCGGGCGCCGGGCAGACTGCGCCCGCCGCCGAGGGCAGCCAGGTCGATGCGCCGCAGCAGGCTGCGCCGCTGACGCCGCAGGCGATCCTCGCCGCCGGTCCGCAAGTACCGGGCAAGCCCGAGCTGTCGCCTCCGCCCCTCGACGCCGCCGCCCGGGCCAATGCCCAGGCGCAGGCCGAAGCGAATGCCAGGAGCTCGGTCGAGACCACGCGCCCGACGCCGCTGCATGTCGTGCCGGTCGAGATCGGTGCGCGCGCGCTGGCCGGCAACAAGCGCTTCGACATCAGGCTCGATCCGGCCGAGCTCGGCCGCGTCGATGTCCGACTCGAGATTTCGGACGACGGCACCGTCAGCGCCAAGCTGACGGTCGACCGGGTCGAGACGCTGCAATTGCTGCAGCGCGATGCACGCACCCTGGAGCGCGCTTTCGAGCAGGCCGGACTGAAGCCTTCCGAAGGGGGCGTCGAGATGAGCCTGCGCGACTCCTCCGATCAAAGCTCGCGCCAGCACCGCCAGGACGATGAGGGCGCACGCACGCGCCGGACCTGGGTCGAGACTGCCGAAGAGAGCGCACTTGCTGCCGAGACGGCACCGCTGCACCGCGCCGCAAGGCTCGGCGGCGTCGACCTCAGCATCTGAAGAGAGACGATACCGTGAGCATTTCCAACACCGGCAAGCTGAGCGACGCGGCCGTCAACGCCGCCCAGAACGGCACCAACACCAATGCCTCCGGCGGCGGTACCTCGATCGCCAACAACTTCGACCAGTTCCTGTCGCTGCTGACGACGCAGCTCAAGAACCAGAATCCGCTCGACCCGCTCGATACCAACCAGTTCACCCAGCAGCTCGTGCAGTTCGCCGGCGTCGAGCAGCAGCTCAAGCAGAACGAGACGCTGACGGCGCTGCTCGGGGTCAGCAAGGCGACGACGGGCGCGAGCGCCATCGGCTTCGTCGGCCAGACGGTGACGGCAGACGGCGCCGCGACCCAGCTCAAGGACGGCAAGGCCGAGTGGAAGCTCAACGCCTCGAAGGGCGGCTCGGCGACGATCACGATCAAGGATGCGAACGGCAAGGTCGTGCAGAGCAGCACGACGACGCTGACGGCCGGCGACCAGACCTATGGCTGGGACGGCAAGACCTCGACCGGATCGGCCGCCCCGGAGGGCGAGTACACGATCACGGTCGACGCCAAGGACGTTTCTGGTGCGGCGATCACGGTCAAGACCGAGATTCGCGGCGTCGTCGACGGCGTCGATTTCTCGACCGCGGTTCCGACCCTGCTGATCGGTGCGATCAAGGTGCCGCTCGACCGGGTCAAGTCGGTGAAGAGCACTTCTTGACGGGCGGGGCCGCCGCATTGGCTCGTCATGCTGAAAGCCTGCGCGGTTGCCTTAGGCAAAATTTAAGTCGGGAGAGTTACGGTCGGGGACAAGTAGGTCTGTTGAGTTGTGTGAGAGTACCATGACCGAGCCGCTGCGACCGCGCGTGAAGTATGTCATCGGCCCCGACGGGAGCCCGCTGACCATCGCCGACCTGCCACCGATGAACACCCGACGCTGGGTGATCCGGCGCAAGGCCGAAGTCGTCGCCGCCGTGCGCGGCGGCCTGCTCAGCCTGGAAGAGGCCTGCCAGCGCTACACGCTGACGGTGGACGAATTCCTGAGCTGGCAGATGTCGATCGACCAGCATGGCCTCGCCGGGCTGCGCACCACCCGCATCCAGCACTATCGCCAATAGGCGCTTTCGCCTTCCGAATTCCAGAAAGGCGCCGACCCCGGGGAGGGGCGGCGCCTTTCGGCGTTTCTATCAACCGAATTCTGTCGCGATTTCGAGCCGATCAAGCCCGCGTTAACCCGGCGCTAACCATGCACTGGGAAAAACTTGCCTAGCGATAGCTGCGTGGGTTGGTCCGCGTCGGCGACGGGCATCGGATGGCGGCGTGAACGGCTTGGTCGATCAGTTCCGGAGATTTGGCGCGGCGCGGCTGGCGGCGATGCTGGCGGTGACGCTGGCGCTGGTCGGCTTCTTCGGCTTCGTCATGCTGCGCATGTCGCAGCCGGCGATGGGCGTGCTGTTCGCCGACCTGTCGAGCCAGGATGTCAGTGCGATCCTGAAGGACCTCGATGCGCGTGGCGTCAAATACGAGCTGCGCGGCGACGGTCAGACCATCCTGGCTCCCCGAACCGAGGTGCCGCGCCTGCGGCTTGATCTTGCCGGCAAGGGCATTCCGTCCGGCGGTGGCGTCGGCTACGAGATCTTCGACAAGGGCGACGCCTTCTCGTCGACCAGCTTCGTCCAGAACATCAACCATCTGCGCGCGCTCGAGGGCGAGCTGTCGCGCACCATCCGCTCGATCAGCCGGGTTCAGGCCGCCCGCGTCCACCTCGTCATCCCCGAGCGCCGCCTGTTCGAGCGCGACCGCGAGCCGCCGCGCGCCTCGATCGCGCTCAAGCTCGCCGGTGATCTCGACGCCGCCCAGGTCCGGGCGGTACGCCATCTCGTCGCCTCGGCAGTGGACGGGCTGAAGCCCGAGCGGGTCTCGATCGTCGACGAGCGCGGCCGGTTGCTGGCCGACGGTGCCCAGGGCGAGCAGGGCATGGCCGGCGTCGGCCTCGATGAGCGCCAGGGCGCGATCGAGCGGCGGATCAAGTCGCAGGTCGAGGACATCGTCGCCAGCATCGTCGGTCCCGGCCGGGCGCGCGTCCAGGTCTCGGCCTCGCTCGACAGCAACCGCATCGAAAGCCGTTCGGAGACTTTCGACCCCGAGAGCAAGGTCATCCGCTCGAGCCAGAACCGCAACGAGACCTCGAGCACCAACGAGGCGCGCGAGGGCGTCACCGTCGGCAACGAGCTGCCGGGCGCCCAGCAGCCCAACCAGGCCCAGCAGGGCGTGCAGAAGGACGCCACCAACAAGAACGAGGAAGTGGTCAACTACGAGATCTCGCGCACCACGCGCACCGAGGTGCTCGAGGGCGGACGGGTGCGCAAGCTTTCGGTTGCGGTGCTGGTCGACGGCAACTATGCCCGCGGCCAGGGGGCCGAGGCGAGCTACCAGCCGCGCACCCAGGAGGAGCTGGAGCGGATCAGCCAGCTGGTGCGCACCGCCATCGGCTTCGATCGCCAGCGCGGCGACCAGGTCGAGGTCGTCAACCTGCGCTTCGCCGAAGGGCCGCAGGCGCAGGCGGATCTCATCGAGCAGAGCCTGATGCAGCAGCTCCTCTCCTTCACCAAGGAGGACATGGTCCGCTTCGCCGAGATCGGCGTGATCTCGCTCTTGATCCTGATCGTGCTGATGGTGGTGGTCCGCCCGCTGCTGAAGCAGGTGCTGGCACCCGAGCGCGATTTCCGGGCGATTCCGACCTTCATGCGCAATGGCGTGATCGTCACCACTGCCGAGCAGGGCACCGGCGATCCGGCCAGCTTGCCCTCCGGTTCCGGCGCCGGCTCGGGCTCGGGCGGGATCGGGGAGATCGACGTCGCCGCTCCGTCCGAGCGGATGCTGGCGATCGCCCAGGTCAAGGGCCAGCTCAAGGCCCAGTCGGTCGAGAAGATCGGCGCCATGGTCTCGCAGAACCCGGCCGATTCGGTCGCGGTGTTGCGCGGCTGGATCCACGAAAAAGCACCGGCGTAAGGGGCTGAGACATGGCCACACGCTCGATCGCCACCCGCAGCTCCGGCGACAACGACCTCGTCGAAAGCGGCGGCGGGATGCTGCCGATGTCGCTCGAGGGCATGACCGGCCCGCAGCGCGCCGCCGTCATCCTGCTGGTTCTCGGCGAGGATCATGGCCGGGTGATCTGGCAGGAGTTCGACGACGAGGAGATCCGGATCATCACCCGGGCGATGGCGGAGCTCGGCACGGTCGATTCCGACCAGGTCGAGCGGCTGATGCTCGAATTCGTCGGCAAGCTCTCCAGCGCCGGCGCGATCACCGGCTCTTTCGACCGGACGATCTCGCTGCTGGAGAAGATCCTGCCGACCGATCAGGTTGCCCTGATCATGGAGGAAATCCGCGGCCCGGCCGGCCGCAACATGTGGCAGAAGCTCGGCAATATCGACGCCGTCGTGCTCGCCAACTTCCTCAAGAACGAGTACCCGCAGACCATCGCGGTGATCCTGTCGCGCATCCGTCCCGAGCATTCCGCCAATGTGCTGCGCAATCTGCCCGGTGAGCTCTCGATCGAGGTGGTGAGCCGGATGCTGCGGATGGAATCGGTGCAGAAGGAAGCGCTCGACCATATCGAGAACACGCTGCGCACGGAGTTCGTCTCGACCTTGACGCAGACGCGCCGGCGCGACCCGCACGAGATGATGGCCGAGATCTTCAACGGCTTCGACCGTCAGACCGAGATGCGTTTCCTCGCCGCGCTCGATGCCACCAACCAGGAATCGGCCGAGCGCATCCGGGCGCTGATGTTCACCTTCGAGGACCTCGCCAAGCTCGATTCTGCCGGGCTGCAGACGCTGATGCGCCAGATCGACAAGGACACGCTGGCGCGCGCCCTAAAGGGTGCAGGCGAAGAAATGCGCAACTTCTTCCTCGGCGCCATGTCGCAACGCGCCGCGAAAAATCTGCTGGACGACATGCAGGGACTCGGGCCGCTGCGCCTCAAGGAAGTCGATGAGGCGCAGATGAAGATGGTGACGCTGACCAAGGACCTCTCCGAGAAGGGCGAGATCGTCATCGCCAAGGGCAATTCCGAAGACGAGCTGGTGTACTGACGATGGCCGCAGCCAAGAAATTCCTGTTCGAGACCGATTTCCGCAGCGATGGCCGCCGCGGGGTCGACGAGGCGGCGCTCGCTGCCGCCCGGGCCGAAGGGGTGCGCAGCGGCCAGGAGCAGGCACGGCGCGAGGCCGACGAACAGGCCGGGGTGGCACTGTCGCAACTGGTCCGGTCCTGCGAGCGGCTCCTGGCGCAGCAGGACGAGCGGCTCGCCGCGATCGAGGAACAAGCTGCGCATCTTGCGGTGGCTGCGGCGCGCGGCCTTGCAGGAGCAGCGCTGGCGGACAAGCCGCTGGTGCAGCTCATGGCGGCTGCCCGTGAATGCCTCGGTCATGCGCGGCAGGCGCCGCATCTGGTGATCCACGTGCATGAGAGCCTGGTGGAGACCGTCGAGGGCAAGCTGGCAGGCCTGGCGCGCGAAACCGGTTTCGCCGGACGGGTCGTCGTGCTCGGCGAGCCGGACATCGCTCTCGGCGACGGGCGGATCGAATGGGCCGATGGCGGGCTGGTCATCGACCGCTCCCAGCTCGATGACGCAATCGAGACGGCGATCAGAAGCGTATTTGGCCCGGCGTCTTCGCCCGGCCAGGCGGAGAGGTGACAGACATGGCCGACAACGACCTCAACCTGCCGCCGCTCAATCCCGCCGATCTGTCCTTCGATCACAACAACGACACCTCCGTCGCCCGCTCGGGCCCGGTGCCGGTGAAGACGGCCGAGGATCTGGAGCAGGTCTTCGACGTGCCGGTGACCGTCTCGGCGGTGCTCGGTTCCTCGCGCATCGCGGTCGGCGATCTCCTGCGGATCACCCCGGGCGCCGTGCTCGAGCTCGACCGGCGCGTCGGCGAGGCCATCGACATCTTCGTCAACGAGCGCCTGGTGGCGCGCGGCGAGGTGGTGGTGGTCGAGGAGCGCCTCGGCGTCACCATGACGGAAATCATCAAGGCCGACCGGTGACGAACTGGGCAGCCACCGCAGATCACGCAAGGAAGGCCTGAGCCATGCGCCTCATCATCGTCGGTAGCCTCAAGGGCCAGCTCATCACCGCGGCCAAGATCGCCGTCTCGCACGGCGCCGCCGTGACCCATGCGGAGAGCATCGAACAGGCGCTTGCGGTGCTGCGCGCCAAGGGCGGCGACCTCTTGATGGTCGATGTCGAGCAGCCGATCGCCAAACTGGTCGCGGCGCTGGAGGCCGAGCGCATCCGCACCCCGCTGGTCGCCTGCGGTACCTCGACCGATGCGCGGGCCGCGGTCGCGGCGATCCAGGCCGGCGCGCGCGAATATGTGCCCCTGCCGCCTGATCCCGAGCTGATCGCGGCGGTGCTCGCCGCCGTCGCCTCCGACAAGGCCAGCCTGATCTGGCGCGATCCGGCGATGGAGCGTGTCGTCCAGCTCGCCAACCAGATCGCCCGCTCCGACGCGCCGGTGCTGGTGACCGGCGAGAGCGGCACCGGCAAGGAGATGATCGCCCAGCATCTGCACCAGAAGTCGCTGCGCAAGGACAAGCCCTTCGTCGCGGTGAACTGCGCGGCCATTCCCGACAACCTGCTGGAATCCGAGCTGTTCGGCCATGAGAAGGGCGCTTTCACGGGGGCGATCGCCCGGCGCATCGGCAAGTTCGAGGAAGCCAATGGCGGCACGCTGCTGCTCGACGAGGTCTCGGAGATGGACGTCCGGCTGCAGGCCAAGCTGCTGCGCGCCCTGCAGGAACGGATGATCGACCGGGTCGGCGGTTCCCAGCCCGTCAAGGTGGACCTGCGCATCATCGCGACCTCGAACCGCAATCTCGGCGACGCCGTGCGCGAAGGTTCGTTCCGCGAGGATCTGTTCTACCGGCTCAATGTCGTGCACCTGCGTCTGCCGGCGCTGCGCGAGCGGCCGGGCGACATCCTGGCGCTGGCCGACCATTTTGCCAGGAAATATGCCGAGCTGAACGGACTGCCGCTGCGCCCGATCGCCACCGAGGCGCGCAAGCTGCTGCTCGCCAATGGCTGGCGCGGCAATGTCCGCGAACTCGAGAACACCGTGCATCGCGCCGTGCTGCTGGCGCAGGGCGTCGAGATCGGCACGGAGGCGATGCTGACGCCGGAGGGCGAGACGCTCGGGCCGGCCACCGGCCGCGATGCCGCCTCGCGCGCCGCCCAGACGGCGGAGGCGATGACGCGCGGCCTGGTCGGGCGCACCGTCGCCGATGTCGAGCGCGACCTGATCCTCGACACTCTCGACCATTGCCTCGGCAATCGCACGCATGCGTCGAAGATCCTCGGCATCTCGATCCGGACCCTGCGCAACAAGCTCGGCGAATATCTTTCTGCCGGAATCCCGGTCGCGGAGCCGGGGCAGGCGCGGACGCAGTCGCTCTGACGGACGCTCAAACGAAGCGGGCCGGAGCGAAGGCTCCGGCCCGTCGAAAACCGCTCAGTAGTAGTAACGGCGGCGATAATAGGGCCGCGGGCGATAATAGTAGCGCGGGCGATAATAGGGACGCCGATAATAGCGCGGACGATAGTAAGGGCGCCGATAATAGGGGCGGCGATAATAATACTGGCTGAAATCAGCGTCGGTCTTGTCCAGCGCGGCGCTGGTCTCGGCGTCGAGTGCTTCCGGCGCCTTGGGCTCGGGCTCAGGCGTCGGCGTCGGAACGAGCTTCGGCTGCGCCGCTTCCGCGGCGGCGATGCCGCCGATGCTGGCAGCGGCGAGACCGCCGAACAGCGCCATCACGAATGAACGTCTATCCATGCATTCCTCCATCAGGTTCGATCCGAGCGCCGCGTTCCCGCGAGGCCACTCTATTCCCCGTCCGACCATCCGTCACGTCCGGGACGCGCCGAGAGCCGGCGGGAACTGACGGCGCGGGAGTCCGGCCGTTAGCGCTTTGGGGCGATCTGAGGCGGAATCGCCGCGCCTCGTCAGGGCCCCGCAATTTCACGCGCCCGGGCGGCTTCATAGCGCACCGAGCGGCCGGCTGACGTCCTCCAGGGAGCGTCGTTCGGCCCGTACCGCGAATTTCCAGGCGATCAGCCCGGCGCCGATCATCAGCACGGCACCGAACAGATAGCCGCCGAAGACGCTGCCGCGCGAGCCGGTGTCGATCAGCGCGCCGAACAGCCAGGGACCGGCAACGCCGCCGAGACCGGTGCCGAGCGCATAGAAGACGGCGATGGCGAGCGCCCTGATCTCGAGCGGATAGGTTTCGCTCACCGTCAGATACGCCGAACTTGCCGCGGCGGATGCGAAGAAGAAGACGACGCTCCAGCAGGCGGTGAGCTGCGCGGCGCTGAGCCAGTCGCGCTCGAAGAGGAAGCCGGTTCCGGCCAGAAGAACGCCCGACAGCACATAGGTCGCCGCGATCATCGTCCGTCGCCCGAGGCTGTCGAAGAGCCGGCCGAGCAGGAGCGGGCCGAGGAAGTTGCCGGCGGCGAAGGGCAGGATGAACCAGCCGATCGCATTGGACGGGACATCGTAGAAATCGGTCAGGATCAGCGCATAGCTGAAGAAGATGGCGTTGTAGAAGAAGGCCTGCGAGGACATCAGCGCCAGCGCCACCAGCGTGCGCGGGCGGTGGGTCACGAACAGGGTGTGGCCGACTTCCTTCATCGGCGTGAAGCTTCGCGGCCGGAGCGTCAGCGTCGGCAACGGTAGCTGCGATGCGGGCGCGGGGCCGAAGGCCTCGATCTTCGCCACGACGGCTTCCGCCTCGGCGATGCGACCATGGCTCATCAGCCAGCGTGGGCTTTCGGGAATCCAGCGACGCAGGACGAGGATGATCAGGCCGAGCGCGGCGCCGATGAAGAAGGCGAGGCGCCAACCGAGCTCCGGATCGATCACCCTGGGGTCGAGCAGCACGATGGCGCCGACGCCACCCATCGCGGCGCCGACCCAGAAGGAGCCGTTGATGACGAGGTCGGTCCAGCCGCGGACGCGGGCCGGGATCAGCTCCTGGATGGTTGAGTTGATCGCCGTGTATTCGCCGCCGATGCCCATTCCGGTCACGAAGCGGAAGAGCAGGAAGCTCCAGAGATTCCACGAGAAGGCGGTGGCGGCGGTGGCGGCGAGGTAGACGAAGAGGGTGATCGAGAACAGGCGCTTGCGGCCGAGCCGGTCGGTCAGCCAGCCAAAGAGCAGGGCGCCGATCACCGCACCGGCCAGATAGGCGGCGCCGGCCAGTCCGACATCGGTATTGCTGAAGCGCAGGACCGGGCTTTCCTTGAGTGCGCCGGAGACTGCGCCAGCCAGCGTGACCTCGAGCCCGTCGAGGATCCAGGTGATGCCGAGGGCGACGACGACGAGCGTGTGGAAGCGCGACCAGGACAGCCGGTCGAGCCTGGCTGGAATGTCGGTGACGATCTCGCGGGGGATGTCGCGCGCTTCGTTCACTGCTCCCGTCCCGTCAAGGCGCGGCTGAGTGGCCGCGAGAAGGAAAAGGCCGGCGCCTTGGCGCCGGCCCGTTCGGCATCAGCGCACGTAGACGCGGCGCGGGCGTACGACGGTGGTGCGCCGGACCACGACCGGGCGGCGGTAATAGCCGGGCGGCCGGCGGACTACCGTGGTGCGCCGGACCACGACCGGACGGCGATAATAGCCGGCCGGACGGCGCACGACGGTGGTACGGCGGACGACGGCCTGGCTGAAATCGGCCTCGGTCTGGTCGAGCCCGGCCTTCAATTCGGGCGCGAGATCCTCGGGATTGGGAACCGGGGTGGCCGCAGCAGGAGCGGCCGCCTGGGCCAGGCTGACGCCGCCGAGGCCGGCGGCGGCGAGGCCGCCGAAAAGGCTCAGTACAAATGAACGTCTATCCAAGATTTCCTCCAATAAATCCGGCCCGAAAGCCCGAGTTCGTCGACCCGGTGCGAGTTGGCTGGCCGAATGCGGCCAGAACGGGGCCATTCGATAACGGTCTGTTCAGGGAAAGGTTCCAGACGGGATTTTTTCGCCTGCCTTAACCACTCGTTCACCATGCACCCGGCAAGAATTGCCGGGTACGGGTCGCGCCTCGCGATGACCGTGCATGGGGCGGGCTACTCGATGAGCGATGTGACAGCAGGCGCGAGCGGCGGCATGACGATGCCGACCCGCGGCCAGATGGGCACCTGGCTCAACCGGCCGGACCTGTTCCTCGCCATCGGCGTGATGGGCATCCTCGTGGTGCTGATCTTCCCGCTGCCGGCGGTTCTGCTCGACCTGCTGCTGGCGCTCTCGATCATCCTGTCGGTGCTGGTGCTGATGACGGCGCTGTTCATCGAGGAGCCGCTCGAGTTCTCCGCCTTCCCGACCGTGCTGCTGATCGTCACCATGTTCCGGCTGGCGCTCAACCTCGCCTCGACGCGCCTGATCCTGTCGCATGGGCATGAGGGCGGCGCGGCTGCCGGCCATGTCATCGAGGCCTTCGGCAACTTCGTGATGAGCGGCAATTTCGTGATCGGGGTGATCGTCTTCACCATCCTGATCATCGTCAACTTCGTCGTCATCACCAAGGGTTCGGGCCGCATCGCCGAGGTTGCGGCGCGCTTCGCGCTCGACGCCCTGCCGGGCAAGCAGATGGCGATCGACGCCGATCTCTCGGCCGGGCTGATCGACCAGGATGTCGCCAAGGCCCGCCGCAAGGCGCTGGAGGACGAGGCCTCGTTCTTCGGCTCGATGGACGGCGCCTCGAAATTCGTGCGCGGCGACGCCATCGCCGGCCTGCTGATCACCTTCATCAACGTCATCGGCGGCATCATCATCGGCGTCGCGCAGCAGGGCATGAGCTTCGGCGCCGCCGCCACCAACTACACTCAGCTGACCGTCGGCGACGGCCTCGTCAGCCAGATCCCGGCCTTGATCGTCTCGACCGCGGCGGGCCTGCTCGTCTCGAAATCGGGCGTGCGCGGTGCCGCCGACAAGGCGCTGGGCAAGCAGCTCTCGGGCTATCCCAAGGCGCTCGGCATGTCGGCGGCGGTGATGGCGCTGATCGCGGTCCTGCCCGGCATTCCCATGCTGCCTTTCCTCGCGCTCGCCGGCGGCGCGGCCTGGCTCGCCCGCCATTTCGGCCAGATCGGCAAGGCGCGCGAAGCGGAGACCGCGGCGCGGGCGGCGCAGGAGGCCTCGCCGCTGGCTGCCGACGGCACGCCGAAGGAAGAGACGCTGAACGATCTGCTGAAGCTCGACGAGCTCAAGATCGAGATCGGCTACGGGCTGCTGCCGCTGGTCAACGCGCCGGGCGGGGCCGATCGCTTGACCGACCAGGTGAGGGCGCTGCGCCGCCAGCTTGCCGCGGAACTGGGCTTCGTCATGCCGGCGGTGCGGATCGTCGACAACGTCCAGCTCGAGGCGAACCACTACTACATCAAGATCAAGGAGATCGATGCCGGTCACGGCATCGTCTATGCCGGCCAGTACATGGCGATGGATCCGATGGGCGGCAGCGTCAACCTGCCGGGCCACAACGTGCTGGAGCCGACCTTCGGCCTGCCAGCGACCTGGATCGACGCCGCCCTGCAGGACGAGGCGCAGCTGCGCGGCTTCACCGTCGTCGACGCCGCGACCGTGATCTCGACGCATCTCACCGAGGTGCTGAAGTCGCACATGCCGGAGCTGCTCTCGCATGGCGAGGTGCAGAAGCTGCTGCGCGAACTACCCAAGGACCATGCCGACCTGGTCAAGGAGATCGTGCCGAGCCAGATCTCGACCACCGGCATCCAGCGCGTGCTGCAGCTCCTGCTCGCCGAGCGCATCTCGATCCGCGACCTTGCGACCATCGTCGAGGGCATCGCCGAGGTCGCCGGCGGCATCAAGAACCCGCGCGACATTGCCGAGCACGTCCGGGTGCGGCTCGCCCGCCAGATCTGCGCGCAGTTCTCCAACCAGCACGGGCAGTTGCCGATCATCACGATGTCACCGGCCTGGGAGAGCGTCTTCGCCGAATCGATCGTCGGCCAGGGCGAGGATCGCCACCTCGCCATGCAGCCCTCGCGCCTGCAGGACTTCGTCCATGCGGTGCGCGACAAGTTCGAGGATGCGGCGCGGATGGGCGAGATGCCGGCGCTCGTCACCTCCGGCATGTCGCGGCCCTTCGTGCGCCAGATCGTCGAGCGCTTCCGGCGCGAGACCCCGGTGCTCTCGCAGGGCGAGATCCATCCGCGGGCCAAGCTCCGGACGGTGGGGAGCGTGTAACTTCCCCGCTTCAAGACATGCCGGTCATCCCGGCCGAAGCGAAGCGCAGAGCCGGGATCCATGCCCGAACCTCTCCGACCAAGGCTCAGGCATGGATCCCGGGCCTCCCTGCGGTCGCCCGGGATGACACGCGTTCCATGAACTCCTTGAGAGAGTCCCTAGGAGCTCAACGCCGCGCCACCACCACGAGATAGCGTGCCGACTCCGTACCCGGATTGCTGAAGCGGCAATCGCTCGGCGGACCGAGCTCCATGCAATCACCCGGTCCGAGCCGCGTGACGATGCCACCTTCGTCGAAGTCGAGCAGGCCCGACTGCATCCAGATCTGCTGGCGGATGAAGGCGTAGGAACTGGCGGGATAGCCGATCGCCGCGCCGGGCGGGAGTTCGCCGGCGACGAGCTCGAGGTCGCCATTGCCGGCCGGCGAAATCGCACGCCGGACAAAGCCGGTCTCGGGATCGCGCCAGGCAGGCTGGTCGGCGGCACGCCGGAGGCGCTCGCCGGTGCTCTCGATGCGGGCGAGCAGGTTGGATAGCGTCAGGCCGAAGGCACCGGAGAGGCGGCCGAGCAGCACCGCCGTCGGGCTGGCCTCGCCGCGCTCGATCCGGCTGATCATGGCGCGCGACACGCCCGAGCGCTCGGCGAGATCGTTCAGGCTCCAGCCGCGCGCCTCGCGCTCGCCGCGCAGCCGTTCCGCCATTCTTGACGCGAGATCGTCCACCATCATAGCGTCGATTCTCTTATCGTAGAAATCCGCCGCCGCCAACCGGCCCTGCGCGCTGGCCATGCCGGCATGCCGCGCCTGCTATGGCGGCCCTTGCCTGCTTCACCTAAGCCCCGCTTCATGTCGCGCAACGCCATCCTCTTCGCCCTGATGTGCCTCGTCTGGGGCCTGACATGGTTGCCGGTCAAGGTCGGCTCCAGCCATGTGCCACCGGTCTTCCTGGCGGCCTGCCGTTTCACCATCGCCGGTGTGTTGATGCTCGCCTGGGCGCGGCGCGACCTGCTGAAGGTACCTGCGGATGCATGGCCGCGCCTGATCGTGACCGCGCTGCTGCTCAACACCGGAAACTATGCCCTGCTGTTCTGGGGCGCCGCGCAGGCGCCGAGCGGTCTTGCGGCGATCGTCAACTTCGCCACCATCCCGATCTTCACGATCGTCGCCAGCCGAATGATCGAAGGGCATCACGTCGGCGCCCGCAAGCTGGCCGCCATCGGCCTCGGCACCCTGGGGCTCGGCTTCCTGTTCGCGACGCGTGCTCTCGGCGGGCTGCAGGCGGCAAGCGGCAATCCGCTGGAGATCTGGGGCCTGGCGGCGATCGCGCTGGGAACCTTGCTGTACTGCTTCGGCGCGGTGCTCGCGCGGCCGATCACCAGCCGCATGCCGACGCTTGCGCTCGCCGGCTGGCAGACGCTGATCGGCGGGCTCGGACTCAGCATCGTTTCGGCCAGCTTCGAGACCGTGACGGCCGAGCATGTCCGGGCGCTCGGCATGTGGCCGACCCTGCCATCGCTTCTCTTCCTGATCGTCGGCGGCTCGCTGATCGGCTTCACCGTCTACATGCGGCTGGTGCGCGACTGGGGCGCCTTCCGGGCGGGGCTCTACGCCTTCATCAGCCCGGCGGTCGCAGTGGCGGCCGGCGTCTTCGTGCTGTCGGAGCCATTCGGCTGGCGCGAGGCGGTCGGCAGCCTATTGATGTTCGGCGCGGCCGCGATCGCCCTCAAGCGCTAGCGCCTCCGCCTTGGCGGCTGCTTGTGCCTGCGCCTTTATCTGGATTTCATGCGCCAGCGCCTTGCGTAATTGCGCCCGCTCGAAGGCAAGCACGATCGGCAGCGAGAGCACCAGCGGCAGGATGAGATAGAACAGGCGCCAGATCAGCAGCGCCGCGAACACGGCCGGGGCCGGCACGCCGGGCATGACGGCGAGGAACACCGCCTCCATCACTCCGACGCCGCCCGGAACTTGGCTGAGCAGGCCGGCCGAGAACGAGATCAGGAAGGCGCCGAGCACGATGAAGAAGCCGGGATTTCCCTGGTCCGGCAGGGCGAAATAAATGATGCCGGCGGCGCCCATCAGCTCCAGCGGCGCGGCGAGATACTGCCGTGCGACGATCGGCAGGCGCGGATAGACCAGCTCGAACTTGCCGATCTTCAGCGGCTTGAAGCGCAGCCAGGAGCCGATCGTGTAGAGCACGCAGAAGGCGAGCAGGCCGAAGCCGATCAGGCGGGCCTGCGAGTCGCCGATGCCGAACCATTGCGAGAGCCGGTGCAGTGGCCGCAGGATCTGCGGCTCACCGATGAGGACGAGGCCGAGCAGCAGGATCGTGCCGAAGGCGAAGGTGAACGAGCACAGGGCGACGAGCACAGCGATCTCGGCCCCGGTCAGCCCCTTCGCGTGATAGGCGCGGTAGCGCACCATGCCGCCGGAGAAGACCGAGGCGCCGATGTTGTGGGAGAGCGCGTAGGTGACGAAGGAGCAGAGCGAGATGTAGGGCCAGGAAATGCCCTTCTCCTTGCCGAGATGGAGCAGGGCGATGCGGTCGTACCAGGCGAGCGCGGCATAGGCGACGAGCGTCGCCAGGCCGGCATGGAAGAAGGCGGCGGGCGAGATCAGCGCGATCTTTTCGCCGATGCCGCCGGCGACGATGGCGATGCTGTCCCATAGCCCGGCATGCTCGAGGCGCGCATTCATCGCCTCGTTGGTAAGCGCCTCGGCCTTGAGCTTGTCCCAGAGCAGGTCGATCGACCAGATGACAGCGACGAGGCCGATCAGCGGCCAGAGGTAGTCGAGATACTTCTTCATGAAACCCGCAGGCGGCCGGACGGCGACGGAGGTGGCAGGAGAGGGACGAAGCTATGCGCAATCTGCAGCCTGCGCATGCGAAAACCGCGCGGGTCGCGTCCGCTTCTCTCTGCCAGCGGGCGGCGGCGAGGGCAAGCAGCCCGACAGGATTTAGCTCTCCCCGGGCGGCCTGCAGTAAGCTTCTCAGTGGCCGTTCTTCTTCAGCCAGGCGCGCATGACCGCGATCTCCTTCTCCTGCTCGGCGATGATGCCGTTCGCCAGCTTGCGCAGTTCCGGGTCCTTGCCATGGGCGAGCACGACCTTCGCCATATCGATCGCGCCCTGGTGGTGCGGGATCATGCCGCGAACGAAATCGGCGTCCGCATCGCCGGTGAAGGTGATCGTCATGTCCTTGTGCATCTTGTCGTTGGCAGCCTTGTAGGCGGCGGTCGCCGCGCTGTCGGAGGCGGCGCTGCCATGGCCGGCATGACCCTGATGGCCCTGGGCGAAGGTCTGGCCGGAGAGGGCGAGCGCACCGGAAAATGCGAGGCCGGCCAGAATCCTGCGGTTGCTGATCATCGGGGAAGTCCTTTCGAGAAACGGGCTTGGCGACCCGTCGGGCCGGGTCGGCGGCGCTGGCCGCCATAGGACGCGGCCTGCTCCAGTTGGGCCGGGATCATGTCATGATCGCGGCGAATCGAGACCGAGCCTGGACCCGTCGGTCCGGCGAGCCGCCAGCGGAGCCCCATGTCCGAGACTTTCAGCATCAGCCTGCACGGCACCACCGACCTGCCGCCGGGCAAGGTCGCCGCCATCGTCACTTCGCTCGAAATGCTGTCCGCCCCGCCGCTGCGGCCGGATCCGCCCGGAACCGACGGGCTGACGCTGGAGCCGATCGGAGCACCGGACACGGCACGCTATCTGGCGATCTACCGGGTGCTCGGCGAGCGCTGGATGTGGTTCAGCCGCCTCGTCAAGCCGGCGGCCCATAGCGAGGCGATCCTCGGCGACCCGGCAGTACAATGCTTCGCCGTGCGGTGGCAGGGGCGCGATGTCGGCCTGCTCGAGCTTGATTTCCGGGTGGCGGGGGAGGGCGAGCTCGCCTTTTTCGGCCTCGAGGAGAGCGTCTTGGGCAAGGGCGCCGGGCGCTGGCTGATGAACCGGGCGCTGGAGCTGGCCTGGGCGCAGCCGATCGGGCGCTTCTGGGTGCATACCTGCACGCTCGACCACCAGGGCGCGCCGGAATTCTACCAGCGCTCAGGCTTCACGGCGTTCAAGCGCAGCATCGAGGTGGTCGACGACCCCAGGCTCGCGGGGCATATGCCCCGCGCCGCCGTGCCGCATCATCCGGTGATCGAATGATGCGGGCGGGCGTTCAGAAGCCGGGGCGGGGCGAGCGCAGGCCGATCGAATCCATCATCGCCTGATCGCGGGCGGCGTCGGCCGCGCGCTCCGAGGCGCGCTCGCGGTCCTCGAGAATCTCGACCTTCTTCATTTCCTCGAAGGCTTCCTGCAGCTCGCCCTTGGCCTCCTCGAGCTGCCCCTGCAGGTTGTCGGCCGACTGGCGCAGATTGTCCCGGCGGCCGAGCGCGGCCTTGGCATAGGTCGGATAGGCGAAATGGGCGGGGTCGGAGATGCCGGCGCGGGTCTCCTCGTTCTGGATCTCGCGATCCAAATCCCCCGCCATGCGGTGAAACTCGGCGATCATCATCTCGATCTGGCTCACGCGGCGACGCTTCTCGTCCACCTGGAACCGTTTGAGACGTAAAAGGGTCTCTCGCGACTTCATGTCGGTTCTAACTCCTGATTACGCATGGTGTCGCACCGACCCCTCGGCGCGGCACCCGAACGACTTCCGCGAGACGAAAAGGACAATGGCGCAAGGAGGTTGACCGTTCCTTACCGGCAATGACCGCATTTGATGCATGTTGCATCTGCGCCGCGGAGCCTGTCGGCGGGGCGCTGCCTCGACTAATCTCGGCGGAATCAAGAACCAGCACAACACGTGCTGCCGGACGTTCGCCTTGCCTGGCTTTTCCCGCCTTCCCCAACATGGACCGCTGCTCGCTGGTCTCGCCCTCACCCGCATCATCGGCTGGGGCTCGATCTACTATGCGCCCTCGGTGCTGGCCGCCTATCTCGACAGAGAACTCGGCCTCGGCCCGGCCGTCGTCTTCAGCGGCGTGACCATCCTGCTGATCACCGGCGCTGCGCTTTCGCCGGCGCTCGGGCGCCATCTCGATCAGCGCGGCACGCGGCAGGCGATGTGCATCGGCGCAGTGATCGCCGCCATCGGGCTCGCGCTGCTCTCCCAGGCCCAGGGACCGGTGAGCTATCTTGCGACCTGGTTCGTCATCGGCATCGGCCATGCGATGCAGCTCGCCAACACCGGCAATGTCACTGTCGCGCAATTGATGGGTGAGCGCACGCGCCGGGTCATCGGGCTGATGATGCTGGTGACCGGGCTCGCCTCCAGCGTGTTCTGGCCACTCACCGCGGCGCTTTCCGCTGCCTATGGCTGGCGTGCCTGCCTGCTGATCTTCGCCGCGATCCAGCTGTTCGTCGTCCTGCCGATCCACCTCGCCATCCCGCGCTATCGGACGAAACCTGCCGCCGAAACGGCGGAGGCTGGTCGGCTGCCGGAAGATGAGGGCAGGGTGCCGGCGGCCGAGCGGCGCGTCACCTTCTGGCTGATGGCGCTCAGCTTCTCCGCCAGCGGCCTGGTGTCCTGGGGCCTGCCGCTGCACGTGATCGGCCTGATGCAGAGTGCCGGCCTCAGCAATGCCACGGCGGTCGCGATCGCCACGCTCAGCGGCCCGGCGACGCTGGTCGCCCGGGCGGTCGACACGCTCGCGGGCGACAGGCTGCCGGTGGAGCGCGTCGCGCTGGCAGGGCTTGCGCTCGGGCCGGCCTCCTGCCTGCTGATGGCGTTCGCACCCGGCTCTGCCGCGATCGCGACCAGCTTCGTCCTGCTTTTCAGCGCCGCGATGGGGGTGATCGCGGTCGCACGCGCGACCCTGCCGCTGGCGCTGTTCGGCCGGCGCGGCTTCGGCAGCATGCTCGGACGGCTGGCGGTTCCGCAGAACCTGACCTTCGCCGCGGCGCCGGTGCTGTTTGCGCTGATGATCGAGCGGATCGGCCCGTCCGGAACCCTCTACATCTCCGCTGCTATCCAGTTTGCGGCGCTGCTGACGATGTTCGCTCTGGTGCGTCGGCTCAGGGCCTGAACCTGCCGGGCGCAAATGTCGCGGCCCGTGCCTTGAGTACGCCGTGTTAGCGCGGGAACGGTCTCATACCGCAGTTCTTTCCCTCCCGAGACGATCGTGCCATCGCGGTGGCGATGTGCGCGGGCCCAATGTGAGAATCGCCCAGACCAATGCCGTTTCCGCTTCTTTCCCGCCGCCTGGCCCTGCAGACCTTGCTCGGCGGGCTCGCCGTCTCGGCTCGCGCCGGGGAACGTCCGCCGGTTTTCCGCACCTCCCGCTATCAATTCAGAGAGCTCGACCCGGTCGTCGCCATGACGCCGCTGGCGCTGTCACGGCTCGACGGCAAGCCGGCATTGGCAAGACCGCCGGCCGGCAAGGTCACGCTGGTCTATCTGTGGGCGACCTGGTGCCCGGTGTGCCGGATCGAATTGCCGCGCTTCGAGCGTCAGCTCGCCGAGTTCAGGCGCAACGGCATCGAATTGCTGACGATCGCCACCGATGAGCGCGAACCGGCGCATGTTCGGGCCTATCTTGCCCGGCTCGGCGTGAAGCAGCTCCCGGTCTTCCTCGATCGCGGCGGGGTGCGGCTCTCGGCGCGGCGCGAGGATGGCAGCGAGTCCCCATTCTCGCTCGCCGAGGGGCAGCCGATCACCTATGCGGTCGATGCACGGGGCGGGGTGCGCGGATATCTTCTCGGAGAGGCCGACTGGACCTCGCCGCAGGCGCAAGCCTTGCTGGCCCATTTCGCCAGGGCCTGAAGGCCCCGGCGCTCACATCGACATGATGCGCGCCAGCCTGGCATAGCCCTCGTCCAGGCCCGTCGCCTCGTCCTTGGCCTGCTTCAGGAAGGCCTCGAGCTCCGGATTGAGCCGGATCGCCTCGTCGACTTCGGCGGAGGCGCCCTGGCGGTAGGCGCCGAGGCGAATCAGTTCCTCCATGTCGGCATAGGTGGCGAGCGTGGCGCGCGCCTTCTGCACGACCGGGTAATAGCCCGGGTCGCAGGAGCGCGGCATGGTGCGCGAGACCGATTTCAGCACGTTCACGGCGGGATAGCGCCCGCGCTCGGCGATGCCGCGTTCCATCACGATATGGCCGTCCAGGATGCCGCGCACCGCGTCCGCGACCGGCTCGTCATGGTCGCCGCCATCGACCAGCACGGTGAACAGGCCGGTGATGGCGCCGTCGCCGGTGCCCGGCCCGGCACGCTCCAGCAGGCGCGGCAATTCGGCGAAGACGGTTGGAGTGTAGCCTTTGGTGGTCGGCGGCTCGCCGGCGGCCAGCCCGATCTCGCGCATCGCCATGGCAAAGCGCGTCACCGAGTCCATCAGGCACATCACCTGCAGGCCCTGGTCGCGGAAGAACTCGGCGAGCGCCAGGGTCGTCAACGCCGCCTGCTTGCGCATCAGGGCGGGCTCGTCCGAGGTCGCGACGACGACGACGGAGCGGGCGAGCCCTTCCGGCCCGAGATCGTCCTGCAGGAACTCCTGGACCTCGCGACCGCGCTCGCCGACCAGGCCGATGATGTTGACGTCGGCCCTGGCATAGCGCGCGAGCATCGAGAGCAGGACCGATTTGCCGACGCCTGAGCCGGCGAAGATGCCCATGCGCTGGCCAAGGCAGCAGGTCAGGAAGGTGTTCAGCGCCCGCACGCCGAGATCGAGCGGCGGCCCGACGCGCCGCCTGGCATGCGCCGGAGGCGGGTCGTTGCGGAACGGAATGGTGCGCTCGCCGAGCGGCAGGGCCGGGCCGCCATCGACCGGGCGGCCGAGCGCATCGACGACGCGGCCGAGCCAGGCGGTCGTGGGACGCAGGCCCGGCACGGTGCGCTCGACATAGGCCGGGCAGCCGCGCCTGACGCCGTCGAGCCCGCCATAGGGCATGACCAGCGCCTTCTCGCCGGAAAAGCCGATGACCTCGCAAGGTATCCGGGTGCCGGCTGCGATCTCGATCCCAACCCGTCCGCCCAGGCTCATCGCCGAGATCGGTCCCGACACCTCGACCATCAGCCCGCGGACCGCGGTGACCCGGCCATAGACGGTTGTCTCCTCGATGCCGCCGATGAGGGCGGTGAGGTGGGACAGCCGGTCCGGATCGCGCTGTGCGCCGCTCATAATGCCTCCCGTAAACCTTTCATTTACCTCTGTGATTAACACTGCGTATCGAAGTTATGCCGAGGGGAAGGGCCGTTTTGACGGAATTCCTCGGAGCGAACTTCCGCGAAGGGCGTTTTCGCGGCTGAAGCCAGACCGATCCGTGTCAAATTCGACTCACCTCGACAAGGATCGTTAGCTTTTACCGAAGAAGCGCTTGCGCCAGGGAATCAGGGTTTGTTAACCATTTCCCCGTAGCGTGTCGCGTGGCGTTTCATCAGGCAAGCTTTCGCCGTCCAGGGCCGTGGGGGTTCGGGGCGGAGTCAATCGGATCGCTGGCCTCGGGGCGAAATTGGGGACGTGACATGCGGGTTCTGCTGATCGAAGACGATAGCGCAACCGCCCAAAGCATCGAGCTGATGCTGAAGTCAGAGAGCTTCAACGTCTACACGACGGACCTGGGCGAAGAGGGCGTCGATCTCGGCAAGCTCTACGATTACGACATCATCCTGCTGGACCTCAACCTGCCCGACATGTCGGGCTACGAGGTGCTGCGCTCCTTGCGCGTCGCCAAGGTCAAGACCCCGATCCTGATCCTCTCGGGCCTTGCCGGCATCGAGGACAAGGTCAAGGGCCTCGGCTTCGGGGCCGATGACTACCTGACCAAGCCGTTCCACAAGGACGAGCTGGTTGCGCGCATCCACGCCATCGTCCGCCGCTCGAAGGGCCACGCCCAGTCGGTGATCACGACCGGCGACCTTATCGTCAACCTCGACACCAAGACCGTCGAAGTGGATGCAGCCCGGGTGCACCTGACCGGCAAGGAATACCAGATGCTGGAGCTGCTCTCGCTCCGCAAGGGCACGACGCTCACCAAGGAGATGTTCCTCAACCATCTCTATGGCGGCATGGACGAGCCCGAGCTCAAGATCATCGACGTCTTCATCTGCAAGCTGCGCAAGAAGCTGGCGAATGCCTCCGACGGCAAGAACTACATCGAGACGGTGTGGGGCCGTGGCTATGTCCTGCGCGAGCCGTCCGAAGTCGAGGAACGCATCCCGGCCTGAGTTTCGTCATCAGCGCGTCATCGCCGGCGCGCTACCAGTAAGTCGCCTGATCGTCGGATGTACACGACAGGTGCACGGGGACCCCGCCGAGAGGCGGGGTTTTTGTTTGGCGCCCTCTCGGATTGGGTGCGGGGCGGCTCAGGCCAGCTGCGCAAGGGTGCGCGCGCGCTGCTCTGCCGGGGTGGCCGGCGCGGGACGCTGCGCCGGCCGGGTCGCGGCGTCGCGATACAGGCCGCGATGGACGGCGTCGGGAACCAGCGTCGTGGTGATGCCGATCACGGTCTCGGCCGCGCCGAGAATGAAGGCGCCGTTCGGTGCCAGGCGCTGGGACAGCGCGGCCATGACCCGGGCCTTGGTCGGCACGTCGAAATAGATCAGGACGTTGCGGCAGAAGATGACGTCGAACTGCCCGAGATGGGCGCTCGATTCGAGCAGATTGTGCTGCTTCAGCTCGACCATGGCGCGAATGCGCTCGTTGACCCGCCATTTGTCGCCTTCCTGGCGAAAATACTTCAGCAGGAGCTGGATCGGCAGGCCGCGCTGGACCTCGAACTGGCTGTAGATGCCCTGGCGGGCCTTCTCGAGCACCTCCGTCGAGATGTCGGTGCCGAGGATCTCGACCTTCCAGCCGGCAAGCCGGCCGGCGGCGTCGTCGAGCAGCATCGCCAGCGAATAGGCCTCCTGTCCGCTCGAGACCGCCGCGCACCAGATGCGCAATTGCCGGCTCTGCGCGTTGGCTGCAAGCTTCTCGGGCAGGATCACGTCGCGGAACAGGTCGAACGGCGTCCGGTCGCGGAAGAACAGGGTCTCGTTGGTCGTCATCGCCTCGACGACGGCGTTCTCGAGCTCGCGGCCGGGCTCGCGCCGCAGGGTCGCGACGAGCGCGCTGATGCCTTCGATGCTGCGTCGCCGGCAGAGCATGCCGAGACGGCTCTCGACCAGATAGCGCTTCTCCTGGCTGAGATGGAGGCCGGAGCGGACCTGGAGCAGGATGCGCAGGAAGTCGAAGTCTTGCTCCGTCATGCGCCGCGGCCTCCGCCGACGAGGGCGCGGATGGCTGGGCCGATATTGCCGAGCGGGACGATGGCGCTGGCGTGGCGGGCCCGGACGACGGAGCCGGGCATGCCCCAGATGGTGCTCGACGCCTCGTCCTGGGCAATGACGGCAGCGCCGGCGCGCCGCAGCGCTGCGGCGCCCTCGGTGCCGTCGCTGCCCATGCCGGTCATCACCAGGCCGAGTGCGGCAGGGCCGAGATGGCGCGCCGCCTCGTTGAACAGGACGTCGACGGCCGGGCGGCAGAAGCGCACTGGCGGGCCGTCGCTTACACTGGCGACGATGTGGCCGAGCTTGCGCTCGATGCCGAGATGGCGCCCGCCCGGCGCGATGTAGACGGTGCCGCGCGCCAGCCGCTCGCCATCATAGGGCTCGCGTGCGGGAACGCCGATCTGGGCGGCGATCTGGTCGGCGAAGGAAGCGGTGAACAGCGGCGGCATGTGCTGCACGATCAATGTCGTCAGATTGTGCACGGCGTCGCCGAGGTCGGACAGCACGCGGGCGACAGCGCGCGGACCGCCGGTGGAAGCGCCGATCACGAGATAGCGCGGCAGCACCGAGATCAGTGGCTTGAGGTCGACCACGCCGCTCAGGGACGTGGTCGGCGGCGGTGACAATTCGGAATCGGCAAGGGCAGTCCGGCTGCGGGACTGGCCGATGCTGGCGAGCTTGCCGAGGAACTCGCCGCGGAAATCGAGCGACAGGGTGAGGCCGCTGCGGCTATCGGGCTTCGGCAATACATCGACGGCGCCCATGGTCATGCATTGCAGCGCGAGGCGGGCATTGCGTTCAGTCAGCGTCGTCGTCATCAGCACGGCGGTGCCGGGGCTCTCCTTGACCAGCCGGGGGAGGGCGGCGACGCCGTCCAGCCCGGGCATGTCGATGTCGAGCACCACGATGTCGGGGTGATAGCGGGCGGCATGCTCGATCGCCATCTCGCCGTCGCCGGCGACGGCGACGACATGGAATTTGCCGCTCTCGCCAAGCCAGCGCGCAAACAGCCCGCGCACGACGACGGAATCGTCGGCGATCACCACGGTACTGGGCCGCGGGCTGGTTTGGGGCGTGGGGCTCGTGGTCAGCATCGGTGGCGCATGTCCCGGAAAGGTCGCGGCGTCAGGAGCCGAGCCGCAGGTGCGTCCCGTCAGAGCAGGCCGACCTGATGGAACTTCGAGGCCACGATTTCCTTGTCGAACGGCTTCATGATGTACTCGTCGGCGCCGGCATGCATGGCGCGGGCGATATGGGCGATGTCGTTCTCGGTGGTGCAGAACACGACCTTGGGGCGCTTGCCGCCCGGCATCTGCCGCAGGTTCCGCAGGAAATCATAGCCGTCCATGATCGGCATGTTCCAGTCGAGCAGCACGGCGTCGGGCATCTCGCCCTTGCAGGCGTCGATCGCGCGCGCGCCGTCCTCGGCCTCGGTAATGCGGAACTGCAGGCCCTCGAGGATCCGGCGGGCGACCTTGCGAATGACGGCGGAGTCATCGACCACGAGGCAGTATTTCATTTTCAATTCTCCGGGCAGGGTCGGCACCTCAGGCGGCGACCGGCAATTCGATTTTGAGGATGGCGTCGACGTCGAGAACGACCAGCAGGCGATCTTCGAGCCGGTGCACGCCCTTGGCGAGACCGGCCCAGCCGCGGTCGAGATGGATCGGCACAGGCTCGAAGGTAGAGCGCTCGAGGCGCATGACTTCGCCGACCTTGTCGACGATCAGCGCGAAGGCTTCGCCGCCCTGGTCGATGCCGACCGCGACGAGCTCGCAATCGGCGCCGCTTTTCGGGGCGGGGGCAGGGGCGGGCAGGAGGCCCATGCGCTGGCGCATGCAGATGGCGGTGACGATGCGGCCGCGCAGGTTCAGGAGGCCGACGATCTCGCGCGGCGCCAGCGGCACCGGCGTGATGCGCGTGGCGATGAAGACGTCCTGGACGCGGCCGATCGGCAGGCCGAGCAGCTGTTCACCGATGGAGACGGTGACGTAGTCGAGCGAATCCTCGAAGCCGGAGCTGCCGGTCTCGTCCCTGGTGACCTCTGTGCTCATGCGGCTTGCCTCAGTCCCGGCCGGCACTCGGTCAACTCCGCGATCAGGGCGCGGCGGTCGAATTTGGTCACGACCTCGTCGAAGCGGGCCTGTGCCGCAGCGACATGCAGCTCGGGAGTGGGCAGGGTCGACAGCCCGATGATCCGCAGGCCGGCATGTCTGGGTTCGGCGCGCAGACGGATGGCGAGCGCGAGGCCGGCCTCGGGATCGCGGTCGAGATCGAGCACGATCGCCGCGAGATCGGCGTGGCCGGCCGCGATGCCCGCCGCGAGTGCGATATCGCCGCTCTGGCTGACCCGCATGCCCGAGGCCTTGAGCACGGGCACCAGCATCTCGCGCAGGAAGTCGGAAGGCTCGATCAGCAGGACATGCGGCCCATTGGCCAGCGTCTCGTCGCGGCGGCTGCGCAGCCAGTTGGCGTTGGCCTGGGGCAGGTAGTGGGCGAGATCGAGGATTTCGGTGGCGCGCCCGCGGATGATCGCCGAGCCGACGACACCATTCTCGACCATGGCGACCATCTCGATGTCGAGCGTTTCCTCGACGATGTCGACGATGGCATCGACGGCGAGCGCCATGGTGAACTCGCCATCCGAGAAGATGACCAGCGGCTGCAGGCCGCTCTGCCGGATCTCGACGCCCTCGACGGGGACGATCGGCATCAGCTTGCCGCGATAATTCAACAGGGAGCGTCCGCCGCCGCTTTCGAAAAGCGCGGCGTCGACCTCTTCGAGCCGGGTGACCAGCGCGAGCGGCACGGCCTTGAGCTGATTGGCGCCGGCCCGGAAGACCAGCATGGTGGTCCGCTCGGCGGCCGAGACGATGTCGCCGGCGGTGCTTTGGACAGCAGCCTCGTGGCCGCCGGAGAGGGCGCCGACCAGGCGCGCGACGCCGTTGGGGTCGATGATCAGCACGACCGCGCCGTCGCCCAGTATGGTGTTGCCGGAGAACAGCGGGATGTGCCGCAGCTTGGTCGACATCGGTTTGACGACGATTTCCTCGGTATGGAACACCGAGTCGACGAGGATGCCGAACTGGCGCTCGCCGACCTGCGTCACCACGATGAAGCCATCCTCCATCGGCGCTGAGCCCCGGTTCATGACGCCGGCGAGCGCGATGATCGGGAGCAACCGGTCACGCAGGCGCAGCACCGGCGAGTCGTTGATGCGCTCGATACGGTGCTCGCTGCCGGCCTTGACCCGCACCAGTTCGCGCACGACGACCTGCGGAATGGCGAAGCGCTGAGCGCCCGAAGCGACGATCAGTGCCGAGACGATCGCCAGCGTGAGCGGGATCTTGATGGTGATCGCGGTGCCGACGCCGGCGATGCTGGCGATGTCGACGACGCCGCCGATCGCGTCGACATTGACCTTGACGACGTCCATGCCGACGCCGCGCCCGGAAATCGCGGTGATGTCCTCGGTGGTCGAGAAGCCCGGATGGAAGACGAAGCGCAGGATCTGCGCCTCGGTCATCTTCTCGATCTCCGCCTCGCTCGCCAGCGCGTGCTGGATCGCCTTGCTGCGGATGCGAGCGACGTCCATGCCGCGGCCGTCATCATTGATGGCGATGGTGACCGAACCGCCCTCGTGATAGGCCGAGACGCGGATCGTGCCGTTCTCGGGCTTGCCGAGGGCCAGCCGCTCCGCCGGCGGCTCGATGGCATGGTCGGCGCAGTTGCGCACCATGTGGGTGAGCGGATCCTTGATCAGGTCCAGGATCTGCCGGTCGAGTTCGGTGTCCTCGCCCTCCATCACCAGCTCGATCTTCTTGTCGAGATCGGTGGAGAGATCACGCACGATGCGCGGCAGCTTCGACCAGGCGTTGCCGATCGGCTGCATGCGGGTCTTCATCACGCCGTCCTGCAGTTCGGCAGTGATCAGGGACAGCCGCTGCAGCGGCGCCTTCAGTCCAGCATCCTCCTGCTGACGCGAGATCTCGAGGAGCTGGTTGCGGGTCAGCACCAGCTCCGAGACCATCGTCATCAGATGCTCGAGCGTGTCGACGTTGACGCGCAGCGTGGCGGGGCCGACGGCGCGCGCCACCGTCTCCTCGCTGCCGGGCGCACGCGGCTGGTCGAGCGGACTGGGCGCCGCCCGGAAGACCAGGTCGAGATCATCGGGCTTGCCCGCTCCGGCCGATTTGGCGAGATAGGCCGCGACCGGATCGAGGCCAGCGGTGGGTTCTTGCCGGGCTGCCAGTTCCTGCTTGGCCTTGGCCGCGAGCGCGCGCAGCTCGCCGATCAGCGGGTCGTCATTGCCCGGCGGCTCCTGCCCCTTCTCGGTCAGCTCGGCCATGATCTCCTTGATCTGGTCGATCGTCTCGAGGATCGCGGTGACGGCGGTGGAGGAGACCGAGGCCCCGTCGCGGAACTGGCCCATCACCGATTCCGCGGCGTGGGTCAGCGCTTCCAGACGCGGCAGGCCGATGAAGCCGCAGGTGCCTTTGACGGTGTGGACCAGCCGGAAGATGTTGCGCAGGATGTCGGTATTGTTCGGTTCCTGCTCGAAGCGAACGAGCTCGCGATCCACCGTGTCGAGATGCTCGCCGGTCTCGCTAAGGAACTCTTGCAGCAACTCGTCCATGCGAGGACCGTTCACTCACGCCACTGATGCAGCCTCGGATAGTGCGGGCGAAGGGTTTATGATCAGTTGAGATCGCCCGGAAAGCTGGTCGAGATCGTGCTTTCGGCTGATTTGACCGGCCGTGGCTCAGGCCGGATCGGCGGAGATGCTGACGGTGTCGCCTTCGATGCTGAAGCTGATCGTCATTCCGGCCGCGCGGGCCACCATTCCGGTATAGACCGGCTGGACGGCGTGGGCGTCGATCGTGCCGCCCTCGGCCCGGCCGGCGATGAGTTCTTCGACATGGGCGGGGATGCGGGCATGCGAGCCCGTCGCCGTGATCCTGAAGCTGCCCTGCTCGCCGGTCACCGTGGTACGGCAGATGATCTTGCCGCCGCGCGGGATCGCCTGCGTCGCCAGCACCAGCAGGTTGAGGACGAGCTTGACCTGGTTCTTCGGCAGCAGCGCGCGCGGCGCTTCCCAGTCGAGCGAGAGCTTCTCGTCGTTGAGGAAGCCGTTGGCGACGTTGCCGGCGTCGCCGAGGTCGATCATCGCACCGGCAGATCCGGCCGCGCCGAAGGCAAGGCGGGCGAACTGCAGGCGGGCCGAGGCGTTGCGTGCACTCTTCTTGATCAGGTCGAGCGCGAACTCCTTCATCGAGGGATCGTCCTCCTCGAGCACCTCAAGCGCGTTGACGATGGCACCGACCGGGCTGATCACGTCATGGCAGACGCGGCTGCACAGAAGCGCGGCCAGATCGAGCGGCTCGAGCGTGATGGCGGTCATGATCTGGTCCTAGGTCATAAGGGGGGCGGCGCCTTCGGCACCGGCCATAAGCACCGCAGAATGCGCGAGTCTGGTTTGCAGGGAGTTAAGCATGCGGAGCCGGCAGGAATAACTTCGGCGAGCATGCTCCGGCAGGATGGCGGCCAGAAGGCGAGCCGGCTTTCCCTTTCTGCTGCAATGCTCTAGGTGATCTCATATCGCGCGGCGCGGCTGATCAGCTGCGGATTTGGCTCGGAACCCATGACGATTGCTCCCGATGATCCGCTCCTGCTGGACCGGGACCGGCTTGCCGGCCTGCTGGGTGAAGCGGCATGCCGCAGTGCCGCGGTGCTGCTGGCCAAGCGCTCGGCCTGCGACGTCAAGCTGAAGCCCGACGGCTCGCCGGTCTGCTCCGCCGACATTGCGGCTGACGAGGCGGCGAAGGCGGCGCTGGCGCAACTGCTGCCCGACTTTCCGGTGATCAGCGAGGAAAGCGTCGGCGAGGTCGAGGTCAAGCCGGTCTTCATCCTGCTCGACCCGCTGGACGGTACGCGTGAATTCCTGGCAGGCGGCGACAGCTATTGCGTCTGCATCGCCATCATCTGCGCCGGGCGGCCGATCGCGGGGGCGATCGCGGCTCCCGGCCTCGGCCGGCTCTGGTATGGCGGCGAGCGAGCCTTCGCCCAGGCACTGGGTCCGGATGCGGCGCCGGCCGGTGCGCCCGTCATGATCCAGGTCCGGGCCGAGCCGCCGGCGGGACCGCGCATGCTGGTCAGCCGCTTTCATGGCGATGCGCTGAGCGCTGGAATCGCTGCTGCCATGGGCGATGGCGAAGGTGCTCCGGTGTCCTCCGCGGTGAAATTCGGCCTGATCGCCGCTGGCGAGGCGGATCTGCATGTCCGTGGCGGCGCGACGATGGAATGGGACGTCGCCGCCGGGGAAGCGATCCTCGACGCTGCCGGCGGCGTGGTCCGCACCCTCACGGGAGCGGTGCCCGCCTATGGCTGCAGCGAGCGCGCCTTCCGCAATCCGCCTTTCGTCGCGGCCGGCAGCGAGGATCTCGCGGCGCGCGCCATCGCACAGGCGCTCGGCGGGCCTTCGGCCTGAGATTCAGCGAGCGACCTGGCGTGCGACGGCCGGCCAGTTGGCCCGCGCCTGCTCCCGCAGCGGGGCTTCGGCAAGGAAGCGGCGACGGCTTTCCTCGGTCCGGAAAAAGAACAGCTCGTTGTCGATGACGGCGTAGCGGCGGGGATCGGCATCGACCGCGTGCCCTGCGGCGACAGCGCTGGCGTCGAAGCCGGCGAAACGCGGCTCGTAGAGCGCGGGAGCGTCGAGGAAGGCGTCGCGATTGGCGGCGCTGGCGAAGCGCCAGACCGCGCCGTCATGGGTCAGTTCATGCTCCGGCAGTCCCGGTGCCAGGCCGTTGTCGAGATGATAGGCGACAGGATCGAAGCCGGCGAGCGCGATCGGCGAACGCGTCCCGCGCATCATCGTTTCGCCGAGACCCGGCAGATCGGGCAATCCTGCCGGCAAGGCAGAGGCCGATTCCTGGCTACCGGCGGGGCTGGCAGACAGAAAGATCAGGGCTCCGATGACGGCGAGCAGGTGCCGCCTCTGCCTTGCTGCGGCCTTCATTGCCGTAAAATCCTCGGAAAAGCGTCGTCGCGCCGGCAGGCGGGCGGTTCTTCACTGCTTGGATACACATGCAGGGTATCCAAGCAGTTACCGTAATCGCGTGAATCGACGCGCATTGGCGCGCTCTTGCGCCGCCGCCGCCCGGGTCGAAAGGCCGCAAGCCTTGAGTCCGGCGCTGGCCTGGAGACGATGTGATGGACCATACCCGCCGCAACCTTTTGGCAGCCGCGCTCCTGCTCGCGGCCACTGCCGCCAGCGCTCCTGCCGCCGCCCAGAACGAACGCTCCTTCTCGCAGAACGAGCTGGTCGGCTCCGGTCACCAGTTCTTCGGCAATGTCTCGCGCGGCTTCGCGCTCACCGTCGAGGAGGCGGTGCGCCGCTGGGGCGAGCCGAACGGCTATGTGCTTGGCCAGGAAGCGTCAGGCGCCTTCGTCGGCGGCCTGCGTTATGGCGAGGGCACGCTGTTCACCCGCAATGCCGGCGACCGCAAGGTCTTCTGGCAGGGACCCTCGGTCGGCTTCGACTTCGGCGGCGAGGGCGCCCGCACGATGATGCTGGTCTACAACCTGCCCAGCGTCAGCGCGCTCTATCAGCGTTTCGCCGGCGTCGACGGCTCGGTCTATTTCGTCGGTGGCTTCGGCTTCACGGCGATGACGGCCGAGGGCGTCATGCTGGTGCCGATCCGCACCGGCGTCGGCTGGCGGCTCGGCGTCAATCTCGGCTACCTGAAGTTCACGCCGCAGGCGACCTGGAATCCGTTCTGAGCGATCGAGCTGCCGTTACTGGAATTGTGCTTTCGGTCATGGCAAGCTGACTTTTCGCGCCATAGTCTAGAATGGAGCCGCCAGCCTTGATTGAAGCCGTCATGCTCGTCACGCTCGGCTTCCTGGCTGCCAGTCTGCTTGCGCTTGCAGCGCTGCCGGCTCTGGCACGCCGGGCGGACAGGTTGGCGCGCCGACGGGCCGAAGCCGCCTTTCCGCTTTCGCTGGCGGAGATCGCCGCTGACCGCGACCATCTGCGGGCCGAACTCGCCATGCGCGAGCGGGCGCTCGAGCAGCGGGCCGAGAGCGGCTTTGCCGCCAAGGCCGGCGCGATGAACGAGATCGGTCGGCGCGACATGGCGATCAGCCAGCTCGAGCGCGATCTCGCCGAGCGGCGAAAGCGCGTCGCGGGGCTCGAAACGGAGCTGGCACAGACCGAGCAGAATCTCGCCCGGACCCGCGAGGAGCTCGCCCGGGAGAGCGCCGGCCACCAGACGACGCAAGCAACGCTTTCGGTGCGCGTCAGCGACCTCGCGGCGCTGGAGCAGCGCCTGGCCGAGACGCGGACCGCGCTCAGCGGCACCAGCGCCGATCTCGCTGCGCGAAGCCATGAGCTCTCGGAGACACGGGCGACGAACGGGCGGCTGGAAGCCGTCCTGACGGAGCGCGATGCGGCGCTGGCGACGCTCAGGAGCGAGCATGCCGGCCAGCATGTCGCTTTGGTCGAGGCCGGCACGCTGCGCCTGACGCTGGAGACCAGGCGCGACGAGCTTGCCGGGCGGCTGACGGCGAGCGAGAAGGCCCTGGCCGAGACCAGGACTGCGCTGGCTGCGATGAAGGTCGACCGCGACAGCGAGAGACTGCGCGCCGACGCGGTCACTGGCCGTGCGGTCGAGGCCGAGGCGGCTCAGGCGAGCGCCGATGCCAACGCCGCCAAGCTCGGCGCCGAGATCGCCAGACAGGAGGCCGCCGTGAAGCAGGGATCTGTCGAGCTCGCCGTGGCGCTGGCCCGGATCGCGACGCTGGAAAGCGAGCTGGGCGCGGCGGCCGCCGCCAATGCCGAACTCAAGCAGGAATTCGTCGCCGAGGCCAAGCGGCAGCGCGAGGGCATGCGCCAGCGCGACGAGGCGGTTGAGGCGATACATGCCGAAATGCTCACCCTCCAGGGCGCGCGCGACCAGGCGAGGGCCGACCGCGCCGGCCTGAAGCGCGAGCTTGCGAAGCTGCGGCGCGAGGGCGGCACCGGCGACAAGGCGGACGAGACCGCCTTGCGCCAGGAGATCGTGAGGCTCGCCGACGCGCTGCTGACCTCGGCCGAGAACCGCGAGGCGGCGGAGTAGCCGCCACTTCGTCAGTATGGATGGCGGTCCCTCCGGTTCATCCAGGCTTCATAGGCCCTGAGCCCGGTCTCACCTTCCGTCAGGTGCCGGTTGGCGGGAGGGTCGGAAAACCGGTTTCCCCTTTTCGGCGGGATGCTCTAGGGAGACGGCGCGCCTTCTCGGCACGGCTTTCTCGGTTGGGATGATGACGGATATCGTTTGTATCGGTGAGCCCCTGGGCGAGTTCAACGCGACGCGCGGCGAGGCGGGGGCCTATCGCTTCGGCCTGGGTGGAGACACCTCCAATTGCGCCATCGCGGCGGCCAGGCAGGGCGCCAGGGTCGCCTATGCCGGGGCGCTCGGCAATGACGATCCCGGCCGCGCCCTCCGCACGGCCTGGGCGCAGGAAGGCATCGACGACCGCCATGTCGCGACCCACCCGTCGGCGCCGACAGGGCTCTACTTCGTGGCGCACGGCCCGCAGGGGCATGTCTTCTCCTATCTGCGCGCCGGCTCGGCGGCGAGCCTTTACGGCCCGGCCGATCTGCCGACGGAACTGATCGCCTCGGCCAAGGTGGTCCAGGCCTCCGGCATCAGCCAGGCGATCTCGGCCAGCGCCTGCGATGCGGTGTTCGAGGCTTTCGCGCTGGCGCGCCAGAACGGCGTTCTCACCGCCTACGACACCAATCTGCGCCTCAAGCTCTGGCCGCTGACGCGGGCGCGGGCGATCATCCATGCCGCTTGCGAGATGGCGGACATCGTCCTGCCGGGCGATGCCGACGCCAAGCTGCTGACCGGGCTGGAGCAGCCCGACGCCATCGTCGACTTCTATCTGGGGCTGGGCGCCAAGGTCGTGGCGCTGACGCTCGGCCATGAGGGCTCGCTGGTGGCGACACCCGGGCGGCGCGAGCGCTTCGTGCCGATCAAGGTCGAGGCGATCGACGCGACAGGCGCCGGCGACTGCTATGACGGCGCTTTCCTCGCCGAATATATCCGCACCGGCGACGCCTTCGCCGCCGGAGCCTATGCCAATGTCGCGGCGGCGCTGTCGACCCAGGGCTATGGCGCGGTGGCCCCATTGCCGCGCCGGGCCGAGATCGAGGCGCGGATCGCAGCAGAGGCGGCTCTCCAGGCATGAATATCCCGATCCTGACTGAAGCGGGCGAGCTCCTCGCCCGCTACGAAGTGCTGATCAGCGACGTCTGGGGCGTCGTCCATGACGGCGTGCTGGCGCTGCCCCCGGCTTGCGAGACGCTGATGCGCTATCGCGAGGCGGGCGGAATCGTCGTCCTGCTCTCGAATGCGCCTGGCCCGTCGGAGCAGATCGCCGGCGTGCTCGACGACAAGCGTGTGCCGCGCACCGCCTGGGACCGGCTGGTCACCTCCGGCGACGTGACGCGGGCGCTGGTCAGCGCGAGCCATCTGCGCAAGGCCTATCATATCGGCTGGCATGAAGACCGCGCCGTGTTCGATGGCTTCGACGTCGAACTCGTCGACGAGGCGCAAGCCGAATTCGTCGTTGCGACCGAGCTGAACGACTACCGGACCGAGACGCCGGAGCAGTACCGGCCGCAGCTGGAGCGCTTCGCGGCGCGGGGCCTGCCCTTCATCTGCGGCAATCCCGATCTCGTCGTGCATGTCGGCGAGGATCTGCTGCCCTGCGCGGGCGCACTGGCGACGATCTATGAGGAGCTCGGCGGTCGGGTCGCCTGGGCCGGCAAGCCGCATCGGCCGGCCTATGACCTCGCCCTGGCGGCGGTGCGCGACGTGCGCGGCGGCCGCGATGTCGATGCCGGCAAGGTGCTGGTGATCGGCGATGCGGTGCGCACCGATCTCGCCGGAGCCCGTTTGATGGGCTTCGACAGCCTGTTCATCGCCGGCGGCATCCATCGCGACGAGACGATCCGCGACGGCGCGGTCGAGCCGGCGGGACTGGCACAGGTCCTGGCGGCACACCGGCCATTGCCGGTCGCGGCGATGGTGGCGCTGAGCTGACGGCGCCAGGCTCGCGCGGAACCGCCGCGTCATTCCGGGACGCCGCGGAGCGGCGGGCCCGGAACCCATGAACACGACCTCCCGCGAATACGCCGCGGTCGTCTCGTCGTATTCGGAGCCGTCCTGGTCATGGGTTCCGGGCTCAGGCCTTTCGGCTGCCCCGGAATGACGGCAAGGCGCCGGATCTTTCACTCTACACCGGCGGCGCGTTGGCCTTGCGGACGCGCTCGCCGACCGCCCGGAAGAGACCTTCGAAGGGGCGGAAGACGAAGCGGATCGTCGAGCGGCCGGGCGGCACCTGCACGGCGCGGAAGATGACGTTCGCCCGAAGCAGCTCGGCCGGCTTGCCGTTGACCTCGACCTGCCACCAGGGCTGCCAGACATCGTTGAGGACGACGAAGCCGCCGCGCGGCGCCTCCGCCTCCAGCGTGACCTCCGTGGTGCCGTAATCGCGGATGCTCACCGTGCCGGGCCCGGCAGCGCCGCCCGGCAGTACGGGCGGCGTCCTGTCGAGCAACACCGTGCGCCGCGGATCGAAGCCGGCGGGCCATTGGCCGCTCTTCAGGATGGCGTCGAAATCGGCAGCTTGCGCCTCGCTGACGAGCAGGACGCGCGGCAGGGCGCGCGGGTTCTCGTAGATGAAGGCGTCGGCAGTGCGGGCGATCTGGATGAGGTCGCCGGGCTTCAGCGCCTTGTCGATCTGCTCGACCGGCACGCCGGTGGCGATGAAGCGCAGGCCGAGCATGTCGGCGAGCAGCGAGCGATAGGACGGCATCAGCGCCGAGAAGGTCCGCTGGTCGGGCAGGGCGACATGATCGCCGGCCCCGGTGGCGGCGCTGTAGAGGCCGAGCCGCAGGGGATTGTAGCCCAGCGTGTTGTCGAGGCCGTGGACGAGGCTGGCATTGGGCCAGTGGAAATCGATGCCGGCGAGCTCGATACGGTCGCGCCGGTCAGGCCCGGCGGTGCGGGCGGTCTCACGCTTGAGCAGTCCGATGGTCTCGTTGCTGCTGTCGGCGCGCAGCACCTCGTATCTGGATGCGGGCAGCGCCGTCGATTCGCTCGGGCCGTTGTTGACCGAGAGATCGATGGTCATGGTCATGGCGAGAATGATGGCAGCGCCCATGCCGGCGCCCTGCAGGGCCAGCCCGCGCGCCGCGACGAGGGCGCCTGCGACCAGCAGCAGGCAGAGTGCGGCGGTGATCAGCGGGATTGCGGCCACGCCGAGCCTTCCGCTCGTCCAGGCCAGCCAGATGGCGAGGCCGAAGGCGCCGCCGAGCAGCGCAACCTCGAGGACGATCTGCCAGGGCCGGGGCCGCGGCGCCGTATCCGTCAGGACGAGGTGGGTGAAATAGCCGCCGAGGATCGCGAGCAGTGCGCCGAGGATGAAGAGCGCATCGGCCGGCCGGCGATAGAGATCGATGCCGGGAAGCGCGGCGAAGAGGATCTGGAAGCCCGGCGTGTAGCGTCCGAGCGCGTAGACCAGCACGAGGATGGCGGCGATGCTGAGCGCCACGATCTCGCGCCGCCAGAGGCCGCCGCGCACGAGGCCGACACCGACGACCAGCAGCAACGGCAGCAGGCCGAGATAGAGCTCGCTCATGTTGCGGGCGAGATAGAGATCGACCGGGCCGAAGCGTGCCTCCCAGGCCGGGCTCGGCGGCCCCCAGAAATTCTCCAGCGGGCCGGCGGCGCCATAGAGATTGGCGACGATCCCGGTCAGCAGCGAGGCCGGGTGCAGCGAGCCCTTGCCGGCACCGGCAAGGTCGATCGCGGGCCGGTTGGATTCCTGGGCCAGGAAGGCGGTGAGCAGGATCGGTACAGCGGCGACCAGCACCGCGCCGACGACGCCGAGGCAAAGCGGCATCAGGCTGGCCCGGAGGGCCTTCAGCGGCCGGCTCGCCATGGCGATCGCGGCGAGCACCAGGCCGGAGAGGACATAGACGCCGATCAGCGCGACCTGGTCGCGCCCGAGCACCATGAAGCCGGCGACGATGCCGGCGCAGAAGCCATAGCTCCAGGAGCCGCGCTCCAGCGCCCGCGAGAGCAGCAGCAGGGTGACGGCGAAATAAGCCAGGCTGAGTACCTGGCCGACATGCTGGATGCGCCAGGCGGCGGCGGCCCCGAAAGCGAAGGCGAGGGCGCAGACCACAGCGCCGGCCGGATGCCAGTTCCGGTCGCGGAAGACCAGGGCGAGGCAGAGCGCGCCGACCAGCAGGGAGCCGAGCAGCGCCCCGTCGCTCCAGCGGAAATCCGGGGTCGGGTTGACCAGGGCGATCAGGGCGAAGGGCGGCGAGAAGATCAGCGATTGCGGATCGGCGACCTGCGGCGAGCCGGCGAAGACGAAGGGCGTCCAGAACGGCGAAAGCCCCTTGTGCAGGGCGCTGGCGAGGAACTGCAATTGCGGGTGGAAATGCGCCTTGGCGTCCCAGGGAACGGTGAGGACGCCGGAAAGCCAGGGCCAGGACAGGGCGAGCCAGGCGGCGCAGATGATCAGGAAGACCTTGGCGACGGGCCAGGGTGCGCGCGCTGGCGCGGGATCGGGACGCTCTTGCTCGGACATGGCCGCTTCCTGCCCCAGGCCCCGCACGGGATCAATGCCCGACACGGGATCAGTGCCCGGCGCGAGGTCAATCCTTCGGTGCGGCCCGCGCCATCAGCGCGTCCATGTCGATGAAATGGCCGGCCCGGTCGCGCTTCGAGGCGAGGTAGCGGACATTGTGGACGTTGGGGCGCCCGAGCACGCGCTGGGTCGCCGCGACTTCCAGCCCGGCCGCCTTGATCGCGCCGACCTTGAGCGGGTTGTTGGTCAGCGCCGTGATCCTGCTGACGCCGAGCTGGGTCAGCATCGCGGCGGCGAAGTCGAAATGGCGCTGGTCGAGATCGAAGCCGAGCACTTCGTCGGCGTCGTAGGTGTCCCAGCCCTGGCTCTGCAGCTTGTAGGCGCGCATCTTGTTGGAGATGCCGTTGCCGCGGCCTTCCTGGTCGAGATAGAGCAGGATGCCGCCCTCGTTCTGGGCCATCCACTCGACCGTCTCGCGCAACTGGTCGCCGCAATCGCATTTCAGCGAGCCGAACAGGTCGCCGGTCAGGCAGGCGGAGTGCAGGCGCACCGGTACGGCGGCCGAGAGGTCCGGCTTGCCGACGATGATCGCCACCTGATCGCGCAGGCCCTCGCCGCCGCGGAAGACCACGAATTCGGTATCGGGCGCGCCTTCCAGCGGCACCGGCGCGCGGCCGACGATGGCGAGCGTCGCCACCTGCGCGGCACGGTAGCCGTTGATGGCGGTGATGTTGGCCTCGACCAGCGGCTCCCCGGCGATTTGCGCCGCGGCAACCGGCACCAGGACCACCGCCGGCAGGACGAGCGCAAGCCGTGCCAGTTCGAGTGCCGCGGTGTCGAGCGCGTTGGCCGGACCGACCGGCGCATCGACGCGCGCCTCGATCTTGAGGGCAAGGGCTTCGACGCGGGCGATGTCGATTGCGGGCATGGCGAGGACGCCGGTCTCGCTGCGGCCCTTGGCTCCAAGGCGGCGCAGGCGTGCGGCGCTCAGCACCAGCCGGGCATTGCCTTCGGCGAGGCCGTCGAGCCGCCCGGCGATGTCGGTGTCGGCGAGCTCTGCCGAAAGCGCCAGCGCCAGCGTCTCGCCGTCGCGCAGCAGCACGGGTCGGCCGGCACGGAATTCGGCGAGTGCCCGGTCGACTGCGATGATCTCGGTCTCGCCGGGACGGCCGAAAAGCGTACGCGACTTAGGCATGGCTGCGTCCGTCAGATTGCGCCGGCTAGCGGCGGAGGAGATGGTCTAATACGCTCGTCTCGGCGGGACGGATGCCATCCGGCGCAATACGGCGTTGCTACAACGTGTCCAGTCGTGTGTGGTTCCCAAATTCGTGAGCTCAGCCGGATTTCAGGCGACTTTCGAAAGCCATCCGGTTGGCCGCAGTGTGGCGTATAAGAACGGGACGTTGAACGCGAGATGAATGGCGGTGCCAGGCCCTAATCTGGGGCATCGAGGGGTGGATGCGAAATGATGCAGGCACATGACCCCATGACCGGGATCGCAGGTCGTGATGCCGTCTACAGCGCCGCGGCGCGGCGGTTCCACTGGGTCACGGTGGCGGCGGTCTTCGTGATGATCCCGCTGGGCCTTGGCATGACCTATCGCGGCAACACGCTCAATCTCTGGGACGGGCTGACCAACGGGCTCTATTCCGCGCACAAGCTGCTCGGCTTCATCGTGCTCTGGCTGACTGCCGGCCGGCTGGTCCACCGGCTGCTGCGCGGCGCTCCGCCTGACGAGCCGACACTCGAATGGTGGCAGAAGGCCGCGTCCCATCTGGTCCATTGGGCGCTCTACGGATTGCTGCTCGCGGTGCCCTTGCTGGGCTGGATCGGGGTCTCGCTGTTTCCGGCGCTGACGATCTTCGACCTGTTCAACCTGCCGGCGCTGGCCAGGCCCGATGAGGAGGCTGCCAAGCGGGTGCTTGCGCTGCATGGCTGGCTCGCGAGGCTGCTGGCGCTCGCCATAGTCGGGCATATCGGCGCGGCGCTCTATCACTACTTCATCCGCAAGGATGGCGTGCTGCGGCGCATGCTGCCGGGGGTGAGATAGGCCTCACCAACGGCCGTCGGCGGGTTCCCCCGCGGCGATTTCGGCGAGCCGGCGACGTGTGCCGGGCGTCGTGCCTTCCGGCAGGGCCGAAAGCGCGAAGAAGCCCGCTTCGGCGATCTCGTAATCGGGCCGTTTCGGCGCGGGTGGCGCGAAATCGCGGACCACGAAGACCGCGACATGATCGCGCTGCGAGCTCTCGCAGCTGAGAAACAGCCCGTGCAGCACGGCCGGCCCGCTCAGCACGACATTGGCCTCCTCGCGTAGCTCCTTGCTGAGCGCCTCGGCGGCGGTCTCGCCCGGCTCGACGCCGCCGCCCGGCAGGTGCCAGCCGGGCGTGTAGGTGTGGCGCACCAGCAGGACCTCGCCCGCCTCGTTCAGGACGGCGCCGCGGACGCCCAGCGTCATGCCGCGGCTGACCCGGAAATACAGGTGCAGCACCTGGCCGATCAGGCGCCGCAGCGGCCTGGGCAGCCGATCGATGGGCGCGCGCGACGGGTTTCGCATCGGAGTCGAACTGCTCATTTCAGCGCCATTTTCCAAAGCGTCGCTCAATTGTCTATGCAAGGTATGCATAACAGCTCTCTGTTTGGCCTCGGGCTCCAACACAAACGCGCCGCAAATCAGGAGGATAAAGCCGACATCACCGCTGGGGAATTCGTCATGTTGCTCGCCCTCATCACCTCCTGGTTTCAGGCCAAGCCCGCCTTCGTCTGGAAGCCGGCGTTGACCCTGACCGACCCGCGCATCGTCTCCGAGCTGACCGCCTCGCTCAACTGAGCCGGCCGCGGGCCCTGCGTCACATTCATCCGATTGCGCGTCTGCGCTTGACTGCGCCTGCCTGCTGAGGGCAAGCGCAAGGCGTGTTCACGCTTGCGCATCTGTCGGACCCGCATCTCGGGCCGCTCGCCCGGTTCTCCCTGCGGGAGCTGATCGGCAAGCGCGCGACCGGCTATGTCAACTGGCGGCGGAAACGCCGCCATGCGCATGACATGGAGATCCTCGGGCTGATCGTCGCCGATATCCTGGCGCAGAAGCCCGACCACATCGCCTGCACCGGCGACGTCTCCCATATCGGCCTGCCGAACGAGTTCAAGACGGCGCTGACCTTCCTCGACACGCTCGGCCCGCGCGAGAAGGTCTCGTTCGTCCCCGGCAATCACGACGCCTATGCCCGCTCCTCGCTGAAAGCGCTGGCCGGCGAACTCGGTCCCTGGTGCGCCAGCGACGACGGCGAGGCCGGCTACCCCTGGTATCGCCGGCGCGGCCCGGTCGCTCTGATCGGCATGAACACCGGCATCCCGACGCTGCCGCTGATGGCGACCGGCCGCATCGGCCCGGCGCAGATCGTCCTGGCGGAGCGAATGCTCGCGCAGGCCAAGGCCGACGGCCTGATCCGCGTCATCCTGATCCATCACCCGCCCTATGTCGGCGGTGCCCGGCGCACCCGTGAACTGCTCGACGCGCCGGCCTTCGAGGCGATGCTGGCGCGTGTCGGGGCCGACCTCGTCCTGCACGGCCATAATCACCGCTTCTCACTGGCCTGGCGGCCGGGCGCGGGCCGGGACGTGCCGATCGTCGGCGTGCCCTCGGCCTCGATCGGGCCGCGCGGCGGCCATGGCGAGCTCGCCTCCTGGCATCTGCTGCGGATCGAGGGGACGGCGGAGGCTCCGGCGATCACCCTCGAACGGCGCTGCTTCGACCTCGACGGCACGGTGAAGCTGCAGCAGTCGATACCGCTGATCGGCGGCGGGATGGTCTAGGAACCGGCGTCGTCATTCTCGGGCGAAGCGCAGCGCAGACCCGAGAATCCCATGACGAGAAGGTGCCTCTTCCGGCGCGAGATGCTCGGATCAAGTCCGAGCATGACGCGTGTCTCGCCGTCAGACGCAGCGGCCGCCGTCGACGGCGAGCACCGAGCCGGTCACCATCTCGGATTCATCCGAGCACAGGAACAGCGCTGCGTTGGCGATGTCCTGCGGCGTCGAGAAGCGGCCCCAGGGTATCGTCGCGGTGAAGGCCTTGCGCTTCTCCGGCGTGTCCTCGCCCATGAAGGTCGCGAGCAGCGGCGTCTCGCCGGCGACCGGGGCGATGGCGTTGACGCGGATCCGGTCAGGCGCGAGCTCGACGGCCATCGACTTGGAGAGCAGGTTCGCGGCGCCCTTCGAGCCATTGTACCAGGTCAGACCGGGCCGGGGGCGCACGCCCGCGGTCGAGCCGATATTGAGGATGACGCCGCCGCCATGCTCGCGGAAATGCGGCACCGTCGCCTTGGCCATCAGGTAGATCGACTTGACGTTGACGTCGAAGACGCGGTCGAATTCGGCCTCGCTGACGTCGAGCATCGGCTGGTTGCGATGGCTGATGCCGGCATTGTTGACGACGATGTCGAGCCGGCCGAAGCGGGCGATCACCTTCGCCACGGCGCTGTCGACGCTCTTGCCCTTGCCGACGTCGCAGGCGACCGCGAAGGCCTTGCGGCCGATCGCCTTAGCCGCTTCCTTCGCCTTGTCGCCGTTGATGTCGAGCACGGCGACGCGGGCGCCCTCGCGCACGAAGGTCTCGGCGATGCCGAAGCCGAACCCCTGCGCCGCGCCGGTAATCAGCGCGGTCTTGCCCTTCAGTCTCATGGTGTTTCCTCGGATGCTTTCTGCCGCGCGACTGTGGGGCGATTTGCCGGCCGGGATAAATACGCTTTCGCGATTGGGCGGATAGCGAAAAGGTATGGGCCGATGGCGTTCTCGGGCGGAGCGCCGGATGAAGGGCGCGGGGAACCCTTCTCCCGTGTGGGAGAAGGGCAGGGATGAGGGCCTGCCCTATCCGCAGAAGGCACAGCGACCCTGCATCGCTTCAATAATCAGCGGCGGTCCCTCACCCCTGCCCCTCTCCCATCCGGGAGAGGGGTTCCCCGCGCCTTACGCCCCGATTTCCTCGCGCAGCATCTCCAGCTCCAACCAGCGCTCCTCGGCCTCGGCGATCTCGCGCGTCACCTCGTCCAGCCGGGCGGTCGCCTTGGCGAAGAGCTTCGGGTCGCGGGTGTAGAGATCGCCCGCCAGCGCGGCGTTGAGTTTGCCGGCCTCGGTCTGCAGCTTCCCGAGCTGCTGGGGCAGCGTCTTCAGAGCGTGCTGCTCGTTGAAGGAGAGCTTGCGCTTCGGGGCTGTCGCGCCTGCTGCGAGGGCGGCCTTCTGCGGCCCGGACGCAGCCGTCTTCACCGGGACGGCGCGCGCCTTGGCGCCGACGCCGCGGCCGCGCTGGGCCAGCATGTCGGAATAGCCGCCGGCGAACTCGGTCCAGACGCCGTCGCCGTCCGAGATCAGGGTCGAGGAGACGACGCGGTCGAGGAAGTCGCGGTCATGGCTGACCAGCAGCACGGTGCCGGCATAGTCGGCGAGCAGTTCCTGCAGCAGGTCGAGCGTTTCGATGTCGAGATCGTTGGTCGGCTCGTCGAGCACCAAGAGGTTGGAGGGCTTGGCGAGGGCGCGGGCCAGCATCAGCCGGCCACGTTCGCCACCCGAGAGCGCGCCGACCGCGGTGCCGCGCTGGATCGGCTGGAACAGGAAGTCCTTCATGTAGCTGATGACATGGCGCGGCTGGCCGCCGACCATGATCTGGTCCGAGCCGCCGCCGGTCAGCGCGTCGCCGAGCGGCGTCGCCGGATCGAGGCTCTCGCGGCGCTGGTCGAGCGTCACCATCTCGAGCGTGGCGCCGAGCTTGACCTTCCCTGAGTCGGGCTTGAGCGCGCCGGTGAGCAGGTTGATCAGTGTCGTCTTGCCGGCGCCGTTGGGACCGACAATGCCGATGCAGTCGCCGCGGGCGACGCGCAATGAGAAGTCCTTGACCACCGGCCGACCGTCATAGGCCTTGGCGATGTCGACGGCCTCGATCACCAGCTTGCCGGAGGCCTGCGCCTCGCTCGCTTCGAGCCGGACGGAGCCGACGGCGTGGCGGGCGGTGCGGCGCTGCTCGCGCAGGCCATGCAGTTCGCCGAGCCGGCGCTGATTGCGGGTGCGCCGGGCGCTGACGCCGTAGCGCAGCCAATCCTCCTCGCGGGCGATCTTGCGGTCGAGCTTGTGGCGGTCGAGTTCCTCCTGCGCCAGCACCTCGTCGCGCCAGGCCTCGAACTCGCCGAAGCCGCGCTCGACGCGCCGGGTGACGCCGCGGTCGAGCCAGATCGTGGCGCGCGAGAGCGAGCTCAGGAAGCGGCGGTCATGGCTGATCAGCACCATGGCCGAGCGCAACGATTTCAGCTCCTGCTCGAGCCATTCGATCACGGGCAGGTCGAGATGGTTGGTCGGCTCGTCGAGCAGCAGGATGTCGGGCTCGGGCGCGAGCACGCGGGCGAGTGCGGCGCGGCGCGATTCGCCGCCCGACATGCTGGCCGGATCTTCCTCGCCGGTCAGGCCCAGTTCCTCGATCAGGTATTGCGCGCGATAGGCATCGTCGCCGGGTCCGAGCCCCGCCTCGACATAGGAAAGCGAGGTCTTGTAGCCGGAAAAGTCGGGCTCTTGCGGCAGATAGCGGATGGTCGCGCCCGGCTGGACGAACCGCTCGGCGCTGTCCGGCTCGACCAGCCCAGCCACGATCTTGAGCAGGGTCGACTTGCCGGAGCCGTTGCGGCCGACCAGGCAGACCCGCTCGCCGGCGGAAACCGCGATCTCGGCGCCCTCGAGCAGCGGATGGCCGCCGAAGGTGAGAGCAACGTCGCGGAGATGCAGCAGGGGGGCCATGGCGTTCCTTCGATGTCAGGCCGCCCGGATAGACCGCCCGGCCGCCACTGTCACGCCCGGCACCGAATTTGCCTGTCCACCATAGGATACGAATCGTATCTTTTAGTGGATGAGAGGCCCTGTGAGACAGCCGAAGCTTCGCAAGCCCCGCCCGGCGAGGATGGGCGACAATGGCGGCCCGCCGCTGGTGGAGAAGCCGCATGAACCGGAATGGGGCAAGGGCGAGATCGCCCGCTATTTCGAGTGGCGTACCGCGCATCGCAAGGCCTGGCGCAAGCCGAGCGGCATCGTGCTGCGGCGGATGGAGCGGGCCGAGGAACTCGGCCTGACCTATGAGGAATATACGCTGGAAATCATGGAGCGCGGCTATTTCCCGCAGCCCGAACATGTCGCGGCGATTGTGGCGAGACGGCCGGAGCGGCGGCGCGCCGGCGGCGTGGTCGGCCAATCGCTGAAGGGCATGCGGCTGAAGGGGTAGCGGACGAGCACGGGGCCGTCATGCCCGGGCTTGACCCGGGCATCCCCGGGCAGAGATTCTCGGATCTGCGCGGAGTTTATCCTTGGGCCGACCGAAGGTCGGACCCGAGGGCTCCGCCCGAGAAGGACGCGGCGCTCAGGCTTTCACGCCCGCAGCAGGCGCCGCAGCGTCTTCGTCAGCGGCCGCTCGAACCAGCGGTACACGGCGAAGGCGGCAAGGATCGCGGCGGCCAGCGCCGCCACGACGAACAGTCCCGTCGCCCCGGGAGCGACGCGCAGGAAAAGCTCGCGCATGGCGCGCATCGCAAAGGGATGGATGAGATAGAGCGCATAGGAGGCGTCGCCGAGCCGGGCGAGCAGGCGCACCAGCGCCGAGGGCGCCGACCGTCCCTTGCCGCAGGCGGCGGCGGTAACGAGGAGGAGCGCCGCCGGGCCGCGAAAGGCGAGGGATCCCCAGGGCGTCTCGGCCCAGGCATTGCCGACTGCCGCGACCAGCAGCGCCGTTCCGGCCGCGACCATCAGCCAGCGCAAACGGCCATCGAGGCGCAGGCCGCGGTTCCGTAGCAGGGCGACCGCCATGCCGCCGGCGAATTCGAGCACGATCGGCTGGCCCCAGAAGCCGAAAGGCAGCGGCAGGGGGCCGGCAGCCTCGGCGGCGACCAGCCCCGCCAGCGCCAGAGCCGTCGCCGGCACGACCAGCGCGCGCGGCAGCAGCAGCGCCGCCGCGAACAGGGCGTAGAACAGCATCTCATAGTTCAGCGTCCAGCCCAGCGAATAGACCGGCTGGAGGGCGCCGGCGGCGTTGGGAGCCGGCCAGAACAGGTAGGAGGCGGCGATCTGCCCGAATGTCGGGGCGGCCGAGTTGACCAGGGCCGGCGAGGCAGCGAGCACGAGCAGGAACAAGGTCGTCGCCGCCCAGTAGAGCGGCACGATCCGGGCGACGCGGCGGGCGAGGAAAAGGCGCGCGCCGTCGCGTTTGCCGAACAGGCCGGCCGAGGCGTGGACCATGATGAAGCCGGAGATGACGAAGAACAGGTCGACGCCGGCGGTCCAGGGCAGCAGGTGCCAGGGCGAGAACTGCGCGCCGGCCCGCTCCGCCAGGAAGCCGGCATCCGACTGGACATGGTGCACGGCGACCATCAGCGCCGCGAGCGCGCGCAGGACCTGGATGCCGTAGAGCTGGGACAAGGCGGGCGCGGCTCGAAAGCGAGAAAGGGAGTGCTGCGGCGTCAGGCGAGCCGCAGCGGGTTCACGCAAACCACAACCGCGCGGGATCGTCGAGCCCGAAACGCGCCGGCGCGCTGGCGATCGCGGCGATACCCCGTTCGGCGGGGGCGTCGCAGGTGATGACATGCAGGGCGAAGCGGGCTGCGAGATCCTCGACCGGCGGCTTGCCGCTGAACACGGCGTGGATCGTCGCTTTGTCGGCGAGCGGCAGGATACGCGGCGCGATGCCGCCGGCAAGATAGACCCCGCCGGTCGCCTTGAAGGCGAGGGCGAGATCGCCGGCGACGCGCGCCAGCAAGCGCCAGAAGCAGATGACGGCCTTCAGCGCCGCCGGGTTGCCGTCGAGGGCGAGGGTGGTGACGTCGGCGGCGCTGACATCGGGCTCGGAGAGGCCGGATTCCTGCACTACGGCCCGGTGGAAGCGCACGAGCCCGTCGCCGCGCAGCAGCGCCTCGATCGTCACACGCGGCAGGCCTTCCGCCAGTGCTGGCCAGAGCCGTGTCTCGGCCGGGTCCTCCGGGCCGATGCCGATATGGCCGCATTCGGTCGGCACCAGCACGCCGGCCTTGCCGCGCATCAACAGCGCTGCGGCGCCGAAGCCGGTGCCGGGCCCGAGCACCAGGCGCGGGCCGGTCGCCTCGGGCCGGCCCGGCACCAGGGTCGTGACGTCGCCCTCGCGCAGCACGGCGAGCGAAGCGGCCAGAGACTCGAAATCATTGACCAGCAGGCCCTGCTCGAACCCGAGCGCCTGCGCCAGCTGCGGCCCGTCGAAGTGCCAGTTTGCATTGGTCAGCTGGGCCGCGCGCCCGTCGAGCGGACCGGCGACCGCCAGGATCGCCGAGCGCGGCCTGTCGTGGAGCGTGGCGAGCACTGCTTCGAGTGCGGCTTCCGGGGTCGGATGGGCACCAGTACTGATGCGGGCGAGGGGCTCCGGCTCGGCGCCGTGCTTGGACAGCAGCGACAGACGACAGTTCGTGCCGCCGATGTCGGCGATCAGGACCGGGCAGGGGAAGAGCGGGGCGCTCAAGCCGGCGCCTTCCAGTCGGCAAACCAGCCCAGCCCTTCGAGCGTGCCGGCGCGCGGGCGGTACTCGCAGCCGACGAAGCCGGGATAGCCGAGCGAATCGAGCTGGGTGAACAGTCGCGGATAGTCCGGCCTGGTGCCGTCAGGCTCGTGCCGGCCCTCGGCATTGGCGATCTGGACATGGCCGACGAGCGGGTAGAGTGCCTCCAGGCGTGCGCCGACACCGCCGTGGATCAGCTCGCAGTGATACATGTCGAACTGCAGCTTGACGTTCGGCCGGCCGGATTCGCGGACATAGGCCGCTGCCTGGTCGAAGTCGTTGAGGAAATAGCCCGGCATGTCCTTGCCGTTGATCGGCTCGAGCAGGAGGTCGATGCCGTGCTCGCCGAGCTTGTCGGCGGCATAGGCGAGCGAGGCACGATAGGCCTCCTGCGCCGCGGGATCGTTCGGGTCGGCGTGGCCGGCCATCATGTGAAGGCGCTTGACCCCGGTCTCGTGGACATAGGCCAAGGCAGTCTCGATGCCCTTGCGGAATTCGGCCTCGCGGCCGGGGATCGCGGCCATGCCGCGCTCGCCCTTGTCCCAGTCGCCCGGCGGCAGGTTGAACAGGGCCTGTTCGAGTTCGCCGCCGGCCAGGGCGAGACCGACCTTCTCCGCTGGGTGCTCATAGGGAAAGAGGAATTCGACGGCCTCGAAGCCGGCCTCGGACGCCGCCTTGAAGCGGTCGAGGAAGGCCCATTCGGTGAACATCATCGAAAGGTTGGCGGCGAAGCGAGGCATGGAATTCTCTTCAATCGATTCAGCCGGGGCAAGCTAGTCCGATCCGCCCGCCGCGTCATGCGGATAACGCGACTGGCGGCACTCCGTTCCGGCATGCTGGGCAGGATGTCGGCTCAGCTGCGGCTCTGGCCCGGCGCCATTCAGAAGCGGCCTGCGAGCTTCGGCAACGACGATGCGAGCAGAGCAAAGCCGGACAATGTCAGCAGCCCCAGCACGATCCTGCGGAAGGCCGCTTCGCTGATGCCGATGTAAAGCCGCGTACCCAGCAGCGTCGGGATCAGCATGGCCGGAGCGACGACGGCGAACATCGGCAGCATCTCGCGGGTGACCGTGCCGCTGGCGAGATAGGCCGCCATGGTGACGGCGAGCGTCGCCAGGTTGAAGTTCTGGATGATGCTGCGCTGGGTATGCTTGTCGAGCCGGCGCAAGGTGCACCACAGCGTCGGGAACACGCCGGTAAAGCCGCCGAATCCGCCCATGATGCCGCCTGCGAGCCCGATCACGCCATCGGCCACGCGGCCGCCGAAGCGGATGGCCGGCAAATGCGGCGCGAGCAGCATGGTCGGGCACCAGATGACGAGCAGGCAGCCGAGCGCCGCCTTGAACAGGTTCGCATCGAGCAACGGCAGCAGCCCGACGCCGATCGGGATGCCGGCGAGGCCGCCGAGCAGGAAGGGCCAGAGCCGGGCGAAGTCGAAGCCGCGGCGAACCGAGAGGGCGGCGATGATCTGCCCGGTGAGGCTGCCGAAGACCGCCATGACGGCAGCGAGCTTGGGATCCAGCGTCCAGGCCCAGATCGTCATGGCGACCAGGCTGAAGGCGAAGCCGGAGAGACCCTGCACGAAACCAGCCACGATCGCACCGAGGGCGAGGCTCAGGATCGTCACGTCCATGAAGAGGCCCCCGGTCCGCAATCTGACGCCTAGCCCATGCGCCTCGCTCTGAAAACTCGCTATCGTCCCGGGCGACCGCAGGGAGACCCGGGACCCATGCCGGAACCGTTCAGGCATGGGTCCCGGATCGGCGCCGCTGACGCGGCTTGTCCGGGATGACCTTCGAGGGAGTCGCTCGTGCGAAGGCTACTTCTTCGCTTCCGGCTTGGCCGGCGGGTTCGGGTCCTTCGAGAAGTTGCGGAAGACCATGTCGGGCGAGGAGGTGTTGTGGCGCGAATGGGTGGCGCGGCCCATCCAGACATCGGTCGCCTTGCCGCCGGTGAAGGGCATCAGGGGCTCCTCGCGCCAGCCCTTGGCGCCGGGCTCGCGGATGGCGATGCGGGCGACGTCGTTGTTGAATTCGGTGACATACATCGAGCGCAGCGCGGCGAAGGCCTTGCCGCCGGTGACCGGCTTGTCGAGCACCGCGTCGAGCACCATGCGGTTCTGGTCGACGCTGTCGAGCTTGAGCGTGCCGGCGGAGCCGTCCTTGAAGGCGAGGTTGAAGGAGAGCGTCTTCGGGTCGAAGGCGATCTCCCTGATGTTCACCACCGGCCGGGCGCCGTCCTGCTCGACCGGGCCGAACAGGAAGGAGGAGCCGTAAGCCGCGGCGGAGAGCTGCTGCGGCGGCAGCGGCCGGACGCGCCAGTAGCCGTCCTGCGGATAGACGACGAGCACCTCATAGGAGCCGGTCTTGCCGAGCTTCCAGAGTTGGACGAGGTGCAAGCCCTTCTCGACGCGGTCGCCGACCCGGAAGGTCGTCTCGGCCGGGCGCCAGAAGCTCTCGAAGGTGTAGCCGACCAGCCAGTACTCGATGCTCTCGTAGAAGGTGACCCGCTGCGGCGGCACGGGTGCCTTGAAGACCGGATCGCCGGTCATGTCGCAATCCGTCCAGTCGGCATCCCAGTTGTCGCGCAGGAGCCCGGCGATGTAGGCCGGATGCGCCGCCTCGATGCGGAAGCGCCGGACCTCCGGCGAGATCGCCTTGATGGTGACGTTGTCCTTTTCGGCACAAAGCACCGGCTCGGATTCGTTCTTGACCTCGACGGCGACATCGCTGGCAGCATGGGCCGGCAGGGCGAACAGAAGCGCCAGTGGAACGAGCAGTGGGCGCAGGCGCGCAGGAAGCGTCATCATCATCGAATCAACCTTGCAGGATGGCGTAGATATCGCCCGAATTGGCGGTGTGCGGCAGGTCGCGGATATAGCCGCCCATGACCTCGGTGCCGACCGCCTCCGGGAAGACCAGCTTCTGGCTTTCACCGAGCGCGACATTGAAACGGTAGGGACCGAGCGCCTCGACGAGAGCGAGGCAGGCCTCGGCGACGTCGCGCTGGATGGTGGTGAATTCGAAGGAGAGTGCTGGGACCGGCCGCGTCAGCCCGGCCAGCACATGCGCCTCGAAACCCTCGACATCGATCTTGACGAAGGCCGGCAGGCCGTACCGGCAGATCAGCGCATCGAGCGTGGTGCAGGGAACCGAGAGTTCACGGTCCCAGACCTGTTCGCGCCAGCCATCGGCATTGCTGGCGGCGCCGACGAAATCCTGTGAAACGGTCGAGACCGTCGGGTTGGCGCTGTTGATCCGGAGCGCCACCGTGCCCGGCCGGTCGCCGCAGGCAGCCTCGACCAGGGTGACATCGGGGTCGCGGCCATGGATCAGCCGGATGGCGCGGGCCGGGCCCGGCTGCGGCTCGAGGGCGACGACGCGCGCGCCGAGCCGGCGGAAGGAGGAGATGCGATCGCCGACATGCGAGCCGATATCGAAGGCGAGGTCGCCGGGGCCGAGAAACCGGGCGTAGAGGGTATCCATCGCGGCGTTGCGGACCCGGTCGCCATGGTAGACGCGCAGCGAGCGCGACAGGCTTTTCGCCGTGCCCTTGGGATAGGCGACGGACTTCATTTCGGCTCGCCCGCCAGAATGGCGGTGAGCTCGGCCGGCGGATCGAAATCCTCCGGGATGCCGCAGAGGCCGCGGCGCGCGAACCAGCGGCCGAGCGCCGGCGAGGCGGTGAGCATGGCGAAGGGGATCGCCAGCACGTAGCCCGCGGTCAGCGGCAGCGACCAGAGCAGCACCGTCGGCGAAAGCAAGGCGAGCGCCCCGAAGATGTAGAGGCCGAAGAGCAGGTGCGGCCACAAGCCCGCGAAGGCGGTGGCGAAGGAGAGGGCGTGGGCATCGCGGGCCTGGCCGTTCCAGCCGATCCTCGCCTTGCCGAAGGCGAGGCCGACCATGAAGATCGTGGTCCGGAAGGTCGAGACCGCGCCCTGCAGGAAGGCGAAGACGATCTCGATCAGCGAGGAGGCGACGAAGCGGCCGGTCCCGCCATAGCGCTTGGTGCCGCCCTTGCTGAGCAGGATGTCGGCGAAGCCGGCGAGCTTCGGCGAGAGATACATCGCGAAGAACAGGACATAGAGAGTGGCGGCCAGGCCGGCCGGGTAATCGGCGAGGCCGCGATCCTCCCAGACCTTCACCGGCAGCAGCGCGATCATCAGCGTCCAGGCCGGCAGGCCGATGAACATCAGGATCGCCCAGGCGAGCTGGAAGCGGCTCATGAACTTGAGCCCCGGGATATCCATCAGCTTGAGATATTGCAGGTTGCCGAGGCACCAGCGCAGGTCGCGCCGGGCGAATTCGAGCATGGTCGGCGGGTTCTCCTCCCAGCTGCCCATCTCGACCGGCAGGACGCGCACTTCATAGCCGGCGCGGCGCATCAGGGTCGCCTCGACCTGGTCATGGCTCATGACATGGCCGCCGAGCGGCGGGCCACCCGGCAGGACCGGCAGATGGCACTCGTCGCGGAAGGGCGCGATCCGGACCATGGCGTTATGGCCCCAGAACGGGCCGCAATCGCCGATCCACCAGGCCGAGCCCATGGTGTAGGGCCGCATGCCGTGGCGCATGCCGAACTGGAAGATGCGCGCAAAGGCCGATTTGCTCGGCATGCCGACGACGAGGCTCTGCAGGATGCCGAGCTTCGGCCAGGCCTGCATCATCCGGGCGAGTTTCACGATCGCCGCGCCGGACATGACGCTGTCGGCGTCGAGCGGCAGCATGACCTCGTAGCGCTCGCCCCAGCGTTCGCAGAAGTCGCGGACATTGCCGGCCTTGTAGCCGGTATTATCGGTGCGGCGGCGATAGGTCAGGCGCGAGGCGTCGCCGATCGTGGCGGCAAGGGAGGCGGCGAGCTTTTCCTCCGCCGCGGCGACTGCCGGGTCGTCAGTGTCGGAGAGCACGAAATAGTCGAACCACTCGCCTTCGCCGGTGGCATCGAGGCTCGCCTTGACGATCTCGAGGCGGCGGAAGGCGCGAGCCGGGTCCTCGTTGCGCAGCGTCATCAGGATTGCGGTGCGGATCGCGATCGGCGTCGGGGCATCGCCTGCGGCGGCGAAGGGCGCAACGCGGCGCTGCCCATCCTCGATGCCATGCAGCAGCCAGAGGCCGATCACGGCGTTCCAGAAGCCGAGCACCGTCCAGGGCGCGCCGAACAGGAAGGCGATGAAGATCACGATGTCCGCCGCACTCCAGCCGCCGGCCGAGAGGACGCGCGAGAGGCCGTAGAGCAGGGCGGCGAGCGTCGCCAGGTTGAGGCCTGCGACCAGCAGCCGGCGCGCACGCAGCGTTCCTGTCGCCTGGAGGCCGGCCGGGGTCAGGCCCGGACCAAGCCGTTGCTCTTGCGCCGCCGCCTGGAACGTGGTCGGACCGGGACGCTGGTTCATGGCGGACTCTGTCATGCGATGGGCTGAGCGGAAGCTGGCAGGGAACGTCGCGGAGGTCGGAGTGATAGAACCGGCAAAGGCCGCCAAGGCAAGCGGCAAAGCGGCTGCAACAGCGCTCTGGTATGTCGCGCCGCGTGAATGCGCCCTGAACGACCTCGAGCTGCCGCAGCGCGGACCGCAGGACTGCCTTGTCCGCGCGCTGTGGAGCGGCATCAGCCGCGGTACGGAACGGCTGGTCTTCGAAGGGCGGGTTCCGGTTTCCGAGCATGACCGCATGCGCGCTCCGTTCCAGGAGGGCGCCTTCCCGTTCCCGGTCAAATACGGCTACTGCGCCGTCGGAACCGTCGAAGAAGGCCCTCCGGTGCTCGTCGGCGAGACCGCGTTCTGCCTCTATCCGCATCAGGATCGCTTCGTCGTGCCGGCCGGCCGCGTCGTGGTGGTGCCGAAGGCGGTGCCGGCGCGGCGGGCCGTGCTCGCCGCCAACATGGAAACGGCGCTGAACGCGCATTGGGACGCCGGCTCCGGCCCGGCCGACCGGACCGTCGTGGTCGGCGGCGGCGTGCTCGGCCTGCTCGTCGCCTATATCGGCGCGCGGTTGCCGGGCGCGCAGGTGACTTTGGTCGACATCGATCCGGGGCGCGCTGCGCTGGCGGCGGCGCTCGGCTTCGACTTCGCCTTGCCGCAGGACTGCCCCGGCGAAGCCGATCTCGTTTTCCACGCCAGCGCCAGCGCGGCGGGCCTGTCGACCGCCATCGGCGCGGCCGGCTTCGAGGCCCGCATCGTCGAATTGAGCTGGTATGGCGAGGGCGTGGTCGCGGTTCCGCTCGGCGGCGCCTTCCATTCGAAGCGGTTGCAACTGGTCTCGTCACAGGTCGGGCAGGTCTCGCCGTCGCGCCGGCCGCGCTTCGACTATGCGCGCCGGACGCAGGCCGCGCTGTCGCTGCTGGCGGACGCCCGGCTCGATGCGCTGATCACCGACGAGATCGCCTTCACGGAAGCGCCGGAACGGTTACCGGCGCTGTTCGCCGGCGCAGGGCTGACCGCGGTTCTGCGCTATTGAGTGCTCAAACTCATTGCCGGGTCATCCCGGCCGGAGCGCAGCGAAGAGCCGGGATCCATGCCTGAGCCTTGCCGATAAAGGTTCCGGCATGGGCCCCGGGTCTCCCTTCGGTCGCCCGGGACGACTCGCGTCGGGGAGGGTAGGCAGAAGCGCGCGGCGGCCTTAAGCAGACTGTGCTGAAGGAGACCACGCATGTTTTCCGTCGAAGTCCGCGACCGCATCATGATCGGCCACTCCCTGCCGGACCCGTTCTTTGGCCCGGCGCAGGGGATGCATGGTGCGACCTTCATCGTCGATGTCGCCTTCTTCCGCGAACATCTGACGAAGCAGAACGTGGTGGTCGACATCGGCGCCGCGCTCGATGTCCTCAACAAGACGCTGAAGCCGCTGAACTACCAGAATCTCGACGCGCTGCCGCAGTTCAAGGGCGTGCTGACGACCACGGAATTCCTCTGCAAGCACATCTTCGACGCGATGTCGGCCGCGGCGAAATCGGGCGCGCTCGGCGCCGACGGCGCCGGCCTCGCCAAGATCCGCGTCACCCTGCACGAAACCGACCTCGCCCGCGCCAGCTATGAGGGCGCGCTCGCGTGAGCGAGATCGCCTTCGCCATTCCCGGCGATCTGTCGCTGCCGACCGGCGGCTATGCCTATGACCGGCGGCTGCTGGCGGAGTGGGCGCAGATGGGCGTGGCGGCGCATCATCTCGAGCTTCCGGGCAGCTTTCCCGCTCCGAGCGAGGCCGATCTCGCCGAGACCGGCAGGGCGATCCTGTCGCAGCCCTATGACCGGGTGCTGCTGATCGATGGGCTTGCCTATGGCGCCTTCCCGGAGAGCATCGCGGCCGGGCTTGCCGGCCGTGTCGTCGCACTGGTGCACCATCCGCTCGGGCTCGAGGCGGGGCTTTCCCCGGAACGCGCGGCGGCCTTGCTGGCGAGGGAAGCCGCAGCGCTGCGCCATGCCAGTGCCGTCATCGTCACCAGCCCAGCCACAAAGCGTCTGCTCGTCAGCGATTTTTCCGTGCCGGAAACCCGCATCACCGTGGCCGAGCCGGGCGTTGATCCGGCGCCGCGCGCCACAGGCTCTGCCGCAGGCGCGCCGCTCCAGCTGCTCGCGGTGGGCTCGCTGGTGCCGCGCAAGGGCTATGACGTGCTGGTCGAGGCGCTCGCCGGACTGGCCGAGCGGAACTGGCGGCTGACCATCATCGGCGCCGACCGGGCGCCGGCGACCGCGGCAGCGCTGGCGGCGCAGATCGCTGCAGCCAGTCTCGGCGATCATGTCCGGATTGCCGGTGCGGTCGACCAGGCGACGCTCGAGGCCGCCTATGCCGGCGCGGATCTCTTCGTCCTGCCCTCGCTGTTCGAGGGCTATGGCATGGTGCTGACGGAAGCGCTGGCGCGCGGCCTGCCGATCCTCTGCACCACCGGCGGTGCGGCGGCAGAGACGGCGCCCGATGCGGCAGCGCTGAAGGTTTCCCCCGGCGATGCCGAAGCGTTGCGCGCCGGGCTCGCCCGCCTCCTTGCCGATGGCGAGGAGCGCAAACGGCGTTCCGACGCCGCCTGGCATGCCGCCGGCGCATTGCCAGCTTGGCGGCAGACCGCGACAATCGTCGCCGAAACCTGTGCGAAGGTGTCACCATGAGTGGATTTTCCCCGGACTGGCTCGCCTTGCGCGAGCCGGCCGACCATGCCGCCCGCAACCCGCAGGTGCTGGCCGCGGTCGGCGCCACCTTCTCCAGCCGGCAATCGCTGACGATCGTCGATCTCGGCTGCGGCGCCGGCTCGAATCTGCGCGGCACCTACTCGGTGCTGCCGGCGCGTCAGTACTGGACGCTGGTCGATTTCGATGCGCGCCTGCTTGCGGTGGCTCGCGAGCGCCTCACCGATTGGGCCGACGAGGCGGAAGGGCTGGGTGAGGAGCTCGTGCTGCGCAAGGGCGAGAAGTCGCTGACGGTCGATTTCCGCCGCGCCGACCTCAATACCGATCTCGAATGGGTGCTGGGCTGGCAGCCCGACCTTGTCACCGCCGCCGCGCTGTTCGACCTGACTTCGGTGCGCTGGCTGGAGCGCTTCGTCGCCTCGCTGGCGAGCCAGCGGCTGCCGCTCTACACGGCGCTGACCTATGACGGGCGGGAGAGCTGGGAGCCGGCCCATCCGGCCGATGCCAGGATGCTCGTCGCCTTCAACCACCACCAGCACAGCGACAAGGGTTTTGGTCCCGCCGCCGGACCGGAGGCGACCGAGACGCTGGCGCAGGCCTTCCGCAAGTCGGGCTGCGCCGTTACCGTCGGCGAAAGTCCCTGGCTGCTCGACGCGGGGAGCGCGACGCTGACGCGCGAACTGGCCGCCGGCATCGCCGCGGCGGTCGCCGAGACCGGACATGTCGAGCCGGAGACGATCGAAAGCTGGCTTGCGGCCAAGCGCGAGGCGGTTTCCGGCCGCATCGGCCATCAGGACCTATGGGCACGCCCGGTCTGACGCCACGGCGACCTGCATCGCCGCCAATTGCCATTTCCGACAAATTCCGCCATCCCGCTCGCGACCATGACCTCCCTGCCTCTGACCATCCGCCAGGAACTGCCGGGCGACGCCGCCGCGATCGAGCGCCTGCATGAGCGTGCCTTCGGGCCGGGGCGCTATGCCCGCACCGCCTTTCGCCTGCGCGAGGGCCGGCCGCCGGACCCGGCCCTGTCTTTCGCCAGCCATGTCGGCACCTTCCTCGTCGGCTCGGTGCGGGTGACGCCGATCCTGGCCGGTGGCGGACCAGGGCTGATGCTTGGGCCGCTGACGGTCGATCCGGCTTTCGAGGGGCGCGGCATCGGGGCTGCACTGATGAACGCCGCGATCGAGGCGGCGCGGGCCGCCGGCCACGAGCTGGTCCTGCTCGTTGGCGACGCGCCCTATTACGCGCGCTTCGGCTTCAAGCCGATCAGGCCGGGACAGCTGATGCTTCCGGGCCCGGCCGACCCCGGCCGCTTCCTGGCGCTCGAGCTCGTCGAAGGCGTGCTGGCAAAGCGCAGCGGCGCGGTTGTGCCGCTGCGCTAGATAAAGCGCGTCGTTCTCGGGCGGAGCGAAGCGCAGACCCGAGAATCTCTCGACGAGAAGACGCCGACCGGCACCTCGTCCGGCCTGAGATGCTCGGGACAAGCCCGAGCATGACGCGAGTGCTATGCCTCGCGCTTGAACCTGCGGCCGCTCTCGCCGATCCAGCCGGCGACCAGCGCGCCGAAGAGCAGGGCAAGTCCGATCAGCCCGATGAACAGCGGCGAGATCTGGACACCGCGGACGATGCCGGAATCGCTGATGTGCAGGCCGATCCAGTCGGCCCCCGCGAATTGCCGCCCCGAGCGCACCGGCACGATCCGCGGCACGCTGACGCCGGAGCCGCTCTCCTGGCCGATCCGGCGCGAGGAGCCGCCGGTGGCCTCGGCGAGCGTTTCGAGCTTGGTCGGATCGCTGACCACCTCCATCAGCTCGCGCGGGTTCTCCGGGCCGACGCTGGCGAAGGCGGTGAGGTTCTCGGTGGTGATCTTGTGCAGGCCGAACTCGGTCGTCGCCGTGCGGGCGGTGAACAGCCCGGGGCGGCCGGGCTCGAAGGGCACGGTGCGGGTCGAACCGTCGGGAGCGGTGATCGTCGCCGGAGCCGGCGCATCGCCCAGCGTCTGACGCTCGATCTCGAGATTGCGGCCGCGCGCGACGGCACGCAGCGCCTCCTCCTCCAGATCGGGCTCCTTCATCAGCCAGTGGCCGAGCCGGCGCAGCAGGTCGAGATGCGGGCCGCCATCGCGGAAGCCGCGGGCCCAGAGCCAGGCATGGTCGGAGAGGAAGAGGGCGACGCGGCCCTTCTGCTCGCGTGCCAGCATCAGCAGCGGGCGCTCGCCCGGGCCGGTCATCACGGCCGAGCCGGTGCGGGCGCGGGCGCCGACCATGCGCAGCCATTCGCCCCAGCGCGGCGGCTCGACCTCGGCGCCCGGCAGGTCGCGGGTGACGGGGTGGCGGCGGCCGGGCTCGCTGACGCGGGCGCGATAGGCCTCGTCGATGACGCTGCCATCGGGCTGGGCCGGCAGGATCTGGCCGAGCGGCGTGCGCGCCAGCGATTGCGAGCCGGAATATTCCGGCCCGGCGGCAACCAGCAGGGCGCCGCCCTCGCGGACATAGCGGACGATGTTGTCGAAGTAGAGCAGCGGCAGGATCGACTGGTTGGCGTAGCGGTCGAAGATGATCAGGTCGAAATCCTTGATCTTGACCTGGAACAGCTCGCGCGTCGGGAAGGCGATCAGCGAGAGCTCGTTGATCGGCGTGCCGTCCTGCTTCTCCGGCGGGCGCAGGATGGTGAAGTGCACGAGGTCGACATTGGCGTCGGCCTTGAGCAGGTTGCGCCAGGTGCGCTCGCCCGGATGCGGCTCGCCGGAGACCAGAAGCACACGCAATTTGTCTCTGACGCCATCAATCGTAATGACGGCGCGGTTGTTGGCGAGCGTCAGCTCGTTGTCGAGCGGGGCGGCCTCGATCTCGACGACGTTCGGCCCGCCGCGGTCGATCCGGACCGGCACCTGCACCGTCTGCCCGGCGATGACCTCGCGGCGCGCGATGACCTCCCCGTCGCGGCGCACAGTCAGCGCGGCGCGGCCGGGCCCGCCCTTCTCGACGACGCGCAGGCGGATGTTCTGGTCCTTGCCGACGATGCCGAAGCGCGGCGAATCGACCAGCACGATGCGGCGGTCGATCTCGGCCTCGCGGCCGGTGGTCAGGACATGCAGCGGGGCACGCAGGCCGAGAGCCTCGGCCGTCGCCGGCGCGTCATGGGCGAGGCCGTCGCTGATCACGATCGCGCCCGCGACGCGCTCGGAAGGCACGTCGGCGAGGCTCGATGCCAGCGCCTCGAACAGCCGGGTGCCGTCGCCGGCGCCCTGCGCGTCGGTGACTTCCACGGTGCGCGACTCGACGCCGCTGACGCCGCGAAGCTGGCGCTCGACCTCCGCCTGGGCGGCCTGCGTCTGCGCCGAGCGGTCGGACAGTCGGTTCGAGCCGGAGCGGTCGACGACGACGGCGACCACGTCCTTGACCGGCTCGCGCTCCTCGAAGACCAGCGAGGGGTCGGCGAGCGCCAGCGTCAGCACGGTCAGCGCCAGCGCCCGCAGGATGGCGCTGCGGCCGGCGAGCACCAGCGCCGCGCCGGCGGCAAGCGCGGCCAGCACCGCAAGCCCGATCAGCAGCGGCAGCGGCACCAGCGGCGCGAAGGTGAGACTCCACATCGGCTAGACTTCCAATCTCATGCCGGCCCGCCCCATCACTGGCCGAGCCTTTCGAGCAGGGCCGGGACATGGACCTGATCGGCCTTGTAGTTGCCGGTGAGCGCGTACATCACGAGGTTGACGCCGGCCCGCAGCGCCATTTCGCGCTGGCGCGGATCGCTGCCCGACATCGGCACCACCGCCTCGCCGCGCCGCCCCACGGCCCAGGCCGCGGCGAGGTCGTTCGAGGTGATGACGATCGGCGAGACGCTGTCGCCGGCCCGGGCCGGCCGCCGGCCGTCCTCGCCTGCAGGCGGCAGGATCTCGACCCAGGTCGTGCCGGTGTCGTAGCGGCCGACGAAGCCGTCGAGGATGTAGAAGGTCTTGGTCAGCACGTGGTCGCGCGGGATCGGCTCCAGCTCCGGGATGTCGAGGGTCTGCAGCATGCGGCGGAGCTGGTCGCCCTCGGGTGTGACGCCGCCGCCGGGACGCGCGCTCATCGCGTCGCGGGTATCGAAGATCACGAGGCCGCCGCCCTTCATATAGGCTTCGAGCTTGCGCAGGGTCTCCGCCGAGGGGATCGGCCGGCCGGCGACGACCGGCCAGTACAGGATCGGGAAGAAGGCGAGCTCGTCGCGGGCGGCATCGACGCCGACCGCTTCGCCGGGTTCGAGCGCAGTGCGGGCGCCGAGCACGATGTTGAGGCCGGCAAGACCGGCCTTCGACATGTCGTCGACCGCCTTGTCGCCGGTGATGACATAGGCCAGCCGCGTCACCGCGCCGGCGGCGAAGAGCTCGCGCGGGATCGGCGGGCGCTGGTCGGGCGGCGCGGCGGGGACAGGGGCGGGCTGCGCCAGCAGAGGTTGGGGAGCGGCGAGCATGCCGAAGGCAAGCGCGACCAGGATCGCGACCGGCGCGGCCCGGCGCAGGCGCGCCAGATTGAGCCGGCCGCCGAGCCAGAGCGTCGCCAGCGTGTCGGCGACCAGCAGGACGAGTGCGAGCACCAGGAGCTGGGGCCTTATGTCCTTGGCCACCGGCTGGTCGACCGGCAGGAGCGGGGCGCCGAGTGCGGCGAGATCGAGCGTAGCGAGGCTGTCGGCCGGAGCGAGCGTGTTTACGGCCATGGTTCCGTCGCTGGGCCCATAGATGCCGGGCGGGTGGGCAAGGGTGGCGCGGCCGGTGAAGCTGCGCGGCACCGGTTGTGCCGTCACCGGCGGACTGCGGAAGGCGCCGAGCCCGTCGAGGACACGGGTCGGCGACAGGGTCTCGACCCGGGCGTCGCCGGCCTGCGGCTCCGCCGCATTGGTTCCCGACAGGGCAACGATCTTGCGCAGCATTTCGACGAACAGGCCCGAGAGCGGCAGGTTCGACCAGGTCGTGTCGGCGGTGACGTGCATCATGGCCAGCATGCCGTCGCCGCGGCGCTCGCCGGTGACGACCGGGGTGCCGTCCTCCAGCGCCGCCCAGGTCTTGCGGGCGAGGTCGGCCTCGGGCTCGGCCAGGATCTGGCGGCTGACGCGGATGTCGTCGCTGATCTGCGTGCCGAAGAACGGGCTCTCGCGGCTGAACGGTGCGAGCTTGCGCGGCGTCTCCCAGGACAGGCCGCCGCCGAGCGTGCGGCCGCCGCGGCGCAGGCGCACCGGCGTCAGCTCGTCGGACGCCGCGGCGAGGCGCGCGCCTGCGAAGCGCAGCAGCACGCCGCCGCGCTCGATGAAGGCGTTGACCTTGTCGGCGGTGTCGCGATCGAGCGCGCCGATATCGGCCAGCACGAGCACCGAGAGGTTCTGCGCCAGCAATTCGCCGATCGGATCGGTCGAGCCCGGGCGCGGCTCGCGAATCTCGGCGAAGGGCGAAAGCGCGCGCGAGACGTAATAGGTCGGCGAGAGCAGGGGCTGGGCGGTGTCGGCCGTGGCGCCCGAGACGATGCCGACGCGGCGGCGCTTGGCGCGGTCGTCGAGCAGGGCGACGGCACCGGCGCTGCGCTCGCCGACGATCTCGAGCCGGGAGACGGCATTGCGAACCTCGATCGGCAGCGTTAGCCGGGCCGTGGTCTGCAATTCCGTGGCGCCGAAGACGAAGGGCGCGTCGCCGAGCGGCAGGCCCTTGAGATCGAGTGCCCGGACCTGGCCGCTGGCGGCGGCATTCACGCTCGGACGCAGCACCTTGACGGTGAGCGCGCCGGCAAGGTTCTCGGCCGCGGTCAGCGCGAGCTGGTCGGCCGGGCTGGTGTGGATCGACAGGCGTCCGGCCGAGCCTTCCTGCCGCAGCCGGGCGAGGAAATCATCGTCGCCGCCGAGACCCAGCCCGTCGGCGATCCAGACGGCTTCGGCCTGCGGCTGGGCGCGCCAGAAGGCTTCGAGCCGCTGCAGATGGGCGCCGCGATCGGGCGCATGCGGCTGCAGCGAGAAGGCGCGCAAACGTTCCAGCGCGGCGCGCGGCTCCGAAAGCGCGATCTCGGCTGGCGCCTCGGCGAGGCCGACCAGGGCGACGGCGCGGCCGTCACGGGCTGCGGCGGCGACCCGGTTCTCGGCGATGGCGAGGCGTTCCGTCCAATCGGTCGCGGCACCGAAGCCGTTATCGATCACCAGCAACATCGGGCCACGCAGGACTGCGGCGTCGCGCACCGGATTCCAGACCGGGCCGGCGACGGCCAGGATCGCCAGCGTCGCCACCGCCATGCGCAGCGCCAGCAGCCACCAAGGGGTGTGGGCCGGCATCTCGCGCTTGGCGACGAGGTCGCGCATGATCTTCAGCGGCGGAAAGTCGATCCGCCGCGGCCGCGGCGGCGTCACCCGCAGGATCAGCCAGAGCGCCGGAAGCAGGGCGAGCGCGATCAGGGCCAGCGGGGCGGAGAAGGCGATCGGCAGGGATGACAGCATCGTTCGCCCTCCCTCAGCCGCCGGGGCCGCGTGAGGCGGCGATCAGGCTGGCGATGCGGAGCACGCCCTCGCTGGCCGGGCGGTCGGTCCGGTGCAGGGTCAAGGTCCAGCCGGCATGGCGGCAGGCATCGCGAACGGCGTCGCGATGTGCCTGCAGGCGCTGGCGATATTCCTCGCCCCAGGCACCGGCGTCGCCGACGCGCAGCGACAGGCCGTCCTCGAGGTCGAACAGTTCGGCCTGGCCGGAGAAGGGGAAGGTCTCCTCGATCGGGTCGGCGATCAGCAGGAGATGCCCCTTGGCGCCGCTGCTCGCCATGGTGGCGATGCGCCTCGCCAGGCCTTCGGCCGGGGTGAGCGCGTCGGTGATCAGGATGGCGTCGGCAAGGCGCGGCAGCGGCTGGTCCGGCGGCAGGTCGGCGTCGCCGCCATGCCGGTCGGCCAGGATCGCCTGCGCCAGCAATTCGACGATGCGGCGCGAGGCGAGCGCCCGGGTAAGGCCCATATGGCCGACGCGCTCGCCACCCTCGACCAGCGTCTCCGCCAGAGCGAAGCCGGCGATGAGGGCACGGTCGACCTTGCTGGCCAGCGCCAGCGAGGAGGAGAAACCCATCGATGCCGAGCGGTCGATCCACAGCCAGATGGCGTGCGAGGCCTCCCATTCGCGCTCGCGCACGAAAAGGTGGCCGTCTCTAGCCGAGCGGCGCCAGTCGATGCGCGAGGCGGCCTCGCCGGTGACCAGCGGCCGGTACTGCCAGAAGGTCTCGCCAGGGCCGGAACGGCGGCGGCCATGGATGCCGTGCACGCTGGCCGAGACCCGGCGCGCCTCAAGCACCAGCCGCGGCAGGCGTGCGGCCAGATCGAGCGAAGCCTTGAGGACCGGCTGGGCCGGCTGGCGTTCGGCCGGCCCGAGGACGCGCGTACGCAGCATCAGCTTTCCCTCATCCCAGGCGCTCTACCAGCCTGGCGACGACGCTTTCCACGGTCTCGCCATCGGCCCGAGCGGCGAAGGTCAGCGCGATGCGGTGCTTCAGCACCGGCGCCGCCAGGGCCGCGACATCGTCGATCGAGGGCGCGAGACGGCCCTCGACCAGAGCACGGGCGCGGGCGGCGAGCGTCAGCGCCTGGCTGGCGCGCGGGCCCGGCCCCCAGGCGAGCTTGTCGGTGACCGCCTTGTCGCCATCGCCCGGCCGGGCCGAGCGGACGAGGTCGAGAATGGCGTCGACCACGGCCTCGCCGACCGGCAGGCGGCGCACCAGCCGCTGCGTCGACATCAGCGTCTCGGCGGTCATCGCCTGCACCGGCCTGTGCTCGGCGACGCCGGTCGTCTCGAGCAGGATGCGGCGCTCGGCCTCGCGATCGGGATAGTCGACGTCGATCTGGAGCAGGAAGCGGTCGAGCTGGGCTTCGGGCAGCGGATAGGTGCCTTCCTGCTCGATCGGGTTCTGGGTGGCGAGCACATGGAAGGGCGCCGGCAGGTCGTGGCGCTCGCCGGCGACGGTGACGTGATGCTCCTGCATCGCCTGGAGCAGCGCCGACTGGGTACGCGGCGAGGCGCGGTTGATCTCGTCCGCCATCAGGAGCTGGGCGAAGACCGGGCCGCGGATGAAGCGGAAATGGCGCTTGCCGTCTGCGCTCTCGTCGAGGACCTCGGAGCCGAGAATGTCGGATGGCATCAGGTCGGGCGTGAACTGCACGCGCCTGGCCGAGAGGCCGAGCACGGTGCCCATCGCCTCGACCAGCTTGGTCTTGGCGAGGCCGGGCACGCCGACGAGCAGGCCATGGCCGCCGGCGAGGAGCGTGACCAGCGAGAGGTCGACGACCTTCTGCTGGCCGAAGATCACCTGGCCGATCTCGTCGCGGGCTGCACCGATGGCGGCAAGAGCTGCCTCAGCCGCCTCGACAACCCCGTCATCGAGATTGATCGGGGCTCCGGCTTCCTGGGATTGTGCGCGGGCTTGCGCCACCATGGCGATCTCCTTCAGCCTCGCCGCGGCGCGGCCATGACGTGTAATCCGGAACTGTGGGCCCGGGGCGGGACCGGCTCAAGGGGCCTCAGAGCCGCGGTGCACAACAGTGCGCTTCACGATTATGTAGAGTTCAAGGCGAGAAAGCGATGCAACCGGCATGCCGCAGATGAGGAAACGGGTCACAGATGAGTGAGACGGGGAGCGCCATGGACCGGCTGCTCAGCGCGCTGGGCAGTGGAAAAACGCGCGGCCTGCCGCCTGTAGAGCGCTGGAATCCACCTTTTTGCGGCGATCTCGACATGCGCATCGCCAGCGACGGAACCTGGTTCTATCTGGGGACGCCGATCGGCAGACCGGCGTTGGTCAAGCTCTTCTCCTCGGTGCTGTGGCGGGAAGGGCCCGATTACTTTCTCGTGACCCCGGTCGAAAAAGTCGGGATCAAGGTCGAGGATGCGCCGTTCCAGGCGGTCGAGATGGCGGTTTCGGAGGAGGGGGACGCACGCAGCATCGCCTTCAGGACGCAGGTCGACGATCTCGTGAATGTCGACGGCGAGCATCCGATTCGTTTCGAGCGCTCCGTCGGTGACGGAGTGAAACCCTATATCCATGTTCGGCGCGGCCTCTGGGCGCGGGTGACGCGGGCGCTGACCTACGATCTCCTGGCCCTCGGCGAAGTGCGCGAGGTCGATGGCGTGGCGCAGTTCGGCGTCGCCATCGCCGAGGCGTTCTACGTCGTCGCGCCGGCGAGCGAGATCGAGGGGCTGTGATGCCGGTTCCAGAGAGGCTGTCGGAAGCCGGGCAGGATTGGGATTTCGCCGACATCGCCCGTCTGCTAGCGGGGCGACTGCGCGAGACGCCGCCCGCCTATGGCGACCTGATCGCCCGGCCGCGCGGCGACCACGACCTGCAGGAAGGACCGGCCGAGATTCCCGACGAGGCCAGCGCGATCGAAGCGGCGGTGCTGATCCCGATCGTGCTGCATCCCGCCGGGCCGACGGTGCTGCTGACGCAGCGGGCGACGGCGCTGCGCAATCATTCAGGGCAGATCGCCTTCCCCGGAGGCCGGGTGGATGCGGTCGACGGCTCGCCGCTGGTCGCGGCGCTGCGCGAGGCGGAGGAGGAGATCGGGCTGGCGCGCGAGCGGGTCCGGATCGTCGGCTATCTCGACGCCTATCTCACCGGCACCGGCTATCGGGTTACGCCGGTGGTCGGGCTGGTCGAGCCGCCGCTGGAGCTGGTGATCAACCCGCACGAGGTCGACGACGCCTTCGAGACACCGCTCGCCTTCCTGATGGATCCGGCCAACCACCAGCGCCATGGCCGCGAATGGAAGGGGCGACATCGCACCTACTATGCGATGCCGCATGGCGATCGCTATATCTGGGGCGCAACGGCCGGGATGATCCGCAATCTCTACGAACGTCTCGCCGGCCGAAGCTTATGAGAAAAGCATGATGCTGCCCAAAAACCGGAAGCCCGTTTTCGGCATCATGCTCATGGGGATAGGTCACGCCTAATGCTGCGCACGCTGATCGAGGAGTTCCTGCTCTTCGTCCTGCCGTTCTGCCTGTTCGCGGGCTATCTCGTGCTGCGGCGGCGCAATCCGTTCGACGTCGAGCACTGGAGCGGCCACTTGTTCTGGCTCTCGGTGGTCGGGCTCGCGTTCGGCATCGCCTCCTTCATCTATGCCGGCATCGTCGCGCCGCGGCATCAGGGTGCCTTCGAGCCGCCGCATGTCGAAGGCGGCCGGCTGGTGCCAGGCCAGTTCAATGACAGGCCCTGAGCACGGTCGGCTCGGCCCGCTGCTGGCGCGGCACGACATTGCGGCGCTGATGGCGGCGCTGAACCGCGACGGCGAGGAGGCGCGCATCGTCGGCGGGGCCGTCCGCAACGCGCTGCTCGGCGAAGCGGTGGCGGACATCGATGTCGCGACGACCGCGCTGCCGCTGGAAACGGTGCGGCGGGCGAGGGCAGCCGGCTTCAAGCCGGTGCCGACCGGGATCGAGCACGGCACCATCACGGTCGTCGTCGCCGGCACGCCCTTCGAGGTGACGACGCTGCGGCGCGATGTCGAGACCGATGGCCGCCATGCCGTCGTCGCCTTCGGTCGGGATTTCCGGCAGGACGCGCTGCGGCGTGATTTCACCATCAATGCACTCGGGCTCGACGCGGCCGGGGCCCTGCACGACTATGCCGGAGGGCTGGGCGATCTTGCGGGCCGCCGGGTCCGCTTCATCGGCCAGGCGCGCGATCGCATCGCCGAGGATTATCTGCGCATCCTGCGCTTCTTCCGCTTCCATGCCCGTTATGGCGCGGGCGAGCCGGACAAGGGGGCGCTCGAAGCCTGCACGGCCGGGCGGGCCGGGCTGGAGGGCCTGTCGCGCGAGCGGGTCAGGGCCGAGCTGCTGAAACTGCTCGTCGCACCGCGCGCCACCGCGACCCTGCGGGCGATGGCCGGGGCGGGGCTGTTGATGCCGGTTCTCGGCAGCGTGCCGCTGCTCTCGCGCTTCGCTGCGATCGCCGGCGATGGCGAGGAGGGTGGGGATCGTGTCCATCCGGCCTTCAGGCTGGCGGCTCTGACAGTGGCGACGCGGGAGGATGCGGCGCGACTGCGCGAGAGATTGCGCCTGTCGAACGCCGAGTTCGAGCGGATCGAGGCCATCGCGCTGGCGCTCGAGGCGCTATCGGGGCTGGAAGAGCTGCCCGGCCTTGCCGAACTGCGCGAGACGGCGCATCGCGTCGGGACGGATGCGGTCGCTGCCGGACTGGTGCTGCTGAATGCCGTCGCCGACAAGGCGCGGGCAGCGGAAGTGCGTGAGCTCATCGCCGGGCTCGGCCGCACGCCGCACTTTCTGCCGAGCGGCCGCGATGTAATGGCGCTCGGCGCGGCGGCGGGGCCGCTGGTCGGCAAGGTGCTGGAGCAGGCGCGGCGCGACTGGATCGCGGCCGGCTGCCCGGCCGGGCGGGATGAGCAGATGGCGCTGGTCGCGAGGGTGGCCGCCCTCGACGGGATTCCATCGGTATAAGCTCGGCCGGTCGTCCCGGGGGATCGGCGCCGCTGACGCGGCTTGTCCGGGACGACCGGGCGTCGCGACGAAGAGTTCTGACGTCGGCCGCTACGGCCACCTCACCGTCGGCGGCAGCGAGGACAGGATCGAATCGACATTGCCGCCGGTCCGCAGCCCGAAGATCGTGCCGCGGTCATGCAGCAGGTTGAACTCGACATAGCGGCCGCGGCGGACCTGCTGCTCGTGCCGGTCGGCCTCGGACCAGGGCGTGCCGAGATTGGCGCGCATGATCTTCGGATAGATGTCGAGGAAGGCCTCGCCGACGGCGCGGGTGAAGGCGAGGTCGGCCTCCGGCTCGCCGCTCCAGAGATAGTCGTAGAAGATGCCGCCGATGCCGCGCGGCTCGCCCCGGTGCTTGAGGAAGAAGTACTCGTCGCACCAGGCCTTGAAGCGCGCATAGTCGGCGACGCCGGCATGGGCCTCGCAAGGCGCCCGCATGGCGGCGTGGAAGGCCTGCGCATCCGGATCGCCCTGCTCGCGGCGGCGCACCAGCACCGGCGTCAGGTCGGCACCGCCGCCGAACCAGGGCTTCGTCGTCACGACGAAGCGGGTGTTCATGTGCACGGTCGGCGCGTGCGGGTTCCAGGGATGGGCGATCAGCGAGATGCCGGTGGCGTGGAAGCGGGGATCCTCGGCAGTACCCGGAATCTGGGCGGCGAATTCGGGCGCGAAGCTGCCATGCACGGTCGAGACATGGACGCCGACCTTCTCGAAGACGCGGCCGCTCATCAGCGACATCACGCCGCCGCCGCCGGCCGCGCCGTCATGGTTGCGGCGCTGCCAGGGCGTGCGCACGAAGCGGCCCGGCTTGTCGGCCTCGGGCGGGAAGGGGCCCGTGGCCTCGTCCTCGATTTGCTCGAAGGCGGCGCAGATGCGGTCGCGCAGGCTTTCGAACCAGGCGGCGGCGCGCGGTTTCAGCGCCTCGACGACGGCAGGATCGAAGCTGGGGTTCGGGGCTTCTTGCTTTTGCATGTCTTTCTCGTCCGAAGGCGTCAGCCCGCCGGGTCGGGATACCCGCCAAGCTGCCGCAAGGCCTCGCCCAGTACCAGTGCGGCGGCGATCGCGACATTGAGCGAACGCAAGCCCGGGCGCATCGGCACATGCACACTGGCTTCTGCCGCCGCCGCGACCTCGGGCCGGACGCCGGCCGATTCGCGGCCGACCAGCACGATGTCGCCGGGCCGGAAGGCGAATTCGGTATGGGCGACGGCGCCATCCGTCTCGGCCAGGACGAGGCGGTGGCCCGTCTCGCGGCGCCAGCTGTCGAAGGCATCAAAGGAAATGTGCCGCATGATCGCGGCGCGCTCGAGATAGTCCATGCCCGAGCGGCGGAAATTGCGGTCGGAAACGTCGAAGGAGGCCGGCTCGACGATGTCGACGGCAACGCCGAGGCAGGCGGCCATGCGGATCATCGTGCCGGCGTTCTGCGGGATGTCGGGCTGGTAGAGGGCGAGGCGCAGCATGGTCCAGCGTCATGCGGCGGACGCGCGGCGGGCGTCAAGTTGCAGCAAGCGCATGCTCTGGCCCTCGACCGCCATGCAGCCCATATAGCAGGGCGTCATCACCAGCACGCCGGTCCGAGGAGGGCGGTTCCATGTTCGCCCCGCTGTTCCGCTTCCTCGAAAGCCGCGTCGACGTCTTCGAGCCATTCGACGAGACCAGGACGCCGCCGCGCGGCGTCTTCCCCTTCATGTGGCACCACATCAAGGGCGTGAAGGGCTGGATGGCGCTGATCATGCTGACCGGCCTCGGCTTTTCCGGCATCGAGGCGGCGATGTATCTGATGGTCGGCTGGTTCGTCGACCTCCTGACCACCCAGTCACCCGAAACCGTGTTTCGCGAGCACGGCTTGCTGCTGGCCGGCGCGGCCTTTCTCGTGGTGGTGGTCCGGCCGCTGATCTATTTCGCCAACCACGCCATCGTCGACCAGGTCGTGGTGCCGCAGATCACCAACCAGATCCGCTGGCGCAACCATGTCTACACGCTCGGCCACGCCCTCTCCTATTTCCAGAACGATTTCGCCGGGCGGCTCTCGGCCCGGGTGATCCAGGCCGGCCAGGCCATTCGCGGCGCCACGATCGAGGTGATCGACGACCTCTGGTACGCGCTGATCTTCGCTTCCGTCGCGATCGGCTTCTTCGGCGCGACCAGCCTCTGGCTCGCCTTGCCGGTGATCGTCTGGCTCGCGGCCTATGTGGCGCTGCTCGTCTATTTCGTGCCGCGCGCCAAGAAGCGCTCCGAGGCGAACTCGCTCGGCCGCTCGACGACGACCGGGCGCATCGTCGACGCCTACACCAACATCCTCACCGTCAAGCTCTTCGCCCGCGCCGACGCCGAACGCTCGGCGGTGCGCGATTCGCTGACGCGCTGGAACGATTCGTTCCTGAACCTGTCGCGTCTGATCACCGGCGTCAGCGTCATCCTGCAGACGATGAACAGCCTGCTCGTCGTGGTGACGGCCTGGCTGTGCCTGCTGCTCTGGAGCCAGGGTGAAATGACCCCCGGCGCCGTCGCTGCGTCAATCGGTCTCGTCTTGCGACTCGTCCAGATGTCGACCTGGCTGATCCATCTCGTGCGCGGCATCTTCGAGAACATCGGCTCGGTGCAGGAAAGCATGGAGACGATCGCCAAGCCGCATGACCTCAGGGACGCGCCCGAGGCAAAGCCGCTGGCCGTGACCGAAGGTGGAGTGCGCTTCGAGCATGTCCGCTTCAACTATGGCCGCAAGACCGGGCTGTTCGAGGGTCTCGATCTGGAAATCCGTCCCGGCGAGAAGATCGGCCTGGTCGGCCCGTCCGGCGCCGGCAAGTCGACGCTGGTCAACCTGCTGCTGCGGCTCTACCCGCTCGAAAGCGGCCGCATCCTGATCGACGGGCAGGACATCGCCGCCGTCACCCAGGAATCGCTGCGGGCGCAGATCGGCATGGTGACGCAGGACAATTCGCTGCTGCACCGCTCGATCGGCGACAATATCGCCTATGGCCGGATCGGCGCGACGGAGGCCGAGATCGCCGAGGCGGCGCGGCGTGCCGCCGCCCATGATTTCGTGGTCGACCTGACCGATCAGGACGGACGCAAGGGCTTCGAATCGCGGGTCGGCGAGCGCGGCGTCAAGCTTTCGGGCGGCCAGCGCCAGCGCATCGCGATCGCACGCGTGCTGCTCAAGGATGCGCCGATCCTGATCCTGGACGAGGCGACCTCGGCGCTCGATTCGGAGGTCGAAGCCGAGATCCAGGCGCAGCTCACCACGCTGATGGAAGGCAAGACGGTGATCGCCATCGCCCACCGGCTCTCGACCATCGCGGCGCTCGACCGGCTGATCGTGCTCGACAA
>JAKFDB010000068.1:0-24700 GCA_036676315.1 Bradyrhizobiaceae bacterium
GCTGACGCTCGCCGGCCCCTCGCAGAGCCGCTGCACCATGTGCCGGCGGTTGGGATCCGCCAGCGCCTGGAACATCAGATCAAGCTCGGCCGGTTGGTGAAGCATGCGCTTAAGTATCGAGCCGTCACCGGCTTGTCCAGAGAAACTTTAGCATCCGCTAAAGTTTCTGGGCGCAGGCCCGGCGCGACATCCGGCGCATTGCCTCGATCGGGTGCGAGCGGCTATGAATCCCGGCACGCTCCTTGAAAGTCACGTGCATCATTTCACCTGCGCCAGCCGCCGGAGTTTTTGCCATGCGCATCGAGAACGACCCGAAGCTGGACTTTCGCGACGTGCTGATCCGGCCGAAGCGCTCGACCCTCGGCAGCCGCGCCGAGGTCGACGTCACCCGCAGCTTCCGCTTCGCCCATACCGGCCGCGAATGGACCGGCTTCCCGCTGATCGCCGCGAACATGGACGTGGTCGGCACCATGGCGATGGCCCGCGCTTTGCTGAAGCACGGCGCCATGGTGGCGCTGCACAAGCATTACGACGCGGACGAGCTGATCGCCTTCTTCAAGGAGCCGGGCTCGGCCAACGCCTTCTATTCGCTCGGCACGACCGATTCAGACCACGACAAGCTCAAGGCGGTGCATGCGAAGGCGCCGATCGACAAGATCTGCCTCGACGTCGCCAATGGCTACACCGAGAAGTTCGTCGACACGGTCAAGGCGACGCGCGAGGCCTTCCCGAACGCGGCGATCATGGCCGGCAATGTCGTCACCGGCGACATGACCGAGGCGCTGATCCTGGCCGGAGCCGACATCGTCAAGGTCGGCATCGGGCCGGGCTCGGTCTGCACCACCCGCAAGATGACCGGCGTCGGCTATCCGCAGCTCTCGGCGATCATCGAATGCTCCGATGCGGCGCATGGGCTGAAGGGGCTGGTCTGCGGCGATGGCGGCCTGACCGTGCCCGGCGACGTCGCCAAGGCCTATGGCGGCGGCTCCGATTTCGTGATGATGGGCGGCATGCTCGCCGGCCATGACGAATGCGAGGGCGAGATCCGCTACGAGGAACGCGGCGGCGAGAAGGTGCCGGTCGCGATGGTCTTCTACGGCATGTCCTCGGACACGGCGATGAAGCGGTATTCCGGCGGCGTCGCCAAATACCGGGCCTCCGAGGGCAAGACCGTCGAGGTGCCCTATCGCGGCCCGGTCGAGGGCACGATGCAGGAACTGATGGGCGGGGTGCGCTCGGCGATGACCTATATCGGCGCGGTCAGGCTGAAAGAAATGTCGAAGCGCACCACCTTCATCATGGTCGGCGCCCAGCTCAACACCGTGTTCGGCAATTGAGACTTCACCGAAGGCGCCTCTGCGGCTGAAATCTCGCCGCAGTCGTCCCGGGCGACCGAAGGGAGACCCGGGACCCATGCCTGAACCTTGATCGGATGCGTTCCGGTATGGATCCCGGATCTTCGCTTCGCTCCGTCCGGGATGACACGCGAATGAGTGCCACATGACCGGGATCAAAGACTCCGACATCGCCATCATCGGCGCCGGGCCGACAGGGCTGATCGCGGCCGAGCGGCTGGCTGAGGCCGGCCATCGCGTCGCGATCTACGAACGGATGGCATCGCCGGGGCGAAAATTCCTGCTCGCCGGGCGCGGCGGGCTCAACCTGACGCATTCCGAGCCGCTCGACAGATTTCTCGACCGCTATGGCGAGGCTCGCGCCTGGCTCGAGCCAGCGATCCGCGCCTTCCCGCCGCAGGCGCTGCGCGATTGGGCCGACGGGCTCGGCGCGGAAAGCTTCGTCGGTTCGAGCGGGCGCGTCTTCCCGAAGGCCATGAAGGCCTCGCCGCTGCTGCGCGCCTGGCTGGCGCGGCTCGACAGGCTCGGCGTGCGGCTGGTATCCGGCCGGCACTGGACCGGCTGGGACAAGACCGGTGCCCTGCGCTTCGCCGCTCGCGAGGGTGGCGAGGACCTTGTCCGCCCTCGTGCGACGCTGCTCGCGCTCGGAGGGGCGAGCTGGCCGCGGCTCGGCTCGGATGGCTCCTGGGCCGAGCTGCTTGCGGCGAAGGGCGTCGCGATCGCGCCGCTGCGCCCGGCCAATGCCGGTTTTCATGTCGCCTGGTCGCCGGTGATGCGCGAGCGCTTCGCCGGCCAGCCGCTGAAGCGGATCGCGCTGAGCTTCGCCGGGCAGCGCGTCATGGGCGAGGCGATGATCGATGAAGCTGGCATCGAGGGCGGAGCGATCTATGCGCTGTCGGGGCCGTTGCGCGAGGCAATCGCACGCGATGGCCATGCCGATCTTGCCATCGACCTGCGTCCGGATCTCGACATGGCCACGCTGGCGACCCGCCTCGAACGCCGCCGGGCCGGCGAGACGCTGAGCAACCATTTGCGCAAGGCGGCCGGTCTCGCGCCAGCCGCGATCGCCTTGCTGCGTGAGGCGAGCCCTGGCCCGCTGCCCGCCGATGCCGGGGCGCTCGCGGCCCTGATCAAGGCGGCGTCGCTACGGCTGACCGGCACGGCATCGATCACCCGCGCCATCTCGACGGCCGGCGGCATCACCGCCGATGAAGTCGAGGCGGATTTCATGCTGAAGCGCCTGCCCGGCGTCTTCGCCGCCGGCGAGATGCTCGACTGGGAGGCGCCGACCGGCGGCTATCTGCTGCAGGCCTGCTTTGCGACCGGGGTCACGGCGGCGGCGGGGGTCGCGCGGCTCCTGAACCAGCCCTCATCCTGAGGAGCAGCCGAAGGCTGCGTCTCGAAGGATGCTCCAGGAGGCTCTGGAGACATCTGGTGCATCCTTCGAGACGGCCCTGCGGGCCTCCTCAGGATGAGGGCTATCCTTATTGTAGCCGCTTGAGCTTGTAGAGCGCCTCCAGCGCCTCGCGCGGCGTCATCTCGTCGGGATCGATCGCGCCCAGCGCCTCACGCAGCTTGTCGGCTTCCGATGTGGCCACGGCGGCCGGCGCCGGACGCCGCATCTGCACGGCAAAGAGCGGCAGGTCGTCGACCAAAGCCGCGACCGGCTTCTCGCGCTCGCTCTTTTCCAGCTCCGAGAGGATGGCGCGCGCCCGCTCGACCACAGCCGGCGGCAGGCCGGCGAGCTTGGCGACCTGGATACCGTAGGAACGGTCGGCCGCGCCGGGCACGACCTCGTGCAGGAAGATGACCTCGCCATTCCATTCGGTGACGCGCACGGTGGCGTTGACGACGCGCTCCAGCCGCTCTGCCAGCGCCGTCAGCTCGTGGTAATGCGTCGCGAACAGCGCCCGGCAGCGATTGACCTCGTGCAGATGCTCGATCGCGGCCCAGGCGATCGAAAGCCCGTCGAAAGTCGCGGTGCCGCGACCGATCTCGTCGAGGATGACAAGGGCGCGCGGCCCGGCCTGGTTCAGGATCGCGGCTGTCTCGACCATCTCGACCATGAAGGTCGAGCGGCCGCGCGCCAGATCGTCGGCCGCCCCGACGCGCGAGAACAGCCGGTCGACCACGCCGATATGGGCGCTCTGCGCCGGGACATAGGAGCCCATCTGCGCCAGCACGGCGATCAGCGCGTTCTGCCGTAGGAAGGTCGATTTACCCGCCATGTTCGGGCCGGTGATCAGGCAGATGCGGCCGTCCTGGCGCTTGCCGGCGGCCGAAAGCTCGCTGTCATTGGCGACGAAGGGCTGGCCCTCGCGCTTCAGCGCCGCCTCGACGACGGGATGGCGACCGGCCCGGATCGCGAAGGCGGCACTCTCGTCGACCACCGGCCGGCTCCAGCCACCATCGACCGCCAGCTCCGCCAGCGCGGCGGCGACATCGATAGAAGCCAGCGCCAGCGCGGCCGCCTTGATCGGCTCGGCCTCAGCCAGCACCGCCGCTGTCAGGTCGGCGAAGATCGAAAGCTCCAGCTTCAGCGCGCGATCGGCGGCCGAGGCGATCTTGGCCTCGAGCTCACCGAGTTCGAGCGAGGAGAAGCGCATCGCGTCCGACATGGTCTGGCGGTGCACGAAGACCGCGCGCCAGGGCTCCTTCAGGAAATCCTCGCCAACGGCCTGCGGCACCTCGACGAAGTAGCCCAGCATGGAATTATGCTTGATGCGCAGCGTCCGACAGCCGGTTTCGGCGGCATAACGCGCCTGGAGCTGGGCGATGACCTTGCGGGAATCGACCTGCAGCAGGCGCAATTCGTCGAGCCCTGCATCGAAGCCCTCGCGCACGAAGCGGCCGTCGCGGCGATTGAGCGGCAACTCCTCGGCCAGCGTCACGGTCAGGCGCACCGCAAGATCGGGGTCGGTGTGGCCGAGCGCCATCGCCGCCTCGCGCAGCTCCTCCGGCAATTCGCCATGGCGCAGCAGCGCGCCGGCAATGGCGCGCGCCGCCTCCAGCCCGGCGCCGAGCGCAGCGAGATCGCGCGGGCCGCCACGCTCGAGCGCGAGGCGCGACAGGGCACGGGCGATGTCGGGGACGCGGGCGAGGTCGCGGCGCAGCTCGTCGCGCAGACCGGCGGCCTCGACCAGCAGGGTGACGGCATCGTGCCGGCACGCGATCTCGGCCGGATCGGTCAGCGGCCCGGCCAGGCGCTCGGCCAGCAGGCGGCTGCCGCCGGGCGTCTGCGTCCTGTCGATGGTGGCGAGCAGGCTGCCGGCGCGCTCGCCGGACAGGGTGCGCGTCAATTCGAGATTGGTCCGCGTCGCCGCGTCGATCAGCATCGTCGCGCTCTCGCCCTCGCGCCGCGGGGGCGAGAGCGGCGGACGGGCGCCGAACTGGGTGCGTTCGACATAGGCGAGCGCGGCGGCAGCGGCGGCGATCTCGGCCCGGCTGAAGGCGCCGAAGGCATCGAGCGTGGCGACGCCGAAGAACTCCTTGAGCCGCCGTTCGCCGGAAGCCGGATCGAGTCCCTCGCGCGCCAGCGGCGTTACCGCGGAGCGAACGTCGCGCCAGACTTCCCTGAGCTCGGGGTCCTCGTGGATCGCATCCGGGCAAACGATCTCGCGCGGCTCCAGCCGCGCCAGCTCGATCGAAAGCCCGCGCATGTCGGTCTCCAGCACGCTGAAGCGGCCGGTCGAGATGTCGACGGCGGCGATGCCGTAGGCATGGCTGACATCGCTGAGCCGGCGCCGCGCCACCGCGACCAAGAGGCTGGCGCGGCCGGGTTCGAGCAGGCGCTCCTCGGTGATGGTGCCGGGCGTGACCAGGCGGACGACATCGCGCTTCACCACCGATTTGGCGCCGCGCTTCTTCGCTTCGGCCGGGTCCTCGGTCTGCTCGCAGACGGCGACCCGGTGCCCGGCGGCAATCAGCCGCTGCAGATAGTCGTCGGCCCGGTCGACCGGGACGCCGCACATGGCGATGTCCTCGCCGAGATGCTTGCCGCGCTTGGTCAGCACGATGCCGAGCGTGCGCGAGGCGATCTCGGCGTCCTGGAAGAACAATTCGTAAAAATCGCCCATCCGGTAGAACAGCAGGCAATCGGGATTGGCGGTCTTGATCTCGACGTACTGCGCCATCATCGGCGTGACGCGGCCGGGATCGGCGCTCGCGGCGGCGGCAGGGGCAGTCTTGGTATCGCGGGGAGAGGTGCTGTGCATCGCGCCGGCACGCTATCAAATCGCGCCGGCAAGGCCATCCGTTAGGGAGACTTTCAACAATTGAAAGCAGGCTGATCAGGCCGTTTTCGGCCAAAGGGCCCCATGTCGCTGCTGATCAACCTCGTCGAGAGCCTGTCCTTCCTGCTGCTCGCCGCGCTGGTGGTGACGGTCGTCGCTCCCTGGATCGACCCGCGCCCGATCCTGCGCCAGGGCGCGATCGGCTGCCTGTTCGCCGCCGCCGCCCTGTGCAGCATGGCCAATCCCTTCGTCATGGAAGCCGGCGTCGTCGTCGATTCCCGCAACACGCTCGCCATTCTCGCCGGGCCGATCGGCGGCCCGATCGCGGCGCTGCTGACGGCCCTGCCGCTCGCAGCCGTGCGCTACAGCCAGGGCGGGGCCGGCATGCCGACCGGCCTTGCCGGCATCTTCCTCAACGCCCTGGCCGGCGTCGCCTACGCCGCCTGGCTGTCGCGTCAGCGCCGCTCCTTCCGCCTGACCGATTTCGTCGTGCTCAGCCTGCTCGGCACGCTCTGCCTGCTGCTTTCCCTGCTGTTCATGCCGGATTGGGTTGTCGCCGAACGCTTCCTGCGCAAGGCGGTGCCGGTGATGATCCTGGTCAACGCGATCGGCACGATCCTGGTCGGTCTCGTCGTCCACAATGACCGCGAGCGTCGCGAAACCGCCTATCGGCTGCGCTCGCTGATGCAGCGCGCCCCGGGCACGCTCTATCAGCGCATCGTCCATCCCGACGGTTCGCTGAGCTATCATTTCGCCTCCTTCGCCATCGACCGGCTGCTCGGCATCACCAAGGAGGCGGTCGAGCGCGATCCGGAAACCTGGCTCGGCAAGATGCTGCCGGAGGACCGGGCGCGTTTCGAGACGGCGCGCGCGGACCCGCAGAGCTTCGGCGATCTCTGGCGTTTCGAGGCTCGCTACGCCGGCGCCGATGGCGCGATCGTCTGGTTGCGCAGCGAGGCGGCGTGCCGTCGCCTCGCCGACGGCACGGTGATCTGGGACGGCATCCTGCTCGACGTCACCCCCGAGAAGACCCTCGAGACCCGCCGCGACGAGATCGAGAGCCTGCGGCGCTCGGCGCTCGAGGAACTCGCCGCCAATCTCGAGGTCACGGTCGGAAAGGCGCTGCGCCAGGTCGGCGAATCGGCCCGCGACATGCACGAGGCGGCAAGGCAGATGGCGGCGAACGCCGACCATACGGCGCAGCGAGCCATCGACGTCACCCAGCAGGCGGAGCTTGCCTCGATCCGCGTCGGCAGCGTCGCCCAGGCCGCCGAGGAGATCGACGCCTCGATCCGCGAGCTCACCCGCCAGACCGGGCTGGCGGCGGAGAAGGCACAGGAGGCGGCGAGCCATGTCCGCTCGACGCGGCGCGACGTCAACGGCCTCGCTTTGGCCGCCGACCAGGTCAGTGCCGTGCTCGACTTCATCGAGGACATCGCCGCGCGCACCAATCTGCTGGCGCTGAACGCCACCATCGAGGCCGCACGGGCCGGCACGGCCGGTCGCGGCTTCGCGGTGGTCGCCGGCGAGGTCAAGAACCTCGCCGAGCAGACCCAGAAGGCGACGCGCGACATCGCCGCGACACTGCAGGAAATCCGCACCGCCGCTGCGACGGCAGCCGAAGCGGTCGGGCAGATCGAAGACACGATGAGCACGATCGAGACGACCTCGGGCGCGATCGCCAGGGTGGTCAACAATCAAGGCGCGATCGCCTCCGGCATCGCCGCCGACGCTCAGGCCGTCGCCGGCTCGACGACGACGGTGACGGGCAATGTCGCGGCGCTCGGCGACGAGGCGCGGTCGACCGGCGAAACCGCCTCGCGGGTGGTCGATGCGGCACGGCGCGTCAGCGAGCAGTCGGTCGAGCTCGACCGCTATGTCGGGGATTTCGTCGCTCGCGTGCGCGGCCGCCTCTGAAGGCACGGCGCCAGACGAGGGTTTTGAGCTTCCGGCGGCGACGCAATTCCTGCGTCGCGACCTTCTCCATTCAAGCAAGAGTAACGGTCAGCGATCGCGCCTTGTGGAGCGGGTGGGCGCTGCCCTATGGTCGCTGTCCCCCAGGAAACGCTCACAAAAAAGAACCTACGCATGAACGACCGCCCGCCGATCAAGCGCACCCGCCCGACCTTCACCGACCAGGAAGCGTTGCTCTTCCACTCGCAGGGCCGACCGGGCAAGCTCGAGATCGTCCCGACCGTGCCGATGGCAACGCAACGCGACCTGTCGCTGGCCTATTCGCCCGGTGTCGCCGTGCCGGTCCTCGCCATCGCCGAGGATCCCAGCCGCGCCTATGACTACACCGCCCGCGCCAATCTCGTCGCGGTGATCACCAACGGCACTGCCATTCTCGGATTGGGCAATCTCGGCGCGCTCGCCTCCAAGCCGGTGATGGAAGGCAAGTCGATCCTGTTCAAGCGTTTCGCCGATGTCGATTCGATCGATCTCGAGGTCGACACCGAGGATGCCGACAAGTTCATCGAGGCGGTGCGCTATCTCGGCCCCTCCTTCGGCGGCATCAATCTCGAGGACATCAAGGCGCCGGAATGCTTCATCATCGAGCAGCGCCTGCGCGAGCTGATGGACATCCCGGTCTTCCACGACGACCAGCACGGCACCGCGATCATCGCCGCAGCCGGCCTGATCAACGCACTCGACCTGACGGGCCGCGACGTCAAGTCGACCAAGCTCGTCATCAACGGCGCCGGCGCCGCCGCCATCGCCTGCATCGAGCTGCTGAAAGCGATGGGCTTCAAGCCCGACAACGTCATCCTCTGCGACACCAAGGGCGTGATCTACCAGGGCCGCACCGAGGGCATGAACCAGTGGAAGTCGGCCCATGCGGCGGTGACCGACCGGCGCACGCTGGCGCAGGCCATGGAAGGGGCCGACGCCTTCTTCGGCCTGTCGCAGAAGGGCTCGGTGACCCCGGAAATGGTCGCCTCCATGGCCGAGAACCCGATCATCTTCGCGATGGCCAATCCCGATCCGGAGATCACCCCGGAAGAGGTCGCGGCGGTGCGCGACGATGCGATCATGGCGACCGGCCGCTCGGACTATCCGAACCAGGTCAACAACGTGCTGGGCTTCCCCTTCATCTTCCGTGGCGCACTCGATGTGCGGGCCACCACGATCAACATGGAGATGAAGATCGCGGCGGCCGAGGCGCTCGCCTTCCTGGCGCGCGAGGACGTGCCGGACGAGGTCGCCGCCGCCTATCAGGGCTCGCGCCCGCGCTACGGCAAGGAATACATCATCCCGGTGCCGTTCGATCCGCGGCTGATCCATGTCGTGCCCATCGCGGTCGCCAAGGCCGCGATGGAAACCGGCGTCGCGGGCAAGCCGATCGTCGACATGCCCGCCTACAAGGCGCAGCTCTCAGCCAGGCGCGACCCCATTGCCGGCACGCTGAACCGCATCTTCGAGCGGGTCCGGCGCTATCCCAAGCGCGTCGTCTTCGCCGAGGGCGAGGAGGAGCAGGTGATCCGCGCCGCCGCCTCCTTCGTCAACCAGGGGCTCGGCCACGCCATCCTCGTCGGACGCGAGGATCGGATCACTGCAACTGCCGCCTTCCTTGGCGTCGACGTCGCCGCCAGGGGCATCGAGATCCAGAACGCCAGGCTGTCGCACCGCAACAGCGCCTATGCGCAGTATCTCTACGAGCGGCTGCAGCGGCAGGGCTATCTGTTCCGCGACTGCCAGCGCCTGATCAACCAGGACCGCAACCATTTCGCCGCCGCCATGGTGGCGCTCGGCGATGCCGATGCGATGGTCACCGGCGTCACCCGCAACTACTCGATCGCGCTCGAGGAGGTCCGCCGCGTCATCGACGAGAAGCCGGGCCACCGCGTCATCGGCGTCTCGGTGGTGATCTCCCGCGGGCGCACCGTGCTCGTCGCCGACACCGCCATCCATGAGATGCCGACGGCGCAGGAGCTCTCCGAGATCGCCATCGAGGCGGCCGGCGTGGCGCGCCGCCTCGGCTACGAGCCCAAGGTCGCGATGCTCGCCTTCTCGACCTTCGGCCACCCGGCCGGCGAGCGCTCGGCGAAGGTGCGCGAGGCGGTCGCCATCCTCGACGGCCAGCGCGTCGATTTCGAGTATGACGGCGAGATGGCTGCCGATGTCGCGCTGAACCGCGATCTGATGGGCCAGTACCCGTTCTGCCGCCTGACCGGCCCGGCCAATGTCCTGGTCATGCCGGCGTTCCACTCGGCCTCGATCTCGACCAAGATGCTGCAGGAGCTGGGTGGTTCGACCGTGATCGGCCCGCTGATCGTCGGCCTCGACAAGCCGGTGCAGATCGTGCCGCTCGGCGCCAAGGACTCCGACATCGTCAACATGGCGGCGCTGGCGGCGTTCAATATCGGCGGGTGAGACAAACCACGCGCGTCATGCTCGGGCTTGACCCGAGCATCTCAAGACAAGAAAGGCGCCCTCGAGGGCGCCTCATCCTGCAAGAGATTCTCGGGTCGACGCTCTGCGCCGCCCGAGAATGACGCGCTGTCGGCGTCAGTTTGTCCTGGGCCCGAGATCGCGCGGAGCGGCGTTGACGGTCACGATCTGGCCGTTGCGCAGTTCGAGCACGGCAAGGCCACGCTCGTTCAGCCCGTCCGGCCTGAAGCGGAAGACGCCGTCGGCGCCGGCAAAGCCCGACGGATTGGTCAGCACGGATTCGGAAAAGCGCTGGCTGCCTTGCGTCCGGGCGAGCGCGGCGGCCAGCGAGACCGCGTCATAGGAGAGCGTCGCGGTGCGGGTCGGCGAGCTGTTGAAGCGCTTCTGGTAGCGGCCGGCGAAGGCGTTGAAGCCGGCCGTGTCGGGCGAGGCGAACCAGCCGCCCTGGATGGCGGGGATGCGGGCGACGGCGGCATCGTTCCAGACGCCGGTGCCGAGCGGCTTGACCTTGGCCGGGTCATAGCCGGCCTGCTGCAGGAGCAGGCCGAGCTGCGGCATGGCGTTGGCATCACCCGGAACGAACAGCGCATCGGCCTGCTGCAAGGCGGGCGTCAAGCGACCGGCGGAAGCGCGCATGCTGCTGGCATCGGCGCCGAAACGCTCGATCACGACGACACGGGCGCCGCGATCGGCCACCGCCTGCTGGAAGGCGGCCTCGACGACCTTGCCATAGGCCGTGTCCGGGATCATCGCGGCGAAGGATTTCCGGCCCTGCGCCGAAGCATAGGCGATCACCCGGTTGACGTCGTTCTCGGGCGGGAAGGAGAGCAGGTAGACGCCGCGCGTCGCGACATTGCTGTCGCTGGAGAAGGCGATGACCGGCTTGCCGGCCCCGCGCGCCACCTGCGCGACGGCCTGGACCGATGGGGCAAAAAGCGGGCCGATGATCAGTTCGGCGCCCTCGCGCAGCGCCGCCTGGGCGGCGGCCTGGGCGCCGTCGGGCGTGCCGCGATCGTCCTTGACCAGCAGCGTCAGATCAGCTCCCGGGAACTCGGCGAGCGCCATCTCGGCGGCGTTCTTCAGGGAATTGCCGACCGTCGCGCCGGCGCCTTCCGCCGTCAGCGGCAGGATCAGCCCGACCTTGACCGAACCGGTCCCGAGCGTCGGGCCGGTCGGAGCCGACGGAGCGCCGCCGGCCGCGCTGTCGAAGCCCGGCAGGCCCGAGGTGCCGCCGCTGCAGGCGGTGAGCAGGAGCGAGGCGCCGCTGGCCAGAATCAGCCGCCGCGAGACGCCGACGAGGGGCGCCTGATCTGGAGTTCCAACTGGGCGCGACACGGGTTTCGTCTCCACTCCTGAGCAGGGCGCATCTTTACGATGGCGCCCGGCGGTGCGTATCCCCCCGGACTACGGGAAAATACCTGCCAGCCAGGCATGGTATTTTCAAGCTGTTAACTATGAGTTGCCGTCGGCACGATGGCTTCGCGGCGGCGCCTGTGGCAGTTTCGCCGCCATGTCAGCGCCTTCCCACGCCGCGCCGCTCCCGGGCCGCGCCAAAGATACCCCGGCAAGCTACACGGCCTTCGGCCTGCGGGCCGAGGCCGAGCCGCTGGCGCCCGGCCTGCACATCGTCGCGACGCCGATCGGCAACCTCAAGGACATCTCCTTCCGGGCGCTGGCGACGCTGGCCGCCGCCGACGTGGTGCTGGCCGAGGATACGCGCACCTCGAAGACGCTGCTGGCGCATTACGGCATCGCCACGCCGCTCCTGCCCTATCACGAGCACAATGCCGCGCAGATGCGCCCCAAGATCCTCGAGCGCCTGCGAAAGGGCGGCAAGCTCGCGCTGATCTCCGATGCCGGCACGCCGCTGGTCTCCGATCCCGGCTACAAGCTGGTCTCCGAGCTGGTGGCGGAAGGCCTGCCGGTCACCGGCATTCCCGGCCCCTCCGCCGTGCTGGCGGCGCTGGTGCTCGCCGGCCTGCCGACAGACCGCTTCTTCTTCGAGGGCTTCCTGCCGCCGAAAAGCGCGGCGCGGAAGGCGCGGCTGACCGAGCTTTCCGCCATTCCCGGCACGCTGGTCTTCTTCGAATCACCGCGGCGGCTCGCCGAAATGCTGGCCGATGCCGCCGCCGTGCTCGGCGAGCGGCCGGGCGCGGTCGCCCGCGAGCTGACCAAATATTACGAGAACGTCCGGCGCGGCGCGCTGCCTGAACTCGCCGCCCATTATGGCGAGGCCGAGGAGGCGCGCGGCGAGATCGTCGTGATCATCGGCCCGCCCGATGCTGCGGCGCTGGCCCCGAGTGGCGCCGCGCTCGACGAGGCATTGCGGGCGGCACTCGAAAAGCTCTCGCTGAAGGAGGCGGTGGCGCAGGTGACGGCCGCCAGCGGCCAGCCGCGGCGCCTCGTCTACGCCCGCGCCCTCGAGTTGACGCGCGAGCCGTGAGCCAGGCAGCCCGCAGCCATCGCGCCCGTCGTTCCGGCCTCGCCGGACGCCGCGGCGAGTGGCTTGCGGTGCTCTATCTCAGCGCCAAGGGCTATCGCCTGCTGGAACGGCGCTTCGGCGGCAAGGGCGGCGAGATCGACCTGATCATGGCGCGCGGAAGCAGCATCGCCTTCGTCGAGGTCAAGGCACGGGCAGCGCTCGACGAGGCCGCGGGCGCGATCACAGCCGACAAAAGGCGCCTGATCGAGGCGCGCATCCGGCAGTGGCTGGCGCGCAATCCCTGGGCGATGCAGCGGCATTTGCGGGCCGATGCGGTCTTCCTGGCGCCATGGCGCCTGCCGCGCCATGTGCCGGCCGTCTTCGAGCTCACGCTCTGACGCAGGACGAGCCACTTGCGCAGTCGCGCCGGCAGGCTCGATAAAGCGCTCGCAACCGGAGCGCTCCCATGCCGTTGAATGTCGCCATCCAGATGGACCCGATCGAGAAGGTCCGCATTGCCGGCGACACCGGCTTCTCGCTGATGCTGGAAGCGCAGGCGCGCGGCCACACGCTCTTCACCTACACGCCGGACAAGCTCACCCTGCGCGACGGCAAGGTGACGGCCGTGATCAACCCGGTCGAGGTTCGCGATGTCGAGGGCGACCACTACACGCTGGGCAAGGCCGAGCGCACCGACCTCTCGACGCTCGATGTGGTGCTGCTGCGCCAGGACCCGCCCTTCGACATGGCCTATGTCTCCTCGACCCATATGCTCGAGCGCATCCATCCGAAGACGCTGGTGGTCAACGATCCCGCCGAGGTGCGCAACGCACCAGAAAAGCTGTTCGTCACGCATTTCCCGGAGCTGATGCCGCCGACCCTGATCACCCGCGACCGGGCCGAGATCGAGGCCTTCCGCGAGGAGTTCGGCGAGATCGTGATGAAGCCGCTCTACGGCCATGGCGGCGCGACCGTGTTCAAGACCGGCAAGGGCGACCCGAATTTCGGCTCGCTCTGCGACCTCTTCGCCAATCTCTTCCGCGAGCCCTGGGTGGTCCAGGCCTTCCTGAAGGAGGTCACGGAGGGCGACAAGCGCATCATCCTGATCGACGGCAAGGCGGCCGGCGCGGTGAATCGCGTGCCGGCGGCCGGCGACCTGCGCGCCAATATGGTGCGCGGCGGCGCGGCGCGGCCGACCGATCTCTCGAAGCGCGAGCTCGAAATCTGCGAGCGCATCGGCCCGGCGCTCAGGGAACGCGGCCTGCTGCTCGTCGGCATCGACGTGATCGGCGGCAAGCTGACCGAGATCAACGTCACCGCCCCGACCGGGGTGCGTGCCATCAAGAAGCTCGGCGGCCCGGACCTCGCGGCACAGCTCTTCGACGTGATCGAGGCAAAGCGCGCCGGGCGCGGGTGATATTCAGGCGCTGGCGACGCCCGCCGGCGCCGTCCCGTTCAGCGGGTTCTCCGGGTCCCAGCGATAGCGCATGGTCTCGAAGCGCATCGCCATGGCGTCGACCAGCAGGAGCTTGCCGACCAGCGGCTCGCCGAAGCCGGTGATCGCCCGGATCACCTCCAGCGCCATCAGCGAGCCCATCACGCCCGGCAGCGCCCCCAGAATGCCGGCCTCGGCGCAGGGCGCGATCGTGCCGGGCGGCGGCTCGGTCGGGAACAGGCAGCGATAGGTCGGATTGGGCACGCCGTCCGGCCCCTTCTCATGCGCCCTGATCGTGGTCAGCGAGCCGTCAAAGCGCGCGAGCGCACCTGTGACCAGTGGCTTGCCCTCATGGAAGCAGGCATCCGACACCGCATAGCGCGTGGCAAAGTTGTCCGAACCCTCGGCGACGACGTCGTAGAAGGCGACCAGCGCGCGGGCGTTATGCGGGTCGATCCGCGTGACATATTCCTCGATCTGGACATGCGGGTTCAGCCGCTTGACGAAGCCGGCGGCGGCCACCGCCTTGCGCGCGCCGACATCCTGCGTCGTGAAGATGATCTGCCGCTGCAGGTTCGAGAGCGAGACATGGTCGTCGTCGACGATGCCGATGGTGCCGACGCCGGCGGCGGCGAGATACGGAATCAGCGGCGCGCCGAGCCCGCCGGCGCCGACCACCAGCACCCGGGCCCGCTTCAGCCGCGCCTGCCCCGGCCCGCCGATCTCCGGCAGGACCAGATGGCGGGCGTAGCGCTCGATCTCGGCGTCGCTCAGCATCATGCGCTCAGGATTAAGCCGATCGGGCCCGCGCAGCAATCGGGTACCGGGAATCGGGTGCCATGCCGTGACAGGAAGCGGGTGTCCGCTCCGCCCCGCCGCCTGCGATCACCGCGCCGCAGCTTCCTGCAGGTTCGAAAGGCAAGGCATGACGGTACTCAGCAACAAGATCGCGCTCGTCACCGGCGCAAGCTCCGGGATCGGCCGCGCCGCCGCCCGGCTGTTCGCCAGCGAAGGCGCCAGGGTGGTGGTGACGGCGCGGCGCCAGAACGAGATCGACGCACTCGCGGCCGAGATCGCCGCTTCCGGCGGCGAAGCGCTCGCCATCGCCGGCGACATCCGCGACGAGGCGCTGGCGCAGCGGCTGGTCGAGGCGGCGACGGAGCGCTTCGGCGGGCTCGACATCGCCTTCAACAATGCCGGCGTGGTCGGCGAGATGGGGCCGATCGCGGAGATGTCGTCCGCCGCCTGGCGCGAGCTGATCGAGACCAACCTGACCAGCGCCTTTCTCGGCGCGAAATACCAGGTGCCGGCGCTGCAGGCCCGTGGCGGCGGTTCGCTGATCTTCACCTCGAGCTTCGTCGGCTACACCGTCGGGCTTTCCGGCATGTCGGCCTATGCCGCGAGCAAGGCCGGACAGATCGGCCTGGTGAAGGCGCTCGCCGCCGAGCTCGGGAGCCAGCGCATCCGCGTCAACGCCCTGTTGCCGGGCGGCACCGACACGCCCGCGAGCTTCACCAACGCGCCAGGGGCCGGGCCGGAAGTGCTCGCCTTCGTCGAAGGCCTCCACGCTCTCAAGCGCATGGCAAGGCCGGAGGAAATCGCCAAAGCGGCCCTGTTCCTGGCCTCTGATGCGTCGAGCTTCGTCACCGGGACGGCCTTCCTCGCCGATGGTGGGGTCTCGATCCAGCGCGGCTGACGGGCGCGATCGGCCCGACAAAACACCGGGCGGTCTGCGTCTTGCGCAGCCGCTTGGCCGTTTTCGCAAGCCGTGCCATCGTGACCGCATAGAGGGGCAGCCGAACTGCCCCATGCGTGACAGGGGAACGGTTCCATGCGCCTGAAATCCCTCGCCCTGGCCCTGGCCGGCGTCGCCCTTTCGGCGCTCGCCGCCACCGCCCAGACCGCGATCAAGCCGGCCGTCGTCTATGACAAGGGCGGCAAGTTCGACAAATCCTTCAATGAGGGCGTCTTCATCGGGGCCGAGAAGTTCAAGGCCGAGACCGGCGTCGAGTTCCGCGATTTCGAGCCGACCAACGACGCCCAGATCGAGCAGGCGCTGCGCCGCTTCGCCCGTGACGGCCATTCCCCGATCATCGCGGTCGGCTTCTCGCAGGCGACCGCGCTGCAGAAGGTCGCGGCCGAGTTCCCCGACCTGAAGTTCACCATCATCGACATGGTGGTCGAGCTGCCGAACGTGCAGTCGGTGGTGTTCAAGGAGCATGAGGGCTCCTATCTGGTCGGCCTGCTCGCCGGCCTCGCCTCGAAGACCGCCAAGGTCGGTTTCGTCGGCGGCATGGACATCCCGCTGATCCGCAAATTCGCCTGCGGCTATGTCCAGGGCGTCAAGGCGGCGAAGAAGGATGCCGAGATCTTCCAGAACATGACGGGCTCGACCCCGGCCGCCTGGAACGACCCGGTCAAGGGCGGCGAGCTCGCCAAGTCGCAGATCGATCGCGGCGCCGACGTGATCTACCACGCCGCCGGCGGCACCGGCATCGGTGTGCTGCGCGCCGCAGCCGACGCCGGCAAGCTCGGCATCGGCGTCGATTCGAACCAGAATGCGCTGCAGCCCGGCAAGGTGCTGACCTCGATGCTGAAGCGCGTCGACGTCGCTGCCTACGCCTCGTTCAAGGCAGCGCGCGAGGGCAACTGGAAGCCCGGCGTCTCGGTGCTCGGGCTGAAGGAGGACGGCGTCGGCTGGGCGCTCGACGACAGCAACAAGGCGCTGATCACGCCGGAGATGAAGGCCGCGGCCGACAAGGCGCGCGCCGACATCATCGCCGGCACGGTCAAGGTGCACGACTACATGTCGGACTCCAAGTGCACGATGTGACGCCTCGCACCGCCGCATCGGCGCGATGAAGGTCACCATCCACGGCTCGGGCGATGCTTTCGGCTCCGGCGGCCGCTTCAACACCTGTCTCCAGATCGAGGCGGGCGACGGCAGGCTGCTGCTCGATTGCGGCTCCTCCAGCATGGTCGCGCTCAACAAGGCCGGCGTCTCGCGCAGCCGCCTCTCGACCCTGCTGTTCACGCACTTCCACGGCGACCATTTCGGGGCGCTGCCGTCCTTTCTGCTCGATGCGCAGTTCGTCTCGCGCCGGCGCGAGCCTTTGACCATTGCCGGCCCGGCCGGCATCGAGCACCGCGCCCGGCATGCGCTCGAAGCCGATTTTCCCGGCGCCTCGACCAATCGCTGGCGCTTTCCGATCACTTACGTCGAGGTCACGCCGGAGGAACCGGCCGAACTTGCCGGCGTCGCCATCGAGGCCTTCGCGATGGTGCATGACGAGCGCGCCGGCCCTTGCCAGGGCTATCGGCTGACGCAGGGCGGCAAGACCTTCGCCTATTCCGGCGACACGGCCTGGACCGACGAGCTGATCCCGCTCGCCGCCGGCGCCGATGCGCTGCTGGTCGAGTGCTATACCTGGGACCGGGTGCTGGCCAACCATCTCGATTACCGCACCCTCAGGGCGCACCGAGGTGACCTGGACACGCCGCGCATCATCCTGACCCATATGGGGCCGGACATGCTGGCGCATGGCGAGCCGCTGCCCGAGACCCGTGCCCATGACGGCATGGTGCTGGTCCTATGACCGGCGCCCTGCCCGCCGCGATCGAACTCGTCGGCGTCTCGAAATCCTTCGGCCCGGTCGCCGCCAACCGGGACGTCTCGCTCAGCGTCGCCGCCGGCTCGATCCACGGCATCGTCGGCGAGAACGGCGCCGGAAAATCGACGCTGATGTCGATCCTCTACGGCTTCTACGAGGCCGATTCCGGGGAGATTCGGGTGCGCGGCGAGAAGCGCGCGATCCGCTCCTCGGCCGAGGCGATTTCCGCCGGCATCGGCATGGTCCACCAGCACTTCATGCTGGTCGAACCGCTTTCGGTGGTCGAGAACGTCGTGCTTGGCGCCGAGGGCGGGCCCTGGCTGAAGCGCGGCATCGCCAGGGCGCGGGCCGAGCTCGCCCGGCTCTCGGCGCAATACGGCCTCGCCATCGATCCCGACGCGATCGTAGGCGGGCTCTCGGTCGGGCTGCAGCAGCGCGTCGAAATCCTGAAGGCGCTCTATCGCGGCGCGCAGGTGCTGATCCTCGACGAGCCGACGGCCGTGCTGACCCCGGCCGAAGCCGACCAGCTCTTCGAATTGCTGCGCGCCCTGAAGGCGCAGGGCAAGACCGTGATCCTGATCACCCACAAGCTGCGCGAGATCATGGCGGTGACCGACCAGGTCTCGGTGATGCGCCGCGGCGAGATGGTGGCGCATGTCGAGACCATCAGGACCTCGCCGGCCGAGCTCGCCGAGGCGATGGTCGGCCGGCGCGTGCTGCTGCGGGTAGAGAAGAGCCCGCGCCCCCGGGGCAAGCCGGTGCTCGAGGCGGCCGGACTCACCGTCGTCGACGAGCGCGGCCACGAGACGCTGCGCGACGCCAGCCTAACCCTGCATGCGGGCGAGATCGTCGGTATTGCCGGCGTCGCCGGCAATGGGCAGAGCGAATTGCTCGACGTGCTCGCCGGGCTGATCCGGCCGGTGCGCGGGGTGATCCGCCTCGACGGCAAGATCCTCAACGCCGCCGACCGCAACCCGGCCAATCTGCGCCGGCTCGGGCTGATGCACATTCCCGAGGACCGGCAGAAGACCGGGCTGGTCACCGCCTTCGCCGCCGCCGAGAACACGATCCTCGGCTATCACGGTGACCCGGCCTTCGGACCGGGGCCGCTGCTGTTGCCCGCCGCCGTCCGCAGCCATGCGCTGACCGGGATGGAGCGCTACGATGTCCGCCCCGCCGATCCCGGGCTGAAGACGGCCAAGTTCTCCGGCGGCAACCAGCAGAAGATCGTGCTCGCCCGCGAGATCGAGCGGGCACCGAAGGTGCTGCTGGTCGGCCAGCCGACGCGCGGCGTCGACATCGGCGCGATCGAGTTCATCCATCGCCGGCTGATCGCGCTGCGCGATGCCGGGGTCGCGATCCTCCTGGTCTCGGTCGAGCTCGAGGAGGTGATGGCGCTGTCGGACCGGATTCTGGCGCTCTGCGGCGGCCAGATTACCGGCGAGCGCGCTGCCGGCGAGGCCGACGAGCGCGATCTCGGCCTGCTGATGGCGGGCGTGAGCGAGCGGGCAGCGTGATGGGCTTCCGCTTTTTGGGGAAGAGCCACGCCAGAGAACCCCTCTCCTGCAAGGAGAGGGGCAGGGGTGAGGTGTTCGGGAGAGAAATCGCTGGCCTCGCCCCGACCGCGCGGTCAGCGTTCACGGAACTGGTCCAGTGGCCATCCCCTCACCCTGCCCTCTCCCTCCGGGAGAGGGTTCCCCGCGCCCTTCCAGCCAGCGGTCAGCACCCATGAGCGCGGCCCCGATCGAGCTGCCGCGCTGGGCCGACACCGCGCTTGTGCCGCTGGTCTCGGTCGCGGCCGCTCTGCTCGTCGCCGGCCTCGTCGTGCTCGGCATCGGCGAGAGCCCGCTGGAGGCGACGGCGCTGCTGCTGAAGGGCTCGCTGGGCAGCCTCGAGGGCCTCGGCTTCACGCTCTACTACGCCACCAATTTCGTCTTCACCGGGCTCGCTGTCGCCGTCGCCTTCCATGCCGGGTTGTTCAATATCGGCGGCGAGGGCCAGGCGACGGTCGCCGGCATCTTCGCGGCGCTGGCCTGCCTCTGGCTCGCCCCCCTGCCGGGCGTGCTCTTGGTGCCGCTCGCCATCCTCGCCGCGGCGGCGGGCGGCGCGGTCTGGGCCTTCGTGCCGGGCTATCTGCAGGCGACGCGCGGCAGCCATGTCGTGATCACCACGATCATGTTCAACTTCATCGCCGCGACGCTGATCGTCTACCTCCTGGTCGAGGTGATCGGGAAGCCGGGCTCGATGCAGCCCGAGACGGCGGAGTTCGCCAGGCACGCAACTCTGACGCCGATGCATCAGCTGCTGGCGCCGCTCGGCCTGAAGCTGCCGACGACGCCGCTGAACAGCGCCTTCCTGCTGGCGCTGGCCGCGCTGGTGGCGGTCTGGCTGCTGATCTACCGCTCCCGCCTCGGCTATGCGATCCGCACCGTCGGCGCCAATCCGCGCGCCGCCGCCTATGCCGGCATCTCGCCGGCGCGGATCACCATGGTGGCGATGGCGCTCTCGGGCGCGCTGGCCGGCGGGCTCGCAGTCAACGAGGTGATGGGCGTGCAGCACCGGCTGGTGCTCGATTTCACCGCCGGCTACGGCTTCGTCGGCATCGCGGTCGCGCTGATGGGGCGCGGCCACCCGATCGGCATCGGGCTGGCGGCACTGCTCTTCGGGGCGCTCTACCAGGGCGGCGCCGAGCTCTCCTTCGACAAGCCGACGATCACCCGCGACATGGTCGTCGTGATCGGCGGTGTCATCATCCTCTTCGCCGGCGCGCTCGACGGGCTGTTCCGGCGGCTGGTCGCCGGCGCGCTGCGGCTCGGGCACGGAGGCTAGGCGGTGGAGATCGTCCAGACGCTCGCCGTCATCCTCGATTCGACGATCCGGCTTTCGGTGCCGCTGCTCTGCGCCGCCATGGCCGGGCTCTGGTCGGAGCGCGCCGGCGTCGTCGATATCGGCCTCGAAGGCAAGATGCTGATCGCCGCCTTCGCCTCGGCCGTCGTCGCCTATCAGACCGGCTCGGCCTGGGCCGGGCTTGGCGCCGGCATCGCCGCCTCGGTCGCGCTTTCGCTCGTGCATGGCTTCGCCGCGATCACCTGGCGCGGCAACCAGATCGTCTCCGGCGTCGCCATCAACATGCTGGCAGCGGGACTGACCGTGATCCTCGGCAATGCCTGGTACGGCCAGGGCGGGCGGACTCCGCCACTCGAGGGCGCTGCGCGCTTCGCAGAAATCGAGCTGCCGCTGGTCGAGACGCTGAAGCCGGTGCCAGTTCTCGGACCGCTCTACGACATCGCCATTTCCGGCCATGCCGCCCCGGTCTATCTTGCCTTGCTCTGCGTCCTGCTGACGGCGCTGGTGCTGAAGCGCACGCGCTTCGGGCTGCGCCTGCGCGCGGTCGGCGAAAACCCGGCGGCAGTCGACACCGCCGGCGTCTCGGTCGCCGGGCTGCGCTACGCCGCCGTGATCATCTGCGGCGCGCTCTGCGGCCTCGGCGGAACCTATCTCGCCGTCTCGCAATCGGCCGGCTTCCTGCCACAGATGACCGCCGGCAAGGGCTTCATCGCGCTCGCCGCGGTGATCTTCGCCAATTGGCGGCCCTGGCCTGCGCTCTTCGCCTGCCTGCTCTTCGGCCTGCTCGACGCGATCGCGATCCGCCTCCAGGGCGTTGCTCTGCCGGGCATCGGCCAGGTACCGGTGCAGGCGATCCAGGCGCTGCCTTATGTGATGACGGTGGTGCTGCTCGCCGGCTTCATCGGCAAGGCGGTGCCGCCCCGCGCCTCGGGCCAACCCTATGTCAAGGAGCGCTGAAGCCGCCATGGGCCTCGCAGCGACTGAAATCGATGCTCTCTTCGCCGCCGCCGCGGCGGCGCAGGCAAGGGCCTATGCGCCCTATTCGCGCTTCCAGGTCGGCGCCGCGATCCTCGCCGGAGACGGGGCGATCCATGCCGGCTGCAATGTCGAGAACGCGGCCTATCCGGTCGGCGCCTGCGCCGAGGCCGGGGCGATCTCGGCCATGGTCGCGGCGGGAAGCCGCGAGATCCGCGCCATCCTGGTCACCGGGCCGGGCGAGGAGCTGGTCACACCCTGCGGCGCCTGCCGCCAGCGCATCCGCGAATTCGCGGCGCCGGAGACGCCGGTGCTGATCGCCGGGCCGGAGGGGGTGCGCGCTCGCTTTTCGCTCGCCGAGCTGTTGCCAGCCTCCTTCGGACCAGCCAATTTGCCGAAGTGATTTGCGGCGCCCGGAAGCCGCCTGAAGAGGCGCTTTCGACGCGCCGATGGAGCGTAAAAAATGGCGGCGGATCCGCTTTTCGACCAAGCGGCATCGGTCCTGATCGACCGGGGCATCGATGGCGGCATCGACTGCGCGATCGTGCTCGGCACCGGGCTCGGGCGCATCGTCGACGACATGACCGATCCGGTCTCGATTCCGTTCGCGGAGATCCCCGGCTTCCCGCAAGGCGCCGTCTCCGGCCATGCCAGGCAGGTCAGCTATGGCCTTCTCTACGGCAAGAAGGTGCTGATCTTCGAGGGCCGGGCGCATTATTACGAGACCGGCGATCCGGCGATCATGCGCGTGCCGCTCGGCATGCTGGCGGCCTTCGGCTCGCCGCCGCTGGTGCTGACCAATGCCGCCGGCTCGCTGCGGCCGGATCTGCGGCCCGGCAGCCTGGCGCTGATCACCGACCACATCAACCTGAACGGGCCGAACCCGCTGGTCGGCGATACCGGCGACGGCCGTTTCGTGCCGATGATCGACGCCTATGACCCACATCTGCGCGCCCGGCTGAAGAAGGCTGCCGCCACCAGCGGCGCCAATATGGGCGAGGGCGTCTATATGTGGTTCACCGGACCGAGCTTCGAGACCCCGGCCGAGGTCAAGATGGCGAAGCTGCTCGGCGCCGACCTGGTCGGCATGTCGACGGTGCCGGAGGTGATCCTGGCGCGCCGCCATGGGCTGCGCGTCGCCGGCATCTCGATCGTGACCAATATGGCGGCCGGCGTGCACGGCGGCGCGCCGAGCCATGCCGAAACCCGCGACGTCGCGGCTGCCGCGACCGCTGGGCTGCGCCGTGTCTTCCGCGCCTTCCTGACGGACCTCTGATGTGACGAGCGACGCCGAACTCGCGCTGCGCGCCCTCAGGCTGCTGGACCTCACCGATCTCTCCGAGCGGGCGACGGAGACCGGCGCGCTGCAGCTCTGCGCCCGCGCCATCGCGCCGCCCGGCCCGGTGGCGGCGATCTGCCTGTGGCCGCAATTCGTCAAGGTCGCGCGCCGGACGCTGCGCGAGCAGCCGATCAGGATCGCGACCGTGATCAATTTTCCGGCCGGCGGCAGCAATTGCAGCCTGATCGAAAGCGATCTCTCCGAGGCGCTCGCCGACGGTGCCGACGAAATCGACCTCGTCCTGCCCTGGCGCGCCTTCCTCGCCGGCGATGCCGCCAGCGCCCGCGACATGGTCGTCGAGGCCAAGGCGCGCTGCGGCGACAGGACGCTGAAGGTGATCCTCGAAACCGGCGAGTATCCCGACCAGGGCGCCGTGCGCGGCGCCGCCGAGCTCGCCATCGCCGCCGGCGCCGACTTCATCAAGACTTCGACCGGCAAGACCGCGGTCTCAGCGACGCCGGAGGCGGCGCGGACCATGCTGGAGGCGATCAAGGCTTCGGGCCAACCGGTCGGCCTGAAGCCTTCCGGCGGGCTGCGGACACTCGCCGATGCGCGCGCCTATCTCGATCTGGCCGACGAGGTGATGGGACCGGGCTGGGCGACGCCGCAGACCTTCCGCTTCGGCGCCAGCGGGCTTTATGCCGTGCTCGCCGACATCATCGCCGGCACGGTCGCCGGCGAGCGGGCCGACGGAGCCTATTGATGCGCCTGCCCCAGGAAATCATCACCGCCAAGCGCGACGGCGAAAAGCTCGGTGCCGCCGACATCCGCCAGATGGTCGCCGGCCTGACCGATGGCGGCATCAGCGAGGGCCAGGCGGCGGCCTTCGCCATGGCGATCTTCTTCAGCGGCATGGACGCCGAGGAACGTGTCGCCATGACGCTGGCGATGCGCGATTCCGGCACGGTGCTCGACTGGAGCGACCTGCCGGGGCCGGCGCTCGACAAGCATTCGACCGGCGGCGTCGGCGATACGGTCAGCCTGCCGCTGGCGGCAGCCGTCGCAGCCTGCGGCGGCCATGTGCCGATGATCTCCGGGCGCGGCCTCGGCCATACCGGTGGCACGCTCGACAAGCTCGACGCCGTGCCGGGCTATGTCACCCAGCCCGGGCTCGACCTCTTCCGCAAAGTGGTGCGCGAGGCCGGCTGCGCCATCATCGGCCAGACGGCCGATCTCGTCCCGGCCGACCGGCGCCTCTACGCGATCCGCGACGTCACCGGCACGGTCGAGACGATCCCGCTGCTGACCTCGTCGATCCTGTCGAAGAAGCTCGCCGCCGGTCTGCATGGCCTCGCCATGGACGTGAAATTCGGCTCGGGCGCCTTCCTGCCGCCCTTGACCAAGGCACGCGAACTCGCTGCGGCGCTGGTCAGCGTCGCCAATGGCGCCGGGCTGCCGACCACGGCACTGCTGACCGACATGGACGAGCCGCTCGCCTCCGCCGCCGGAAACGGGCTCGAGGTCGCCTATGCCCTCGACCATCTGACCGGGCGCCGGCGCGAACCGCGCTTCCACGAGGTGACGGTGGCGCTGGCTGCGCAGATGCTGCTGCTCGGCAAGCTCGCCGCAAACACCGAGGAGGCGACGGCGAAGATCGAGGCAGCATTCGCCAGCGGCGCGGCGGCCGAACGCTTCGCCCGCATGGTCGTGGCGCTGGGCGGCCCGGCCGATCTGCTGGAGCGGCCGCAGGCGCATCTTCCGACGGCGCCGGTGATCCGGCCGGTGCTGCCCGAGCGTGGTGGCATCGTCGAGAAGATCGACACGCGCGGGGTCGGGCTCGCGGTGGTCGCGCTTGGCGGCGGCCGGACGCGCCCCCAGGACGCGATCGACCACGCCGTCGGCATCGTCGAACTCGCCGGCGTCGGCGATACGGTCGGGCCGGAGCGGCCGCTCGGCCTGGTCCATGCGCGCAACGAGGCCGGTTTCGCGGCGGCCCAGGCAAGGCTACGTTCCGCCTACCGGCTCGGCGAAGGCACAGCGCAGCGCGGACCCTTGATCATTCCCGTTACGGAGGCTTCACAGCCATGAGTCTCTTGGTGGCAATGACCGTCTGGCATGTCGAGGACTGGCGGGCGCGTTTCGCCGCGCTATT
>JAKFDB010000069.1:0-126933 GCA_036676315.1 Bradyrhizobiaceae bacterium
CCGGGTCAGGCCGATCAGCCCCGACTTGCTCGAGGTATAGGCGACGCCGGTGCCGCTGAGATAGACGCGCGAGGCGACGTTGACGATGCTGCCGCCACCGCTCGCCTTGAGCAGCGGCTGGGCCTCCTGGCAGAGCAGCATCGGCACGGTGAGGTTCATCGCCAGAACCTCGTTCCAGGTAGCGAGATCGACCGTTCCGATCTTTGGTGCTCCGGTCTTGCCGGCATTGTTGACGAGACAATCGAGCCGGCCGAAGCGCCGGCGCACCGCCTCCAGTAGCGCCCGGCAGGCCTGCGGGTCGGTAAGGTCGACCGGCTCGGCCACTGCCTCGACGCCATGGTCGCGACGGATCTCGGCACAGATCGCTTCGGCGCGCTCGGCCGCCAGATCGGCGAGCACCACGGCAAAGCCGTCGCTCGCCAGCAGGCGGGCCGCGGCCGTACCGACGGCGCCAGCGCCGCCGGTGATCAGGGCGACTTTCATCGGTTCGTCTCCGGAAGCATCGGTTCAGGCCGGCGAGCAACGGGGCTCGTCGGCCATCACCTGCGCGAGAAAGGGGAGCAAATGGTCGATGACTTCCGCCGCCCCGATCTCCGGCTGCAGGTGGCCGCCGCGAATGCCGCCGTCAGAAACCGTGTCCGCCCAGCGACGCCAGACCGCCTGGGGATCGGCGGGCGGGTTCTCCGCATCCCAGAGATAGAGCACCGGGCAGGCGACACGCCGGCCTTCGGCCCGGGCGCGGCGTTCGTCATCGAGGTCGATCCCGGCGGCTGCGCGATAGTCGCGATAGATCGCCTCGCGCACCTCGCGCCGGCAAAAGGCGGCGCGGTAGCTCGCCAGCGCCAGCGGATCGAGCCGACCCAGCCCGCCGGCCATGCCGGAGAGCACATGGTCGAGATAGGCGACCGGGTCCGGCGCCAGCAGGCGCTCCAGCACCTCGGGCGGCTGCGCGAAGAAGAACCAGTGCGGCGCACGCAACGCAAAGCGGCCGTCGATCGTCGACCAGACATCCAGTGTCGGGATCACGGTCAGCGAGGCCAGCGCCGCGATGCGATCGGGCGCGGCGAGAGCCATGTGAAAGGCGGCCCGCGCACCGCGATCATGGCCGACCAGGGCGAAGCGGCGATGCCCGAGCTTGTCCATCATCTCGAGCAGGTCAGCCGCGAAGGCCCGGCGCGACGGCGCCGTCAGCGAACGGCTCGTCTCGGCCAGCCGGCTCTCGCCATAGCCGGGCAGATCGGCCGCCACGACAGTGTAATCGCGCGCCAGGACCGGCGCCAGCCGGTGCCAGGCACAGAGCGTCTCGGGATAGCCGTGGACGAGGAGCACGACCGGCCCGGCACCGCCCGTGACCGCCCGCATCACCGTGCCGTCATCGAGACCGATGCGGCGTTCGACGAAGCCAGGGAAGAGCTGGCGCAGCACCGTCGCCTCGTCCGGAAGGGAAGACATCGCCGTCACCGCAGCCAGGGCATCAGCCGACGCTGCAGCCATTGCAGGCCATAGGTCAGCATGACGCCGAGGAACATCACCACGACCAGGCCGGCATACATCTTCTCGGGATTCAGCACCTCCCAGTAATAGAAGGTGATGTAGCCGACGCCCTGCTTGGCGCGCAGGAACTCGACCGAGATGATGACGATCATCGCCGTGCCGAGCGCGATCCGCAGGCCGGCGAAGATCACCGGCAGGGCACCGGGGATGATGACATGGCGTATCATCTGCCAGCCTTTGGCGCCGTAGTTCTGCCCCGCCATCAGGTAGACCTTGTCGATGCCGCGCACCCCGGCCATCGTGTTGATCGTCATCAGGATGAAGACGGCGAGCGCCACCACGACGATCTTCGGCCCCTCGCCGAACGGGTCGGCGAACATCAGCATGACGATCGGGAAGATCGCGATCTTGGGCAAGACATAGATCGCCGAGAGCGTGGTATCGAGCATCAGCCGCACGGTCTGGTTCATGCCCATGACGACCCCGAGCAGGATGCCGGGGATGGCGCCGAGGATGAAGCCGGCGAAGACGCGCCCGATCGTCGCGAGCACATGGCTCTCGGAGAGCAGCTTCGAAACGCCGGCCATGCCATCGGCAGCAAAGACCTCCGGGATCAGCCAGGGCCGGCCGAACAGGCTGGTGCCCGAGAAGCGGTCATAACGAACGGTCATGTCCCAGAGGCCGGCGGCAATCCGCGTCGGCTGCGGGAACCAGGTCGGGTTGATCAGGCCATGATCCCCGGCGAGCTGCCAGACCAGCAGGACGAGCGCCGGGAAGCCGAGCGCCAGCGTGCGCTCATAGGCGGCCCGCCCGCGCACCGGCACCAGGCGGCCGATGCGCTCGCAGATCAGCACCAGCAGGATGAAGCTCGCGCCGATCGCCGGCCAGGCGAAGCTCTGCCAGAGGCCCGCCGCCGCCAGCACAGCGTGAAGCGCGAGGCCAGCGCCGACCAGCAGCATGATGGCGCGGCGCTCGGCGGTGAAGCCCGGCGCCGGCGCGGCGGGCCGCTTTTCGCCTTGGCCCTGCGGCAGGTCGCGGGCGGATACGGCGGTCATTGCTGCGCCTCCATGGCCCGGGTGACCTCGGCGCTGAGCATTTCCCAGATCTCGGCGCGATACTCGGCAAAGCGCGGCAGATTGGTCGTCGCGATGCTGCGCGGGCGCGGCAGGTCGATCTTGAAGGTGGCGAGGTGGCGGCCCGGCTGGGCGCTCATCAGGATGACCCGGTCGCCGAGCAGGACGGCCTCGTCGAGGCTGTGGGTGATGTAGACCACGGTCTTGCGGGTCTCCTCCCAGATCCGCAGCAACTCCTCCTGCAGGACGACGCGGGTCTGGGCATCGAGAGCGCCCAGCGGCTCGTCCATCAGCAGCACTTCCGGATCATTGGCGAGCGCCCGGATGATGCTGACGCGCTGCTTCATGCCGCCCGAGATCTGGTGCGGATAATAGTCGGCGAACTTCGAGAGGCCGACCCGGTCGAGCCAGTAGCGGGCGGTGTCCTGCCGCTCCTTGCGACTGATGCCGCGCATCTGCAGCCCGAAGGCGACATTGTCGGCGACGGTCTTCCACGGAAAGATCGCATATTCCTGGAAGACGACGCTGTTCAGTGGCTTGCCGGCCGTCGCACCCGGGCGGATCGCGATCGAGCCGAGCGAGATGCTCTCGAGCCCGGCCAGCATGCGCAGGAAGGTCGACTTGCCGCAGCCGGAAGGCCCGACGATGCAGACGAACTCGCCATCGGCGACGTCGAGCGAGAAATCCTCGAGCGCGACCATGGTGCCGTCCACGGTGGGATAATGCTTGCTGACATTGCGGGCGCCGATCTTCGGCGCGCCGCCCGGCTGCGTTGCGGTGCTCATGGGCGTGCTCCTTCCGGCACGGACGTGCCAGGTCCGTGCCGTTGCCGTCGGCTCAGTTGGTGGGGGCCTTGCCGAGCAGCTCGACCGCCTTGGTGACGAAGCGCGTATCGACGACCTTCGCCATGTCGAGCGGCTTGTCATATTCGGTGCGGCCGTTCTCGCGGTGCACGCGCTCGAGATCGGCGAGGCCGTCGATGGGGATCGCGATATTGGGATCGTAGACGCCGGGGCTGCCGCTGCGCAGCGCCTCGACGGTCGAGGCGGTGTACTTCATGTAGGCGTCGATATTGGGCTGGGAGAGATAGTCGGCGCCTTGCATCAGGCGGGCGGCCTCGGCCATGGCGAGCACGAAGCGCTGGGCCACTTCGGGCCGCTCCTTGACGAACTTGCCGGAGCCGACGAAGGCGACGGTCATCAGCCCGGGCGTGATGTCCTGGACCAGGAGGACGCCGGTGCCGGCCTTCACGATCTGGTCGGAATAGGGCGAGGAGAGCAGCACCGCATCGACCGACTTGGCCTCGATCGCCGCCGGCATGTCGGCATTGCCGACATTGAGGAGCTGGACGTCGCGGATCGTCAGCTTGGCCTGCTCCAGCGCCTTGCTGACGAAATACTCGCCGCCGCTGCCGGGACCGCCGGCGGCAGCGATGCGCTTGCCCTTGAGATCGGCGATCGTCTTCACCGCGCCGCTGTCGATCAGGTCCTTGCGGACGATGAACTTGGTCGGCCCGTCCTTCATCGGATCGAGTGCGCCGGGCGCGATCACGCGGATGTCGAGCCCGCGATTCCAGGCGGCCCAGAGCGAGGCGACGATCGAGATGCCACCGACATCGACGCTGCCCTTGTCGAGGAAGGCGATCGCCTCGGTGCCGGACTTGACGGTGTCGAGCTTGACGTCGAGCCCGTATTTCTTGAACAGCCCGCGCGATTCCGCGACATAGACCGTCGCGAACTTCAGGATCGGCACATAGGCGACGCGCACCGCCTGCGGCGGGTCGAGCGGCGCAAGTGCCGGCGCCTGGGCGGCGGCCGGCCCTGTGGCGCCGGCCAGCCAGACCAGGGAAGCGGCAGCCCAGAAGCTGCGCCAGCGCGCGAATGTCCCAATCATCGTTTCACTCCCGTGATCTTTTGGTTGCCGGGCGACCGTGGACGCCGCCGGATTGGTTCGAACTTGCCAGGCGGCCGCCGTTCCCGATCGTGAACCGATCCGGCAGGCCGCACAACCGCTCCCTCAGCTCTCGGCCATCTCGCGGACCTCGTTGAGGAAAGCGCCCTGGCGCGCGAGCTTGCCGCGCAATTCAGCGACCGGCACCTCGGCGAGGCGAAGACCCCGATCGGCGGCGATCGCGGCGGCGACGCCGGCGGCATGGCCGGTCAGCCAGCATTGCGGAATCTCGCGCATGAAGGAATGGCTGGTGGCGTCGCAGGAGAGATGGCGGCCCGGCGCCAGCAACCCCTCGATCTCGCGCGGCACGATCGCGCCATAGGGCACGGAGACGTTGGGGAATTTCGGCGAGAGCGAGGGCGAGACGCCGATCTCGTCCGGTGCGACCCGGCCATCCCAGTCCGCCCGCACCAGCTTGCCCTGCCCGACCAGCCGGCGGCCATGGCGGACGCCGAGCTGCGGCCCCGACAGCATGATGAAGGCATCGCCGAAACCGGGCGCATGAGCCCGGTAGAAGGCGAGATGCTCCAGCATGATCTGGTGGCTGCGGATCTCGACCTCGGAGAGATCCTCGACCTTGAGCGCCGAATAGCCGGCGAAGCGCGGCCCCATGAAGACGGCGATGTCATCGCGCCAGGAGACCGAGGGCTTCTCGAAGAAGCGCAGCTTCTCGCGTCCCTGCGCCATGAACTGCGAGAACTGCTCCGGCGTCTCCGCGCGAAAGCGCAGGAAGGCCTTCATGTCGACACCGCCGAAGAGCCAGCTGGTGTTCATGCAGCCATGGATGTCGCGCAGGTCGACCTCGGTATCGAAGCCGGAGCCGGCCCGCGCATAGAGGTCGCCATCACCGGTCGCGTCGATCGTGACCTTGGCGAGGATGGCGCGGCGGCCCTCCTTGCTCTCGAAACTGCAGCCGATAACGCGCCTGCCCTCCAGCAGCGGCGCCGCTCCCCAGGCGTGGAAGATCGGGTGGACGCCCGCCTCCAGCACCATGGCCAGGGATTCCGCCTTCAGCCATTCGGGATCGAGCGTCGGCGAATGCGTCACGGTGCCGTTGAAGGCGGCGGTGCGCAGCGACCAATGGGCGACGCGCTCGGGGTCCTTGGAGCCCCATTCGGCCGGGGACGGGCCGGCGATCATCTCGCGCGTCAGCCGTCCCAGCAATTCCTCGGCGAAGCCGCGGATGACGTGGTTGCCGTTCCAGTCGGTCATCCGGTCGATCCAGATGACGAGGCCACCGGTCGAGAGCCCGCCGAGATGGTTGTAGCGCTCGAGCAGCACGACATCGGCGCCCAGCCTGGCGGCGGCAACGGCAGCCGCCGTGCCGGCCGGCCCGCCGCCGACGACCAGGACATCGCATTCGGTGTGGACCGGCAATTCGCGCGCCGGCTCGGCGATGGTGCGGTTCGTCGGCGGGCGCCGGTCGAGCTTCTGCGTATCGAAGGTCTCGGCCTGGAAGAACAGCCGGCCGCCTTCGCCCTCCATCGATCCCATATCCGGTTTCCTCTCCGGCCCCTGGGGGCCACGGCGTCACGACAGCACCGGAACACGCCCGGTGCGCACGCCACCATGTTGATTTTGAGTGAGCCTAAGGCGGCGGCCATCCGCTGTTCAAATGAATTTGACCGGTCTATTGATGAGCCAGATTGCTCAATCTCAGGACGTTCGATGGACGTATCCGGGCTCGAGGCCTTCATCCAGATCGCCGAATGCGGCAGCTTTCGCCGTGCGGCCGAGGCCATGCGACTGTCGCAGACGGCACTCAGCCACCGCATCAAGAAGCTGGAGCAGGATGTCGGCGTGACATTGTTCCAGCGCACGACGCGCAGCCTGGTCCTGACGCAGGCGGGGCAGGACTTCTTCCCCAAGGCGCGCGACGCGCTGATGCGGCTGAACCAGCTCTATGAAGGACTGAAGCGGGAGGGCCGGCAGGCCCGCGAACGGGTCAGCGTCGGCTGCCTCGGCTCGGTCGGCGAGCGCTTCCTGCCCGGCGTGCTGCGCGAGTTCCGGCAGCGCTACCCGCGTGTCAACGTGGTGATCTACGACGAGCCGGCCCAGGCGCTGCGCGACCGGGTCGCGAACGGCGATGTCCAGTTCGCGCTGACCATCCTCGGAGCCCAGCTCTGGACGCAGAAATCGCGCGCCCTGTTCGAGGAGGATTTCGTCGCCGCCGTGCCGGTCGGCCATCCGCTGGCCGAGCGCAGCGAGCTGAGCTGGGCCGATCTCGTCGGCCATCCCCTTGCCAGGGTCTCGACCACCACCAGCCACGGCTTCATTCTGAGCGAGAGCCTGAGCAAGTTCGGCGACAAGCTCGACTGGGCCTATGAGGTACAGCGCGTCAACATGGCGGTGCGTTTCGTCGTCACCGGAATCGCGATCACCGTGCTGCCGCGCATGGCGATCCCGCTCAGCGACGAGATACGCGTGATCCCGATCACCGCGCCGCTGATCAAGCGCACCATCGGCATCATCGCGCGCAATGACGGGCCGCTCTCGGCGCCGGCGCAACAGCTGCAACGCATGCTTCTCCGGGCGATCGCGCAGGAGCAGGAGGCGGCAGCAGCCGGCTGAGACCGGGCCTTCAGCCGAGAGGCCCGTCGAGGCCGGCGACTTGGTCGAGCTCGTCCCGGTCGAGCAGATAGGCGAGCTCGTACGCGGTCCAGGCGCAGCGCCCGACAGCCATGCCGCGGCTGTCCAGCGCCGCATCGAGCGCAGCAGCGATGCCGGAGAGCTTGCCGCGATCATAGCATTCGACCATCAGGGCGGCGCCATCGGCATGGCGGACGCCGCCCGCCGGCACGGCGAAGGGCACCGGCGCGACGGCCTCGTCCTTGGCCAGCACATGGATTGCCGTCGCCCTGGTCTCGCGCAGCACCATGGCGGCGATCTCCTGCCAGCCTCCCGCCGGGCCGGCGAGGCTGTCGAAGGTCGTCGCCAGGAGCGCACAGCCACTCCCGCCGCCGCGGCTCAGGGCGATACGATGGCCGACGCGGAAGAAATTCCGGAAGGAAGGCCGCATGCGCTGCGACCATGATGTCGGGGTCTCGAGCAGATGGCGATAGGGCGGGCTCGCCAGCACCGCGCTCGATTCCAGTTCATAGAGGGTCAGGAAGGGCGGCAATGGCCCCTGCCCGCGATGGAAACGCCGGGCGCGCAGCATGCCGGGAATGGCGAGCCGCTCCGGCACATGCTCGCGCGTATGCCAGAGATCGTATTCGTCGAGGCGCTCCGGATCGAAGCCGTTCCAGAGCGAGAGCAGCGCCTGTCCCTTGAGCATTGCGCTAACCCGCCAGCTCGACCCATCGCCCGGAGCGCGAACTGGCGGCGATGGCGTCGAGCGTGTCCATGATGTCGATCGATTCCGCCTCGCTGGCGCCGGTCCAGCGTTCCGGCCCATGCGCCAGCATGTCGGCGAAGGACTCGGCTTCGCGCAGGAAGCCGTTGCCGGCGGGAACCTCCAGCTGCTCGAAGGCGGCATCGAAGGCGATGCCTTGCTTGACCTGGAGCAGCGCCGGGCCGCTGCGCGGGGGATGGTTGAGAAAGTTGGTCTCGATCACGCCGTCCGTGCCGGTGATCAGCGCGTGTCGGTGATAGCCCGTCTCGAAGGAGCAGGACATCTGAGCGAGCAGGCCACTGGCGAATTCGAGCGTCGCGACCGTGGTGAGATCGACGCCATTGCCGGCGAAGCGCGCCGTGGCATGGACGCGCGCCGGCCGCGCGCCGGCGACGACCCGGATCAGGCTGGTGGCATAGCTGCCGGCGTCGAGCAGGGCACCGCCGCCGAGCACCGGGCTCAGCCGGATATTGGCCGGATCGGCCGAGGTGATGCCGAAGGCGGACTGGATCGTGCGGACCTTGCCGATGATGCGCGCAGCGAGGAGCTCGCGCAGTTTCGCCGTCTGCACCTGAGCAAGATAGGGAAAGCCCTCGACGAGGGCGACGCCATGGCGCCTCGCCGCCGCGAACATCGCCCGCGCCTCGGTCCCGCTCATCGCCAGAGGCTTCTCGCACAGCACCGGCTTGCCGTGCTCGACGGCGCGGATGGCCCATTGCGCGTGCAGGCTGTTGGGCAACGGGACATAGACTGCGTCGATCTCCGGGTCCGCGAGCAGCGCCTCATAGGAGCCATGGGAGCGCGGCACGCCGGTCTCGCGGGCGAAGGCTTCAGCCCTGGCGGGATCGCGGCTCGCCAGCGCCGCGACCGCAACCCGGTTCGACGGAGCGACCCCGGCGATGAAGGCGCGGGCGATATTGGCGGCGCCAAGGACGCCGAAGCGCAGGGGGCGATCTGTCATGAACCCGTTTCCATCCCGATGAGGGCCGTCGAGCAAAGCGCCGCGGCCGCGGATTAGTCAGTCCCTGCTCTGCGCCAATAGCTCAGCCTGCGCTCGGCTTCAGGCGGAAATCATAGTGCAGGCTTGAATAAGGCCTGGTCATCGCCCGGCCGTCCGGCGCCTCGCCGGGCTGATTGAGCACGAATTCGCGGATCAGCGAGTCCTTCACACCAAAGACGACGTCGGAATCGAGATATTTGTCTCCTGCGACGAAGACATGGGTGACGAGCGTGTCATGGCCGTTCGCATGGATCATGAAATGGACATGCGCCGGGCGATAGGGGTGACGGCCCTGGCTCTCCAGCAGGTCGCCGACCGGGCCGTCATGGGGAATCGGGTAGGCGGCAGGCTTGATCGTCCAGAAATGGAAGCGGCCCTGCGCATCGGCAATCAGGCGCGCCCGCATCGCAAGGCCGCCAAGTTCCTCCATCTGCTGGACGTCGTAATAGCCGTCCTCGTCGGAATGCCAGACATCGACGGCAGCGCCGGCGAGTGGCGCGCCGTCGGCGGAAGCGACCGAGCCGGAGACGAAAAGCGGCTCGCCCTTCATGCCGTCGGAGATGTTGGAGCCGAGCGGGAACTCGCTGGGTCCCTGAACATAGAAGGGTCCGAGCACGGTGGTGTCGGTCGCGCCGGCGGCATCGCGATGATTGATCGCATCGACCAGCATCGAGACGCCGAGCGTGTCGGAGAGCAGGATGAACTCCTGGCGCTTGTCGTCGCACATATGCCCCGTGCGGGTGAGGAAGCCGATCGCCGCCTCCCATTCCGGCATGGTCGGCTCGACCTCCTTCACGAAGGCATGGAGATGGCGCACCAGCGCCTGGCTGATCTGGCGCTGGCGGGCGTCGCTCGCTTGCGAGACGCGCGCCAGAACCGCCTGGGTGATCGAGTTCTCGTCGAAGTTTCGCATGGCGCCCTCCGTGGCAGGCAGTGCCGGACTAAAGGTCAGCCCGCGGCGGCTCGCCGGCATAGGCGCGGCGGATCAGCTCGCGCAGCGCGCTGCGCTCGATGGCACGCGGGTTCCAATAGGGGTTGGCGATGGCGAGGTCGGCCGCACGTTCGATGCCGGCCGCCGGCATGCCGATCTGCTTCAGGCCGCGCTTGACCTGCAGGCGCTCGAGCAGCTCGTCGAGCCCGGCAAGCGCATCGTCGCTACCGAGCGCCGCGGCAATGCGCGCCATCGCCTGTGGCGCCGCCGGGGCGTTGTAGGCGAGCGCATGCGGCAGCACGATGGTGTGGGTTTCTGCATGGGGCAGGTCGAAGCTGCCGCCGAGCGTGTGGCAGAGCTTGTGATGCAGTGCCATGCCGACTGCGCCAAGGCACATGCCGCAGAGCCAGGCGCCATAGAGCGCATCCGAACGGGCCTCGGCATCCTCAGGCGCCTCGACGATCTGCGGCAAGGCGCGAGCGAGTGCCCGGATCCCCTCCTGCGCCATCAGCGCGACGATCGGATTGCCATCGCGGGCATAGAGCGCCTCGGCCGCATGGGCGATGGCATTGACCCCCGAGGTTGCCGAGATCGCCGGCGGCAGGCCGAGCGTCAATTCGACATCATAGATCACCGTACCCGGCAGGATCTTCGAACTCGACTGCGTCTTCTTCACGCCATCAGCGGTCTCGCCGAGGACCGGCGTCATCTCCGAGCCGGCATAGGTGGTCGGCAGCACGATCTGCGGCAATCCGGTGCGCAGCGCGATCGCCTTGCCGAGCCCGGTGGTGGAGCCGCCGCCGATGGCGACGATGCCATCCGCCTTCAGTTCCGTGGCGACCGCGAGCGCCTTCTCCGTCACTGCAACCGGAGTGTGCATCACGGCACCGGCGAAGACCCCGGCGCAAGCACCTCCCAGCAATTCCGCCACAGCCCAACCCTGTGCTGCCTGCCCCGCCGTCGAGAGCACGAGCAGCCGGCGAAGGCCCAGCCTCTCGGCCTCGGCCGGGAGACGCTTCAATGTCCCGCTGCCGAAGACGATGCGGGCTGGTGCGGCCTGGTAGACGAATTCATGCATGGCGCATGCTCCCGGCCAGGAACGAGGTTCAGGCGGCGCGAGGCGCCAGTTCGAGCGGCCTGCCGCCGAGCCAGGCCTGGCCGCGCCGATAGAGATCGGCCACCAGCGGACCGGTCAGACCGGGCATGTCGGGTTTTACCTTGAAGCCGAGCCCGGCCTGCAGATAGGCGAGATGGCGGTAGCCGACCGGGAAGCTCTCCAGAAGCGTCCTGTCGAGCTTGGGAAAAGCAGATGGATCGACCGGGTCGATCCTGTCCTTCTCGTAGATCGGCTGGCGCAGCACCAGGCCCCAGCGGCCATCGCGCTTCTCCAGGAAATCATAAAAGCGGCCGGTGCAGAGCACGTCGCAGACGACGTCGTCGACGCTGGCTCGCTGATTGATCGTCATCTTGGTCTGGGCGATGGCGCGGTCGCCGGCAAGATCGATCGCCGTGCCGCCGAGGAAATGAAGGATGCTGACGCCCTTTTCGAAACCCTCGCGACTGACCGCGATGAACTCGTCGGCCGTGCCCTGGAACCAGGTCGCCATCATTCGCCCGTCATCATGCCAGACGGAACGGAAGCGTGCCCAGTCGCCGGCATCGCGCCAGACGGCCCAGTTCTCCACGAGATCGCGGATCAGCTGGCGCTCCCTCCAATCCTCTGACATCGCCGACTCCCACTTGCAGGACAATCTGGATAGTTCTCATATGAGAACCTGTTCCGAATGTAAAGCAAAGCCCGAACGCCTCAGCCAGGCTAACCCGGAATGGATATTGAAACCGCCCGATCGAGCGTTCACTATCGCGCAGCGCTTCCACGGGCCGACCGCCGCATTTGAATAGAACCGGATCTGCTATGCCACCGGCCGAGTTGGGATCAGTGAAGTCGGCGATGCGCGTGCTCGACCTGTTCGAGTATCTGCGCCGCTGGAACGCCGCCCAGACCCACACCCAGATCGCGGCCCAGCTCGCGATCCCGAAGAGCAGCTTGACACAGCTGCTCAAGACCTTGGTCAATCGCGGCTATCTCGAATACGACCCGGCCAGCAAAGGCTATTTCCTCGGCCCGGCGGTGGTCTCGCTCGGCCAGCGCAGCGCCGAGACGCGTGACCTCGTCAGCGTCGCCGAGGCCGTGCTGGCCGATGCGGCGCGCGCGACCAGCGAGACCTGCGCCCTCAACGTGCTGAAGGGCGACGTCTCCGAGGTGATGGCGACCGCCAGCGGCACGCACCGCCTGCATTACACGATGCGGATCGGCGACGTCGCGCCGCTCTACGCCACCTCAGGCGGCAAGGCCCTGCTGGCGCATCTGCCCGAGGAAATGCGGCGCGACTATCTTGCACGCGTAACCTTCGAAAAGGTGACGCCGAGAACGATCGATTCTGTCGCCGCGCTCGAAGCGGAGTTGGCGGAAGTGGCCCGGACCGGCGTCGCCTTCGTCGTCGAGGAGTTCACGCCGGGCATCGTCGGCATGGCGCGCCCTGTCCTCAGCCGCTCCGGCTTTCCGCTGGCGGCGGTCAACATTGCCCTGCCCGTGGCACGCTATGATGCGGCACTGAAGCGGCGCTGCCTGAACGCGCTCGAGGACGCTGTCGCAATGATCCGCGAGCGGGCCCATCTCGGCTGAGCGAGACTTCCTTTCCACGCCTCCCTCCGCTCGTCCCGGGCGACCGAAGGGGGCCCGGGGCGACGGCGCAGTATGAGTTAGACCGACTTGCCCTCGAGGAAATCGAGGATCAGATCTCGCTGCGCCAGGAACATGTTGACGCCCGTCTGGGTCTTGCAGCCGAGGCGCCGGCCGGCAGCGAGCAACGGCGACACTTCCGGGACGGTGATGACGTCGCCGATGAACATGTCCGGCGCGAGCTTTTCGATCTCGACCGGCAAGGGGTCGTCCGCGCGCATGCCCATCGGGGTTGCATTGGCGATGATGCCGAAGCCGCTCGGATCGGTCGACCCTGCCCGCACGCGGCCCGGATGGGCGCGGGCAAGCCGCTCGACGAGCGCATCGCGCCGGCCGGCATCCATGTCGTGCACCGCGAGCTCGGCCACGCCCGAATCGAGAAGTTGCAGGCCGATGGCGCTGCCGGCGCCGCCGGCGCCGATCAGCAAGGCGCGTTTGCCCTCCGGCTCGCCGCCGGCCTGGCGCATGGCGCGGACGAAGCCGAGCCCATCGAGCATGTCGCCGTGCCAGGCGCCGCCGGGGCCGCGCCGGAGGACATTGGCCGAACCCAGCAAGCTGGCGCGGTCGGACAGCGTCTTGCAATGACGCTGCGCCGCGAATTTGTGCGGGATCGTCACGACGATGCCGTCGACATTCTGCACCGGCCCGAGCGCCGCGATGAAGCTGTCGACATCTTCCGGCAGGACATGGATCGGAATCAGCGCCGCATTGATGCCGCGCTCGGCGAATCCCCTGGTCACCCCGGCCGGTGATTTCACCTGCGCGATCGGGTGGCCGATGATCACGAAGATCCGGGTCTCGCCGCTCAGCATCTCAAGCATCGCCTTCTCCATCCGACCGCGGCGAAACGGCAGAGCGCCCTCGCCTCACTTGGTGATTGATCCTGTATATGAACTTGTTTAACTACGTAAATTACTGAACGGCCAGCGTTGCTGCCTGACACGGCGCCGGCCGAGCTCCACCGCCAGTCCGGAGTTACAGCCGTGCTCTCGCTTGCGCATCTCACCTTCATGCATGCCGGCCCGCTCGAATTGATCGCGCTCGCCAGGGCCGGCGGCTTCGACGCCGTCGGCCTTCGGCTCGTCGATCCGGCGCCGCAGGCCGATTTCTTCCCGCTCGTCAGCGATGCCGGCCTGCGTCGTCAGGTCAAGGCCGAACTCGGCGCCACCGGCATCGCGTTGCTGGATGTCGAGGCGATCTGGCTCTGGCCGGAAACGAAGCCGCGGACCCTGCGGCCGGCCATCGAGGCCGGGGCGGAGCTCGGTGCCCGCAACCTGCTGATCGCCGGCAACGATCCGGACCGGCAACGCATGACCGAGCACCTGATCGAACTCTGCGGCATGGCCCGCGAATACGGCATGGGCGTCGGCTTCGAGTTCATCCCCTACACCGAGCTGAACTCGCTCGCCTATTCGCACGAGATCCTGAAGGCCGCGGCACAACCCAATGCCGGCGTGCTGATCGATGCGCTGCACCTCAACCGCTCCGGCGGCTCGCCGGCCGATATCGCGGCGATAGATCCGGCGCTGATCGCCTATGGCCATCTCTGCGACGCGCCTGCGGCCTCGCCTGGGCCCGGCGCGATCCGCACCGAGGCGCGCTCGGCCAGGCTCTATCCCGGCGATGGCGGCCTGCCCCTGAAAGCCTTCCTGCAAGCGCTGCCCGCAAGCAAGCCGATCGCGATGGAAGCGCCGAGCGCTGGCTATGGCGACGACGACATGGAGAAGGCGCGGCAGGCCGGCGCCGCTTGCCGCAGGCTGCTCGCCGAAGCCGGCCGAGGCTGAGCCCCGGGAGACCATGGCGGGGCCGAACGGCTCAGGCGCTCGCCGTAAGGCGCGCCTTGCGGGCTGCGGCGAAGCGGGCGGCATGCTCGGCTGCGCTTGCGACCTTCTCTTGCAGGGTGAGGCTCGCCTCGGCCGCGACCGGCGTCTCGATTACCAGTTGCGGCCCGGCCGGCAGAACATCGAGGATGGCGTCGAGAGCGATGGCGCCCTCGCCGGGGTGGAGCCTGCCGCCGCGCGCCTCGATCGGCAGCCCCTCGAGCGGCGGGACCACGGGACCGGCATCGCAGAGCTGGATGTAGGCGATGCGGGAGGCCGGGATGGCCGCCGCCTGCGCCGGCGTGCCGTTGGTGCGGTGGAAATGCAGCACGTCGAAGATCAGGCCGGCATTGGCCCGCCCTGCCGCCTCGATCAGGGCCAGCGCCGCCGCCATGTCGGGTACGTCGCGGTAGCGCATGAACTCGACGCCGACATGCAGGCCGAAGGCCGCCGCCTCGTCGCAGAGCCCGCCGAACAGGTCGATGCGCTGCTGCTCTGAGAGGAAGTCGTGATTACCGATCAACTCGGCGCCGATCGAGGAGATGTGGGTCGCGCCGAGTTCGGCTCCGGTCTCGAGCGCCGGGCGGAAGCCCGCCGGATCGGCGCCGGGCCGCAGCACGAAGGCCTCGACATCGAAGACCCGCACGCCGGTTGCCGCGGACGCCGCCTTGATGGCGCGGATGACCTCCGGCCGCCCGATCACCTCATGACTCAGCGGCTTTGCCATGGCGGCGCGCAGCACCAGGCCGGCGGCGCCGAAGCCGCTTTTGCCGGCGGCCTCGATCAGCGCCACCGGATCGCCGCCGCCGACGGTGAGATTGGCGATGGAGAGATCTTTCAGCGTCAGGTCCTGGATCATTGGAAGGCTCGTTCGTGCTCGAGGAAACGGGACTGGCGTCAGCGCCAGATCCGGGCCGCTGATGTGCCTAGCTTCGGATCGGGAGCGATCGGGGTGACGGCCCTTCCGGCGGTGGGGCGGTGCGGTCTCGCCGGTGGTATTTCAGCGCCTCGACCTCTTCGTAGGCGAGGGCGTAGCTCAATCGGTAATGGCCGGCACCGCGGGTCGCCGCGACGCAAGCGCTGCCGGCGATCAGCCCGGCGATCTCGGCAAAGCAGCGAGCCAGGGCGGGACGCGAGTAGCTCTCGACGATGACGACGCCGAGGCGCTCGTCGCCCGCCGGACAAGCCGGCGGAACGCCTCCCGCCCGGATCGGCACGCCCCAGTCGACCGCGCCGAGATGGGCGGCAGTGACCGGCGCCAGCTGCGTCAGCCGGTCGATGAGCTCGGCGGCCCCGCGGGCGGCATCCTCGGCGAGCACGACCAGGAAGGTCGCGACAACGCCGCCCGTACCGGCGCCGGCACTGGCGAGCACACGGCAGTGATGCGGGATGCGGTCGCGATAATGCTCGCGGACGGCCTTGAAGAGCGCGGTCTCATGAACCTGATGCCTCGCGGCGCCGGGAGCAGTCAGCCGGTCGAGGCTGGCCATGGCATAGAAGGCGAAGAAGGGCGGCAGACCACCCTCTCCCTCACCATGACGACGCGCCCAGAGGATACCGCCCTCGCCGAGATAGGACAGGTGCTCCGCGAGGTGATCGCGGGCATGCATCAGCTCGAACTCTTCGGCGAAGCCGGGCGCGATGTCGTTCCACATCGCAAAGAAGCCGCTGCCCGGGCTCAGCATGATCAGCGCTCCATCTCAGGCGCCGCTTCGGCACGCCGGCAGCCGGGCCGCCTTTCCAGCGGCAGGGACGAGAGAACACAGGCAGGAACTAATTTCAATATGAAAACTGGTATTGCATTCCAGTTTTGATGAGCTAGCGTTCCGGGGCAACCTGATCTGCAGGCGGGCGGCCTGCACGCCCGCTGCAAGCTGCTGGAGTCCGCCCCATGCCCCTCGCACCGACGACCGATGCGATGCTCTGCATCTGGCACGATGTCGAGGCGGACCATGTCGAGGAATATCTGCGCTGGCACAGTTTCCAGCACCTGCCCGAACGTCTCGCCCTGCCGGGCTTCCAGCTGGCACGGCGCTACGAACGGCTCGAGGGACCCGGCCAGCGCTTCTTCTGCGTGCTCGACGTGCGCGCGCTCGCCGATTTCGAAACGCCGCAATACCAAGCGAGGCTCGACACGCCGACCGAGTGGACCCGCCGGCTGATGCCGCGCTATGGCCGCGTCCATCGCAGCCTGTGCCGAAAACTCTGGGAGCTCGGCGCAGGGCTGACCGGGCTTGCCGCCTGCGTACGGATCGCGGGGGCTGGCAACGCCGCGCTCATTGACGCACTCGCCCGGCTCTGCACGCGCCAGATTGCCCTCCAGACCGTTGCCTTCGCGCAGCTCGGCGGCCTCGAGGCCACGGTCTCGAACCGCGACAGCGCGGAGAAGCGGCTCAGGCGGGACGAGGACAGCGGCGGCTACGATCTCGTCCTGCTGCTGGGCGGGCTTTCCCGGCAAAGCCTGCACTCGGCGCTCGAAGACGTCGAGGCCTTGCTTGAAAAGCATCAGCTCAGGCGCGAGAGCTCGCTCTACGCGCTGTCCTGCGCGCTCGGGCAAAAAAGCTGAGCGCCCTTCAAGCTTCGGGCAATGCCGTGTTGCGGCGAACGCTCATTTGCGGATCGAACTCGGTGATCTCGAGCTGAATTCCGGCGGGGCCGCGGGCGAAGAGCGCCCCGGCGCTGGCCTCCGCCGCGGCCAGCAGGTCGCGCGCCAGCTTCTGCCTGAGTTCGAGGCTGCGGCCCGGCGCAATACGGACATTGATCTGGATGAAACCGTTCTCGGCTGCGCCGTCGAAGACCCGCGAATAGGGGCTGATCCGGGCAAATGTCCTGATGCCGCCGACGGGAAAGACGCCGCTGTCGAGCGCCGCGCGATGCACCGCATCGACGACCTCCGGCACCGCGACGACCTGGTCGGCGCCCTGGCTGAATTCCAGCGTGATGTGCGGCATGGCTGCGCTCCGAACTAGCGAATGGAACAGGCGACGCGCTTCAGTAGGTGGCGCGGCCGCCGGAGACGTCGAAGGTGAAGCCGGTGGTGAAGCTGCATTCGCGGCTACAGGCGAAGGCGGCGGTGGCGGCGATCTCGTCGACGCGCAGGAAGCGGTTCATCGGGATCTTGGCGCGCGCCGCAGCGATGTGTTCGGGAGTCTGCTGCCTGAGCAGGTCGGTCTCGGTGATCACCGGCGCGAGGCAGTTGGCGAGCACGCCGCTCTCGACCAGCTCGCGGGCCAGCGCCTTGGTGAAGCCGATCACGCCGGCCTTGGCGGCGGAATAGGCGGACAAGCCCGCGCCGCCCTCCTTGCCGGCGATGGAGGCGACGTTGACGATGCGACCATAGCCACGCTCGCGCATATGCGGCACGACAGTGCGGCAGCAATAGAAGACCGAGGTCAGGTCGACCGCCAGCACCTTGTGCCAGGCTTCGACCGGATAGTTCCAGCTCGTCTCGACCGGGCCGTTGATGCCGGCATTGTTGACGAGGATGTCGACCTGGCCGAGCACTGCCAGCGAGGCCGCAAAGCCGCGCTCGACCGAAGCGAGATCGGAGACGTCGACCTCCTGCTTCAGCGCCGGCTCGAACCCGGCAGCGGCACCCTCGAAAGCCGCGAAGTCGAGGTCCCAGAGCGCAACGCGGGCACCCTCCTCGGCCAGGCGCCGGGCGATGCCGAGCCCGATGCCACGCGCGGCTCCGGTGACGATCGCGCCCTGGCCTTCGAATCTCGCCGTCATGGAGCTGGTGCCTTGCTTGTCGAGGGGAGCATGCGCTCCTGCGGCGCAGGAGGATTGTCGCCGCGCCGGCCGGCCGCGACGTCGACCAGCGAGAGCTCGTCCGCAGCGGAACGCAGCAGAGGCAGGAAGCCCACCAGCCTTGCCTCCGGCAGGCGCACTGCCGGACCTGCGACGCTGACGATGCCGAGCATCTCGCCGCTGCCCGGCCGCCTGATCGGCCAGGCGATCGAATGCATGCCCGGCGCAAAGGTCTGGAGCGTCAGGGCATAGCCCCGCTTTCGCACGAGGCGCAGCTGCTTGAGCAATTCCTCGGGCGTGCGAGGCGCGCGCGGCCCGATCTCGCCGTCATGGCCGAAGCCTTGCCGGACCGCCAATGCCGCGGCCTTCTCGTCGCTGAACTGGGCCAGCAGCAACTGACCATTGGAAGTGCAGGAGAGCCGGGGCTCGCGGCCCATGTCAGGGTCGTAGCGCAAGCCGAAGGCGGAGCCCTGCGCCTTGGCGACGAAGGTCAGCGTCTCCCCGTCGACCAGAGCCAGGCGCACCAGCTCGCCGGTCTCACGCGCCAACCGATCGAGCACCGGCTGGGCGAGATCCGTGACGCCGATATCGGAGAGGAAGGTCAAGGCGAGCGAGGCGATCTTCGGCGTCAGCCGGTAGTCGCCCTGCGCCTCGGACTGGGTGACATAGCGGGCAGCCGCCAGGCTGGTCAGCAGGCGGTGGGCGGCGCTGCGCGGAATGCCGAGGCGATCGGCGACGGTCGAGAACGGCAGCCCATGGGCATTGGCGGCGAGCAGTTCGAGGATGGCGAGCGTGCGCTCGAGCACGCCACCAGCGGTGCCATGCCTACCGCGTCTTATCGATCCCGGACCCGCCATCGCCGCCTACTCCGCCTCGCATCGGGCGGCCGCATCGCGGCCGACGAGATAGCCGAAGGTCATGGCGGGGCCGAGATTGATGCCGCCTGCCGGATAGGTTCCGCCCATGATGTTGGCCATGTCGGCGCCAACGGCGAACAGGCCTGAGATCGGCCGGCCGGCCGCATCGAGCACGCGGGCCTCGGCGTCGGTCGTCAGGCCGGCAAAGGTGCCGAGGCTGCCGGGGACGATCCTGACCGCATAGAAGGGGCCCTGCGCGATCGGCGCGACCGATGGGTTCGGCTTCACGGCGGCATCGCCGCCCATGCGGTTATAGGGCGTCTCGCCGCGGGCGAATTCAGGATCCCGGCCCTGGCGCGCACCGTCATTGTAGGCCGCAACGGTGCCGGAGAGACCGGCGGGATCGATGCCGCAGGCAGCCGCGAGTTCCTCGATCGTCCGGCCGCGCTTGAGATAGCCGCTGGCGACATGCGGAGCGACGGGCAGCGGCGCCGGCTTGGCGAAGCCAAGGCCGTAATGACGCTGGAAGCGATGGTCGCAGATCAGCCAGGACACCGGCTCGGCGCCCGGCGGCAAGGCCTTCAGCAGCGCCTCGACATAGTCGTAATAGCTGTTGGCCTCGTTGACGAAACGCCGCCCCTGCGCGGTGACGGCGATCAAGCCCGGCTTCGCACGCTCGGCGAGATGCGGGAAATGGCCAAATGTCCCATCCTTGCGCGGGACCAGCGAAACCGGCGACCAGGCGCAAGGCGCCGCCAGGCCGGCATCGACCCTCGCGCCGACAGCTTCTCCGAGGCGCAGGCCGTCTCCGGTATTGCTCCGCGGCGCCGCCGACCAATGGGCGTGGCCAGTGGGATTGTTCGGCACCAGCTCCCGCAGGCGCTCATAGTCATGCGGGAAGCCGCCACAGGCGAGCACGACGCCGCAGCGGGCGCGTATCACCACCTCGCCATCCTGCGCGCCGATTACCGCGCCCAGAATGCGGCCATCGGCGGCAAGCAGACGCTTTGCCGGCGCAGAGACGCGCAGATCGACCTTCAGATCGGCCGCCGATTTGAGCAGCCGGGCAGCAAGAGCATTGCCGTTGACCAGCTGCATGCCACGGCGATGCGCGGCGAGATCGAGGAGGTGCCGACCGACGCGGCGGCCGACATGCAGGAAGGATTGCCAGACGCGGGCGGCATTGAGGAAATGACCGAAATCCGCCCCTGAAGCGATGCCCATGCCGAGAAAGGAGATCTCGTCGAGTGGCGGGCGCAGCTTGGCGATCAGAGGACCGAGCTCGCGCCCGTCAAAGGGCGCAGCGCAGACCGAGCGCCCGCCGAGGCCGGCGCCAGGGCTGTCCCCGTGCATGTCGGGAATGCGGTTGCCATCGATGAACTCGACGGCGGTGTTCTCGCGGAAGAAGGCGACCATCTCCGGCCCGGCGCGAAGGAAGGTCTCGATCCTGGCCTCGTCATAATGGTTGCCGAGCTCGTGGCGCAGATAGCTGCGGATCGTCGCCTCGTCCTCGTCGATGCCGGCCTCGCGCGCCAGCGGATTGCGCGGCACCCACATCCAGCCGCCGGACCAGGCGGTGGTGCCGCCGAAGACCGCCTCCTTCTCGACGACGATCACCTTCAGCCCGCGCCAGGCGGCGGAGACCGCTGCCGACAGGCCGCCGGCGCCGGAGCCGATCACCAGCAGGTCGCAGCTCTCTTCGGGGTGGGCGCTCATATCCATCGCGTATCCGCCAGCCGCGGCGCTGTCGCCATCTCGGCCATCAGGAGCGGGCTTTCTCCTCAAGCCACGCCAGCATCTCTTCGGTCTTCTGCTTCAGCATGCGGGCGCGCTCGACGGCCGGCATCGTCTTCGCCAGCTCGGCCATCGGAATCTCGACGCTGATCGGCAGGTCGGGCGGAACGGCGCGCAGCATGCCGAGCAGGTCGAGCCCGCCCTCGCCGGGCGGCAAACGCGCCTGCCTGGCCTGGTAGATCATCGTCGCGTCGTCGCCCGGACGCTCGGCCGGCAGATCGCAGATCTGGAAATAGCAATGCAGGTGCTGCGGCATCGCCGCGACATCGGCCGCCGTCTCACGGGCGCGGTCGACATGGATCGCGTCGATGATGATGCGGCCATTGGGCGGATTGGTCGCCTCGACGATGCGGCGAGCCGCGGCCAGCGTCTTGACGCCGGTCCAGGGCATGAATTCCAGCCCCATGCAGACGCCGAGAGGCGCGCCGAGCTCGCAGACCTCGGCGAACTTGTCGGTCATGAAGGGCTCGTCCTCGACATCGCCGGCGACGAGCACGAACTTGCCGCCCAGTTCCGCGCCGGTCTCGATCACCGGCAGGAAATCAGCGATGCGGGTTTCGTGATTGATGCGCAGGATCTCGAAATCGAGCAACTGCACGCCGGTATCGGCCATGCGCTGCAGCGTCTCGCGGAACATCGGCGTGTCGCCGATCATCGGATACTGCGCCTCGACGCCGGGCGAGGATGGCGCGAGGCGCAGGCTGGCATGGCTGTAGCCGGCGGCAGCGGCAGCGCCGATGACCTCCGGCGGGGTCAGTTCAATCACGGTCAGATGGGCGAGCGAGATCAGACGGTTCATGCCCTGGCATCCTGGTTGCGGTAATAGGCGATCGTGGCGGCGATACCCTCGGCCAGAGCGGTCTCGGGCAATCCCGGCAGGACCGCGGCGATACCGTCCGGGGCGAGTTCGGCGGCGATCGGCATCGGCACGCCTTCGGACGTGATCTTCGCACCGGGCACCTGGCGGCCGATTTCGGCGATGATCTCGGCGATTGTGGCGACCTTGCCGGCGAGGTTGAAGGCATGGGCGCCGGGCGCATCGCTGAACAGCGCCGCCTCGAAGGCCGCGGCGACGTCGTCGACATAGATCATGCCGGCACCGCCGACATAGTTGATCGTGTAGGGCAGGCCATGCGCTGCGGCGCGGCAGGCCAGGGTCGGCCCGGCGCTGGCGCCACCCTCGCCGCGGCCCGGCCCATAGACGATGAAGGGCCTGAAGCCGACGCTCGGCAGGGCATGGTCGGCCCAGTACGCCCGGGCACTGCCCTCGCAGGCGAGCTTGAAGGCGCCGTAATGCGTCGTCGGAAACGGCTCGCTGCCGCTGTCGGGGCCGAAGACCCCGGCGGAACTGGCATAGACGACGCGCACCATGCGCTGGCGCAATGCCGCCTCGAAGACGTTGAGCGTGCCGATCAAGTTGATCTCGGCACCCCGGACCGGATCGGCCCGGCAGGCGGGAGTGAGGATGCCGGCCATGGCGACGGCGCGCTCGCAGCCTTCCGCCGCCGCATGCACCGCCTCGCCATCACGGACATCGGCAAGGCGCCAGTCGACCTCGCGGGCGAGGTCGCCGAGGATGTTGCGCACGGCCGCGCTGTCGGCGGCGATATCGAGGACACGGACGCCGACACCGCGCGCCAGCAGGCGACGGATCAGCCAGGCGGCGATGAAGCCGGTTCCACCGGTGATGAGAACGGTCATGAAGCGACCTGCCGATCAGGCGAGCGGCGAGAAGGCGGTCGGCAGATAAATCGCCGAGCTCATGCTGGCGAGGTGAGCCGGGCCGCCCTTGGGCGGCCAGACGCCGAGCTCGACCGAGCGGGCGCGCTTGGCCATGCGATCGTCGAGCGAGGCAAAAGGCCAGATGTGCAGGAAGCGCGGCAGCTCACCGTCGATGGCATACATCGCGCCGAGCAGCGGCGAGACCTTGGCGCGCTCCGGCACCGCCTGGCGCCAGAGTTCGATGGTGGGCTTCAAGCCCGCTGCCTTGATGCCGTAGATGCGGAACTCATAGACCGGGCCATGTTTTCCAGGCGTGATCGGCGGCACGAAGTCGAAGGACGCGTAGGTCGAGGTCCTGATCTCCCTGAAATGCTCGGCCGCGCCGAACGGGTTGCCGTCCAGCACCTGGCGGGCGCGATCCTCGGCGAGAGCGCGGTCATCGTCATAGGCCTGGAGGACGAGCACCTGATTGAGCCCGCCGACCTCGGCCGTGAAGCAGCCGAGCAGCCGGCCGGCGAAACCATCGCCGGTGACGGCCGCCCTGACCCCTTCCAGCACCTTCGGCAAGCCGCCGATCTCGGGCGTGATGGTGGTGACGGCGTAACGCATGGCGGCTCCTCCGAGGTCAGTCCGAAGGCGCATAGCGCCCTCGCATTCAAATTGAAAGTTCATTCTGGAATTCTGTTTCAGATTTCATTATAGGGCTGGTGAAGGCGTCAGGAAAGAGCTGCGCGCCGGCCATTGCGAGATTTGTTCGGCAAGCCGCCAGACCGATCCGCGCGACGCCGGTGCCGGGCCGCAGAAGAGGAAACCGAGGCGTGGCCGCGACAGAAGGCGAGACTGCCGGCATGGCAGGCAGCGATGCGAACTCCTATGATCTCGTCGTCATCGGCGCCGGCGGCGCCGGCCTGTCGGCAGCCCTGTTCGGCGCGATCTCGGGCGCCCGGGTCCTGGTGGTCGAGAGCACCGAATATGTCGGCGGCACCACCGCCTGGTCCGGCGGAACGATCTGGATCCCGAACACGCTGCACGCCGCCAAGGTCAACCAAGGCGACAGCATCACGCAGGCCGAGACCTATCTCCATGCCGCGGTCGGCAACTATGCCTCGCACGAATTGATCAGGTCCTTTCTGGAGGAAGGGCCACGCGCGATCGATCTGCTCGAACGCGAATCGGAGGTCAGGCTGCGACCCTACCCGCTGCATCCGGACTATATTTCCGATCTGCCGGGCTCGACCCTCAACGGCCGCGCGCTCGAGCCGATCGCCTTCGACGGCCGCCTGCTCGGCGACAAGTTCGACCTGCTGCGCCCGCCGATCCCGGAATTCACCGTGCTCGGCGGGATGATGGTCGACCGCAACGACATCAACCAGCTGCTCAACCTGAAGAAGTCCTGGAAGTCCTTCCGGCACTCGCTCGGACTGCTGACGCGCCATGCCCGCGACCGGCTCGGCCATAAGCGCGGCACGCGGCTCGTCATGGGCAATGCGCTGATCGGCCGGCTGCTCTACTCGCTGCTCCAGCGCGGCGTGACGATCTGGACGAACGCCATGGTCGACCGGCTCGACAGCGAAGGCGGCCGGATCACCGGCCTCAGCCTGACGAGAAACGGCCAGCGCCACGACATCCACGCCAAGCGCGGCGTCATCCTCGCCTCCGGCGGCTTCAACCGTCACCCGAAGCTGCGCAAGGAACTGGTGCCGGATGTCGAGATCTATACGCCGGGAGCGCCCGGCCATAAGGGCGCGGCGCTCGAGCTTGCGCTCGCCGCCGGGGCGCGCATGGGCGAGCGCAATATGGAGAACGTGTTCTGGGCGCCGGTCTCGGTGCGCCAGCGGCCGGACGGGACGACCGCCGTCTTCCCGCATTTCATCTTCGACCGGGCCAAGCCCGGCACGCTGATCGTCAATGCCGGCGGCAGGCGCTTCCTCAACGAGAGCACCTCCTATCACCTGATCGGCAAGGCGATGATCGAGGCCAGCCGGACGGCTCCGAGCATTCCGGGCTACCTGATCGCCGATCATGCGGCGATCACAGCCTATGGTCTCGGCATGGTCAGGCCAGGCGGCAGCGGCATGGAGCCCCTGCTCAAGGACGGCTACCTCACCAGGGGCGCGACGATCGGCGAACTCGCCGGCAAGCTCGGCATCGACGCGGCCCAGCTACAGGCGACGGTCGCGCAGTTCAACGGCTATGCCGCCAGCGGCAACGATCCGGATTTCGGCCGTGGCGTCACTGCCTATCAGCGCAATCTCGGCGACCCGAAGGTTGGGCCCAACCCGACCATGCGGGCACTCGATCGGGGCCCGTTCTACGCGCTGAAGCTCTACCCCGGCGACATCGGCGCCAGCGCCGGCCTCGCGACCGACGCGAAGGCGCGCGTGCTCGGGGCGGATGGGCCGATCGGCGGGCTCTACGCCGTCGGCAACGACCAGAACTCGGTGATGGCCGGAACCTATCCCGGCCCCGGCATCACGCTCGGGCCCGGCATCACCTTCGCCTATGTCGCCGTCAAGGACGCGCTCGCCGCAGCCTGAAGCCGAGATCTCCTGCCGGCCAGCGACGGCCGGGCTTTGCAGCGCAGCGGGGAAGCCATGTCCGAGCTCAACTACACCAAGGTCGAAGCCGAGGACGGCATCCTGACCGTCACCATCAACCGGCCGGAAGTGCTGAACGCGCTGAGCAACGAGGCGCATCACGAGCTCGCCGGGATTTTCGACCGTTTCGCCGCCGACAGCTCATTGCGCGTCGCGATCCTGACGGCGGCCGGAGAACGCGCCTTCTGTGTCGGCAGCGATCTCAAGGCGAAGGCGGCGGCCGGCACTTCGGTCGAGGCCTCGCCCGCAACTGGTTTCGCCGGGCTGTGCATGCGCTTCGATCTCAACAAGCCGGTGATCGCCGCGGTGAACGGCCATGCCTTCGGCGGCGGGGTCGAGATCCTCCTGGCCTGCGACCTCGCCATCGCCGCCGACCACGCCGTGTTCAGCCTGCCCGAGCCGCTGGTCGGGCTCGCCGCGCTCGGCGGCGGTGGCCTGCAGCGGCTGGTGCGGCAGATCCCGCTGAAACAGGCGATGCGCCTGATCCTGACCGGAGAGCGCATCGATGCGAAGCGCGCCGCCGAGATCGGGCTGATCAACGAGGCCGTTCCGGCAAACGAGCTGATGGCGAAAGCGCGTGAGCTGGCGCGGCAGATCGTGCGCTGCGCGCCGCTCGCCATCGAGGCCTCGAAAGCCGTGGCGCTGGCGAGCCTGTCCTCCTCGCTGGAGCGCAGCATCCTCGACCAGCACCCGACCGCCGTCAGGCTCTGGGCCAGCCAGGACGCGATCGAGGGGCCGACCGCCTTCGCGCAGAAGCGCCAGCCGGTCTGGCAGGGCCGCTGACCACGCCAACGACATCATCAGGGGAACAACATGCTCGACGGCTATAGCGGCGCGACGCGCGTCTACTTCATCATCGGCCACCCGATCGCGCAGGTGAAAGCGCCGAGCGGCATGACGCGCCTGCTGGAGGCCAGCGGCAAGGACGCGATCATGGTGCCGGTCGACATCCTGCCGGCCGACGTCCCGGCCTTCGTCACGCTCGCCGGCCGGCTGCCGAATTGCGACGGCATCTGTATCACCGTACCGCACAAATTCGCGGTCGTGGCGCATTGCAAGACGATGTCGAAGACCACGGAAATGCTCGGCTCGGCGAATGTCATGCGTCGCAACCCCGACGGCTCCTGGCATGGCGACATGTTCGACGGGCCGGGACATGTCGGCGCCATGCTGAAGAACGGCGCAGTCCTCGCCGGCAAGCGCGCCCTGCTGATCGGGGCCGGCGGCGCCGGCAGCGCGATCGGCCTCGCCTTGCTCGACGCCGGGGTGCGCGAGCTCGCGGTCCACGATGCCGATAGCGACCGCCGCGACACGCTGATCGGCAAGCTGCTTCGGGCCCATCCCGGCAAGGTCGTGATCGGCTCGGCCGACCCGAGCGGCTTCGACGTGGTCTCCAATGCGACCCCGGCCGGCATGAAGCCGGGCGATGCGCTGCCGATCGAGATCGCGCGATTGTCGCCGGAAACCTTCGTCAGCGATGTCGTCACCAAGCCGGCCGTGCCGCCATTGATCGAGGTCGCAAGGCAGCTGGGCTGCAAGAACTCGACCGGCATCGAGATGTTCGAGGCCGAGACCTCGCTGATGCTGAACTTCTGGCTCGAAACCGCGCGCTGAGCCACGGCATCCGCAGAAACGAGATGGGAATCGAGATGGCGACCCTGACGGGCAAGGCACGGCTCGCCGGCGTCCTCGGCTGGCCGGTGATGCATTCGCGCTCGCCCTTGATGCATGGCTTCTGGCTGAAGCGCCACGGCATCGACGGCGCCTATATCCCCCTGCCGGTCGAGCGCGATTTCGAGACCGCGGTGCGCGGGCTGCAGGCCGCCGGTTTCCGCGGCCTGAACGTCACCAAGCCGCATAAGGAGGCCGCCTTCGCGATCTGCGATACGGTCGAGCCCTCGGCGCTGCGAGCCGGCGCCGTCAATACGCTCGTTTTCGACGGGCGCGGCATCACCGGCAGCAACACCGACGGCTTCGGCTTCATGGCGGGACTGGCCGAGGCCGGCATCACTCTCGATGGAGCGAGCGCGCTGGTGCTCGGCGCGGGCGGCGGGGCACGGGCGGTCTGCGCAGCGCTGCTCGACGCCGGAGCCATCGTGACACTGGCCAATCGCAGCCGGCACCGGGCCGAGAACGTCGCCGCCGCGCTGCCCGGGCTGAGCGTCACCGACTGGGAGGAGCGCGAGCAGGCGCTCGGCGAGTGCGACCTCCTGGTCAACACCACCTCGCTCGGCATGGCAGGTTCCGAGCCGCTGACGCTGGACCTGCGCCAGGCGAAGACCTCGCTCTGCGTCGCCGACATCGTCTACGTTCCGCTCGAGACGCCGCTATTGGCGCAGGCGCGCGCCGCCGGGCTGCGCACGGTCGACGGCCTCGCCATGCTGCTGCATCAGGCGAGACCGGGCTTCAAGGCCTGGTTCGGGGTCGACCCGGTCGTCGACGACGAGTTGCGTCGGCTCGTCCTCGCCAGCCTCGAAGCCTGACGCGCCAAGACTCAGACGAAGATGTTCGGCCGCGGCTCGCCCGGGCGCTCGATCGGGGCGCGGACAGCGGGCGTCAACTGGCCGAGCTCCTTGGTCGTCGCCAGCAGCAGCGGCGCGATCTGGATCATGCGTTCCTCGGTCAGGCGCACGAACGGCCCGGCGATGCTGACCGTGCCGGTGACGCGCTGGTCGATCGAGGAGCGAATCGGCGCGGCGATGGCGTTCATCCACTGCGAGAAGGTCTGCTGGGTCACAACATAGCCGAGCAGGCGCGCCTCGCGCAGGCGGCGGCGGATCGCCTGCGGCGTCTGCGGCGCATTCGGACCGTATTCGGTGCGCGAGCCGTAGCCCTGCTTGTCGATCAGCGCCAGGGCCTCGTCATCGGTCATGGTCGAGAGCCAGGCGAGACCGGAGGAGGAGCAGGAAAGCTTGGCTTCCTGTCCGGTCTCCGGATCGTAGCGCAGGCCGGCGCGCGCGCCCTGGGCCTTGGCGACGAAGGTCAATTGGTCGTTGTCGAGGATGGCGACGCGGACGAGCTCGCCGCATTCCTGCGCCAGGCGCTCGAGCACCGGCTGCATCAGGTCGGTGATGCCGTGGCCGGAGAGATAGCGGAAGCCGAGCGAGGCGATCCTGGCGGTCAGGACATAAGAGCCGAAATCGCGCTCCTGGCGCACATAGCCTTCCTCGACCAGGCTGGCGAGCAGGCGGTGCGTGGCGCTGCGCGGAATCTTGATCGCGTCCGCGACCTCATAGAACAGCATGCCCTGCGGATGGCTCGAGAGGATCTCGAGAATCCGCAAGGTGCGTTTCAGGATGCCGTCCGGCCCCGCGCCTTCGTCCTTGATCCTGGACATCATCTTCTCCGCAGCAGTGGCCGCCACAGGATAGCCGAGGCGGGCCATTCATCACAATCGTTCCAATCCGGCCATCCACCGCAGACTGCCCACCGAACGGGGCTAAGTCCCTGTGATCTCCGCGATTGTCAACGCCACGCGAAATCCGCCTTTCGGTGGATTCTGAAACTGGACTTTAATTCCAGTTTACGGTACCGGTATCGCAAGCCGACCACAAGGCACCGTCACCAGAACACGACAACCGGAGGAGAGCGCATGACCCGAGAGATCGAAAACGGCGGCAAGAAGCCAGGCGCGTCGCGCCGCTCGCTTCTGCTGGGAGCAGGCGGCCTCGCCGCGACGCAGGTCGTCGGCGCCAAGCTCGGCATGCCCTATATCGGCAACGCCGCCGCGGCCGAACCGATCAAGATCGGCATGATCTGGGCCAAGACGGGCGCCATCGTCGATCAGTCGACCTTCCTGGCCCAGGGCGGCTTCTTCGCCGCCGAGCAGCGCAACAACCAGCTTCTCGGCCGGCCGATCGAGATCATCTGGCTCGACGAGCCGAATCCGCAAGGCGCCCAGCTCAACGCGCAGCGCCTGATCGACGAGCACAAGGTCGTGGCCTTGATCGGCGGCGCACAGAGCTCATTCGCGCTCGCGATCTCGGCCGTCGCCAAGAAGGCGAAGATCCCCTATATCGCCGCCAATGCCGCGGCGGTCGACCTCACCGGCAAGCTCTGCAACAAGTACACCTTCCGGCTGCAGCCGCCGGTCGACGTCCACACCCGCATCCTCGCGCCCTACTGCCTGGACATCGGCAAGAAGTGGTACCTGCTGACCGCCGCCTTCGCCTTCGGCCAGGACATCAAAGCGACCTTCACCGACTTCATCACCAAGAATGGCGGCACCGTGGTCGGCGCCGACGAGGTGCCGGTCAACACTGCCGACTACAGCTCGTTCATCCTGAAGATCCGCGCCGCCAAGCCCGATGTCGTCATCGGCGGCGTCTCGGCCAGCGACCTCACCACCTTCCTGAAGCAGTGGAACGAGCTCGGCATGAAGGGCAAGATCCCGTTCGCCGAGATCTCGATCGGCAACACCGACATCTGGGGCGTCGGCCCCGATGCGGCGACCGGCATCTTCACCAAGGTCTGGTACTACAACAACCCAGGCAACAGCCCGGAGGACAAGGCCTTCGCCGAGGCCTATCTGAAGAAATTCAACCAGCCGGCGCCGGACAAGGCCTGGATGGGCTGGTTCGGCATGCGCTCGCTGCTGGAATCGATCGAGCTCGCCAAGTCGACCGAGCCGGCCGCCATCGTCAAGGCGCTCGAGACCTGGCGCGTCAAGGAAGGCGACATCGAGGTCGGCTATCGCGACTTCGACCATCAGATGAAACGCCGCACCATCATCTGCAAGGTCAAGGACAAGATCACCGACAAATGGGACTATGTCGACGTGATCGAGAACGCACCGCGCTCGATCGCCGATGTCGACAAGGCCTTTGGCTCTGCCGCCGATAGCGCCTGCAAGATGGACAGCCTCTAGGTCCTTCGTCCGCCCCTCAATCTTTTCGCGCGCCGGGTCGACAACGACCCGGCGCCTCATCCACCCGGCCGCGTCCCGCGCCGGAGCGGGAAGGGCTGCGCGCCATGCTCGACATGATCATCTCCCAGGCGGTCAACGGCCTGATCCTGGGCTTTCTCTACGTCCTCATCGCAATCGGGCTGTCGATCATCTTCGGCATGCTCGGCATCGTGAACTTCGCCCATGGCTCGTTCTTCGCCATCGGCGCCTACCTTGCTCTGGTGCTGGCACGCGATTTCGGCTGGCCCGCGGCGCTGCTCGCGCCATTGATCGTCGGCGCCATCGGCATGATCGTCGAGACGACGCTGATCCGGCATCTCTACGGCAAGGAACCGCTGCTCGGCCTGATCCTGACCTTCGCGCTGGCGCTGCTCGCCGAAGCGATCCTGCGCCTGATCTTCGGCGGGGCGCCGGTGCCGTTCAGCCCGCCGCGTTTCCTCGCCGGCTTCGTCGAATACGGCCCGATCCTGATCACCAAATACCGGATGTTCGTGCTGGTGGTGACGGTGCTCGCACTGATCAGCTTCTGGGCCTTCCTGCGCTTCACCCGGTTCGGCCGGATCATCCGTGCCGGCTCGCGCGATGCCGAGATGGTCGGCCTGCTCGGCATCAACCTGCCGATCGTGCTCAGCGGGGTGTTCGGCATCGGCTGCCTGCTCGCCGGCCTCGCCGGCATGCTCGCCGGCCCGCTCTGGACGGTGATCCCGAGCATGGCGGCGGGCGCGATCATGCCCGCCTTCGTCATCGTCACCATCGGCGGCCTCGGCTCCTATTCCGGCGCGATCATCGCCGGCCTCCTGGTCGGCGTCACCACTGCGATGAGCATCCAGTTCTTCCCCGCCTGGTCCGGCGCGGCGATGTACGTGCTCATGGCCGTCATCCTTCTCATCCGTCCGCGCGGCCTGTTCGGCGAGCGCTGGGAGAGGTTCGAATGAGCACCCGTTCCCTTATGATGAACCCGATCCTCTGGATCGCCGTCGTCTTCGCCGCGCTGACCTTCGCCTGGCTCGGACAAGGCGCGCCGGTCAACCTGATCACCCAGATCGCGATCTACACGCTCTACGGTGCCGGCGTGAACCTGCTCGTCGGCTATACCGGGCTCGTCCCGTTCGGCGCCTCGGTGTTCTTCGGCTGCGCCAGCTACATCACCGCCTTCCTGCTGCTCGGGCCGGTTCGGCAGGACATCATGGCGCTGGCGCTGACGATCCTGTTCTCGCTGGTGCTGGCGGCAGCGCTCGGCGCCCTGATCCTGCGCCGGCGCGGCCTCTATTTCTCGCTGCTCACCCTCGCCTGCTCGCAGATCGCCTTCGAGGTCGCCTATAAATGGACTGCCGTCACCGGCGGCGAGAACGGGCTGCAGGGCGTGCCGCGCACGAGCTTCGCCACCGAGATGCAGTTCCACATCTTCGCGCTGGTCACCGTGACCGCCGGCATGTGGTTCCTCTGGCGGCTGGCGCATGCGCCCTTCGGGCGTGTGCTGCAGGCGGTGCGCGACAATGAGCAGCGGGCGAGCAGCCTCGGCTACAACACCTATCTGGTGAAGCTCGGCGGCTTTATCATGATGGCCGGCATCGTCGGCTTTTCCGGCGGGCTGCTGACGCTGATGCTGCAGGGCGTCTACGCCAATAATCTCGGCTGGCAGCGTGCCGGCGACTCCCTGTTGATGACCGTGCTCGGCGGCGTGCACCATTTCCTCGGCCCGCTCTGGGGAGCGATCGCCTTCATCATCCTGGAGAACCGGCTCTCGGCGATCACCGAGAACTGGTGGCTGATCTTCGCGCCGATCATCATCGCCTTCGCCCTGCTCTCGCCCGAGGGCATGCAGGGGCTGGTGCAGCGCGCGCTGAAGCGCGAACGCTGGACGCTGACGCGCAACACGATCCCGCCGCGCCCGGCCGTGATCAAGCCCTATGAGAGCGCCGGCCAGGCCATGGACCCCGGCAAGCCGATCCTGGAGACCCGCAAGCTCAACAAGAGCTTCGGCAGCCTGGTGACGGCCCACGACATCGATCTTTCGGTGCGGCCCTTCGTGCTGCACTCGATCATCGGGCCGAACGGCGCCGGCAAGACCACCTTCTACAACATGCTGACCGGCGTGCTGCCGCCGAGCGGCGGACAGATCCTGTTCGAGGGCAAGGACATCACCAAGCTGCCGATGTATGCCCGCGCCCGGCTCGGCATCAGCCGCTCCTTCCAGATCCTCTCGATCTTCCCGAACCTCTCGGTGTTCGAGAATGTCCGCGTCGCCGTGCAGGCACAGCGCCATGGCGCACTCGGCTTCATCACCGACGCGCATGATCTCGAAGCCCTGAACGAGCGGACATGGTCGATCCTCGATGCGGTCGGGCTCGCCGATCGGGCGGCGGAACCGTGCATGAACCTGCCGCACGGCGCCAAGCGCCTGCTCGAGATCGCCGTCACGCTCGCCATCGACTCCAAGCTGCTGCTGCTCGACGAGCCGCTGGCCGGCCTCGCCGAAGCCGACAGACACGTCGTCGCCGAATTGATCCGCAACCTCTCGAAGAAGCACGCCGTGCTGCTGATCGAGCACGATATCGACCGTGTGCTCGCGATCTCGGACCGGATCTCGGTCCTCCATCAGGGCCGGATGATCGCCGACGGCAAGCCTGCGGAAGTGGCACGCAACCCGGAGGTCATCGCCGCCTATCTCGGCGCCGCCAAGGGCGCGGAGAAGGCCCCTCCGGCCGTCGAGCGCGCCGCCCATGCCGCCGGCAAGGTGCTGCTCGAAGCCAAGGGCATCGCCGTCGGCTATGGCGGCAGCACGGTGCTGAACGGTGTCGACCTTGTCGTGCACGAGGGCGAGGCGGTGGCGCTGCTCGGCCGTAACGGCGTCGGCAAGACCACGACGCTGCGCGCCCTCACGGGGACGCTGCCGCTCGATGCCGGTACGCTCTCCTTCGAAGGCGTCGATCTCGGCGTGCGCAAGCCCTATGAGATCAACCGGCTCGGCATCTCGCTGGTGCCGGAAGGGCGACGGCTGTTCCCCAACCTGACCGTGGTCGAGAACCTGCAGATCGCGGCCAGGCCTGGCGGGCTCAGCATCGAGGAGTGCTTCGCACTGTTCCCGCGGCTGCGCACCCGCCAGAAGGCGCAAGCCGAGAACCTCTCGGGCGGCGAGCGCCAGATGGTGGCGATCGCCCGCGCCCTCGTCGTGCCGAGCAAGCTGATCCTGCTCGACGAGCCCTTCGAGGGCCTCGCTCCAGCCGTGGTCGAGGAGGTGATGGCGGCGCTGGTCAAGCTGCGCGGCAAGGTCGCGATGGTCATCGTCGAGCACCATGCCGAGACGGTGCTGCCGATCGTCGACCGGGCCATGGTGCTGGTCAACGGCAAGGTCGCCTTCGCCGGCGATGCCGGCATGCTCGAGCGGGATCATGCGCTCCAGGCAAAGCTGCTCGGCGTCGTCCAGGCCGACGAAACCGCGGCGGCCTGAGCCGACCATGGAGCAGAGCAGCCTCACCACCAATCTCGACGGGGCGACCCGGCTTCACCTGATCATCGGCGACCCGATCGCCCAGGTGAAGTCGCCCGCCGGGCTGACCCGGAAGTTCGTCGCCGCGGGGAGAAACGACATCGTCGTGCCGATCCGGGTGACGAACGCCGATCTGCCGGCCTTCCTGGCGGGGGTCAGCCTCGCCGGCAATGTCGACAGCATCATCATCACCATCCCGCACAAGTTCGCCTGCTTTTCGCAGTGCGAGAGCGTGTCGGAACGGGCCCGCCGGCTCGGCGCGGTGCAGCACATGCGCCGGACGCCTTCGGGCGGCTGGCATGGCGAGAATTTCGACGGGGTCAGCTTTATCGCCGGAGCGCGCGAACACGGCGCGCGCTTCGAAGGCGCCCGGGCGCTGCTGATCGGCGCAGGTGGCGCCGGCTCGGCCATCGCTCTTGCCCTGCTCGAGGCCGGCGTCGCCGAACTGGCGATCCACGATACCGACTCCGGCCGCCGCGACGCGCTGCTGGAACGCCTGCGCCAGGGCGTCGCCACAGCTGTCCGCCATGGCTCGCGCGACCCGGCCGGCTTCGATATCGTCGTCAATGCGACGCCATTGGGGATGCGGGCCGGCGACCCGCTGCCGATCGACGTCGAGGGGCTGTCGCGGGACAGCTTCGTCGGCTGCGTCGTTACCGCCCCGGCGGTCTCGCCGCTGATCGCCGCGGCGCGGGCCCGCGGCTGCCGGACCTCGACCGGCCTCGACATGACCGAAGCCGCCCAGAAGCTCGGCCTAGCCTATGTGCTGGGCGAGCAGGCCACGTCCTCCGGAGCCGTCTGACGCCTGCCCGGCACTATCCCCTGCCGGGCGGTTGCAAGCGCTGCGTGACGCCGGAGAGGAGTCCCCCCGTGTTCAAACGCATGTCCATCCTCGAGCGCAGGCCGGGCGACGACCAATCGTTCTTCTCGCGGCACTGGCAGGAGCGACATGGGCCACTGGTGGCGCAGCTGCCGCTGATCCGTGCCTATGTCCAGAATCATGTCGAAGACGAGTACGCGCCGACGGATTTCCGCGTCGGCGGGATCGTCGAATTGCAGTTCGACGATCCCTCCGCGATGGCGACGGCTTTCGCCGCCTCGCCCTCGCTTGCAGTCGCCGCCGACGAGGCCAACTTCCTCGGCAATGCCGCCGGCTACGTCATCGGCGACGCGCCGATCCGTCTCGCCGGCGAGGAAGGCAAGCTCGTCGTGCTGGCCGCCCATGGCGGCGACCGCGCTGCGCTGGGTCGTTTCGAAGCGGCGCTGCGCAAGCTGCCGGAATTCGTCGAGCTGATCCGTGACGAGGTCGCCACGGTGATGACCCGCCCCGGCGCCACGCGCGCCAGCCAGGGGGTCGACGTCTTCTTCCATGTCTACTTCACCGAAGTCGCGGCCGCGCGCCGCGCCGGCTCGCAGGTCGCGAGACTGGCGGAAGACGCACTGAAGCTCGGCGTCTTCCGCGTCCGCACCGTCAGGATCGTCTAGAGTCTGATGATTTTGCTTGGGGACACGGCGTCATCCTGGACAAGCCGCGAAGCGGCGCCGCTCCGGGATCCATCAAAGGGATCGACGGCGCTCGACGATGGATCCCGGGACGAAGCTGCGCTTCGCCCAGGATGACGCCGTGGGGCCCATCTGAAATCAGCAAGCCCTAGGACAACAACCGACACCAGGAGGAACCACATGAAGGCTCTCGTAGCAGGCGCCAGCCGCGGCATCGGCGCGGCGATCGCCATCCGCCTGGCGCAGGACGGCATGACACGCTCCGGCAAGGCCGAGATCGCAATCACGGCACGGGAGCGCTCGGAGGCTCTCGACGAGGTCGCCGCCGCGATCAACGCGATCGGCGGCAAGGCGCACATCATCACCGGCGACATGGGCGACCCGGCGGTGCCGGGGCGGGTCGCGAGCGAGGCGGCGGAGGCCTGCGGCGGGCTCGTCTTCGTCGTCGCCAATGCCGGGATCACCTCCCCGGGGCCGCTGGCGAGCCTGGCGCTGGAAAGCTGGGAACGATTGTTCGCGGTGAACACCCGCGGCCCCTGGCTGCTCGCGCAGGGCGCCCACCAGGCGCTGCGCGCCAGCAAGGGCAGTTTCGTCGCCGTCGCCTCGATGTCCGGGATGTTCCCGCATCCCGGCGCTGGCGCCTATTCCTCGACCAAGGCGGCGCTGATCATGCTCTGCCAGCAGCTCGCCTTCGAATGGGGCCCCGACGGAATCCGCGTCAACGCCGTCTGCCCGGGCATGATCCGCACGCCGATGACCGAAACGATCTATGCCGATCCCGCGATCGCCGCGCGCCGAGACGAGATCGTGCCGCTGCAGCGCGTCGGCCAGCCCGACGACATCGCCCGCGTCGTTTCCTTCCTTGGCAGCGATGATGCGCGCTACGTCACCGGCGAGGCGATCCGGGCCGATGGCGGCTTCTCGTCCTCGATCCTGTCCTATGTGCCCGGCCTGCCGAAATCGCGCTGAGCACAGGATGGGCCGAGTTGGCGTCAGGGGGGTCATCCCGGACAAGCGGCTTCAGCCGCGCCGATCCGGGATCCATGCCGGAGCGCTAGTCGGTGAAGCTCCGGCATGGATCCCGGGTCTGCGCTTCGCTGCGCCCGGGATGACCAGCGTCTCTCACCCTCCTGCGAAATATTCCGGGCCGCCATGTCCGCCCGCGCGAGCAGGGCAGGCATGCGCCCTTCACCTTGAATATGGAACGTAATTCCAATACCCTGTTCCAATAATAATGCACGGAGGAAATGATGGCGCGCGCACGGATCGGAATCATTGGCCTGGGCGTGATCGGCAAGGCTCATCTCAGCGTCCTGCAAGAGACCGAAAATGCCGAGCTCGTCGCCATCTCGGATCCGACGCAAGCGGCCCGCGACTTCGCCGCCGCCCGCAACGTCAAGGCCTATGACGACTACCGCAAGATGCTCGACGGTGAGCGGCTCGACGGCGTCGTCATCGGCTCACCGAACGCAGAGCATGTGCCGATGGCACTGGAGTGCATCGCCCGCGGCATCGCCGCGTTGGTCGAGAAGCCCATATCCGACACGGTCGAGTCGGCGCGGCGCCTTTGCGACGCAGCCGAGTCGAAGGACGTGCCGATCCTGGTCGGCCACCATCGCCGCCACAATCCGGCGGTGCAGGCCGTGCGCAAGGCCGTCGCCGAAGGCGTGATCGGCAAGCCGGCGATTGCCACCGTGATGTATACGCAGCTCAAACCGGAGAGCTATTTCCAGCTCGGCTGGCGCCGCGACAAGGCCAGCGGCGGCCCGATCCTGATCAACCTGATCCACGAGATCGACCTCGTCCGCTTCATCTTCGGCGAGATCGACAGCCTGCAGGCGGCCAGCGCCTCGGCCGTGCGCGGCTTCGAGGTCGAGGACACCGCAGCGGTACTGCTGCGCTTCCGCAGCGGTGCTCTCGGCACGATCAGCCTCTCGGACACGGCGGCGACGCCGTTCACCTGGGACCTCGCCTCGGGCGAGTTCGACCAGATGAGCAATACGACCGACCGGCTGAAGCGCCAGAAGGTGTCCTCGCATGTCTTCGCCGGCAGCGAGGGCTCGCTCACTTTGCCGGACGTCAGGCATTTCAGCTATCGCGGCGACAGCGAGCCGGGCTGGCTCAGCGAGCTCAGCGAAGACCGGCTCGCGATCACGCCGGCCAGTGCCTATCGCCTTCAGGCCGCGCATTTCGCCCGGGTCGCGCTGCGCCAGGAAGACCCCCTGATCTCCGGCCGCGACGGCATGCGCACGCTGGAGGCGACGCTTGCGGTCAAGCAGGCGGCCGCCAGCGGCTGCGCCGTCAAGCTCGCCGACTGAAGCGCGGGCGGCGGCAGGGGCGCGGCATGGCACTGAGCAAGTTCATGAGCGCGGAAGCGGCCGTCGGGCTGATCCGCGACGGCGACACGGTCGGGCTGGTCGGCGGCGGCGGCGGGCTGATGGAGGCATCCTGCCTGTTTGCGGCCGTCGAGAAGCGCTTCCTCGAGACCGGCCACCCGCGCGGGCTGACGGCGGTGCACTCGCTCGGCATCGGCGACCGCAAGACCAGGGGCATGAACTGCTTTGCCCATAAGGGCATGGTCCGCAAGGTGATCGGCGGGCACTGGCCCTGGTCGCCGCGCATGCAGCAGATGGCGCGCGACAACGAGATCGAGGCCTATGTCCTGCCGGGCGGCGTCGTGATGCAGCTCTATCGCGAGATCGCGGCGAAGCGGCCGGGCCTGCTGACCCATGTCGGCTTGGGGACCTTCGTCGACCCGCGTCGCGAGGGCGGCCGGATGAACGAGGCCGCGAAGGAGGACCTGGTCGAGCGCATCGCGATCGAGGGGCGGGAATACCTGCGCTACAAGCCCTTCCCGGTGAACGTCGCGATCATCCGCGGCTCCTTCGCCGATGCGCATGGCAATGTCAGCCTCGATCAGGAGGCCGCCAATGTCGACATCTATGCGGTCGCGCTGGCGGCCCATAACTGCGGCGGCAAGGTCATCGTCCAGGTCAGAACGGCGGTCGATGTCGGCACCCTGCCGGCCCGCTCGGTGCGGATTCCCGGCGCCATCGTCGACGCGGTCGTGGTCGATCCCGGGCAGCGCATGGGCTACGAGACGGTCTACGACCCGATCATGTCCGGCGAACGGCGCGGGCCGCCGCTGCAGCACCCGCCGCGGCCGATCGATATCCGGCAGGTGATCGCCAGGCGTGCCGCCAAGGAGCTCGTCGACGGCGCCGTGCTGAACTACGGCTTCGGCATCCCGGACGCGGTGGCGCGGCTGGTCGAGCTGCGCGGCGACGGCGAGCGCTACTACCAGACGATCGAACACGGCACCTATGGCGGCGAATTGCTCGACGGCACGCTGTTCGGCTTCGCCCGCAATGCCTCGGCGATGATCGACGGCCCCTCGCAGTTCGACTTCTATTCCGGCGGCGGGCTCGACCTCGCCTTTCTCGGCTTCGGCGAGCTCGACGGCGAGGGCAATGTCAACGTCTCCAAGCTCGGCGGCGTGCCGGTCGGTCCCGGCGGCTTCATCGACATCGCCCAGAACGCCCGCAAGGTGGTGTTCTGCGGAACCTTCGACACCAAGGGCGGCGAGATCGCGATCGGCGATGGCGGGCTCTCTATCAAACGCCATGGCGAGGTCCGCAAGCTGGTCTCCGCGGTCGAGCAGGTGACCTTCTCCGGCGAGCAATCGCGCGCCAGCGGGCAGGAGGCGCTCTACGTCACCGAGCGCGCCGTCTTCCGCCTCGGCGATGCCGGGCTGGTGCTCACCGATGTCGCCCCCGGCGTCGACATCCGCCGCGACATTCTCGAGCGCATCGATTTCTCGCCGGCGATCCCGGCCGAGCCCAAACCCTTCCCGGCCGATTGCTTCGGCTGAGGCAGGGCAAGGATGAACGGAAGGACAAGCGCACCATGACAGCCCAGCCGCCGCTCGCCGGCATCAAGGTCGTCGACTACAGCCATTTCCTGGCCGGCCCCTATCTCTCGCGCTGCCTTGCCGGGATGGGCGCGCAGGTGATCAAGGTCGAGCGGCCGACCATCGGCGATGCCGGCCGGACCCATCCCTATTTCATCGGCGACGAGAGCGGCTTCTTCCTGCAGCAGAACATGGGCAAGAAGGGCATCTGCGTCGACGTCAAGAAGCCGGCCGGCATGGCGATGATCCGCAAGCTGGTCGAGGATGCCGATGTCTTCGTCGAGAATTATCGGCCAGGTGCGCTGACGCGGCTCGGCCTCGGCTATGACGATCTGAAGCGGATCAACCCCCGCCTGGTCTACTGCTCGCTCTCGGCCTATGGCCATACCGGCCCGAAATCGGCCAAGGCGGGCTTCGGGCTGATCGCCGAGGCGATGTCGGGCGCGATGGCTCAGCTCGGCGTGCCCGGCAATCCGCCGCCATTGCTGCGCATTCCGATCGCCGACATGTATGCCGGCATCCATGGCGTCGCCGCCGTCTGCGCCGCGCTGCTCGGCCGGGCGAACTCGGGCAAGGGGCAGCATATCGACCTTGCGCTCTATGACTGCATGGTCTCGATGCACGACTATGCGATCCAGTGCTTCACGCTCAGCGACGGAGAGGAGCTGCCCGAACAGGTCGGCTACGATCTGCCGACCTCGACGGTCTACGGCGTCTTCCCGGCGAAGGACGGCCATCTCGTCGTGGCGGCCCAGGTCGACGATGCCTGGAAGCGGCTGGCGCGGCTGATCGGCGGCGAGGCGCTTGCCGCCGATCAGCGCTTTCACAGCAGCGCCGGGCGCAACCGCCATCGCGAGGAGGCGCTCGGACTGATCAAGGCCTGGACGCTGGCGCAGCCCTCCGCCTCTGCCTGCATCGCGGCGCTGGAAGCGATCGACGTGCCCTGCGCGCCGGTCCAGCGCATCGACGAGGTGCTCGCCGATCCGCAGATCGAAGCGCGCGGCATGGTGATGGAGCAGGACCACCCGACGCTCGGCAAGATTCGGCTGCCGAACCTGCCCTTCCGTTTCTCCGGCCATAGCCCAAGCCCGATGGGCATCGCGCCGCGGCTCGGCGAGCACAATGCCGAGGTGGCGCGTTCGCTCGGCTATTCCGACGACGAAATCGCCGCAATGGCTGAAGACGGCGTGCTCTACCAGCAGCCGGCCCGGACCTGATCCAGCAAGGAGCACCAGCATGAGCGGTTTCCACGTCAGCCTCGGCCAGAGCGCGCGCTTCTCCAAGACCGTGTCGGAAAGCGACGTCTACCTGTTCGCCGGCATCACCGGCGACCTCGCCCCGAACCATGTCAACAAGGCCTATATGGAGAAATCGAGTTATGGCCGGTTGCAGGCCCATGGCGCGCTGATCATCGGCTACATGTCGGCGGCGTCGAGCATGATCACCGCGAACGCGCGAGAGGGCGACGAAACGCCGGTCTCGCTCGGCTATGACCGGGTGCGGCTGGTCGGCCCGGTCTATTTCGGCGACACGATCACGGTCGACTACGAGATCGACGCGATCGACGCCGAGCGTCGCCGCGCCACCGGCGCGATCCGCGTCACCAACCAGGACGGCAAGCTCGTCGCGGTCGCGACACATATCCTGAAATGGGTGCCGAACAGTCCGAACTGAGCAGGCGTTTTCGGTCTTTCCGCGCGAACCGCAGTGGCAAAGCCCCTCCCCCTCGTGGAATTCCGCTGCCAACGGCGAGGAGAAGCTCCTCCCTTCCCCCTGGTGGGGAAGGGTATGGGGATGGGGGGCGAACGACCGGGTGCGCGATTGCTGGTATCCGCAGCCCGAAGACGATCCGTGGACGAAGTGCCCTGACTTTTCGCCCCCCACCCCTGCCCCTCCCCACGAGGGGGAGGGGTTCCCCGCGCCTTTCCTATAGGACTCAAGCCGCGGGTTCTCTCCCTCACCCTCCCGCCTTCGCCAACTCTTCCTCCGGCCGCCGGCGCAGCCAGTCGGCATAGGCGTTGATGCCCGCGGTCAGGTCGAATTTCGTGCGGAAGCCGGTGTCGGCGATGAAGCGGGCGCCGTCGAGCGGGCCACGGATCGGGGTATAGGTGTTCCAGGGCTGGGCGCCGGGGCCGATCGCGATCCTGGCCTCCGGGACGGCAGCCTTCACCGCTTCGGCGATCTCGAAGGTCGAGTAATTGCGCGGCGGCGCAAGGTGGTAGACGGCGTGATTGAGTTTCGGTGCGTCCGCCGCGGCGATCAGGCCCTCGACGACGTCGTCGATATAGGTGAATCCCGCAGAGAAATCGCCACCGCTGGCATCGTCGCGGGCGACACCGCGCAAGGCATCGATCAGGATCGGCGGGATCGGCCCGCGCGCGAAGGTGTAGCTCACCACCGGCGGCCCATAAATCCAGGAGATCCGGACCGTCGCGGCATCGAGCCCGTACTGGGCGCGGAAGGCCCGCACCATGACCTCGCCGGCCGCCTTAGTCGCGCCATAGATGCTGTCGGCATTGGCGGGGAAATCCTCGGCGATCGGCGCATGCGGGTCGACATCCCGGTAGACGCTGCCGGTGCTGCCATAGACAAAGCGGCGCCAGCCCATGCGGCGGGCAGCATCGAGCAGGTTGACCACGGCGCCGACATTGGAATGGAAGGCGGCCAGCGGATCGGGCCGGCAATACATCTCGTTCGCCATCGCCGCGAGGTGGATGCAGGCGTCGACGCCGTGCTGCTCGCAGAGCCGGCTGACGGCCTCGGCGTCCGTGAGATCGCACTGGACCCAGGTGACGTTCTGGCCCAGTGCCTCGGCATCCTGCTTGCGAAAACTGCGGTGGTATTGCGCGATGACAGGGCGCGAGCGGGCGGCGCTGCGCGCCACCTCATAGCCGACATGGCCCATCGCTCCGGTGATCAGCAAGGTCATGGCGGCGTCCCTTCTCTGGTTACGGCTGGATTGACCTGGGTTTCTCGGCCTGCCGGCCCGCCAGGTGCAGCGAAATCACCCCGCCGGCGACGATCAGCGCCGCACCGAGCACGGTGAAGATATCCGGGACCTCGCCGAAGATGGCGAAGCCGAGCAGCGTCGCGGTCAGGAGCTGGGCGTAGGAATAGGGCGCGATGCGGGAGGCGGTCGCCCTTGCATAGGCGGCGATCATGCAGAGCTGGCCAGCGGCCTGGCAGGCGCCGGAAAGGCCGAGGAGCAGCCATTGCTCGCTCGTCGGCGCCTGCCAGAAGAAGGGCAGCGGCAGCGAGGACAGGGTCAGCGCCATCAGCATCGTGTAGAGCAGAACGGTGCGCGAGGTCGTGCGCTGCGCGACGATGCGGGTCATGACCTGGCCGGTGGCGGCGAAGAGGCCGCCGAGCGCCGGAATCAGCAGGGCCCAGGAAAAGTCGCCGCCGAAAGGCCGCATGATCGTCAGCACACCGAGGAAGCCGAGCAGCACCGCGAGCCAGCCCCAGCGATTGACGGTTTCGCCTAGCAGGAACCGGCCGAGCGCCATGCTGATCAGCGGCGCGATGAAGAGGATCGTGGTGACCTGGGCGAGCGGCACATAGGCCATCGCCATGATGACGCAGATGCCGCCGAGGAACGGAAAGAGCGAGCGCAGCAGCAGGAGCTTGACCGGCCCGCGCACCAAGGTCGCCTTCAGCTGGCTGGGCTGGACGATGAACAGGAACAGCACGGCGAAGACCAGGCTGCGCCCCCACATGGCGATCACGGCATTCGACTCGACGACGACCAGCTTCGAGCCGGCATCGCCGATCGCGAACAGGCTGAAGGCGACGATCGCGAGGACCAGCGCCCCCAGCCCGCCATCCTGCTGCGCGTGCTTTGGTCGCAACGAGATCACCTGGCCTGCGCGACCTCGACAGCGGGCCAGGGCGCGCGGGCGCATGCGGCAACGATCAGGGCTCGCGAGTTCACAGGCACTCCGCGGCCGTCAGTAGAGGCCGGCGGTCGCGCCGCCGTCGACGGCGATCGCGACGCCCTGGATATGGCGCGCCTCCTCGCCGCAGAGGAAGAGCGCCAGCGCCGCGACATCCTCGGGCCGGCCGAGGCGCTGCAGCCCCTCCTTGGCGACGAGCTCGTCGCGGATCTGTGCCGGGGTCTTGCCCGAAGCCTGGGCGCGCTGCTCGAAAAGCTGCTCGACCCGCTCGGTCTCGGTCATGCCGGGATAGATGGCGTTGACGTTGACGCCGGCGCGACGACCGAGCCCCGACAGGCCTTTGGTGAAGTTGGCCATCGCCGCATTGACCGAGCCGCCGATCAGGAAAGCGGCATCGGGCGTGCGCGCCGCGCCGCCGATGATGTTGACGACATGGCCTCGCGCCTCGGCGAGCCATGGCCAGAACAGGCGGCTGAGCCTGACGCAGGCGAAGAATTTCAGGTCGAACCCGTCCTGCCAGTCGCCATCCGGCAATGCGAGGAAATCGCCCGCCTTGGTGGCGCCCGCCGAATTCACCAGGATGTCGCAGCGGCCGTGACGCGCCGCAACGGCGTCGAACACTGCCTGGCAGCCGGCCTCGGTGCGCAGATCGGCGGCGACGGTGAGCGGCACGCTGCCGCCCGCCGCACGGACCGCCCCGGCCGCCGCCTCGAGGTTCTTCGCCGTAGCGGCCGCGAGAACCAGCTCGGCACCCGCCTGCGCGAAGGCGGTGGCGATGCCGCGTCCGATGCCCCGGCTGCCGCCCGAGACGACGACGACCTTGCCTGTGAACTTGCGGGCCATCCCTGTCTCCTCAACCAGGCGTCGCGGATGGCCGGAATCGCCGAAGCGCGCCATCACAACTGGAATAACGTTCCAACCCTAAGGCGCGCGGCATTTACGGGCAATGAACCGGTCCTGCGGCCAGCGCAATGCCGCTACCCGCATGGGCACGCATCAGTAACTGACGCGCGCCACTGCCCGCAGTTCGTCCGGCGTCGTCGTCGGGAAGCCGAAGAATTCGAGATAGGCCGGGATCTGCTCGAACAGCATGTCGGTGCCGATCTGGGTCTGGCAGCCCTTGGCCTGCGCCGCCGCCAGGAAGGGCGTGATCTCGTGCTTCAGCACGACCTCGCCGACAAAGGCTTCGGGAGCGATGCGCGAGACATCCATCGGCAAGGGGTCGCCATCGTTCATGCCAAGCGGCGTCGCGTTGACGACGATGTCGTAGCCATGCGGATCGCGCGTGCCGACCTCCAGCGCGAGCGCCGGATAATGCGCGTGCAGCCGGCGGGCGAGCCCTTCCACGGCGGCAGCATTGAGGTCGAAGAGGCCGAGGGCCGCCGCCCCCGCACCGGCGAGCGAGGCTGCGATGGCCGCGCCGACGCCGCCGCTGCCGACGACCAGCGCCCGCGCACCCGCGACCTGCCGACCCTTGCGCAACACGCCGCGGACGAAGCCCTCACCGTCAAACATGTCACCGAGCAGCGTGCCGTCGGGACGCAGCAGCACGGCATTGCAGGAGCCGGCGATGCTGGCCGCGGTCGAAAGCTCATCGACCAGGCCGATCGTCGTCACCTTGTGCGGCATCGTCACCAGCGTGCCGCGAATGTTCTTCAAACGGAACAGTGCCGCCAGCACCTGCGGATAGGCGTCGGCCTCGACCGCCATTGGCATCACCACCGCATTGACGCCGATCGACTCGAAATAGGGATTGTAGATCAGCGGCGCCTTGAAGGTCGTCGTCGGGTAGCCGAGATGGGCGATGAGGATGGTGTTGCCGTCGATCATGATCAGCCAACCGTGACGACGGCGCCAGTACTGGCGGCCTGCTTGACGGCCTCGATCACCTTCAGCGTCGCCAGCCCCTCGCGACCGGAAACGATGGGCACGGCCTGGCCACGGATGACCTCGCCGAAATGGCGCACCTGAACGCGCAGCGGATCCTCGGCAACGAAGGGAACGCGCTCGCGGCGCAGCGGCTCCCACCAGCTGCGCTTGCCGGGATTATACCAGAGCTCGAGCTGCGGCACGGTCAGCGCGCCATGCGTGCCGCCGAGCTGGTAGCAGGACTGGTCCTGCTGCTGCGGATAGACCGGGTTCTCGCCGGTGGTCATCTCCCAGCTCCAGGGTGCGACGACCGAATCCGAGACGTTGACCGTGCCGAGCGCGCCATTGGCGAAGCGCAGGATGATGACCGCCGTCTCTTCGACGGCGTTGCCGCGCACGATGTTCGATTCCTGCGCCTGCACCGAGACGATCTCGCCGCAGAGATAGCGGAACAGATCGATGTCATGGCTGAGGTTCATCAGGACCGGGCCGGCGCCCTTCTCGCGCCGCCAGGCGACGTCGAAATAATCGTCCGGCTTCATCAGCCAGAAACTGCCATGCAGCGTCAGGAGGCGGCCGAGCCGCCCTCCGTCGACGATCTCCTTCGCCTTGCGGATCATCGGATTATAACGCCGGTGATGGCCGGCCAGCAGCGGGAGCCCGGCCTTCTCGAAGGCCGCGACCAGCTCCTGGGCCGCCGCGACGCTGTCGGCGAGCGGCTTCTCGACGATCGCCGGAACGCCGGCCGCAGCGGCCTCGAGGCCATTGGCGAGGTGGAGGCTGTTCGGCGTGGCGATGACGACGCCGTCGGGGCGGACGCTCGCAAGCATCTCGGCAAAGCTCGGGAACCAGTTCGTCCCGAGCGTCGAGGCCAGCGATGCCGCCGTCTGCGAGGGGTCGACGATCGCAGCAAGCTCGACGCTGGGCTCGGCCGCGATGTGCTGGGCATGACGGTTGCCGATCAGGCCGGCACCGACGACTGCAAGTCTGACCGGCTTCATCGGCTCCCCCTACTTCTCGTCGATCAGCGTGGCGAGGCGCCGCAAGGCGAGCGAATAGCCCTGGGTGCCGAAGCCGGCGATCACGCCGTCCGCCCGCAGCGAGACATAGGAATGATGCCGGAAGGCCTCGCGCTTGTGGACATTGGAGATGTGGACCTCGAACACCGGCCCGTCAAAGGCGTTGAGTGCGTCGAGCACGGCGACAGAGGTGTGGGTGAAGGCCGCGGGATTGATGACGATGCCACCGGCGGTCTCGCGCGCCTCGTGGATCCAGTCGATGATCTCGTATTCGCGATTGCTCTGGTGGAAGCGCAATTCGAGCTTCAGTTCGCTCGCCAGCGCCCGGCACTCGGCCTCGACATCGGCCAAGGTGGTGTGGCCGTAGATATGCGGCTGGCGCTTGCCGAGCAGGTTGAGATTCGGACCATTCAGGACGTAGACGAGGCGGCTCACGGCGGGTTTCCCGGGCTGGCGGATGGCGGTTCTCGGACGAGGCGGCCGCCGGAGGCGAGCGCGCCCTTAATCCGTAGCCTTGCAAGCTGGCTTGGTGAAGAGCCGAGACGCGTCCGCCTGCCGGTCCGCGGCCAACTCCGCCGCAATTCCCGCCGGATGCTAGCCGCCCAGGCCGTGACTGCCATGGCAGCGCCCGAACGCAAGGTTCGGTGCCGGCCCGAGTTACGAAGTCAGCGCCCCTGCTGTCATGCCCTGCACCATGTAGCGCTGCAGGAAGATGAAGGCGACGACCAGCGGCAGGCTCGCCAGCACCGAGAAGGCCATCATTGCGTTCCAGTCGGTCACGAACTCGGCCATCAGGCTGTAGATCGCCATGGTCAGGACGCGGTTCTCCCAGGACTCGATCAGCACGACCGCAAACAGGAACTCGTTCCAGGCGAGCAGGAAGGTGTAGAGCCCGGCGCCGACGAAGGCCGGATAGGAGATCGGCACCAGCGTCCGGAAGATGGCGCCGAGCCGCGAGCAGCCATCGACCATGGCGGCTTCCTCGATGTCGCGCGGGATATTGATGAAGTAGCTGCGCAGCATCAGCACGCAGAAGGGCAAGGTGAAGGTCAGGTAGACGACCACCAGCGAGGTACGGGTGTCATAGAGCCCAAGCGTGATGAAGATGCGGAAATAGGGAATGCAGAGCAGCACCAGCGGGAACATCTGCGTGGTGATCAGGAACATCAGCACGGCGCGCTGGCCGGCGAACTGGAAGCGCGCCAGGGCATAGGCCGCCATCGCGCCGAGCAGCAGCGACAGCACCGTGACCACCAGCGAGATCAGCATGGTGTTGAAGAAGACCAGCAGATAGCGCGGCGTGGTGAAGATCTTCTTGTAGCCCTCGAGCGTGAAGACCTGCGGCAGCCAGTCCGGCGGCATCTGCATCACTTCGATGTTCGGCCGGAACGAGACCGACAGCATCCAGGCGAGCGGGAAGAAGACGATCAGGATCGCCAGGACGAGAAGCGCATAGGCGAAGGTGTTGAGCAGGCGCTCGCGCCCCCGCTGACCCAAACTGCCCGATATGACCATAGCCATCGCTTGTTCCGTCCCGCTTACACGTTGCGCATCGTGCGTCGCACATAGATCGCGCTGACGATGAAGAGCACCACGAACATCACCACGGCCTGCGCCGAGGCGTAGCCGAATTTCAGCTTCTGGAAGCCGTCGAAATAGATCGCCGTCGCCAGGACTTCCGAGGAATGCGCCGGGCCGCCGCCGGTCATGACATAGACCGGGTCGAAGGCACGGAAGGTCCAGATCGAGTCGAGCAGCACGATGGTGGTGATGACGCTGCGCAGCTGCGGCAGGGTGATGTGCCAGAACTGCTCCCAGAGCGTGGCGCCGTCGATCTCGGCCGCCTCGTAGAGCTGCTTCGGGATCGCCTGCAGGCCGGCGAGCAGCATCACCATGAAGAAGGGAAAGGCGCGCCAGACATTCATCGCCGTGACCGAGCCGAGCGCGGTCGAGGGGTCGCCGAGCCAGGAGATCGTGCCGTTCGGATCGAGGAAGCCGAGCGTCACCAGCAGGCCGTTGAAGACGCCGAAAGGCTGCAGCATCAGCACCCAGATCATGCCGGCGACGGTCGGCGCCAAGAGCCAGGGCACGATCAGGAGACCGCGCGCCAGGCTGCGGAAAACAGGCGCAAGCTGCATGTTGAGGAGCAGCGCCAGCGCCAATCCGATCACCAGATGCAGGACGACACTGAAGAAGGTGAAGACCACGGTCTGGGCGAAGGCCTTCCAGAACAGCGGGTCATTGAGCAGGGCGAGATAGTTGCCGAGCCCGACCCAGACCTCGCGCTGGAGATTGCTGTCGTAGAAGCTCAGGCGGACGACGTCGCCGAGCGGATAGAGCAGCAGCGCGACCAGGATCAGCAGAGCCGGCCACAGGAAGGAGAGGGCCAGGAGCTCTTCGCGATACTTCTGTTTGAACGATAGCATGGCACGCCAATCATGCGGAGCCGACCGCTGGCGCGGCCGACCGCCTCCGAGTGGTGGCGGAGGGGCCGGTCGACCCCTCCGGGATAGTAGTTGGAGATTACTTCGCCGCCGAGGCGAGGATCTTGTTCCATTCGGCGGCGGCGTCATCCAGCGCCTGCTTGGCGGTCTTCTTGCCCTGCACGACGTTCTGGACTTCCGTGCTCATGATCTTGTTCATCTGCACGGCGTTCGGCATCACCAGGAAGGGCGACTGCGCATTGGCCAGGCCCATCTGGGTAACGAAAGCCTGGAAGAGCTTGCGCTCCTTGAACCAGTCCTGGTTCGAGACGTCGGTGCGGGCCGGGAAGGCGCCGGTGCCCTTGGCCCACATCTCGATGCCCTTCGGGCCGGACATCCAGCGCATGAAGGTCCAGGCCGCGTCCTTGTCCTGCGCCTGGGAGGAGAGCGCATTGAGCGAGCCGCGCACCATCGTGCCGGTGGCCTTGCCGGCCGGCAACGGCGCGATGTCGTAGTTCAGCTTCGGGTTGAGCTGCTTCTGGATGGCGATGCCCCAGGGCCCCTCGAACATCATGGCGATGTTGCCGGAGGCGAAATTGGCGCGCTTCTCCTTCTCGCCATTGCTCAGCACGCCGGGAACCGAGACCTTGTCCTTGTTGACGCGCTCGACATACCACTCGATGGCGGCGACGCCTTCGGGGCTGTTGAACACCGCCTTGTTGGTCTCGGCATCGATGATCTTGGCGCCACCCTGCAGCAGCAGCGGGTAGATCTCATAGGTCATGTTGGTCGGCGGCTCGCCCTGCAGCGTGCCGGTGATCGCGAACTGGCGCTTGTCCGGATTGGTCAGCTTGCGGGAGTATTCCGCGAACTCGTCCCAGGTCTTCGGCGGGCCGGAGAGACCGGCGGCCTTGAACAGGTCGGTATTGTAGAACAGCGCCACGGCGCCGCTCTCGATCGGCAGGTAGTACTGCTTGCCGCGCCATTTCTGGTGGAAGGTCACCGGGATGTTCGAGAAGAACTCCTTCGGCTCCTTGGCGATGCGCTCGTCGAGCGCCTCGATCATGCCGAGATCGGAGAACTCGGCCACCCAGTCGACCTGCACGAGCAGGACGTCGGGCAGCTTCTTGGCCTGGTGCAGGACGATGGCGCGATCATGGAAGCCGGTGAAGGGAGAATCAACCGGCGTCAGCTTGATGTCGGGATGATCCTTCTCGAAGGCGGCCTTGAGCTCGCCCATGAACTTCTCGCCGACCTCGGTGCCCTTCCACTGGCCCCAGCGCACTTCCTTCTGCTGGGCAAGCGCCAGCGTCGGCAGGCTGATCATCGAGGCGAGCGACAGCGCCGCGAACTTCAGCAAGGAAGACCTACGTTGCAGATCCATGATCGTTTCCTCCCAGGTTGATTATCGTTGTCCGATCGCGTCGGTCGACGGTCTCGGCAGAGGACGCGCCCGTCGTTGCGGGCGCGCTTCGGCAGTCTTGTTCAGGCCGCGCGGGCCTTGCGCAGGGCCTCGGGCACCGGCGGGGTGACCTTGACCACGGTCGTGTTGTCGAGAACGAGCTTGCTGGTGTTGCCGACATTCATCCAGGTGAACATGTTGCGGAACATGTCCTGGAGCGACTGCATGATCTCGGCCTGCGCCTGGGCGGGCATTTCCCAGAACGGCTTCTTCATCACCTTCCAGGACTTCTTGCGCGTGTTGTAGAAGAATTGCGCGTCAGTCTCGCCGGGCGCCCGCTCGGAGGCGTGGTTGGCGAAGGTGTACTCGCGGATTTGATCGCGCATCGCCTGCGGCAGGCTCGGGTGATCGAAGATCAGGTTGTTGAAACCGAGCGCGAGATGAATCTCGACGGCTTCCGCGGCCGGGAATTTCGCCAGCTGCTCGCCAGGGAGGGTCGAGGCGCCGTGCTGCACCGCGCCAGCCATGTTGAACTCGCTGCGGCAGATCGTCGAGATCGTCTTCAGCAGCTCGTAGTCGACATTGACCGCCGCCAGCGTACCGTCCGGCAGGACCTTGCCGCCGTGATAGGTGCCGGAGTTGATCGAGATCTTGCTGACGATCGGCAGATCGGCGGCGCGCTTGGCCATCTCATCGAGATAGACCTTCATGAAGCAGCGCAGCTCCTCCGGCGTGGTGTTCTCGTGGCCGACCTCGCCGATCTCGGCGCCGAGCGAGATGGTGATGCCCTCCGGCTCGATGCCGCGGACGAACTCAGTGAAATGCGCGGTCAGCTCGGCATTGACGCGCTGCTGGTCCTCGACCGTCGGCAAGGACAGGTCGACCACCGTCGAAGCGTCGATGTCGATGCTGTAGAGCCCGGCCGCGACCTGCTCGCGCATGATGTTCTCGAGCTTGCGAACCTCGGCCTTCGGATCGGCGAGATAGGCCTTGGCATTGATCTGGTCGTGGTCGGCCTGCAGGAAGACCGGACCGGTGTGGCCCTCGCGGAGCGCGGCAGCCAGCACGCCGGCGGTGTATTCGAGCGGCGGTTGCTGGGCATAGAGCGCCTCGCCGACCGCCTGCTCGAAGATGAAGAGCTTGGAGTCGAGCTCCCTGGCGGCCCGGAACACGGCCCGGCAGGTGTGATAGGTCCAACCGCGCAGGTTCATCGCCGGCACGGTCTTGCCCGACCACTTGCCGGCGGCGCAGGCGAGGTAGAGTTCCTGCACAGAGGAAGGCACGATGCCGGCGGCGAGCGCCGCCTCGCGGATCGCCCAGATCGCGACGGCGCGCGTCTCCGGCTCGGCAATGGCGGCCGTCTCGGCCCAACGGTCGATCATCTCGTCCGGCGGCCGCTGGCTCTTCGAGAAATCAGGGCTCGGGCCGGAGAGGTCGACCTTGATCGTCTTCAGGTCCGCAAGGAGTTCGGAGAGCGAGGAGCACGCCATGGATCACAGTTTCCTTAGCCGGCAATAATCATCGAAGCTGGAGCGTCGCGGGCCGGATGCCGGGCAGCGCCCCAATGACTGGTCGGCGCGGCACGATCCCGACGCCTGCCAAAGGCAGTGTCCGGCTGCGGCCGCAGCGGCGGAGCAGCAGTTGCACGCTCGACGATTGCCGCGAGCCAGCATCACACCCTGCCGAAGATGAAGGTCGAAAGATCCGGCCTCCCGAAAATTTTTCTTTTCTGCAATCAATGATGCACGCGCTGTTCGCTATCGCAAGATCTATTTTCGTTTTCGTTCATCCATGCGCCAAACGAGGATGCGCTCCGGTCGGTCCCGTTCGAAATGGAAGCACCGCCATAGCTGCAGCCGAGCGACCCGCTCTCGGCCGTCCAGATGGTTCGCGCCTTCCCTGCTCAGGGCTGGTGGGTCGCCCCCGAAGCCAGCAGGGCCTCGATGGCGGCACGGTCACCCATACCGTCCCAGCCACGACCGCGCTCGGCCTTGACGGCCGCAGCGGCCGAGGCGAAGCGCGCCGCCTCGATCGGTTGGCGGCCTTCGCTGAGCGCCAGCGCATAGGCGCCGTGGAAGGTATCGCCGCAACCGGTGGTGTCGGCGACGGTGACCCGGAAGGCCGGAACGGCAGCGATCTCGCCATCGATCAGCCAGAGGCTGCCGGCCGCGCCGCGGGTGACGGCGACGACCTTGGCAGCACCGCCGGCGCATTGCCGCAGCAGATCCTCGGGGCTGCCTTCGCCGGCATGGTCGCGCAGACCTTCGCTGGAGAAGACGACATGATCGGCCCGGTCGATCAGCGCCTGATTGTCGCCGGCGGCGCCGCCATCGGCATCGAGCACGGTGACGACGCCGGCGGCGCGGGCACGATCGAGCGCGATCTGAGCCCCGGCCGGCCAACGGCTGTCGACCAGCACGGCTCCGGCTTCGTCCAGTGGATCGTCCGGCAAGACCGAGGCGTCGAAGGACAGGCCGTGCCGATCCGAGACGATGCTGCGCTCGCCCTGGGCATCGACCATCACGATGGCGCGCAGGGTCCGGCCTTCGGGCAGAACGGCAACGCCGCTGCAATCGACACCGTGCTGACGAAGCGCGGCGATGCCGGCTTCGCCGGCAGGATCGTTCGCGATACGGCCCCAATAGGAAGCCGCGCCGCCGAGGCGGCAGATCGCCACCGCCGCCGTCGCGGCCGGGCCGCCATAGCGTTTTTCATAGGCGAGAACGCCGGTCTTGATGCCGGATGCCGGCAGCGAGGCAACCTGGAAGACTTCGTCCAGAACGAGGTTTCCGACGCAGACGATCTGGCGTTTCATCAAACCGGGATTCCCGCTTGCGGCGACCGCCGGGCCGGCGCCGGCCAATCCCGGATGCTCGACGGACAGGTCGACCAGGATGGCGACGGTGCGGGATGATGCAGCAATCTTTCCTTTTCGCAACAGCGATCTTCGAAAACGCGCATTCCACTTGACGCAGGACGCAAATATGCTCCTTAGGCCTGACCATGGCCCAATTGAGCAAACGCCACAGCGAGATCCTCGATATCCTCTCCCGGCGCGGCTATGCGGCGATCGAGGAGTTGGCGGCGGCGTTCAACGTCACGCCACAGACGCTGCGACGCGACCTGCAGGACCTTTCCGACCGCGGATTCCTGCGACGCCACCATGGCGGGGCCAGCGCCAATCTCAGCACGGTCAACGCCGATTACGATTTCCGGCATGTCGAGACGGCCTCCGAGAAGGCCGCGATCGCGCGTGCCGCAGCCGCCCTGGTGACGCCCGGCAGCTCGCTGTTCCTGACGCCCGGCACCACCGTCGACGCGCTGGCCAAGGCCATCGCCGAAAAGCGCCCGCGCGGCCTGCGCGTCGTCACCAACTCGACCGCGGCCGCCTCGATCCTCGACAAATGCCCGGAGATCTCGATCCTGATCACCGGCGGTTTCTGGCTCGGCCAGAACCGTGCGATGGGCGGCATGCACGCCGCCGCCTTCATCGAGAATTATCGCTGCGACCTGCACATGACGAGCATCGGCGGCATCGATTCCGAGGGCAACCTGCTCGAATACCGCGACGACGAGGCCGTGGTCGGACGCGCCATGCTGCGCAATGCGCGGCGCGCGGTCCTGCTGGCGGACCATACCAAGTTCAGCCGCGCGGCCATGTCGCGTCTCGGGCACCTCAGCGAGATCAACACCCTCGTCACCGACCGCCAGCCAGCGGCGGCAACCACGCGGCTGATCCGCGATGCCGGTTGCGAGCTCATCGTCGCATCATCCGAAACCTGAAGTGCCGGCGCGTCCCCGAAGGAGCCCGCCAGGCCGGAAAAGGGCCAATCCGCCAGTGTTCAAGCTCGCGATCATCGACTTCGACGGCACGATCTGCAGCACGCATGGCGCGGTCCGCCATGTCATCGACCTGACCTTCGCTTCCTTCGACCGCCCGGCCCCGGACGCAGCCGCCGTCGACTCGGCGATCGGCAGCGGCGCCGTCGTCAGCGAGGTGTTCGGTGGCCTGCTCGGGCTGGAGCCGACCGATCCGCAGCGCGAGGCATGGGCGACGCGCTATCGCGAGATCTACAATGACGGCGAGGGCCTGGCCCGCACCGAGCTCTTTCCAGGCGTGCGCGAGGGGCTCGAGAGCCTCGCCGCCGCCGGCTGCCGCAGCATCGTGCTTTCCAACAAGGGCCGCGCCGCGCTAGGTCAGGCGCTGGCGCATTTCGGCATCGACGGGCATTTCGAGATGGTGATCGGCGACGCGCCCGGCTTCGTGCGCAAACCCCGCCCCGAAAGCTATCGCGAGCTGATCGCGCCGCGCTTCGCCGGCGTCCGCGCCGACCAGACCTTCATGTTCGGGGATACCGCGACCGACATCCTCTATGCGCGCAATATCGGCGTGCCGGCCTTCTGGGCGCGCTACGGCTTTGGCGACGCCGAAACCTGCCAGGCACTGAAGCCCGAGCGGACGCTGGACGCCTTCAGCGAAGCGGCCGATTTCGCGGCGATGGAGGCCTAGGCGCGCGCAGCAGCGAGTTCCGCCGCGCTCGGCAGATCGGCACCACGGCGCGTGACCGTGATGGCGGCGGCCGCGCCGGCGTGATGCAGCAGGTCCTCGATGGCGGGCAGGTCGAGCGCCGCAATCGCATCGACGCGTAGCCGGCCGGTCCGCGCCAGCTGCGCCAGCAGGGCAGCGTGGAAGCTGTCCCCGGCCCCGACAGTGTCACGGACCTCGGCATGCCGCCCGGCAACGGCGACGCTTCCGCTGCGCGAGAAGGCGACGGCGCCCTCGGCACCGCGCGTGATCACGACGAGCTTTGCGCCGCAACCGAGCCAGTACTGCGCCGCCTCGGGGAGCGACAGGCCGCCCTCCCAGGCCAGGCGGATATCCTCGTCGCTGGCCTTGATGATGGTGGCGCAGCGGTAGAAGCGCTCGCCGGCGATGTGCCAGCGCGCCATGTCCGGCTCGACGCCGGGGCGCAGATTGGGATCGACGCTGATCACGCGCCGGCCCGCCTCGCGCTCGGCAAGGGCGGCGAAAGCGGAGGCCGCCGGCTCGGCCACCATCGTATAGGAGCCGAAGGTCAGGGCCTCGATTTCAGGCGGCAGAGCCTGCGGCAGGTCGGCGAGCTCGAGCGAACGATCCGCCGCGCCTTCGCCGTGGAAGCTGTAGCTCGGCTGCCCGTCCGCGGCGGTCGCGACCACCGAGATCGTCGAAAGCCGCGCGGTGCGGTGCAGAAAACGCGTGTCGACCCCCTCCCCGGCGAGACGCCCGGCCAGCATCTCGCCGAAGCGGTCGCGCGACACCCCGCCGAGGAAGCCGGCGGCGACACCGAGCCGGGCGAGCCCGATCGCGACATTGAAGGGCGAGCCGCCCGCCACGGCGCGCGCCGGCATTTCGCCGCCCTCCGCCGGGCCAAGGAAGAGATCGACCAGCGCTTCGCCACAGACCAGGATCACCGCAATCGCCTCGCTGCTTGTTCCGCAGACATCGCCCGGCCCGCGGCATCGGTTCCGATCTGGTCGGCGACGACGCTCAGGCTGCGCGAAGGATAGCGCAGCGCGATGTCGAAGGGGTTCAGGCCGGCGCCGAGCGAAGCCGCCTCGGCCTTCAGGATGCTGACGACGCCGGGCAGGCGCTCGTCGCCGAGCCGCTCGGCCAGGGTACCGACGCTGAGGGCGGCGACTGCCCGCCCCTCGGCATCGAAGACCGGCACGCCGACACCGGCCATGCCCCGGATCAGTCCGGTGTTGAGATTGACCCAGCCCTGTTCGCGCGCCTTTTCCAGCGCCATGCGCAAGCCGGCTTCGTCGAGGAAGCCACGGTCGAGCAACCGGGGGATATTGAAGCGGATCACCGCCTCGCGCTCCGCCTCCGGCAGATGGGCGAGGATGGCGAGGCTGCCCTGCCCCAGCCCGAGCGGAACCTTGCCGCCGATATCGCCGGTGAAGGAGCGGATCGGGAAAGGGCCCTCGATCCGGTCGAGGCAGACCGCGTCATAGCCGTTGCGCACGAGCAGGAAGATCGTGTCGCTCAGGGTCGCCGAGAGGCGCAGCAGCACCGGGCGCGCCAGCTCGCGCAGGCCGCCGGCCTGGCCGGCCCGCGCCGCCAGCACGAAGAAATCCAGCGCCGTGCGGTAGCGCTTGCCGCCGGCGACCTGCTCGACGAAGCCTTCGGCGATCAGGTCCCGCAAGGCCCGGTGGACGGTCGGCTGGCTGCTGCCGGCCATCTCGGCGAGGTCCTTCAAGCGGATTCCGGCGGGATCGCCTGCGGCGAGCAGGCGCAGCAATCCGAGCGCCCGGCGCAGGCTGGAGGAGGTTTCGGGCGAATCGCTCATTGTCCTACGGTAATTAACATTCCAGACCACGCTAGTTAATTTCATATGTCGGAATTATGAAAACAAAAATTCTCTTCCGTGAAATTCTCGATTGACGGAATTGCCTCCCTGCCGCCTTGCTCCGGCATCGCGGTCATAAGCTCCGGCAGATAGCGGGGCACACCATGCGGGGTGGTCATGGGCTTCCTGACGCTGGAAAAGCTGAGCAAGATCTATGGTGATCTTGCTGCGGTCCAGGAGGTCGACCTCACCGTCGACAAGGGCGAGTTCGTCTCGCTGCTCGGCCCTTCGGGCTGCGGCAAGACCACGACCCTGCAGATGATCGCCGGCCTGGTCGAACCGAGCGGCGGCAAGATCACGCTCGATGGCCGCGACATCACCCGGCAGAAACCCAATCAGCGCGGGCTCGGCATCGTCTTCCAGAGCTATGCGCTGTTCCCGCATATGAGCGTGGCGCAGAACGTCGCCTTCGGCCTGGAGATGCGCAAGGTCGCCAAGGCGGAGCGCGATGAGCGGGTGAAGACCATGCTCGGCCTGGTCCATCTCGCGCAGTTCGCCGAGCGCTATCCGCGCCAGCTCTCGGGCGGGCAGCGCCAGCGCGTCGCGATCGCGCGGGCCCTGGTCATCCAGCCGCCGGTGCTGCTGCTCGACGAACCGCTTTCCAATCTCGACGCCAAATTGCGCGAGGAGATGCAGTTCGAACTGCGCCGCATCCAGCAGAGCGTCGGCACGACGACGATCATGGTCACCCATGACCAGGCCGAAGCGCTCTCGATCAGCGACCGCGTCGTGGTCATGGAGCAGGGCCGGATGACGCAGATCGATGCGCCCTACCGGCTCTATGAGCGGCCGGCGACGCCGTTCATCTCCTCCTTCGTCGGCAAGATGAACCGGCTCGAAGGCGTCTGGCGCAGGGGTGCCGCCGAGATCGCCGGTATCGCCCTGCCGACCGAAGCCGCCGGCTTCGCCGAGGGGCAGGCGATCGCGCTCTCGATCCGGCCCGAGAAGCTCACGCTGCGGCCGCAGGGCCAGGGGCGGCTCGACGGCACGATCCTGCACCGCTTCTTCCTCGGCAGCTATTGGCTGTTCACGGTCGAGACCGCCGCCGGTGCATTCTCGGTCTCGGTGCCCAACGATGGCGACGAACCGGCGCGTCAGGGCGCGGCGGTTTCGCTCGAATGGGCACCGGCCAGCCTGCGGGCCGAGGCACTGCCGGCGCAGGGAGCTGCGGCATGAGCAGCGCGCGCTCCGCGAGCACGCCCTGGCTCCTCGTCGGCCCCGGCGCGCTGTTCTTCCTGGCGATGGTCATCCTGCCGCTGGTGCTGACGGTGGTCCTCAGCTTCCACGTCTTCGACCACACCAGCGGCATCAAGAACGAGTTCACCTTCGCCCATTACGCGGCGGTGCTGTCCGACGATTACTATCTCGGCATCTTCTGGCGGACGCTGAGGCTGGCGGCGCTGACGACCCTGATCTGCGCCGTGATCGGCGCGCCTGAGGCCTACATCCTGTCGCGCATGGCCGATCCCTGGCGCTCGGTCTTCCTCTTGGTGATCATCGGGCCGCTGCTGGTCTCGGTCGTCGTACGCGCCTTCGGCTGGAGCATGCTGCTCGGCTCGACCGGGCTGGTGAACCAGGCGCTGCAGGGCCTCGGCTTCGCACCGGCGAAGCTGCTCTATACCGAGACCGCGATCGTCATCGCGCTCGTCCACGTCATGCTGCCCTTCATGGTCATCCCGGTCTGGACGGCGCTGCAGAAGCTCGATCCGGCGGTCGAGGCTGCCGCCTGGAGTCTGGGCGCCTCGCACTTCACGGCGCTGCGCCGCGTGGTGCTGCCGCAGGTCTCGCTCGGCATGCTGTCCGGCAGCCTGATCGTCTTCGGGCTCTCGGCCTCGGCCTTCGCCATCCCCGGCCTGCTCGGCGGCCGAAGGCTGAAGATGGCGGCGACGCTGGTCTATGACGAATACATGCACGAGCTGAACTGGCCGCTCGGCGCCACCATCGCGATCATCGTGCTCGCCGCCAACCTCGTCATCATGCTGGCCTATAACCGCATGGTCGAGGCCCGCGCCCGCCGGACCCTGGGGTGAGCGCCATGCACCGGAACGGCCCCGTCGCGCTCCTTTTCCACGGCCTCGTCGTCGCCTTCGTGCTGGCACCGCTGGTGGTGATCTGCCTCGTCGCCTTCACGCCGGAGAACACGCTCTCGATCCCGACCACCAGCTTCTCGCTGCGCTGGTTCCGCGAGATCTTCGCCCATCCCGACTTCGTCGCCTCCTTCGGCAACAGCCTGTGGTTGGCGACGCTCGCCGCGACGCTGTCCGTCGCGATCTCGGTGCCCGCAGCGCTCGCCATTGACCGCCACCAGTTTCCCGGGCGCGACGCGCTGAATGCGCTCTTCCTCTCGCCGCTGATCATTCCGCATCTCGTGCTCGGCGTGGCCTTCCTGCGGCTGTTCGCGCTGATCGGCGCGACCGGCAGCTTCGCCTGGCTGGTGGCGACCCATGTCATCATCGTCACGCCCTATGTGCTGCGGCTGGTGATGGCCTCCTTCACCGGGCTCGACCGCTCGGCCGAGCAGGCGGCGATGACGTTAGGGGCCTCTCACTGGACCGTGTTTCGCCGCATCACCGCGCCAATGATCCTGCCCGGCATCACCGGCGGCTGGCTGCTCGCCTTCATCAACAGCTTCGACGAACTCACCATGTCGATCTTCGTCACCTCGCCGCAGACCGTGACCCTGCCGGTGCGCATGTACATGTATGCGACGGAGTCGATCGACCCGATGATGGCGGCGGTCTCGGCGCTGATGATCGCGCTCACGGCCGGCGCCATGCTGGTGCTCGACCGCGCCTTCGGGCTCGACAAGATCCTGGTCGGGCAGAAGTGAGGCGCGCCATGCCGCTGCTGCACCGCATCACCCGCAAGGAACACCGGCCGCTCAGCTTCAGCCTCGACGGCGTTCCCTGCGCCGGCCGGGAAGGCGATACCCTGCTGACCGCGATCCTCGCGCAAGGCGAACGCCTGCGCGCGAGCGAGTTCTCCGGCGAGCCACGGGCCGGCTTCTGCCAGATGGGCGCCTGCCAGGATTGCTGGGTGGCGCTCGAGGGCGGCGAGCGGCTGCGCGCCTGCTCGACGGCGCTGGTTGCCGGGATGCGCATCGTCACCAATCGCCGGAGCGCGGCATGACCGACCGCCCGCAACCGCTGATCGTCGGCGCCGGCCCGGCTGGCATCCGCGCCGCGCAGTCGCTGGTCGAGGCCGGCCTGCGCCCGCTCGTGGTCGACGAGGCGCCCGCCTGCGGCGGCCAGATCTATCGCCAGCGGCTGGTGCCGGACGAACGCAGCAGCCGCGACCTCTATGGCTCGGAAGCGGTCAAAGCCGAACGGCTGCACCGCCACTTCGCGGCGCTGGCCGGACACGTCGATTACTGGCCGCAGACGCTGCTCTGGAACCTGCGCGACGGCCGGGCCGACATCATGGCCGAAGGCCAGAGCCGACAGGTCTCCTATGATGGGCTGGTGCTCGCCACCGGGGCGACCGACCGCATCCTGCCGATCCCGGGCTGGACGCTGCCCGGCGTCTTCACCCTGGGAGGCGCCCAGATCGCGCTGAAGAGCCAGGGTTGCGCCATCGGCAGCAAAGTCGTGTTCCTCGGCTCGGGGCCGCTGCTCTATCTCGTCGCCTGGCAGTATCTGAAGGCCGGCGTCGCGGTCGCGGCAGTGCTCGACACGGCGCCCTTCTCCGCCAAGCTCAACCTGTTGCGCGGCCTGCCACTGTTCCCGGCGATCGTGCTGCGCGGCATGCGGATGACGGCCGAGCTCAAGCTGGCCGGCGTCGCGCTGCATTTTGGCGTCGGCAATGTCCGGGTCCTGGGCGCGGAACGGGTCGAAGGCATCGCCTGGGGCGATGCCGGCCGCGAGCGCCAACTCGCCTGTGACGGCCTCGGCTACGGGCTCGCGCTACGCTCGGAAACCCAGCTCGCCGACCTTGCCGGCTGTCGCTTCCGCTTCGATGCGCGCGACCGCACCTTCCTGCCGGAACGCGATGCCGCGGGCCGGACCAGCGTCGAGGGTGTCTATCTCGCCGGCGACGGAGCCGGGATCGCTGGCGCCGATGCGGCCGAGCGGGCCGGCGAGCGGGCGGCGCTGGCACTGCTGCAGGATCGCGGGCTGCCGCACGACAGGGCTCGGGCGCGGGTGCTTGAGGCGGAGCTGGCGCGCATCGGCCGCTTCCGCGACGTGCTCGAAGCCGCCTTCCCCTTCCCGGCCCGATGGGCCACGATGATCGCCGACGAGACCACGCTCTGTCGCTGCGAGGAAGTGCGCGCCGGCGAGGTCCGCGGCGCCATCGCCAGCTTCGGCGTGCACGAGCTCAACCGGCTGAAAGCGGTCAGCCGCGTCGGCATGGGCCGCTGCCAGGGACGGATTTGCGGCGCCGCGACGGCAGAACTGCTGGCCCATGAAACCGGGCGCGGCATCGAGGCGGGCGGACGCCTGCGCAGCCAGGCCCCGGTCAAGCCGATCCCGCTGACGCTTGCGCTCGACACGCATCAGGAGGCGGCGGAATGAGCCGGCATCTCTCAGTCGATGTCGCGATCATCGGCGGCGGGCTGGTCGGCTCATCGACCGCGCTGGCCCTGCGGGGAATGGGCTTTGACGTCGCTCTCCTCGACAAGGGTTTTTGCGGTGCGCAGGCCAGCGGCGTGAACTATGGCGGCGTGCGCCGCCAGGGCCGCCCGGTCGAGCAACTGCCGCTGTCGCAGCGCGCGCATGCGGTCTGGCCACGGCTCCAGGCACTGATCGGGATCGACGGCGAGTTCCTGCGCTCCGGCCATCTCAAACTCGCCCGCAACGAGGCCGACATGGCGGCGCTCGAAGCCTATGCCGGTGAAACCGCCGAACAGGGCCTCGACCTCGAGCTTATCGGCCATAACGGCCTGCGCGAGCGCTTCGGCTGGATCGGCGACGGCGTCGTCGGCGCCTCCTTCTGCCCCGGCGACGGCCACGCCAATCCGCGCCTGGTCTCGACGGGCTTTGCCGCTGCCGCCCGCCGCGCCGGCGTGCATGTGCTGGAAAACACGCCCGTCACCGGTGTCATGCGTCGCAGCGAGAGCTTCGCAGTCGAGGCCGGCGAGGGCCTGTCGCTCGGCGCGCGCTTCGTCATCAACTGCGCGGGCGCCTGGGCCGGGGCCTTCGCCGAGGGCTTCGGCGAGCCCGTGCCGCTGTCGCGGATCTATCCGTCCATGGTGGTGACCGAGCCGATGGACGCCGTGATGTCAGTCAATATCGGCATGGAGGGTGGCGGCATCTATGCCCGCCAGGTCGAGCGCGGCAATTGCGTTGTCGGCGGCGAACGGGGCCTGCCGCTCGCCGATCCGGATTTCTCCCGGCCACGCGGCGAAGGCGCCCTGTCGATCATGAACAGCGCCGCGGCGCTGTTCCCGGGCCTGCGCCACGCCCAGGCGATCCGCTTCTGGAGCGGCACGGAAGGGGCGATGCCGGACAGGAATCCGGTGATCGGCCCGAGCCTGACCACGCCCGGACTGTTCCACGCCTTCGGCTTCACCGGCGCCGGATTCCAGATCGCGCCCGGCGTCGGCGAGGTCATCGCCGAACTCGTCCGCGACGGCGCGACTACGACGCCGATCAAAGCCTTCTCGATCGGCCGCTTCAGCGCGCTTCCTTCCGCCCGCACTCACCACGGCTCGGCTGCGGGGCAAAACCAAGAGCCACAACAAACCGGGGAGACAAGACCATGATCGATCGTCGCAGCATCCTGGCGGCGGGTGTCGCCGCTTTTGCGCTGGCTGCCGCCAGCAGCGCCAGCGCCCAGACCAAGACCCTCTATGTCGGCATGAACGGCGGCAATTTCGAGAAGACCTTCACCCAGGCCGTCTTCCCGGAATTCGAGAAGGCCAACAACGTCAAGGTCGTGGTCGTGCCCGGCACCTCCTCGGACATCCTGGCCAAGGCGACCGCTGCCAAGGACAAGCCGCAGATGCATGTCATCTTCCTCGATGACGGCGTCATGGTCCGCGCCATCGGCGGCGGGCTCTGCGAGAAGCTGAAGAGCGGGCCGGAAATGGCCGAGCTCGCGCCCGGTACCCGGATGAAGGACGACATGGCTGTCGGCATCGACCTCGGCATGACCGGGCTCGGCTACAACAAGAAGCTCTTCGACGAGAAAGGCTGGCCGGCGCCGACATCGTGGATGGATCTCGCCGACCCGAAGTACAAGGGCAAGGTGGTGTTCCAGTCGGCCTCGGCCTCGTCCTTCGGCCTGCACGCCTTCCTGATGTTCAACCGCATCCAGGGCGGCACCGAGGCCAATGTCGAGCCGGGCTTCTCCAAGTTCCGCGACACGATCGGCAAGAACGTGCTCGAATTCATCCCGAGCTCAGCCAAGATCGCCGAAATGGCGCAGACCGGCGAGGCGGCGATCTTCCCGCTGACCCCGACGGCGATCGCGACGCTGAAGGAGAAGGGCATCGGCGTCGAATACGCCCAGCCCAAGGAAGGCTCTGTCGTGCTGATGGTGGCGCAATGCGTCATCGCCAACAACTCCGAGCCGGAGCTCGCCCAGAAGCTCGCCGCCTATCTGCTCTCGGCCGAGGCCCAGTCCAAGGCCCTCGCCGCCGGCAATATCGTGCCCTCCAACACCAAGTCCAAGGCCGCGACGCCGGAGGCCGAGAAGAAGCTCGAGACCTTCCACGGCTTCATGAAGACGGCGGTGACGCTGGACTGGGACGCGATCAACGCCAAGCGGCCGGAGTGGAACAGCCGCTGGAACAAGATGATCGAGCGCTGAGGCGCTGACGACTGGTCCCGCCCATCCTGCGGGGCTCGTCATCCCGGACAAGCCGCGAAGCGGCGCCGATCCGGGATCCATCATAAGGCCCCGGCGCCCTACGATGGATCCCGGGGCAAGCCCGGGATGACGCCGTGTTTCGGCATGAAAACAGCGCGCTCTAACGCTCGATCCTGGTCGAGAGAATGATCGAGGACATGGTGCGCTCGACGCCGTCGAGCGCACCGATCCGGTCGATCAGCGCGTCGAGTTCGCCGATCGACGGCGCCACGACCACCGCGATCATGTCGAAATGACCGCTGACCGAGTGCAGCGTCCGCACTTCCGGAATCCGGCGCAGCTCCGCCGCGACCCTGGCGGCGAGCTTGGTCACCGCCGTGATCAGGATATGAGCCTTGACCTGGCCCTTCTCGAAATCCTCCGACAGTCGTGCCGTGTAGCCGGCGATCACGCCGCGACGCTCCAGGCGCTCGATCCGGCTCTGCACGGTGGTGCGCGACAGGCCGAGCTTGCGGCCGAGCTCCGCCACGGGAGCCCGGGCGTTCTCGGTCAACAGGATAAGAAGCTGGCGATCAGTCTGGTCTATCGGCATAACGCTCAAAATTTACGGCAGATCGCCGAGAAATCCTATATGAATCGTCGTGAAGCCTACTTCTATCTGACGACGCCGTCGGCGAGCATGCTAGCGGAATCGCTAGGAGAAGCATCATGAAGAACGTCGTCGTCATCGGCGCCGGCAAGATCGGCGCGACCATCGCCGACCTGCTGGCCGCCACCGGAGACTACCGGATCACCGTGGCCGATCGTTCGGAAGAGCAGCTCGGCGCGATCCAGACCGGTACGGCGCTCGCAACCCGCAAGCTCGACATCACCGACCCGGCCGCGCTGCGGCAACTGCTGCAGGGCCAGTTCGCCGTCCTCAGCGCCGCCCCCTACGATCTGACGACGCGCATCGCCGAAGCCGCCGCCGAGCTCGGTGTGCACTATCTCGACCTGACCGAGGACGTCGCCTCGACCCGCCGGGTCAAGGAGCTGGCTGCGACGGCCAAGGCTGCACTGATCCCGCAATGCGGCCTGGCGCCGGGCTTCATCTCGATCGTCGCCGCCGACCTTGCGCGCGATTTCGAGACGCTCGACAGCCTGCGGCTGCGCGTCGGCGCGCTGCCGCAATATCCGTCCAATGCGCTGAACTACAACCTGACCTGGAGCACGGACGGGGTCATCAACGAGTATTGCGAGCCCTGCGAGGCCATCGTCAACGGCGAGCGCATCCTCGTCCCGGCGATGGAGGAGCGCGAGGAGTTCTCGCTCGACGGCGTCACCTACGAAGCCTTCAACACCTCCGGTGGGCTCGGCACGCTCTGCGACACGCTGGCCGGCAAGGTGCGGACGCTGAACTACCGCACCATCCGCTATCCCGGCCATTGCGCGATCATGAAGGCGCTGCTGCAGGATCTGCGCCTGGCCGATCGCCGCGACGTGCTGAAGGACATCTTCGAGAACGCCCTGCCGAGCACGCTGCAGGACGTAGTGGTGATCTTTGTCACGGTGAGCGGGCAGATGAATGGCCGCCTGACCCAGCAGACCTATGCCAACAAGGTCTACAGCGCCGTGATCGGCGGCAAGATGCGCAGCGCCATCCAGATCACCACGGCATCGGGCATCTGTGCAGTGCTCGACCTGCTGGCGCAGGGCAAGCTGCCGCAGAAGGGTTTCGTCCGGCAGGAGGATATCGGCTTTGAGGCCTTCCTCGCCAACCGCTTCGGCCGCGCCTATGCCCGGCCCGAGGATCTCGGTAACGCGCCCGGCGAGAGCCACGCGGCCCGCGCCGCCTAATCGGCGCCAAGCATATTCGCCTTCGGCCCGCAAGCGAGCCAGCGCAGGGCGCACATGAACGGCTTTGGGCTGGCAGCGGCCCAAAGCCGAGCTACAAGAAGAAAAATGGTTCCATAGGGAACGTTTTCGGGGGAACGGTCGCACGATGGCCAAACGCGTCCTGATTGCGGAATTCATGCATGAGACGAACACCTTCAGTGTTCAGCTCACCGGCGAGGCCGTGTTCCGCCATCATGGCGTCTTTCGCGACAATGAGGTGCCCGCTGCCTTCCAGGGCACGCGCACCTCGATGGGCGCGGCCTTCGAGGCCGCCGAGAAGTTCAGCTGGAGCCTGGTCCATCCGCTGGTCACCGGCGCCAACCCCTCCGGCCGCGTCACCGATGCGGCTTTCGATGCCTTCGCCGGGATGATCCTCGCCGCCTGCGAGCGGCTAGACGGCGTGCTGCTGCATCTCCACGGTGCGATGGCAACCGAAAGCTCCGACGATGGCGAGGGCGAACTGCTCAAGCGCATCCGCGCCAAGCTCGGGCCCGATGTACCGGTGGTCGCAGTGCTCGACCTGCATGCGACGCTGACGCAAGCGATGGCCGACAACGCCAATGCGCTGATCTCCTACCGAACCTACCCGCATATTGACCAATACGAGCGGACCTGGCAGGCGGCCGAGCTTCTCGACCGTGCTATGAGGGGCGAGATCAGGCCCCGCGTCGCGGTGGCGCGCCGGCCGATCCTCTACGCGCTCGACGGTGGCCGCACGACCTCGCCACCGTTCAAGGAGCTGCTGCGCCGCGGCGACGCGCTGGAAGCGGCGGGCGATGCGCTCGTGGTCAGCGTCCAGGCCGGTTTCTCCTCGGCCGACGTCTCCGATATCGGCCCCTCGATCGCGGTCACCGCCGACGACCGCGACAAGGCGCAGGCCATCGCCGAAGAGCTGATGGACTATGCCTGGGAGCAGCGGCACTTCTCCTCGATCCACTTCACGCCGCTGGCCGAGGCGATGACCAAAGCCAAGGCGGGCGAAGGCAAGCTCGGGCCGGAGGCCGGCGGCAAGCCGCTGCTGATCTCCGACTATTCCGACAATCCGGGCTCGGGCGCCTATGGCGACGCCACCAACCTGCTGCGCGCCGTGCTCGCTGCCGGATTGAAGAATGTCGGCTTCCACGCCATCCGCGATCCGGAAGCCGCGCTCGCGGCGCGGGCGGCCGGCGTCGGCAACCGGGTCAGGCTTAAGCTCGGCGGCAAGGTCGACCCCTCGGCCGGCGGCGGCCCGCTCGAGCTCGACGCCCAGGTCGTGTCGCTGACCGACGGGCATTTCATCTGCTACGGGCCGATGGGTGGCGGCGTCTGGCGCAATTACGGGCTCTCGGCCCTGCTGCGCGTCGACGATGTCGAGATCATCGTCATCACCCATAACGGCCAGGCGACCGATACGGCGCAGTTCACCTCGCTCGGCCTCGACCCGACGCGGAAATCGACTGTCATCGTCAAGTCGATGCAGCATTTCCGCGCCGCCTTCGAACCGATCGCGCGCGAGGTGCTGGAGGTCGACAGCGGCGCGCTCTCGACCCGGGATTTCAAGGCGAGGCCCTATCGCAAGGCGCGCCGGCCGATCTTCCCGCTGGACGATATCTGAGCAGGCTGCAAGGTTTCACGCCGACCGGCCGTCAAGCGCCGGGGGCGACAAGACGGAGGAAGACATGAAAGCGAACAGGGCAAGGCAGGCGGCCGGAGCCGACGCATGAGCGTCAAGGCCGATATCGTGCTGCGCGGCGGCCCAATCTGGTGCGGCCGGGAGGAAGGCGTCGTCGCGGCGCTGGCGCTGTGGGGCGACAAGGTTCTGGCGGCCGGCAGCGAGGCCGAGATCGCCGCCCTGACGGGGCCGGAGACCAAGGTCATCGATCTCGCCGGCCGGCTGGCGACGCCGGGGCTGAACGATTCACATCTGCACCTGATCTCGGTCGGCCTGACCATGGACTGGGTCGACGCCCGCCCCGCCGCGGCGCCGACCCTGGAGGCGTTGCTCGGCCAGATCGCGGCCCGCGCCGCAAAGTCGAAGCCCGGCGACTGGGTGCTGGCACGCGGCTACGACCAGACCAAGCTCGACACCGGCCGCCATCCCTTTCGCGAGGAGCTGGACCGGGCGGCGCCGGACAATCCGGTGATGCTGGTCCGGACCTGTGGCCATATCTCGATCTGCAATTCGAAGGCGCTGGCGCTTGGCGGGATCGACGAGACCTCGCCGACCCCGCCGGGCGGGCTGATCGAACAGCAGAACGGCAGGCTCACGGGTCTGCTGGCCGAGAACGCCCGCGCACCCGTCAAGGCCGCGATTCCGGCGCCGAGCCAGGACGAGCTCGTGGCTGCGATCGAACGCGGCGGGCAATATCTGCTCTCGCTCGGGATCACCAGCTGCATGGATGCGGCGGTCGGGATGGTGACCGGCTTCGATGAGATCGCGGCCTATCACAAGGCCAAGCGCGAGGGCCGGCTACCGGTCAGGACCTGGCTGGCGCTGCTTGGCGACGAGGGCCGCTCGATCGTGCCGCAATGCCATGAAGCCGGGCTGATCTCCGGCACCGGCGACGAGATGCTGATGGTCGGCGCGGTCAAGATCTTCCTCGACGGCTCGGCCGGGGGGCGCACCGCCTGGATGAGCGAGCCCTATTTCGGCGAGGACAGGACCACCGGCGTGCAGATGCTCTCGAACGAGGATCTCGAGCGCCAGGTGCTGGACGCTCATGCCAAGGGCTACCAGCTCGCCTGTCACGCCATCGGCGACGCGGCGATCGAGCAGTTGATCACCGCCTATGAGAAGGCGCTGGCGGCGCATCCCGATCCGGACCGGCGCCACCGCGTCGAGCATTGCGGCTTCTCGACGCCGCAGCAGCACGAGCGGATGGTCAAGGCCGGGATCTACCCCTGCCCGCAGCAGGTCTTCATCCATGATTTCGGCGACGCCTACGTGAAGGTGCTCGGCGAGGAGCGGGCGCTGCCGAGCTATCCGTTCAGGACCTGGTTCGAACTGGGCTTAAAGCCGGCGACCGGCAGCGACGCGCCGGTCTGCGACCCGAATCCGTTCCCGAATTTCCACACCATGCTGACGCGCGAGACCTGGCGCGGCACGGTGATGGATGCTGCGCAGCGCGTTTCGATCGAGGAAGCCCTGCAGGCCTACACCGAATTCGGCGCCTTCTCGCAGAAGCAGGAGAGCGTGAAGGGCAAGCTCGTTCCGGGCTTCCTCGCCGATGTCGCCGTGTTCTCGCGCGATCTGCTCAGCGCCGCGCCGAAGGAGATCCTCAAGGATACGCGCTGCGACCTGACCATCCGCGGCGGCAAGGTCGTCTACGACCGCTCGGCGGCAGCCTGACGAAACTCCGCAAAGAGAAGGGGGAGACAGCGGCCAAAAGCCAAGTATGGTTCGTATACAAATGGTTCGTGCAAGAAGCGGGCACCACAGCCGGAAAACGGCAAGCCCGACGCGATTTCAATCGAAATTTGGGAGGATTTTGACGTGTTGAACAAATGGTTTCTGACGACCGCGCTGACGCTTGCGGCCTTCACCGTGCAGGCGCAGGAACAGCCGCGCCGTGGCGGCACGATCCGCTTCACGGCGCCCTATGCGACGTCCTTCACGAGCAATGACAGCCATGTCTCGCCTCAGATTCAGGACGAGATCTACACCTATGCGCTGCATCGCTCGCTCTATCGCTGGGATGCAGTGAACAACAAGCCGGAGCCGGAGCTCGCGACGAGCGTGACGAAGTCGGCCGACGGGCTGACCTACACCTTCAAGCTGCGCGACGACGCGCTGTTCCACAACGGCCGCAAGATGACGGCCGACGACATCATCTGGTCGTATACGCGCATCATGGACGGCTCGAAGAGCTATCCCGGCGCCCGCCATATCCGGCGCATCAAGGGCGCGGTCGAGGTCGAGAAGGGCCAGGCCAAGGAGATCGCCGGTCTGAAGAAGATCGACGACCAGACGCTGGAAATCACTCTGGTCGAGAAGGCCGATCCGGGCTTCTTCCTCTATTACGGCCAGACCGCGATCTATCCGGCCAAGGAGGCACAGGCGGAAGGCTTCTTCAACAAGCCGATCGGCCTCGGCCCGTTCAAATTCGTCGAGCATGTGCCGGGATCGCGCATGGTGCTGGAGCGCTGGGAGAAATACTTCAAAGCCGGCAAGCCCTATGCCGACAAGGTCGTGATCTCGCCGATGGGTGAGGCCGCGTCGCGCGACATCGCCTTCCGCAACAAGGAGATCGACGTCTCGATCCTCGGCCCGACGCAGTACGTCGCCTACAAGGCCGACGCCAATCTGTCGAAGGGCATCTTCGAGGTCGCCGAGGTCTTCACCCGCAATATGGGCATGAACCCCAGTTTCAAGCCCTTCGCCGACAAGCGCGTGCGCCAGGCGATCAACCACGCGATCGACGCCGAACTGATCATCAAGCGCCTGGTGCGCGACAAGGCCTATCGCGCCACCGGCTGGCTGCCGCTCTCCTCGCCGGCCTATGACAAGGAGATGAAGCCCTACGCCTTCGATCCGGAGAAGGCGAAGAAGCTCCTGACCGAGGCCGGCTATCCCGACGGCTTCGAGTTCGAATGGACGGCGACGCCGAACGAGAGCTGGGGCGTGCCGATCGTCGAAGCGGTCATCCCGATGCTCGCCAAGGTCGGCGTCAAGGTGAAGATCAAGCCGATCGAAGGCTCGGCGCTGGGTGGCACGGTCCAGAAGGGCGACTTCCAGGCCTATATCTGGTCGAACACCTCCGGTCCGGACCCGCTGACCATCCTGAAGTGCTTCCACTCGGCGACGCCGCAGAGCGCCTGCAACTACACCACGTACAAGAACCCTGAGGTCGACAAGCTGATCGACGAGGCCGGCAACACCGACGATCCGGCCAAGCGGCTCGACCTGCTGAAGAAGGCCAACGCCATCGTCTATGACGACGCGCCGGTCTGGTTCTTCAACTACAACAAGGCGGTGATGGCCTATCAGCCCTGGCTCAAGGGCCTGCAGCCGAACTCGACCGAGCTCGCCTTGCAGCAATATGACGAGCTCTGGGTCGACGCCTCCTCGCCCGCGGCGAAGTAACCGGCGTTTTGCGCCCGCGCCCGGCGGCTTTTGCCGCCGGGCAGCCGCGAGGTCATCCCCATGCTGCAATTCGTCTTCCGGCGCCTGCTGCAGGCGGTCCCGATCCTGCTCGCGGTCGCCGGGCTGATCTTCCTGCTGTTCAGCGTCATCCCCGGCGACTTCGCCTCGACCCAGGTCTCCGACGGCCGCTCCGTCGTCGATGCCGAGGCGATCGAGCGGATGAACCGGCAATTCGGCCTCGACCAGCCGCTGGCGACGCGCTTTGCAGCTTACGTCGGCAAGCTCGCGACGCTCGATCTCGGCACCTCGTTCCGGACCCGCCAGCCGGTCTGGCATCTGATCGGCGAGCGGCTCTGGCCGACGATGCAGCTCGCCTTCGCCTCGATGATGTTCGCCATCGTCATCGGCGTGCCCCTCGGTTTCCTCGCCGCGCTCAAGCCCGGCGGCGTGGTCGACACCGTCTCGATGGTGACGGCGGTCTCGGGCCTGTCGCTGCCGAAATTCTGGCTCGGCCTGATGCTGATGTACCTGTTCGCGCTGCAGCTCGGCTGGCTGCCGAGCTTCGGCTATGGCGACGGCGCGCTGAAGAACCTGATCCTGCCCTCGATCGCACTCGGCGTCGCGCCGCTGGCGCTGCTGGCGCGCACCACGCGCGCCGCCGTGCTCGAGATCATGAATGCCGACTTCGTCCGCACCGCCCGCGCCAAGGGCATGAGCGAGCGCCGCGTCGTGCAATGGCACCTCGCCCGCAATGCGCTCGTCATCGTGCTGACCACGGTCGGCCTGCAATTCGGCTCGGTGATCGGCCAGGCGGTGGTGATCGAGAAGCTCTTCGCCTGGCCTGGCCTTGGCTCGCTCCTGGTCGACAGCGTCTCGCTGCGCGACATCCCGGTGGTCCAGGGCTGCATCCTGGTGATCGTGCTGTTCTTCCTGGTCGTCAACATGCTGGTCGACGTGCTGGCGGCGATCATCGACCCCCGCATCCGCTACAGCTGAGGTTCCGATGAAGTTCCGAGCCAATCTCGTGATCGGGGGAGCGCTGTTCGCCACCGTTGTGGTCGCCGGTGCGCTCGCCCCCTTCCTCGCCCACACCGACCCGGTGATGGACGCCAATTTGATGAATGCCGAGGTCGCGCCCGGGGGCGAATTCTGGTTCGGCACGGACGCACAGGGGCGCGATATCTACAGCCGCGTGCTCTACGGCGCGCGGATCTCGCTGACCGTCGGCATCGTCTCGCAATTGATCAACACGGTGATCGGGGTCTGCCTCGGCCTGTCGGCCGCCTATTGGGGCGGCTGGTGGGACGATTTCGTCAACGGCCTGACCAATCTGATGCTCGCCATCCCCTCGCTGATCTTCGCGCTGGCGATCATGGCGATCCTGACGCCGGGGCTGACCAGCCTCCTGATCGCGCTCGGGCTGACCAACTGGTCCTATACCTGCCGGCTGTCGCGGGCATCGGCGCTCTCGCTCAAGGGCCAGGGCTATGTCCAGGCGGCCAGGGTGCTGGGCTATGGCGACATCCGCATCATGCTGACGCAGATCCTGCCCAATATCCTCGGACCGATCATCGTCATCGGCACGCTCGGCATGGGTGGCGCCGTGCTGGCCGAGGCCTCGCTCTCCTTTCTCGGCCTCGGCATCCGCCCGCCCTTTCCGAGCTGGGGCTCGATGCTGTCGGATGCCCGCGACCAGATCACCACGGCGCCCTGGATCTCGATCTTCCCGGGTCTCGCCATCTTCATGACCGTGCTCGGCCTCAACCTGCTCGGCGACGGGCTGCGCGACATCCTCGATCCACAATCGCGGGCGCGCACGGCATGAGCGGCGAGGCGCTTCTCCAAGTCGATGGTCTCAGGCTCGACCTGATCGTAGGCGCGCGCCGCTTCGGCGCCGTCAAGGATGTGTCGTTCAGCATCGGGCGGGGCGAGACCTTCGGCCTGGTCGGCGAATCCGGCTGCGGCAAGAGCATCACGGCGCTGGCGCTGATCGGCCTGCTGCGCCGGCCGCTGGCCTTCGGCGGCGGGCGCATCCTGTTCAAGGGGCGCGAGATCCAGAGCCTGCCCGACGGCGAGATGCGCAAGCTGCGCGGCAATGCGATCTCGATGATCTTCCAGGAGCCGATGACGGCGCTGAACCCGCTCTCGCCGGTCGGCCGGCAGATCGCCGAGATGTTCGTGCTGCACAAGGGCGCGACCTGGCACGAAGCCGAGCGCCTTGCCGTCGACGCCCTGGCGAATGTCCGCGTGCCCGCCCCCGACCGACGGGTCAAGGATTTCCCGCACCAGCTTTCCGGCGGCATGCGCCAGCGCGTGATGATCGCGATCGCGCTGGCCTGCCGGCCCGATCTGCTGCTCGCCGACGAGCCGACGACGGCGCTCGACGTCACCGTGCAGGCCGAGATCCTCGAGCTGATCCGCGATCTCTCCGCCGCCCAGGGCACGGCCGTGCTGATGATCAGCCATGATCTCGGCCTGATCGCCAATATGTGCGCCCGCGTCGGCGTGATGTATGCCGGCCGCCTGGTCGAGGAGCGGTCGGCGCAGGAGGTCTTCCGGGCGCCGAGCCATCCCTATACCGGCGGCCTCGTCGCCTCGCTGCCGCTGCTCGGCGCCCGCGCCAGCCATGGCCGCAGCCGGCTGAAGGAAATCTCGGGCGTCGTGCCGGCGGTCACCTCCTTCCCGGAGGGCTGCCGCTTCAATCCGCGCTGCCAGGTGCGGACCGATATCTGCATCGCCGAGGACCCGGAGGAAACCGCGCTGCCACGCGGCGGCAGGGTAAGGTGCCACCACCATGCCTGAGAATGACGAGATGATCCTCAAGGTCGAGGACCTGGCCGTGCATTTCCCGCTTGGCGGCGGGCTGTTCGGCGGCGCGCGCCGGACCGTCCACGCGGTCGATGGCGTCGACCTGCAATTGCGCAAGGGCGAATGCCTCGGCCTGGTCGGCGAATCCGGTTGCGGAAAATCGACGCTGGCGCTCTCGATCCTCGGGCTGCAGACGCCGACGCGCGGGCGCGTCCTGCTCGACGGGGTCGACATTGCGGCACCGGGCGTCGACCGCAAGGCGCGCGCCCGCATCGTGCAGATGGTTTTCCAGGACCCGTATTCCTCGCTCAACCCGCGCCAGACCGTGCGCCGGACGCTCGAAGACCCGCTGCGCCTGCACGGGATCACCGACGATGCCGAGGTCGACGGGCGCATCGAGGAGATGCTGCGCCATGTAGGGCTGCGGCCCGAGCAGGCGGCGCGCTACCCGCACGAGTTCTCCGGCGGCCAGCGCCAGCGCATCGGCATTGCGCGCGCGCTGATCCTGAAGCCGAAGATCGTCGTGCTCGACGAGCCGGTCTCGGCGCTCGACGTCTCGATCCGGGCGCAGATCATCAACCTGCTGCTCGAGCTGAAGGAGACGATGGAGCTCTCCTACATCATGATCAGCCACGACCTCGGCGTGGTCGAGCATATGAGCGACCGGGTCGCGGTGATGTATCTCGGCCGGATCGTCGAGACCGGCGACTGGCACACCATCTTCACCAGGCCGCGCCACCCCTATACCCGCGCCCTGATCGCCGCGATCCCCGATCCGTTCGGCGAGCGGCCCGGCGTCAAGATCTCCGGCGAATTGCCGAACCCGCTCGAGCCGCCCCCCGGCTGCCGCTTCCACCCACGCTGCCCGGAAGTCCGCGACATCTGCCGGCAGCCGCCGACGCCGGCACTCGACCAGATCGAACCCGAGCACGCAGTGCGCTGCGTGCGCGCGGCCGAGCTCGCCTAGCGATCATGAGCCGCGATGATCGTCAGCCACACGGCCCTTCACCGTCATTCTGGCCGCAGCGCAGCGAAGTGCCGGAATCCATCGTAGAGCTCCGCGCTCTTCGATGGATTCCGGAGCAGCGCGGATTCGCCGCTTGTCCGGAATGACGGCGAGAGGGATCGCCCGCTCGTCAAATGGAAAACTCGCCGTGATGACCAAAGACATATCGCATGCCTTCGACCTCGACGACGGCCCGCTCGAAAGCGTCCGCTTCACCGGCCTCAAGCCCGGCCCGAAGCTGATCGTGCTCGGCGCCGTCCATGGCAACGAGCCCTGCGGCCCCAATGCCATCCTGCGCGCGATCGAGGATTGCCGCACCGGCAGGCTGAAGATCCTGCGCGGCGAGGTCACCTTCGTGCCGGTCGCCAATCCCAAGGCCTATCGCCAGAAGACGCGCGAGGGCGACCGCAACCTCAACCGCGACCTGCGCGAGAAGCCGCTGGCCAACGATTACGAGGACCGGATCGGCAACCATCTCTGCGCGCTGCTGCGCCAGCACGATGCACTCCTCGACATCCACTCCTTCCGCGGCGAGGGCGAGCCCTTCGTCTTCTTCGGTCCGGCGAATAATCGCGGCGAGCTCGAACCCTTCGCGCGGGCGGATGAGGAGGCTGCTCTTGCCGGCTGTCTCGGCGTCGCCACCGGCATCCATGGCTGGCTCGACAACTATGCCAAGCTGCTGACGATCCGCTCACGCCTCGACCTGCCGAAGCTCGCCATCACCGAGGGCTATGGCACCACCGAATTCATGCGCTTCAGCGGCGGTTATGCGGTCACGCTCGAATGCGGCACGCATGACGATCCGCACGCCGCCGAGATCGGCCATGTCGCGATCCGCAACACGCTGGCGCAGCTGCAGCTGGTCGACGCCGCCATGCCGCCCGCCGCGCTGCAGGACGTGATCGAAATGGTCGACGTCCTGCTTTGCGAAACCCAGGGCGATGCCGCCGAAGGCCCCTGGCGGACCGGCGATGCAGTGCCCGCCGGCGCGGTCATCGCCCGGCGTGCCGACGGCACAGCTGTCACGGCGCCGCGCGACGGCTTCGTCATTTTCCCGAACAAGACACCCAAGTTCGGCGAGGCGATCTGCCATTTCGGCATCGCCGGCAAACGGGCCGGCGCCCAGCGCGCTTCCTGAGGCAGAGCCCGGCGAGCGCCTGCCGGCTTCAGCGGGCAGGCGCGGCGACAAAGCGGTCGCCGTCCCAGCGCAGCCGCTTGCGGCAGGGCTCGAAGCCGGCGCGGCCGCAGGCGCTGCCATGCAGGCCGAGCAAGAGAACCGGCCGACCGCGGCCCGTGGCGAGGGACCAGTCGCGGACATTGTCGCCATAGGCCTGACGATAGCCGTCCGCCGCGGAGACGAAGATGTCGAGCGTGCAGCCGCCGGAACCGCAGAACGGGTTGACCATCTCGCCGCCGACGCATTCCGCCGCGCCATAGTCGAGCAGATAGTCCGGCAAGCCGTCGCCATTGAAATCGGCCACGCGCTGGAAGCCCGGCTTGAACCTCACCTTGCCGCCGCATTGCTCCTCGATCGCGGCCTGCACGGTGGCGACCTCAGGCGGGACTGGCGCGCGCTGGGCCAGGGCCCCGCTTCCCGCCAGCAGCATCGCGGCAAGTTGCAGGACGACGAGACGAACCGACATGGAAGGCTTGACCTGACTCGGAGGGCGGCGCGGCATGTTGCCCTTCGCCACCTCGAAGGCAAGCCACCGCAGGAACTTGCACCAAGTCCGAATGTCGCATGTCGCCACCGCTGGACAGATCAGCCGCCCGGGCCGATGAGGCAACAAAGCGATCAGCGAAACTTTAGAATTGTTACAGTATAAAATCTAGAAATCGCACCACGTCGACTACACTGCTTCAGTATCCGGAGTGGACAGTTCCGCGACTTGCGTTAGAAGGGCGGCATCGCTTCACATTGCCGTCTTTGCGGCTCTTCAGAACAAGTCCGACATCATGCGCAACGCCAAAGCCTTCCTGTCAGTGGCCACTCTCGCCGGCTGCCTCGCCCTTCCCTTGCTGGTTGGCCCGGCTCTCGCCCAGCGCGAGCCGGCACGGCCGCCCGCGGCCGCTCGGCCGGCGACCGCCCAGGCGGCCCCCGCCGTAAGCCAGCCGAAGCCGGCAACGGCGACGCTGCCGAACGGCGCCTCGGCGATCAACGAGGTCTTCGGCGACTGGACGGTCGACTGCCGGATCACCGACGGACAGAAGCTCTGCGCGCTGACCCAGTCCCAGGGCGACAGCCGGACCAATCAGCGCGTCTTCGCGATCGAGCTGCGCGCGCCGAAGGACGGCCGGGCCGAGGGCACGATCCTGATGCCGTTCGGGGTCAAGCTCGAGAACGGCGCCGTCCTCAAGCTCGACGACAAGGATCTCGGCCAGAGCCTGCGCTTCTCGACCTGCGTCCCCTCCGGCTGCCTCTTGCCGATCTCCTTCCCGACGGCCGCGACCGACGCGATGAAGGCCGGCAAGACCCTGACCGCCGCGGCGCTCAACCTCTCCAGCGGCGAGGTCGTCAGCTTCAACATCGCCCTGAACGGCTTCGGCCCGGCGCTCGACCGGCTCAGCCAGCTCGGCGGCTGAAGGCCGAGCCGGGTCCGCGCCCTTCCGCTAACCTGGCTTCAGCGAGGATCAGGGTCGCTTGGGGATCTCAAGCCCGCGCTGAACCGCAGGGCGCGCCAGGCCGCGCTCGAGCCAGGCTGGAACGCGCTTGAGCTGGTCGTATTCGACGAGCTCCCCGGCGCCGTAGAAGCCGATGAGATTGCGGACCCAGCCCAGCGTCGCGACATCGGCGATGGTGTACTCGCTACCCATCAGCCAGTCGCGGCCGGCCAGCCTGGTTTCGAGCACGCCGAGCAGGCGCTTGCTCTCATTGGCGTAGCGGTCGCGCGGGCGCTTGTCCTCGTATTCGCGCCCGGCGAACTTATGGAAGAAGCCGAGCTGGCCGAAAATCGGGCCGATCGCCGCCATCTGGAAGAACACCCATTGCAGCGTCTCATAGCGCTGGGCCGGGTCCTTCGGCAGCAGCTTGCCGGTCTTCTCGGCGAGATAGACCAGGATCGCGCCGGATTCGAAAAGCGCCAGCGGCTTGCCGCCGGGGCCATCGGGATCGAGGATAACCGGGATCTTGCCGTTGGGATTGAGCGACAGGAATTCCGGCGTCCAGGTCTCGTTCTTGCCGATGTCGATGGTATGCGGCTCGTAGGGCAGGCCGATCTCCTCAAGCATGATCGAAACCTTGACGCCGTTGGGCGTCGGCAGGGAATAGAGCTGCAACCGGTCGGGGTGCTGCGCCGGCCAGCGCAGCACGATCGGAAACGCAGAGAGATCGGACATTGGTGGAATTCCTCGGAAGGCTGGCGAACCGGCAGGCCGGCCGCGCTTAGGCAGGACGCCGCATGCGGCGCGACGCTGGTGTCAGCTTGGTGCCATCGCCGGAGCGGCGCAACCACCGTCAGTTTGCAGCGGCGCCAACTCGTCCGGGCATCCGCGGCATACCCCGTCTGGCAAGGAGCGGACCTGTTAAGGCCCGAAAACGCGCGTTAACCCGTGCTTAACGCCATCGGCAAACTTAACCGCTCCGTGGCTTCCCGGCCGCAGCCGGTCAATAAACCGTTCACCCAACGCCTCGCATTTGAATCGTCATGCGTCGCGTTCATCTCGCCCTCCTCGCGCTTGGCGCCATCGGTGTCGGACTTGCCGGTTGCGGCAAGTTCCAGAAGCCCCAGCGCGCCGCCTGGCGTGACCAGGCGGAAGCCCAGTGCCTGGCCTCCCGCCAGGTCCCGTTCTCGTCCTATGTCAGCCTGCGCGAGAAGCCGATCGACGGCCCCGGCACCTGCGGCATGGAAAAGCCGCTCAAGGTTTCCGCCTTCAGCAATGGCGGCATCGCGCTTTCCAGCAATGCGACACTGGCCTGCCCCATCGTCGCGACCACCGACAAATGGCTGGCCGAGGTTGTGCAGCCGGCGGCGCAGAACGTGCTCGGCGCGCAGGTGATCGAGCTTCGGGCCGGCTCCTATTCCTGCCGCGCGATGAACAATGGCAGCGGCACGCGGCGGACCTCCGAGCACGCCTTCGGCAATGCGGTCGACGTCTTCTCCTTCCGGCTGAACGACGGCCGCAACATCACCGTCAAGGATGGCTGGCGCGGCTCGCCCGAGGAGCAGGCCTTCCTGCGCGAGGTCTTCGTCGGCGCCTGCGAGCATTTCTCGACGGTGCTCGGCCCCGGCGCCGACGCCTTCCATTACGACCATTTCCATATCGACCTGGCGCGCCACTCGAAGGGCCGGCACATCTGCAAGCCGGTGATCAAGTACACGCCGAACTACGACCTCGCCCCGCCCGACCCGGCGCGCAGCGTCGCGATGGCTCCCGTTCCCCCGCAGCGCCATGACGGCCTGCCGGCGCAGCTGGCGACGCGGCCAAGCTCCGCCTCGGATGGCCTGCGGCCGCCGGGCGGCATCGGCAGCGGCGCCTATGCCATGGCCGGCCCGGGGCTCGGCACCCCGCGCTACAACACGCCGCAGCCACAGCCCTATCGGCCGGAACCGACGCCGAGCGAAGCCCGCGGGCCGCTGATGCTGCCGGGCTCGGTGCCACCGACCGAGGAATTGATCCTTGGCGACGACGAGGGCAATGGCGTCATCGACGAGACGCAGCAGGGCGAAAGCGAAGCACCGATCGACCCGCGCAACGATCCGTTCGCCTACCGGCCCGGACAGCAGACGGGTTCGATCCGGCGGTAGAACGCCCTTGAGGCGCGACGCCGATCGAGCCCGGCTTCAGGCGCTTGCGACTTCCCGAGCCGCCTCGTCGATCAGTGCCGCGACCTCGCCGGCCCGCGATGCGAGCGAGGCGTGGCTCGCATCGAGCGTGAGGGTTCGGCGTGGCTTCATGCGCTCGGCCATGCGCTTCTGGTTTTCAGGATTGATCATCCGGTCTTCGCTGGAAAGCTGGTACCAGACCGGCTTCTTTTTCCAGGCGGGCGCGGTGACGTTGTCGCCGAAGGTGCTCGCCAGTGGCGCCTTCTGGCCGACCGCCATGACCAGCGCCTCGTCGGCGCCGAGGTCCTGGCAAAAGCTCTCATGGAACTTGTCGAACTTGATCCAGAGATAGCCGTCGCTATCCGGCGCCAGATTGGGGAAGGCGGCGGGCGGGAGCGCCTGGCTGAGCCCACCCGGGCTCTCGCCGGCATCGGGCGCGAAGGCGGCGATGTAGACCAGCCCGACCACATTGGGCAGGTCGCCGGCCTCGGTGATGACCGCGCCGCCATAGGAGTGGCCGACGAGCAGCACCGGCCCCGCCTGCTGCTTCACCATCTTGCGCGTCCGCTCGGCATCCTCCGCCAGCGAGGTCAGGGGCATTTCGACGGCGCGCAGATCGGGATAGCCCTTGCGGGACAGCTCCAGGATCACCTTGCCCCAATGCGCTGAACCGCCCCAGAATCCATGGACGAGAATAATCGTCGGCTTGACGCTCATTGCTTCCTCCCTCTCAACGGCTGATGGCTCACGGTATGCCAAACCGCGGCCGCTGCACACCGGCTGCGCGATGCGGACGGCGGCTCAGCGGCTCCCCCGCGTCGAGCCGGCCCAATGGCACCGATAGCGGCGACGCGGCCGGCGAGCCTCAGCGCGAGACCAGCACCTGCCGGCATTCCTGCGGCAACGCATCGAGCGACATCGGCGGCTTGGGCTTCGGCTTCGGGCCCGGCTTTGGCTTGGGCGGGTTGAAGATCGCCTTGTGCTGGCGCTCGATCCAGCCGGAGAGCTCCTCGCCGCAGCCATCGCCGAAATTCGGCGGCTCCTGACCGGAGCAACCCTCGACGCCCGGCGGGCAGCTCATCCGGATGTGGAAATGATAGTTGTGGCCCCAGATCGGCCTGACCTTGTTCAGCCAGGTCCGATCCGAGCCGGCCTCGCGGCAGAGCGCAACCTTGAGCGCCGGGTTGACGAAGATGCGCTCGACACGCGGCTCGCTGGCGGCGGCCTTGATCAGGCGGGTATGCGCCGGCGTCCAGTTCTTCGGATCGACGTCGCGCCAGTCCGAGCGGGCCATGTTGACTGCCGGCATGCTCTCGAGATCGTCGCTGTCGAGGCGCTTCCTCGGCATCGGCGTCAGCCAGATATCGGCATCGAGGCCGATCTGGTGCGAGGCATGGCCGGTCAGCATCGGCCCGCCGCGTGCCTGGGAGAGGTCGCCGACCAGCAGGCCAGCCCAACCGGTGATCTTCGGCACGTCGCGTGCAAACTTCTCGAGATAGGAGATCAGCTCGGGATGGCCCCAGTTGCGGTGCCGGGCCCGCCGCATCACCTGCCAGCTCTCGCCCTCGACCGGCAGCGCGGTGGCCCCGGCAAGACAGCCACGGGCATAGGAGCCGATGGCGCGGGCCTTCATCGCCGCGGCCGGCGTGGTCTTCTGGCCGAAATGCGCGCGCGCCGCATCGGGAAAGGCAGCGATGTTGGCGGCGCGGCGCCTGGCCTCGTCCTCGGCGGTGGACTGGGCGCGGGCCGCCCCCGTCATCAGGACGACCGGGAGCAGAATCAGGCAGGCGATGCGGGGGAGCAGTGACATCCGCGCAGACTCGCAAGCTCCGCAACGAAAGGTCAAGCGCCGTCCCCCTCCGGCGTCGGCACCTCGATCCATCTCGCCGGCGAACTCTTCCAGAAGCTGACCGGCATCAAGATGGTGCATGTGCCCTATCGCGGCTCGTCACAGGCCGTGCAGGACCTGATCGGCGGGCGGGTCGACCTGATGTTCGACAACATCACCTCGGCGCTGCCGCATGCGCGAGCCGGCACGCTGCGCGGCTTCGGCGTCACCACGGCGCAGCGCGGCCCGACGGCGCCGGAATACGCGCCGATCGCCGAACTGTGCCGGGCTTCGACGTCTCCTCCTGGTTTGCGCTGTTCGCGCCGGCGAAGACGCCGCAGGCGATCATCGACCGGCTTCAATCCGAGACCAAGGCGGCCATCGCCGACCCGGCGTGCGCTCCAAGATGGATGTGCTGGCGGCGCAGCCGGTAGGCAACACCCCGGCCGAGCTCGCTGCCTTCGTGCGGGCCGAGCAGAAGAAATGGGGCGACCTGATCCGCGAGGTCGGGATCAAGGCGGAGCATTCGCCGCGCGACAGCCGGGAACTTCCCGCTTGCCACTGACGTTCTTCCGATGCGCTCCCGTCGATCGGCGACGGTGCCGCGCTGACGAAGAGGGGCGCAAGTCATGTCCACACTTCTCATCATCGTGCTGCTGATCGTTCTGCTCGGCGGCGGCGGATATTACGGCCATCGCAGCTATGGCGGCGCCGGGCTCGGCGGCGTCGTCGGCCTGGTGCTGGCGATCGTCGTCGTGCTCTGGCTGCTCGGCGCGCTCGGCGGCGCTCCCGTCCGGATCTAGACCGTCGCAATGTACCAACGAGGCCGGCCCGCGGGCCGGCCAACAGGTCAGTTCGCCAGCTTCCAGACCAGCATGGCGGCGGCGAGGTCCTCGAGCGCGGTGCCGACCGACTTGAACAGCGTGACGTCGTCGCGCTCGGCACCGGTGTCGTACTCGCCGCGGCAGAGACCGGCCAGGGTGCCGGTCACCTTGTCGGCCTCATAGGTCCCGGCCTTGATCGCGACGGCGACGTCGCCACCCTCGTGCAGGGCGGCCTCGGTGTCGATGAAGACGTGGGCGCGGTGCAAGGCCTCGTCGTCAGCCTCGCGCATCGACAGGTTGAAGGCGCCGACGAGATCGAGATGGGCGGTCCGCTTCAGCCAACGCCCCTGGATGATCGGCTCGCGCGAGAGCGTGGCGCAGGAGATCAGATCGGCCTGACGGGCCTCCGCCTCGAGATCGTCAGCGACGCGCGCCTCGATCCCGTCCGCAGCCAGCGAGGCGACGACCTCGGCCGCAGCTTCGGGCCGCCGGGCCCAGATCGCGATGTCCTCGAAATTGCGGACGCTGCGATGCGCCTTGACCAGGAAGGGCGAGAGCGCGCCTGCGCCGACCATCAGCATGCGTTTGCTATCGGGCCGCTCCAGCATGCGGGAGGCGAGCGCCGAGGCCGCCGCCGTGCGCCACAGGGTCAGGCGGGTACCATCAAGTGCCGCCAGCGGCCTGCCGGTCGCGCCGTCCATCAGCAGATAGGTGCCCATGACGCTGGGCAGGTCCCGCGCCGCATTGGCGGGATAGACGGTGGCGACCTTGGTGCCGAGATAGGCAGGAACGGCCTCCGGCCCGGTCCAGGCCGGCATCAGCAACAGGGTTCCGGCAGCGTCCGGCCGCACGACCTCGTGGTGATGGCGGGTCGGCGTGACGATATCGCCGCGAAAGGCTGCGGCCAGGGCGTCAACCAGGGCGGGAAAGCTCAGGAGGCCGTCAATCTCGGCGGCGGAAAAGAAACGCATGAGGGGGATCAGACTCGGCTGGTCAGCGCCGGCAGCGCGGAATCGGGAACAGCTGCACGCAGCGATTGCGCCTCGCCGCGCAGCTTCTCGGCCTCGCGCCGGTTGAGCCGCGCCGCCTTGCGGTGCTTGCCCTGCGCCAGCCAGGAGGCGAAGCCGCCGATCAGCACGCCGCAGGTAATCGCCACCAGGATGACCGCAAAGAGCGGCAGATCGAAAGCGAGGACGGGCACGTCGCGGCTGATCGGATCGAAGGAGACACGCACCGGCGCACGGTTCGCGACCGAGAAGAGCACGATCAGCAGCGCCACCGGGACAAGCACGAGCGCCTTGAAGAAAGCCTTCATTCGGTAACCTCCGGATACGCCGCTCAGGCCTTGCCGTTCAGCCGCAGGCGAAGTTCCTTGCCGGTCTTGAAGACGGGCACCAGCTTCTGGTCGACCTCGACGGAATCGCCGGTGCGCGGGTTGCGGCCGACCCGGGCATCGCGCTGCTTGGTGGAGAAGGCGCCGAAGCCGCGCAGCTCGACCCGGTCGCCGCGCGCCAGCGCCTTGACGATCTCGTCGAGGATCGAGCCGACGATATTCTCGATATCGCGCTGGTACAGGTGAGTGTTGCGCTCGGAAATGCGCTGGACGAGTTCTGATTTTATCATGGCGCTAATATAACCGCTTGTAAGATCGTCACTTTTCGCCGGCAGGCTGCCAGAGCGCCAAGGGCGCGTCAAGCCGCAGTCCGACGGGTTGCTCGGCGGCGCGGGCGATCAGGACGGCCAGGCTCTCCAGCCCCGCCGCACGCGCCAGCGCTTCGCCCGCACTCCACATTCCGAAGGAGGAACTTTCGCTGCGACGGCGCCAGTCGCGCACCGGCAAGGACTTGCCGACGCCCTTCTCGCGCTCGAGCCAGGCGATGGCCTCGCTCTCGCCACCGATCTCGTCGACCAGCTTCAGCCCGATCGCCTGGCGGCCTGAATGCACACGGCCATCGGACACCGCCGCAAGCTCAGGATCGTCCAGATGGCGGCGGTCCCGCACCAGCCGCTTGAACCAGTCGTAATTGTCTTCGACCACGCGCCGGAGCGCTGCGATCGCCTCCGGCGAAGCCGGCTCGAAGGCATTCGGCGCCGCCTTGAGCGGGCTCGACTTCACCTCCTCGATCTTGATGCCGATCGTATCCATCAGCTTGGCGAGATTGGGGAACTGGAAGAGCACGCCGATCGAGCCGACGAGCGAGGTCTGGCGCGCGACGATGCGGTCACTGCCGAGCGCGACGATGTAGCCGCCCGAGGCGGCCAGCCCGTCGACCACGGCGACGACCGGCTTCTTGGCGGCGAGCCGGCGCACGGCCTCGTGCACCGCCTCCGAACCGGTGGTGGTGCCGCCGGGGCTGTCGATCCTCAGCATCACGGCGCTGGCGCGGCTGTCCTCCAGCGACTTGATCAGATCGAGCGTACGCCTGTCGCCGGAGATGAAGCCGGAAATGGTGACGCGGGCGATATGGGCCTGGGTCGTGCTGCCGGGCAGGCGCCCGCTCCAGGCGAGCGCACCCGCGACGGCCATGACGACGACGCCCGCCAGCGCCAGCAGGCGCCAGAGCGAGAGCTTGCGCCTCAGGCTGCGGCGGTCGGCGAGCAGATCGGCATCGGACGACATGTCGGCGGCTCCGGAGGACGGGGCTCAGTGATGTACTCGCGCGATGGCGGAGGGGCAAGGCGGCAAATGCCGCACGGGCGTGCCCGCCCCGTTTTCAGGCGTCGAGCGTGGCACGCTGCCGGTCGAGCGCAAGCAAGGCGAGCCCGCTCGCGACCGAGCGGAAGGCGTCGCCGATATGGATGCGCTGCGCGCCGAAACGCCGGTCGAACAGCGCCCTCACCGCCGGCACATGCGAGGTGCCGCCGGTCATGAACACGGCCTCGATCCGGCCGGCCTCGAGCCCTGCCCTGGCCAGGGCCTCGTCGAGCGCCGCCTCGATGGCCGCGACATCCTCGGCGATCCAGCCTTCGAAGGCGGCGCGGGAAACCGGGCGGTCGATCTCGACGCCCATCTGGCTGAAGCTCAGCCGCGTCTCGGCCTGGCTCGACAGGGCGATCTTGGTGGCGGAGACGGCGCGATAGAGCTCGTAGCCGAGATCGTATTCGATCACCGTCATCAGATCCTCGAGCCTGTCCGGCTCGACGGCGTCGCGGATCAGTGCCTTGAGCTCCGCCATGGTCTCGCGGCTCTTCATCAGCGAGAGGCGGTGCCATTGCGCGAAGGCGGCGTGGTAATGCGCCGGGATCGGCAGGCGCTTGCCGAAGGAGAGGTAGTCCGTGCCCTTGCCGAGCCGCGGCGAGACGGCATGCTCGATGATGCGGTAGTCGAAGGTGTCGCCGGCGACGCCGACGCCGGAATGCGAGAGCGGGATCGCCTTGAGGCGGCCGGCTCCACCGGGCTCGAAGCGCATCACCGAGAAGTCGCTGGTGCCTCCGCCGAAATCGGCGACCAGCATGGTCTGGGCCTGCTTCAGGTCGCGGGCGTACCAGTAGGCGGCGCCGAGCGGTTCATAGGCGAAGTCGACGCTGGGCATGCCGGCCTTGGCATAGGCGGCAGAGAGCCGGCCCAGCGCCAGCTCCTCGTCCGGGCGATCGCCGGCGAAGACCACCGGGCGGCCGGAAATGAGCGGACGCTCGGCCAGCCCATCGAGCCCGCCCGAGAGATCGCTCAAGAAGACCGCGATCAGGTCCTCGAGCTTGAAGAGCTTGCCGAAGAGCCGGGTCTCCTGGAAGGCGCGGCTGGAAAGATGGGTCTTCAGCGATTGCAGGAAACGATGCTCGGTGGTCATGCCGAGGGCCATGTCGAGCGCGTCGGGACCGCTGACATGGGCGACATGGGTCTTCGGCGGCCTGCCCTCGCGCCAGAACATCAGGGCCGAGCGATAGGCGTCGACCGCGCCCTGCCTGGTCGCGAAGCTGCGGGTCGAGACGCTGCCGTCAGCATGCGCCAGCGCGACGACGCTGTTGGTGGTGCCGAAATCGATGCCGATCGCCGCGTGGTCCATTGCCGTGCTCCTCATGCGCCGAGCCACCGCCGTCTTTCCGGGGCTTCGCGCAGCGAAGAGCCCGGAACCCATGAACACCGAGCCTGATCGAAAGGGCTCTTCGGTCACAGCGAACCCGGCAAACGCCGTGTTCATGGGTTCCGGGCTCGCGGCTTCGCCGCGCCCCGGAAAGACGCGAGTGGCGAAACAAAAGCCCGCGCGGATTTCTCCGCGCGGGCCGATGGTCTGGTCAGGCCGCGAGACGCGGCCTGAAGATCACTTCTTCTCGGTGTTGGCCTTCTTGAGGGCCGCGCCGAGGATGTCGCCGAGCGAGGCGCCGGAATCGGCGGAGCCGTACTGGGCCATCGCTTCCTTCTCCTCGGCCATTTCCAGAGCCTTGATCGAGACCTGGATCTTGCGGGCCTTCTTGTCGAAGAGGATGACGCGGGCGTCGACCTTCTCGCCGGCCGCGAAGCGCTCGGGGCGCTGCTCGGCACGTTCACGCGCGATTTCGGCGCGCTTGATGAAGGTGGTCATGTCCGTGCCGGCGATCTTGACGTCGAGACCGCCTTCCTTGACGTCGACGATCTCGCAGGTCACGACCTGGCCCTTCTTGAACTCGCCGGCATCCACGAAGGGATCGCCGCCAAGCTGCTTCAGGCCGAGCGAGATGCGCTCCTTCTCGACGTCGACATCGAGAACGACCGCCTGGAGCATGTCGCCCTTCTTGTACTCCTCGATCACCTGCTCGCCCGGACGGTTCCAGTCCAGGTCCGACAGATGGATCATGCCGTCGATGTCGCCTTCCAGGCCGAGGAACAGGCCGAACTCGGTCTTGTTCTTGACCTCGCCCTCGACCACTGCACCCGACGGATGCTGCTCGGCGAAGACCTCCCACGGATTGCGGAGGGTCTGCTTGAGGCCGAGCGAGATGCGGCGCTTGACCTGGTCGACCTCGAGGATCGCGACGTCGACTTCCTGCGAGGTCGAGACGATCTTGCCGGGGTGGACGTTCTTCTTGGTCCAGGACATCTCGGAGACGTGGATGAGGCCTTCGATGCCCGGCTCCACTTCGACGAACGCGCCGTAGTCCGTGATGTTGGTGACGCGGCCCTTGAGGCGCGCACCGACCGGGTAACGCGCCGCAATGCCATCCCACGGATCAGCAAGCAGCTGCTTGATGCCGAGCGAGATGCGGTGCGTCTCCTGGTTGATCTTGATGATCTTGACCTTGACCGACTGGCCGATGGTCACGACCTCGGACGGATGGTTGACGCGACGCCAGGCCATGTCGGTGACATGGAGCAGGCCGTCAATGCCGCCGAGATCGACGAACGCACCGTATTCGGTGATGTTCTTGACCACGCCGTCGATGACCTGGCCCTCTTCGAGCGAGGCGACGAGCTCGGAACGAGCCTCGGCGCGGGTCTCTTCGAGCACGGTGCGGCGCGAGACGACGATGTTGCCGCGGCGACGATCCATCTTGAGGATCTCGAAGGGCTGCGGCTGGCCCATCAGCGGGCCGACGTCTCGGATCGGGCGGATGTCCACCTGCGAACGCGGCAGGAAGGCGACGGCGCCGTCGAGATCGACGGTGTAGCCACCCTTAACCGTGTTGAAGATGTTGCCCATGACCTTCTCGCGGGCTTCGAAGGCCTTCTCGAGCTTGACCCAGCTCTCTTCGCGGCGAGCCTTGTCGCGCGAGATGACGGCTTCGCCGAGCGCGTTCTCGATCCGATCGAGATAGACCTCGACTTCGTCGCCGACCTTCAGCTCCTGGTCACGACCAGGGCCGGTGAATTCCTTGAGCGCGACGCGCCCTTCCGTCTTCAGCCCGACATCGATAATCGCCATATCCTTCTCGATGGCGACGACCTTGCCCTTGATGACGGTACCTTCGAGGGCTTCGTTCTTGCCAAACGATTCCTCGAGCAGGGCGGCGAAATCCTCGCGGCCCGAATGATAGCTCTCAACAGCTGACATGCATTCTCCTAAACGCCGGTCGCGTATCCCGCGAAAGCCGGCAAGCGCCGATTGGGTTGGTGTTGCATTCCGGACCGATCCACGCGGCGCTCCGTTTCCGGAGCTTGCCGTCCCACGGGACGGCGGCGCCAGGCCACAGGGGCCGATCCGCATCCTCAAGACACACGCCAAACGCAAAACGGGAGCAGGCCGAAACGACCGCCCCCGGCTGTGATCGATCACGGCCCTTCGGACAGGCGGGAGGTAGCGATTATTGCCCGCTTCCGCAAGTTAATTCCGGCGCTCCGCGCCTGACGCGCATGCGCGGAGCGGGCTTGCATCGGCCGGGCGCACTGCTGATCTCTTGCGGCGAAGGCCGGCCACCAGCCGCCGCGATGCAAGGGAAAAGCCCGCATGTTCCCGCTCTCCGTCCTCGACCTCGCCTTTGTCGCCGAAGGCGCGACGCCGGCCGACGCGCTCCACAACAGCCGTTCGCTTGCCCGCCATGTCGAGAAGCTCGGCTACACCCGCTTCTGGCTGGCCGAACACCACAACATGACCGGCATCGCGAGCGCCGCGACCGCGGTCGCGATCGGCTATGTCGCCGAGGGCACCTCGACGATCCGCGTCGGCGCCGGCGGCATCATGCTGCCGAACCATTCGCCGCTGGTGATCGCCGAGCAGTTCGGCACGCTTGAGGCGCTCTATCCCGGCCGCATCGACCTCGGTCTCGGCCGCGCGCCCGGCACCGACCAGCGTACCTGGCGGGCGCTGCGGCGCGAAGCCGACTCGGCCGAGCGCTTTCCGCAGGACGTGCTCGAGCTGCAGGCCCTGCTCGGCCCGCTCCAGCCCGACCAGGTGATTCAGGCGGTGCCCGGCACCGGCTCGAACGTGCCGCTCTGGATCCTCGGCTCCAGCCTGTTCGGCTCACAGCTCGCCGCGATGCTCGGCCTGCCCTACGCCTTCGCCTCGCATTTCTCGCCCGACGCCCTGATGGATGCGCTTGCCGTCTATCGCGAGCGCTTCCAGCCCTCGATCCAGCTCGACAAGCCGCACGCCATGGTCGGGGTCAACGTCGTCGTCGCCGAAACCGACGCCGAGGCGCAGCACCTGTTCACCTCGGTGCAGCAGCGCTTCGCCGACATGCTGCGCGGCCGGCGCGGCCTCTTGCCGAAGCCGATCGACGACATCGAGGACTACTGGTCCGGTCCCGAGAAGGCCCAGGCGCAGCGCATGCTCGCCTGCTCCTTCGTCGGCTCGCGCGCCACCGTGCAGGTGCAGCTGCAGGCCTTCATCGAGAAGACGCGGGCCGACGAGCTGATCGTCGCCTCGGCGATCTACGACCACGCGGCGCGCCTGCGCTCCTACGAGATCCTCGCGGAGATCCAGCCGGCGCTGGGACGCGTCAGCCTTCCGGCATAGCCGGAACGCTGACAGGCAAGCTTGCAAGACGAATCCGGCTCTGAGCCGGCCAAGGCCTCGCCTGCAGAGGCAGGCGAGCGCTTCCCCTACGTCGCCCTTCATGCGAGGTTGCGGCAGTTTCGCCTGCGCCGGAGGAGAACGCCATGGGTTGGGCCGTCCTGGGATTGATCGTCGCGGTCGTGATCTATCTGATCATGACCTATAACGGCCTCGTGGCGATGCGGCAGCGCGTCAACCAGGCCTTCGCCGACATCGACGTGCAGCTGAAGCAGCGGCACGACCTGATCCCCAATCTGGTCGAGACGGTGAAGGGCTATGCCAGCCACGAGAAGGAAACCTTCGACGCGGTGATCAAGGCGCGCAACCAGGCGCAGGCGGCGAGTGGCCCCCACGACCAGGCGGTGGCCGAACAGCAGCTGACCGGCGCGGTCGGCCGGCTGCTCGCACTCGGCGAGGCCTATCCTGACCTGAAGGCCAGCGCGAACTTCCAGCAGCTCCAGCAGGATCTCGGCAATGTCGAGGACAAGCTGGCGGCGGCGCGGCGCTTCTTCAACAATGCCGTCGGCGAGTTCAACGCCGCGATCCAGGCCTTCCCGGCGGTGTTCTTCGCGCCGCAAATGGGCTTCAGCCCGCGCGAATTCTTCGATGTCGGCGAAGAGACACGGGCGCAGATCGAAGTCGCTCCGACCGTGAAGTTCTAAGGCGCCGGCGAACAGCGGAGCTGCGGCGATGCCGGGGGAAGCCTTCGGGCTCTACACCCATCAGCGCAACAACCGGATCCGGTCGATCGCCCTGATCATCGGCCTCTTCCTGCTGGTCTACTTGACCGTCTGGGGATTGATCCTGGTCGGCTACGGCTTTTCTGGCGTGCCGCGCGGGCGGACCGTCACCAGCGCATCGGGCCAGTTGTTCTGGTCCTGGCTGCCCTTCATTACGCTCGGCACCGCCGCCTGGGTGCTGATCGGCTTTCGCGTCAATGTCGGGCTGATCGAGGCGGTTTCGGGCGCCAAGGGCATAACCCGCGAGGAGAACCCCAAGCTCTACCGGATGCTGGAAAACCTTTGCATCTCGCGCGGCATGACGACGCCGAAGCTCGCCATCGTCGAGGCCGATGCGCTCAACGCCTTCGCCAGCGGCGTCAACGACAAGCAGTTCACGGTCACCCTGACCACGGGGCTGATCGAGCAGCTCAACGATGCCGAGATCGAGGCGGTGATCGCCCATGAGCTCACCCATATCCGCAATGGCGACGTCAGGCTGATGGTGATCGCCGTGGTCATCGCCGGCATCATCTCCTTCGTCGGCGAGGTGATGTTCCGCAACATGGGCCGGGTGCGGATCTCATCGGGCGGCGACGACAAGAAGGGCAGCGCCTTCGCGATCGTCCTCGGCGTCGCCGTGATCGCCATCGCCTGGCTGCTCGCCGTGCTGATCCGGCTTTCGCTGTCCCGCTCGCGCGAATACCTCGCCGATGCCGGCGCGGTCGAACTGACCAAGAACCCCGATGCGATGATCTCGGCCCTGCTCAAGATCTCCGGCCGGGCGGATATCGAGGGCGTGCCGTCCGGTGTGATGGACATGTGCTTCGAGAACGACCCGGACGACTTCGCCGACCTGTTCTCGACACATCCTTCGGTGACCAAGCGCGTCCAGGCGCTGGTGCAGACCGCCGGCGGGCGGGTGCCGGAGGCGCCGCTTGGGCCCCCGAAGATGGCCGAGCGCCAGCCCCTGCCGGAGATGGTCGAGACCTCAGCCGCGCACGGGCCGTGGAGCCGCAAGCCGCAAAGCTGAGGCCTCTGTGATGGCCTCAGCGGCCGTCCCGCGCCCAGTCGAGCGCTTCCTCGAGCCGGTCGTCGCCCCAGAACAATTCGCCGTCGCCGGTGACGAAGGTCGGAGCCCCGAAAATGCCGAGCGATTTGGCGAGCTCGGTCTCGGCCTTGAGGCGGCCCTTGACCTCCTCGCTGCGCGAAAGCGGGAAGGCGGCCGACGCATCGGCCCCGGCCTCGCGCAGGGCTGCGGTCAGCACCGCCTCCTCGGCGATGTTGCGGCCCTCGCAGAATTGCGAGCGGAACAGCGCCTTCGAGAAACCCGGCATCCAGCCGGCCTCACGGCCGGCGAGCGCCAGCCGGGCGGCGATCAGCGAGTTCTGCGGGAAAATCTCGGGGCGGACGATGGTCAGTCCGGCGCGGCCGGCGCGGCGCGTGACGTCGCGCCACATATAGCGGCCCTTGTTGGGATAGAGATTGAAGGGCGAACTGGTCCAGCCCTGGGCGGCGAAGATCGGGGCGAGCAGGAAGGGGCGCCAGCGCAGCTCGACCTCGGCGGCCTCTGCAGCAGCCTCGATTCGCAACGCAGTCAGGCAGGAATAGGTCGAGGCGAATTCATACCAGAAATCCAGAACAGGACGTTTCGTCATTAGCCCCCCCGGCGGAACGAAGTCCGGTCCCGCCACATTCATCGCAGATCGAGCGGCATGGCCGCCAGGCCGCCTGCCCTTCTCAGGTTCCGGACCGCCAATGCGGCGATCCATCACCGGAAGACGCCGCATCGATCAGAAGGTTCCGATTGCGTCGCCCGTATCCCTGCGATAGTGCGCCCTTACGTCCGAAATACGGCCGTCGGAGCCGTATCCTTCTCCCAGGCATGAGCGAGCCTCATGCAGCCGCAGCAGGAAGATCAGCCTATGGCCGACAAGCGCGTGAACAAGGTCGTGCTCGCCTATTCCGGGGGGCTCGACACCTCGATCATTCTGAAATGGCTGCAGACCACTTATAACTGCGAGGTCGTCACCTTCACCGCCGATCTCGGCCAGGGCGAGGAACTCGGCCCGGCACGCGACAAGGCGCTGCTGCTCGGGATCAAGCCCGAGAACATCTATATCGAGGACCTGCGCGAAGAATTCGTGCGCGACTACGTCTTCCCGATGTTCCGCGCCAACGCCGCCTATGAGGGCGTCTATCTGCTCGGTACCTCGATCGCGCGGCCGCTGATCGGCAAGAAGCTGATCGAGATCGCCGAGAAGGTCGGTGCCGACGCCGTCTCCCACGGCGCCACCGGCAAGGGCAACGATCAGGTCCGCTTCGAGCTGACCGCCTACGCGCTGAAGCCCGACGTGCATGTGATCGCGCCCTGGCGCGAATGGGATTTGCGCTCGCGCGAGCAGCTGATCGCCTTCGCCGAGCAGCACCAGATCCCGATCGCCAAGGACAAGCGCGGCGAGGCGCCGTTCTCGGTCGACGCCAACCTGCTGCACGCCTCCTCGGAGGGCAAGGTCCTGGAAGACCCGGCAGAGGAAGTGCCGGACTATGTCTATTCGCGCACGATCTCGCCGGAGGATGCGCCCGACAAGCCGACGGTGATCTCGATCGATTTCGAGCAGGGCGACGCGGTCGCGATCGACGGCGTCAAGCTCTCGCCCGCAACGCTGCTGGCCAAGCTCAACGAGCTCGGCCGCGACAATGGCATCGGCCGGCTCGACCTGGTCGAGAACCGCTTCGTCGGCATGAAGAGTCGCGGCATGTACGAGACGCCCGGCGGCACGATCCTGCTGGCAGCCCACCGCGCCATCGAGTCGATCACGCTCGACCGCGGCGCCGCCCATCTCAAGGACCAGCTCATGCCGCAATATGCCGAGCTGATCTATAACGGCTTCTGGTTCTCGCCGGAGCGCGAGATGCTGCAGGCGCTGATCGACAAGAGCCAGGAGTTCGTCGCCGGTACAGTGCGCCTCAAGCTGTACAAGGGCGGCGTCCACGTCATCGGCCGCTCCAGCCCGTATTCGCTCTACGACCAGGACCTCGTCACCTTCGAGGAAGGCGCCGTCGCCTATGACCACCGCGACGCCGCCGGCTTCATCAAGCTGAACGCCCTGCGCCTGCGCACCCTCGGCCAGAGGAAGAAGAAGCTCGGCCTCTGAGGCTGCACTGAAACGAAACCGCCCGTGCCGGTAGTGCCGGCGCGGGCGGTTTTTTTGTGTTCAAGGCGCCCGATTCGATGTCTCGACGAGCGCTCGCCGCTCAGAGCCGGACGGCTTCCGATCCCGCCGGCATCTCTGCGACGGACTTCTTCAGGCCGATCACTTCAAGCTCGGTGACCACGGCGACTGCCGCAGCCTGGGCCAGGACGAAGGCGATGCCGAGAGCAGTTGGCTGGAACCAGCCGGCGACCAGGATCAGGATGCTGTCGACGACCCAGAGGATGTTGATGCCGATGACAGCGTAGACCGCCAGCCGCGGCAGCCGCACCCGACTGGCGAGGAAGGCGAGCCCCGCCGCGCAGGGCAACAGAACGAGGCCGGCGCCGCGCAGGAACTCGGCGGGGAAGCCGAGCAGGCCGGCGAGTGCGCCAGCACCGAGGCTGAGCAGCAGGCCGGTGGCGGCGCAGGCGGCGGCATCGAGGGCGAGGGCATTGCGCAGGAAGCGGGAGGACTGGATGAAGGCCATGGCTGTTCTCCGGTTTGGCCGCCGTCTCGATCGGGGCCGTTGCTGATGGAGGCCATGCTGGCGGCAAGCCGGGCGACGGTCGATTAAGCGCGAGGTAATTGGAAGCCGGCCCGGCCGGCGCTAGCCTACCGGCATGAACAAGCACCAGCAGCCCACCGTCGGGCATCTCATCCGCGACTGGCGCCAGCTCCGCCGGCTCAGCCAGCTCGATCTCGCTCTCGAGGCCGAGATCTCGCAGAAGCATCTCAGCTTCATCGAAAGCGGCCGCTCGGCGCCAAGCCGGGACATGGTCCTGCACCTCGCCGAGAATCTCGGCGTGCCCCTGCGCGAGCGCAATGCGCTCCTGCTCGCCGCCGGCTATGCGCCGGTCTATCTCGAACGCTCGCTCGAGGACCCCGGCCTGCAGGCGGCGCGCAGCGCGATCGACCTGCTGTTGAAGGGCCACGAGCCCTATCCGGCTCTCGCAGTCGACCGGCACTGGACACTGCTCGCCGCCAATGCGGCCGTGGCGCCGCTGCTCGCCACGGTCACCGAGGCGGAGCTGCTGCGGCCGCCGGTCAATGTGCTCCGGCTCAGCCTGCATCCGGGCGGGCTCGCCCCGGCAATCCTCAACCTCGCCGAATGGCGCGGCCACCTGATCGCCCGCCTGCGCCAGCAGATCCGCGCCACGGCCGACCCGCTGCTGGCGGAACTGCTGACCGAGCTTTTGAGCTACCCGACCCCGGCGACACCGGCACGCAGGGGCAAGGCGAGCGAGGAAAGCGAGCCGCCGGTCGTGGTGCCGCTGCAACTGCGCTTCGGCGACAGCGTGCTGTCGCTGATCTCGGCGACGACGGTGTTCGGCACGCCGGTCGACGTCACTCTGTCGGAACTGGCGCTCGAAACCTTCTTCCCGGCCGATCAGGCGACGGCGGAAGCGCTGCGGGCGATTGCCGGGGCTGGATAAGCCCCTCGACGTCATGCTCGCCCTTGTGGCGAGCATCCCCGTCTTGAACACCGCCCTTCACAAAGGAAGACGTGGAGGGTCGGGACAAGCCCGCCCTTGACGGGAAGCGCCCAGCCAAAGGGAACCTTCCTCGCGCCCGGCCGTTCATTCGACATCGCCGCTGCGGCGGCACGAGTTCGAAACGAGGAAACGACCGATGGGCAGCACCGCCGACAAGATCAAGGGCATGGCCAACGAGGCCGCCGGCAACGTCAAGCAGGCCGCCGGCAAGGCGCTGAACAAGCCCGGACTGGAAGTTGAAGGCTTTGCGCAGGAGCGCAAGGGCGAGGCCCAGCAGGCCGTCGGCAAGACCAAGGATGCGGTCAAGAAAGTGATCGACAAGGCCTGATCATCGCATCAGGTCCCGATCAAGAGGCGGGTCGTCCGAAAGGGCGGCCCGCCTTTTTCATGCACCGTCGGCTGTCAGGCCGCGCCGCCGAGACCGCCGAGGAAATCCTTGACCCGGCCGAAGAAGCCAGCGCTCTCCGGGTGGGTCGCGCCGGAGCTCTCGCGCTCGAACTCGAGCAAGAGCTCGCGCTGGCGGGCGGTGAGCTTCTGCGGCGTCTCGATCAGAACCTGGATGTAGAGGTCGCCGGCCTCGCGTGAGCGCAGCACGCTCATGCCCTTGCCCTTGAGGCGGAACTGCTTGCCGGTCTGGGTGCCTTCGGGAATCTTCACCCGGGCCTTCTCGCCGTTCAGCGTCGGCACCTCGATCTCGCCGCCGAGCGCCGCCGAGGTCAGCCCGATCGGCACGCGGCAGAACAGGTCGGCGCCGTCACGCTGGAAGATCGCGTGCGGCTTGATCGAGAGGAAGATGTAGAGATCGCCCGCCGGCCCGCCGCGTAGGCCGGCCTCGCCCTCGCCGGCGAGACGAATGCGGGTGCCATCCTCGACGCCGGCCGGAATGTTGACCGAGAGCGTGCGCTCGCGGGTGACACGGCCGGCCCCCTGGCAGCCCGCGCAGGGGTCGTCGATCACCTCGCCGCGGCCACCGCAGGTCGGGCAGGTCCGCTCGACCGAGAAGAAGCCCTGATTGGCGCGGACCCGGCCGTGACCGCCGCAAGTCGGGCATTGCCGCGACTTCGAGCCGGTCTTGGCACCGGTGCCGGAACAGATTTCGCAGACCACCGATGTCGGCACGCGAATGGTCGCGTTCTTGCCGGCATAGGCCTCTTCCAGCCCGATCTCGAGATTATAGCGCAGATCGGCGCCGCGCTCGCGGGCATTGGCACCACGCGGGCCGCCACGGCCGCGCCCCTCGCCGAAGAAGGATTCGAAGATGTCCGACATGAAATCGGACATGTCGGCCGGGCCGCCGCCACCGCCGCCCTGCTCGAAGGCCTGATGGCCATAGCGGTCGTAGGCGCCGCGCTTCTGCCCGTCGGAAAGGACCTGATAGGCCTCGTTCAATTCCTTGAACTTGGTCTCGGCCGCCTTGTCGCCAGGGTGCCGGTCGGGATGGCACTGCATGGCGAGCTTGCGGAAGGCGCCCTTCAGCTCCGCATCGCTCGCGGTCTTCTGCACGCCGAGAATTTCATAATAGTCGCGCTTGGACATCAAACAGCCGCCCTTGCGCCCTCATGCGCATCACGGCGCAGCCAGGCGAGCTTTTCCTTCAGAGGCCATTCCCCGAACGCAATGGCCGGGTCAAGCCCGGCCATCACATCCCGCAGGACAGCGAACGCGCTCAGGCGCTCTTCTTCTTGTCGCCCTTGTCGTCGCTGACATCCTTGAAGTCGGCGTCGATGACGTCGTCCTTCTTGGCGTCGGCTTCGTCGGCAGCAGCACCATCGGCGGCTCCGGCCTCGGCCTGGTTGGCAGCATACATCGCCTCGCCAAGCTTCATCGAGGCCTGCATCAGGTCGGTGGTGCGCGAGGCGATCGCCTCGGGATCCTCGCCGGCCAGCGCCGTCTTCAGCGCGTCGAGCGCGGTCTCGATCGCGGTCTTGTCGGCGGCCGAAACCTTGTCGCCATAGTCCTTCAGCGACTTCTCGGTCGAGTGCACGAGGCTCTCGCCCTGGTTCTTGGCCTCGACCAGCTCGCGGCGCTTCTTGTCCTCGGCGGCGTTGGACTCGGCGTCCTTGACCATCTTCTGGATTTCGGCCTCGGAGAGACCGCCGGAAGCCTGGATGCGGATCTGCTGTTCCTTGGCGGTCGCCTTGTCCTTGGCCGTCACCGAGACGATGCCGTTGGCGTCGATGTCGAAGGTGACCTCGATCTGCGGCATGCCGCGCGGGGACGGCGGGATGCCCATCAGATCGAACTGCCCGAGCATCTTGTTATCGGCCGCCATTTCGCGCTCGCCCTGGAAGACCCGGATCGTCACCGCCTGCTGGTTGTCCTCGGCGGTGGAGAAGACCTGGCTCTTCTTGGTCGGGATCGTGGTGTTGCGGTCGATCAGGCGCGTGAACACGCCGCCCAGCGTCTCGATGCCGAGCGACAGCGGGGTCACGTCGAGCAGCAGCACGTCCTTGACGTCGCCCTGCAGCACGCCGGCCTGGACGGCGGCGCCGATGGCGACGACCTCGTCCGGGTTGACGCCCTTGTGGGGCTCCTTGCCGAAGAACTGCTTCACGACTTCCTGGACCTTCGGCATGCGCGTCATGCCGCCGACCAGAACGACCTCGTCGATGTCACCAGCGGTGAGGCCGGCATCCTTGAGCGCCTTGCGGCAGGGCTCGATGGTGCGCTGCACGAGATCGTCGACCAGGCTCTCGAACTTGGCGCGCGAGAGCTTGATGGCGAGGTGCTTCGGCCCCGAGGCATCGGCCGTGATGTAGGGCAGGTTGATCTCGGTCTGGGCCGTGGTCGAGAGCTCGATCTTGGCCTTCTCCGCCGCCTCCTTCAGGCGCTGGAGAGCGAGCTTGTCCTTCTTCAGGTCGATGCCCTGCTCGCGCTTGAACTCGTCCGCCAGGTACTCGACCAGGCGCATGTCGAAGTCCTCGCCGCCGAGGAAGGTGTCGCCATTGGTCGACTTCACCTCGAAGACGCCGTCGCCGATCTCGAGGATCGAGACGTCGAAGGTGCCGCCACCGAGGTCATAGACCGCGATCGTGCCAGACGACTTCTTGTCGAGGCCATAGGCGAGCGCCGCCGCGGTCGGCTCGTTGATGATGCGCAGCACCTCGAGGCCGGCGATGCGGCCGGCGTCCTTGGTGGCCTGGCGCTGGGCGTCGTTGAAATAGGCAGGGACGGTGATGACCGCCTGCGTGACCGGCTGGCCGAGATAGGCCTCCGCGGTCTCCTTCATCTTCGTCAGCGTGAAGGCGGAAATCTGCGAGGGCGAATAGTCGGTGCCGTCGGCCTCGACCCAGGCATCGCCCGAAGACGCCTTCTTGATCTTGTAGGGGACGAGATCGATGTCCTTCTTGGTCATCGGATCGTCGAAGGTGCGCCCGATCAGGCGCTTGATGGCGAAGAAGGTGCGCTCCGGATTGGTGACGGCCTGGCGCTTGGCCGGCTGGCCGACAAGACGCTCGCCGTCATCCGTGATGGCGACGATGGAAGGCGTGGTGCGGGCGCCCTCCGAATTCTCGATGACCTTGGGCGTCGAGCCTTCCATCACTGCAACGCAGGAATTGGTCGTGCCGAGGTCGATACCGATTACTTTACCCATGGAAGGGATCCCTTTCGATTTAGCAGATCGCCGGAACACCGCGCCGTGACGCGACCCTCCGGCCCATGGTCCCGACCCGTCCCCACCTTCTGCGGCGAACGAATGCGGGATATCCACGTCTGGCAGCCGTTTCCGGATCAGAGGCGAATGCCCCGACCCGGCCACCGTCCGCCGGTTCAACAAAGCGAACCGGGAAGCCGCCAAGACCTTGGGAGCCATGGCATTCCGGTTCCGGCAGTGGTGAAAACCACCGCTTCGCGGCGTATATAGGGAGGGTGCCGCCCCCCTTGCAAGGCGCGAAGCCGGATTAAGAAGCAAGTCCCTGCCGGAGCTTGCACAGTATTCGGGGCTCGGCATGATTAACGCATGGTGTTGCTCCTGCGCCCTTGCGCGTCCGGCCGCACCATTCCATTCAGAAAGACCATCGACCGCCGGAGAAGGACCAGCCGTGACGCCGACCTGCCGCTCCGCCGCAAGCCGCCTCGCCGCCACCGGCGCCGCGCTGGCCTGGCTCGGCTGCGCGGTCGCGGCGCAACCGCTGCAACTGCCCGGCGCACAACCCTTCAATGCTCCCGGCACGCAGCAATCGGCCCCCGCCTCCGCCGCCCCGGCAGCACCAAGGCCGCGCACCATGCCGGCGATCAGGATCCCGAGCGAGGATTCGCTCCTCGGCAGGACGGTGCGTCGCAATGGCGGCGCCGGCGAGGCCACGCTGGAGAAGACGGCGACCGGCTTCGGGCTGAAGCTGCGGGCGGAGGGCTTCCAGGCCCAGAACCTGGTCGAGCCCTGCGCGATCTCCTTCGGCGAGACCGCCGTGCCGCTGACCTCTCTCGGCAAGCCGGCCGGCTTGCCGCGCTACAAGCTCGATGCCTCCGCCTGCCCGATCGTGTTCGACGTCCTGGAAGGCGCCTTCCTCGTGGTCGAGCCGGCCGAGCCCTGCGTGATCGAGGCGGCTGCCTGCCGGATCGATCCGCGCGGCGTCTGGGGGCCGGATGCGCGCACGCTCGTGGCGCGGGCGAAGGAGATCGAAGCCGAGCGCGGCAAGGCCGAAAGCGCCGTGCGCGAAGGCTATCGGGCGCTGTCGGCCAAGGCCGACCTGCCGGAACAGCGCAGCATCGCCCGCGAGCAGGCAGCGTTCTCCTCCGAGCGGGCCCAAACCTGCCGCGACTTCCAAAGCGAGGGCAGCCACGGCTTCTGCGGCGCCCGCATCACCGAAGCGCGTGCCGCCTCGATCCGCGCCAGGCTCGGCCTGCCGGAGCCGAAGCCCGAGACGGCAAAGCCACCCCGCCCGACCACGGCAAGGCGGGCGCCACCCGCGGCAGCGCCCGCCCCCAGCACGCAATAACTCGACAAGTCGCGCTCAAGCGGCCTGGCCGCCAGCCGCCGCGACCTGCCCGGCCTCCCAGCCAAGGATGGCGCGCTTGCGCGTCAGCCCCCAGTGATAGCCGGTGAGCGCACCCGACTTGCCGATGACGCGATGGCAGGGAACGACGAAGGAGATCGGGTTCTTGCCGACCGCAGCCCCGACCGCCCGCGCCGCCGACGGCTTGCCGATCTGGTCGGCGACGCTGCCATAGGTCGTGGCACAGCCCACGGGTATGCGCAGCAGCGTCTCCCAGACCCGGACCTCGAAATCGGTGCCGATCAAAACGACGCGCAGCGGCGTCTGCGGCGACCAGCTCCCCGGCTCGAAGATGCGGCTGGCATAGGGCCTGGTCGCCTGCGGATCGAACCGGTAGTCGGCATGCGGCCAGCGCCGCATCATGTCGGCCAGAGCCTCGGCCCGGCCGCCGACAACCTTGCCGCCATCGAGGCTGTTCGAGACCCAGCCGAGACCGGCGAGACCTCGCTCGGTCACCACGATCAAGGCCTCCCCGAAGGGCGAGGCATGGAAGCCATAGGACAGCCGCAGGCCCTCGCCGCCGGTCTTCCATTCGCCGGGCGACATCGCCTCATGGCTGACGAAGAGGTCGTGCAGCCGGCCGGGGCCGGAGAGCCCGACCTCGTAGCTGGTGTCGAGGATGCTGGCGGAGGAGGCCAGCAGGCCCTTGGCATTGTCGAGCGTGATCGCCTGCAGGAAGGCCTTGGGCGTCAGCCCGCACCAGCGCCGGAACAGGTGGTGGACATCGGTCGGCGTCGCACCGGCCGCTTCCGCGATCGCCTCGATCGTCGGCTGCTCGCGCCAGTTATGGGTGATGTAGGAGAGGATACGCCGCACCGTGTCGTAATCGGAACCCGGCGCGGCCGGCGGGAAGTCCGCCTCGGCGGGCATCGCCTCGGCAGCACGGGCGAGCACGGCGTTGGAGAAGCGGGTCGGGGTCATCGCGGTCTTGAAGCTCATCGGGGCACTCATTGTCCTGTCCTCGCGATCTGATCTCTTGTTCGCAAAGGTAGGGATCGGAGCATGCCTATCCCACCCGAAAGCTGGCAAGCTCGCCTTGATGTCCCACGGTGCGTAGAAGCCTCGCCATGACCGATGCCGCCGACCAGATCGTCTCGCTCTATCAGCGCCACGCCGCGACTTTCGACCGGCTGCGGGGCCGGTCGCTGATGGAGGCGCCCTGGCTCGACCGCTTCCTTGCGCTGCTGCCGGCCCGCCCGAGCGTGCTCGACATCGGCTGCGGCGCCGGCGAGCCGATCGCGCGCTACCTCATCGACAGGGGCTGCGCCGTCACCGGCATCGATTCCGCGGAGCCATTGATCGCGCTCTGCCGCGAGCGTTTCCCGCAGCAGGCATGGCAGGTCGCGGACATGCGCGAGCTTTCGCTTGGCCGGCGCTTCGACGGACTGGTCGCCTGGGACAGCTTCTTCCATCTCGGCCATGACGATCAACGCCTGATGTTCCCGCGCTTCCGGCAGCATGCGGCCGAGGGTGCGGCCCTACTCTTCACCAGCGGCCCCGAACATGGCGAAGCGATCGGCAATTTCGAGGGCGAGCCGCTCTATCATGCCAGCCTGGCGCCGGAGGAGTATCGCCGCCTGCTCGACGAGAACGGTTTTGCCGTGATCGACCATGTCGTCGAGGACGCGGCCTGCGGCGGCCATACGATCTGGCTGGCGCAGAAGCGCTGACGGCTTCAAGCGAGGAGCGGTCCGGAGAGAAAGCGCTGCAGCTTCTGCCGCGTCAGGCGCTGGTTGTTGCGATGCCATTCATCGGTGGTGAAGAAGACCGTCGAAGTCTCGTCCCAGCCGCTGCAGCTGAGATCCGACTGTTCGGCGAAGAAGGAAACGAATTCCTCCTTCGAGGTCCATTCGGCGATCGCAGGCCCCGGATGATGGCCGTCGAGGATGTCGCAGAGCTTGATCCCGTCCTCGGTGCGGATCAGGCCGTGGCCGCAGAAATCGCGATGGAATTCGTGGATCAGGCCCCGGTCGACCGGGTGCTCCATCACGCGATCCCAGACCTGCCCCGCCAGTACGGGGCCGAACAGGGAACGTTCGAGCCGGTCGCGAAGCTGGAGCGCATAGGCGCGGCGCGATTCCTCGCCGCCCTCCTGCCGCGGCAGCGGGCCGTGCGGGCCGCGATTGGCGCGCACGGCGGCGACGAGGACGAAGACGATCACCGCCAGCGCGATCAGCGGGATGATCGTCGCGGCCATCGCTCAGGCTGGTTCGAAATCGGGTCCGCGCCTGGCCTTCGCCAGCGCCGCGCCGAGCGCATGCGCGAAACCCTCGCGCTCCTGCGGCGACAGTGCCGAGGCGATTGCGATCCTGCTGCCGCGGGAGACCAGATCGAGGCGCAGCAGCCCGTAATCCTCGTCATGCTCGCGCTCCAGCTTCGTCCACACCGGGTTGGAGCGCCAGACCGCCTCCTTGCCGCGATGCGAGACCTGCCGCAGCATGACCTCGAGCGGGGTCACCACGATGCGTTCGAAGGCGCGCGCAGCGTTGAAATTGGCCTTGAAGGCGATGAACAGCGCCAGGATGTCGAGGCCGAAGAAGCCGGCGACGGGCCAGGCCCCGAGCAGGACGAAGGGTACCGATGCAATGATGCCGATCGCGCAGACCAGCGTCATCACCAGGCGAAACCCGTCCGCTCCGAGCGAACGGTGCGGCGTGATCGTCGCGTCGAAGACCGGTCGCTCCGCCACGGCACCAGAGGCCGCGGCTGCGCGCTCGGGATCGGGCTTGCTCAGGCTCATGCCGGCATTATAACGCCGCAATGAGCCAGCCGAACAGTGGCAAACAGCGCGCGCCAGCGCGCCCGCGCCTCGCCTCCCCCAAGCCTCGCAGCGCCGCCGAGATCCGCGAGATCTTCACGCGTTTCCGTGCGGCCCGGCCGGAGCCCAAGGGCGAGCTCGACTATGTCAACGCCTTCACCCTGTTGGTCGCGGTCGTGCTCTCGGCGCAGGCGACCGATGCCGGCGTCAACAAGGCGACGCGGCGCCTGTTCGAACTCGCCGATACGCCGGAGAAAATGCTGGCGCTTGGCGAGGAGACGGTGCGCGAGCTGATCAAGACGATCGGGCTCTACCGCAACAAGGCGAAGAACGTCATCGCCTTGAGCGAGAAGCTGATCGCCGAATTCGCCAGCACGGTGCCGACCTCGCGCGAAGCGCTGGAGAGCCTGCCCGGCGTCGGCCGCAAGACCGCCAATGTCGTGCTCAACATCGCCTTCGGCGAGATCACCCATGCGGTCGACACCCATGTCTTCCGCATCGCCAACCGCCTGCGCATCGCACCGGGCAAGAACGTGCTGCAGGTCGAATACGCGCTGGAGAAAGCCGTGCCGGCCGAATTCGGCCGGCATGCCCATCACTGGCTGATCCTGCACGGCCGCTACATCTGCAAGGCATTGCGGCCGGCTTGCGAGAGCTGCATCGTCGCCGATCTCTGCGACTCGCCCGACAAGCGCATCGCCTGAATTCCGGCTCAGCCGCCCCATAGCCCTCATCCTGAGGAGGCCGCGCAGGCGGCCGTCTCGAAGGATGATTGAGATGGTTCCGGAACCTCCTGAAACATCCTTCGAGACGCGCTCTACGATCGCTCCTCAGGATGAGGACCGTGGGTTTAAACCGGCTTCGGCCCTCTCAGTTGATGGCGAGGCGGGCCTGGCTGATGATTCCGGCCCAGCGCCGCGATTCCGCTTCCATCATCGCCGCGAATTCGTCGGGCTTGTTGCCGATCGGCTCGGCGCCCTCGTTCTGCAGGCGCTCGCGGATGAGCGCGCTGTTGATGGTCTCGATGGTCGCCGCGCGCAGCTTGGCCGCGATCTCCTTCGGCGTGCCCTTCGGCACGACGAAGCCGTACCAGGCCGTCGCCTCATAATTCGGCCAGCCGCTCTCGGCGACCGAGGGCACCTCGGGGAAGAGCTTGGCGCGCGCCTTGCCGGTCACCGCCAGCGCCCTGACCTTGCTGCCCTCGATCAGGCCGAGCACCGAGGGCACGGTGGTGACCATGAAGTCGGAATTGCCGGCGAGCAGGTCGGTCAAGGCTGGGCCGGCGCCACGATAGGGGACATGAACCGCGCCGAACTGCGCCGTCTGCGCCAGCAGCACGGTGGCGAGATGGCTGGCGGAGCCGTTGCCGGCCGAGCCATAGGTCAGCTTGCCCGGATTCTTCTGGGCATGGCCGACGAGTTCGGCCAGCGTCTTGTGCGGCGAGCCCGACGCGACCACCACGACGAGCGGCGCGGCCGAGATCAGGGTCAGCGGATCGAAGCTCGCCAGCGGGTCGACCCGGACATTCTTGAACAGATGCGGGTTGACCACCATCGGACCCTGGTTGGCCATCAGCACGGTGTAGCCGTCGGCCGGTGCCGCGGCCGCCTGCGCCGTCGCGAGATTGCCGCCGGCCGAGCCGTTGTTCTCGACCACCAGCGACTGGCCGAGCCGCTCGCCGACGCCTTGCGCGACAAGCCGCGCGATCGCATCGGTGCCGCCGCCGGCGGCATAGGGCACGAGCAGCCGCATCGGCCGCTCGGGGAAGGACGTCTGCGCCGCTGCGAACTCAGGCAGGCAGGCGCCGGCTGCCAGGCTCGCCATTAAGGTACAGAATTGACGGCGCGTCGTGGTCATGGCTGCGATCTCCTCCCGTTTCGTTCCTCTCTGCAAGTGCGAGCATCGCATTTGCGGGGACGATGACGTTTCCTTCAAAGATGCGGCGCGCGGTTCTCACCAGGCTGGCGCGCATCACCTGACCGGCTCCATCCAGCGCGAGGTCGACCTGGATGGCGCCGCTCGGATGCTCGATCGTGACGAGCGAGCCCCGGCTCGGCGAGAGCATTTCCTGCGCGATGCTGCCGGCGATCCGGCTCGCCGCAGCGATGCAGAGCGCACCGGTGACGGCATGGCTGCGATGACAGCGGTCCGGCGTGAAATAGCGCGAGGAGAGACTGCCGCCACGGCGGGCCGGCGAGAGCAGGCCGATCTTGGGGATGACGCGGCCGGCGACATCGCCGAGGCCCATGCGCCGGCCGGCCTCGCGGCGGATCTCTTCGAGCCGCGCCAGCAGAGCGGCATCGGCATCGAGCTCCGCCGGCGTCTCCTCGCCGGTGAGCCCGAAATCGACGGCGCGCAGCAGCAGCATCGGCGTGGCGTAATCGACCAGCGTCACCGGGACGCCATCGATCTCCTCGCGTGACATGCCACTCGGCAGCAGCGCGCCGGTCTTGGAACCGACGGCCCGCAGGAAGCTCAGCTTGACCGGTGCCGCCGTGCCGGCGACGCCATCGATGGCGGTCGCGCCATCATATTCGACGATGCCGCCGGGAGTGCAGACCAGGGCCTCGACCAGTGCGCCGGTGTTGCGGTTGTAGATGCGCACCGGCGTCTCGCCGTCGACCGCCGACACCAGTCCGGCCTCGATCGCGAAGGGGCCGACGGCCGCGAGCATGTTGCCGCAGTTCGGGCCGAGATCGACATGGGCGCGGTCGACCGCGACCTGGGCGAAGAGATAGTCGACATCGGCGTCCGGCCGGCTCGACTGACTGACGATCGCAACCTTGCTGGTCAGCGAATTGCCGCCGCCGAGCCCGTCGAGCTGGAGGAGATGCGGCGAGCCCATCGCCGCGAGCAGGACGCTGGCGCGGGCCGCCGGCTCGGCCGGCAGGTCGGATTCGAGGAAGAACGGGCCGCGCGAAGTACCGCCGCGCATCAGGACGCAGGGAATGCGCAGAGCCTTTGCGTGCCGAAGCTGGAAGGGAGCGGACAAGGGCGTGACCCGGCGGATGGCGATATCCTGTCATCCCAAATCCGATAACTGCTGTGAAATGCAGAGATCGGCGTTATTGATACGATATGAGCATCAATTTCGAAGCGCTCGACCTGCGCGCCTTCATCGCCGTGGTCGAACTCGGTGGCTTCCACCGGGCGGCCGAGGCCCTGAACATGTCGCAGCCGGCGCTGAGCCGGCGCATCCAGCGGCTGGAGGCGGCGGTCGGCGCCGCCTTGCTGGAACGGACGACGCGGCGGGTGGCGCTGACCATGGTCGGGCGCGAGATGCTGCCGCTGGTCCGCCGCATGCTCGACGAGTTCGATACCTCGATCTTCGCGATGCGCGATCTCGGCAGCCGTCGCGCCGGGCAGATCGCGCTGGCCTGCATCCCGACGGCAGCCTTCTACTTCCTGCCCTCGGTGATCGCGCGCTTCTGCGAGCAGTACCCCAATATCCGCTTCCGCATCCTCGACCTCTCGGCCAATGACGGGCTGGAGGCGGTGGCGCGCGGCGAGGTCGAGTTCGGCATCAACCTGCTCGGCGGCTCGGATGCGGAACTGACCTTCGAGCCCCTGATGGAGGATCCGTTCGTGCTCGCCTGCCGGCACGACCACGCGCTCGCCGGCCAGTCTGCCATCGCCTGGGCCGATCTTGCAGGACACCCGCTCGTCACGGTCAGCCGGGCGAGCGGCAATCGCGCCATTCTGGATGCCGCCCTGGTCAAGGTTGGGGTCAGGCTCGACTGGTCGTTCGAGGTCACCCATCTCTCGACCTCGCTCGGCCTGGTCGAGGCCGGGCTCGGCATCTCGGTGCTGCCGCGGCTGGCGACGCCGGGCCAGGACCATCCGACCATCGTGACGCGGGCGATCCGCGATCCCGAAATCTCGCGCACGATCGGCGTGGTCAGGCGGCGCAGCGTCAGGCTGGCGCCGGCGGCCGAGCGCTTCCTCGCAATGCTGCTCGGGACCTGGCGTGGCCCCGCGCCGGAACCCGGTTGACCGGCCTCAGCCGAAGACCCACAGGCCCGCGAGCCCGGCCGAGCCGACGACGATCCGCCACCAGGCGAAGGGCGTGAAGCCGCGCTTCGAGACGAAATCGAGGAAGGAGCGGACCACGATCAGCGCCGAGATGAAGGCGGTGACGAAGCCGACTGCAATCAGGGTGACATCGTTGGTCGACAGCTCCTTGTAGTTCTTCAGGAGGTCGTAGGTGAAGGCGCCGGCCATGGTCGGCATGGCCAGGAAGAAGGAGAATTCCGCCGCCGCTCGCTTGTCGGCGCCGAGCAGCATCGCGCCGACGATGGTCGAGCCCGAGCGCGAGACGCCGGGAATCATGGCGAGGCACTGGATCAGGCCGATCTTGAAATACATCGGCAGCGGGAAAGCGGTGGCGTCGTGATGCTTCACCTCGAGCTCCATCTCGTCGATGACGAGCAGCACCAAGCCGCCGGCGATCAGGGTGCAGCAGACCAGCACCGGGTTGAACAGCACGCCCTTGATGAAGCCATGCGCCAGCGCGCCGATCAGCGCCGCCGGCAGGAAGGCGACGAGCACGCCGAGCACGAAGCGCCGGGCGGCAGGATCGCTGCGCAGCCGCAGGGCGATGTCGAGCAAACGACGGAAATAGACCAGCAGGATTGCCAGGATGGCGCCGAGCTGGACCAGGATCTCGAAGGATTTTCCCTTCGACTCGAAGCCGAGGAAATGGCCGAGCAGCAGGAGATGGCCGGTCGAGGATACCGGCAGGAACTCGGTCAACCCCTCGACCACGCCGAGGACGGCGGCCACCAACAGGTCACTCATCGGAAAGTCCTTCTCAGCCGGCAGAGGCAGCGCGACCATGCGGCGCGACGGGCGTTAAACCTATGGCGCAGGCTCTTTGCAAATTGGTTACCAATTCGCGAAGGAAAAGCGCCGATTCCGCCGCTTCCCGGGCTGCCGGGTTGTGAGGCCCCGCCAGCGAGCCTATACGGGGTTTGCCTCCGCAAAGGCCCGCGACCGCGCTCCAGGCCGCATTTCCAGCCCATTTTTCCTTTTCAAGCATTCGATGGCCACCCTTCATCATTATCCGCTTTGCCCACATTCGCGCTTCGTCCGGCTGGTGCTGGGCGAGTTCGGCCTCGACGCCGCCATGGTCGAGGAACGGGTCTGGGAACGTCGCCGCGAGTTCCTCGAACTCAATCCTGCGGGCACCACGCCGGTGCTGCGCGAGGATAGCGGGCTCGTCGTTCCCGGGGCCGGGCCGATCGCCGAATATCTTGACGAGACGCGCGGGCTAGCGCTCGGCGAGCGCCGTTTGCTGCCGGAAGGCCCCGGCGAGCGCATCGAGGTGCGCCGGCTACTCGACTGGTTCAACATCAAGTTCAATGAGGAAATCACCGCCCCGCTGGTGCTGGAGAAGGTGATGAAGCGCTTCATGAGCCGCGACGAGGGCGGCGGCCCACCGGAAATGAGCGCGATCCGTGCCGCGCGCGGCAATGTCCGCTATCATCTGCGCTATATCGCCTGGCTGACGGCGAAGCGGAACTGGCTCGCCGGCTCGGTTCTGAGCTATGCCGATCTCGCCGCCGCGGCGCATCTTTCCTGCGTCGACTATCTCGGCGACGTGCCCTGGCAAGAGGATGAGGCCGCCCGCGCATGGTACGCCATGATCAAGTCCAGACCGAGCTTCCGGCCGCTGCTCAGCGACCGGATTCCGGGCATGGCACCGGCAGCCCATTACGACGATCTGGACTTCTGAGCGGCGAGAAGCTCAAGGCGGCCGTGCTCGCGCGGGCGGAAAGCGAAGGCTTCTCGGCCGTGCGCGTCGCCTCCGTCGATTCGATTCCGCAGGCGCCCGCGCGCCTCGCCGGCTGGCTCGATGCCGGCCATCACGGCGACATGGCCTGGATGACCGAACGCACCGCCGAGCGCGCCGCGCCGGGCGTGCTCTGGCCCGAGGCGCGCTCCGTGGTGATGCTCGGCATGAGCTATGCCGGAGAAGGTGACCCGCTGGCGGTTCTGGGACAACGCGACCGCGGCGCGATCTCGCTCTATGCCCGCCGGCGCGACTATCACGAGGTGATCAAGGGCAAGCTGAAGAGCGTCGCCGGCCTTCTCGCCGCGCGCGGCGGGGTCGACGTCAAGGTCTTCGTCGACACTGCCCCGGTGATGGAGAAGCCGCTGGCGGAGGCCTCGGGGCTCGGCTGGCAGGGCAAGCACACGGTGCTGGTCTCGCGCCAGCACGGCGCCTGGCTCTTCCTCGGCGCGATCTACACCAGCGCCGAACTGCCGCCCGACGAGCCCGAGCGCGACCATTGCGGCTCGTGCAGGCGCTGCCTCGACATCTGCCCGACCGACGCCTTTCCCGCGCCGTACCAGCTCGATTCGCGGCGTTGCATCGCTTACCTGACGATCGAGCATCAGGGCCATATCGACGCCGGGCTGCGCCCCGGCATCGGCAACCGCATCTTCGGCTGCGACGACTGCCTCGCCGTCTGCCCCTGGAACAAGTTCGCGCAAGCGGCGCAGGAGACGCGCCTCGCACTCAAGGACGAGCTCGACGCCCTGCCGCTTGCCGAGCTTGCCGCGCTCGACGATGCGGCCTTCCGAAAACTCTTCGCCGGCACCCCGGTGAAGCGCACCGGCCGCGACCGCTTCGTCCGCAATGTGCTGATCGCCATCGGCAACAGCGGCGAGCCGGCCCTGGCGGCGAGTGCGGAGAAGCTGCTTGGCGATGCCTCGCCCCTGGTGCGGGCGATGGCGGCCTGGGCCTTGCTGCGGCTCGCACCCGGGCGCGCCGAAGAACTCGCGCCGGCCAGGCTCGCCTGCGAGACCGACGCGGATGTCCGGGCCGAATGGGCGCGTCCCGACCTCAGGAAACTGGAACCTGCATGAAGCTCGTCATCCTCGGTCTCGGCTATTCCGCCGGCTTCTTCGCGCGCGCCGCGCTGGCCAAGGGCTGGGAGGTCACCGGCACGGTGCGCTCGGCCGACAAGGCCGCCAGCCTCAGCCGCGACGGCCTGCGCACGCTCGTCTTCGGCGGCTTCGCGGTGTCCTCGCCATTGTCGGCAGCACTGGCGGAGGCCGATGCGGTGCTCGTCTCGGTCCAGCCGGACGAAGAGGGCGATCCGGTGCTGCGGACGCTGGCCGACAAGCTCGCGGCAGCCCCCAAGCTGCGCTGGATCGGCTATCTCTCGACCATCGGCGTCTATGGCGACCATGGCGGCGCCTGGATCGACGAAACAGCCGAGGCCCGGCCGACGAGCCGGCGCTCGCGGCAGCGCCTCGAGATCGAGCGGGACTGGCTCGCCCTCGGCGAGCGCAGCGGCAAGCCGGTGCAGATCTTCCGCTTGTCGGGCATCTACGGCCCGGGTCGCAACGCCATCACCAAGCTGCGTGCCGGAACCGCCAACCGGCTGGTCAAGCCCGGCCAGGTCTTCAACCGCATCCATGTCGACGACATCGCCGGCGTGCTGATGGCTTCGCTGGCAAAGCCGCGCGCCGGCGCGGTCTATAATCTCACCGATGACGAACCGGCGCCGCCGCAGGACGTGATCAGCTTCGCCGCCGAGGTTGCCGGGCTGGCACCGCCGCCGGAAACGCCGTTCGACCCGAGCAAGCTCTCGCCGATGGCGGCGAGCTTCTATGGCGAGAACAAGCGGGTTTCGAACGCGCTGCTCAAAAGCGAGCTCGGTTATGCCTTCCGCTATCCGGATTACCGGCAGGCGCTGCGCGACCTCGCCGCCAGCGGCGAGTAGCGGCGTCAGGCAGCGTAACGCTGCCCCTCGCCGCCGAGATAGTCGACATAGCGCTGGTCGATCGCGGCGACCGGCACGATCACCAGCACGTCGGTGGTGCCGAACTGCCGGTCGATCACGGCGCCAGCGCCGAAGCGGGCGCCGAGGCGCAGATAGCCCTTCACCAGCGGCGGCAGGCTCTTGAGCGCGGCCTTGGCGTCGACCATGCCTGCCGGCAACAGGTCCATCGCGACATAGCGGTCGGATTTGGCGGTGACGCGCCAGTCACCCTGCGCCGTCGCATGATGGTGCAGGAAGGACAGCGGCAGCGCCAGCATGTCGGGATCGACGCCGTCGAAACTGGCGCAACCGAACATGGCGTCGATGCGGTGATGGCGGACATAGGCCCAGATGCCGTGCCAGAGTAGCTCGACGGTCTTCTTGGTGCGGTAGGGTTTGAGCACGCAGGAGCGGCCGAGTTCGAGGAAGCGCAGCTCGGGATGGCGCGCGATCATCGGCTCGATGTCGAATTCCGACTGGCTGTAGAAGCCACCGAGGCGCCAGGCGGCCTGCTCGCGCATCAGCCGGTAGGTGCCGACGACCTTGGGCTTGATGCCGCCGAAGCGGCCACGCGCGGCATGGTCGATGACCAGGAGATGATCGCAGGAGGCGTCGAAGCGGTCGGCATCGCGCCGGAACATGCGGGAGACGACATCCGGCTTGGCCGACATCTCCTGATAGAAGACACGGTAGCGCAGGCGCTGCGCCCGCCAGATTTCACGCGGACCGCGCGCCAGACGGACCTCGAGCGAACCGGAGCGGCCGAGCGTGCCGGAAAGCGCAACGGGGCCTGGATAGGGGAAAACCCCGCGCTGCCTGGCGCCGGCCATCAGCCCGAAGGGCGAGAAGCGTGCGCGCTGCTGCAAGGCACCCGGCTTCTGCTTTGCCGGCTGGCGAAGGCCAAGGAGAACGTCGAACGCCATTTGCGGTCTTATCCCTGTGAGGCCTCGGCTAGGCGCATGACACCACTGCGCCGAACGTCTTACGGGATCGCGACAGAACTACGACAGAGATATGACCAAGAAATAGCCGATCGGCAGCGCGCTGGCGAGCCCCTTGCGGCGTCACCGGGCGCGGCGGACGGCCTCAGGCATAGCGCGCGGGCGCCTTTGCCGCGCCGGCAAGCTTTTCCACCCAGGCGCGCAGGGCTTCGCGCGAAAGCGGCTTAGCCAGGCAATCGTCCATGCCGCCGGCGAGCGCCGCGAGCCGGTCCTGGTCCGAGGTGTTGGCCGTCACCGCCAGGATCGGCATCCTCGCGACACCGCGCGCCCGCTCCGCGACGCGGATGCGGCGCGCCACGGCGATGCCGTCCAGCACCGGCATGCGGATATCGAGCAGGGCCAGATCGAAAACCGGCCGCTGCCCGGCCAGAGCGGCCTCGACCAGGCTCATCGCCTCGCCACCGTCGCGTGCCCAGGTCGGCACGCAGCCGAGGCGTTCCAGCGTCCGCGTCACCAGCAGGGCGTTGATCTCATTGTCCTCGGCGACGAGCACCTGCAGGCCGCCCATGGCCGTCGCCGGAACCGCGACGCTTTCCGCAGCCGCCGGATAGGGAAGGCGCTCGCTTCCTCCAAGTCGCTCCTGCAGCGAGCGGGCGCGCACCGGCTTCACCAGGAAGCCGGTGAAGCCGGCGGCAAAAGGCGAGCCGTAGCCGCGACGCTCGGCCGGCGAGAGCATGATGATGATCTCGGCCACGCCGGACCGCCTTGCCGCCTCGACCAATTCCTCGACATGGCCACCGGGCAGCGCCCGGTCGACCAGCACGGCCGTCGGCGAGCCGTCCTTCAGCCGGGCGAGCGCGGTCTCCCGGTCGGCGGCCAGGACCACGGCCGCACCGAGGCGGCTGGCCTGCTCGGCGAGGTGGCTGGCGCTGAAGGGCGCTCCCGTGGCGATCAGCAGGCGCTTGCCGCGCCAATCCGGAACCGGGGCCGCCGCCGACGGCGCGGCGACGGCGCGGAGCGGCAGGCCGAGCCGGAAGGTCGCGCCCCGCCCCGCCGGGCTTTCCACGGAAATCGTCCCGCCCATCGCCAATGCCAGCCGGCGCGCAATGGCAAGGCCGAGGCCGGTCCCGCCGGGAGCGCGCATGTTCGTCGTCTCGATCTGCTCGAACTCCTCGAAGATGCTCTCGAGGCGCTCGGCCGGGATGCCCGGGCCGGTATCGGCGACATCGATCGCAATCTCGTCGCCGGCGCGCTCGGCCCTGATGCCGACACCGCCGCTATCGGTGAATTTCACCGCATTGCCGACGAGATTGAGCAGGATCTGGCGCAGGCGCTCGGCATCGCCGCGGATCAGTGCCGGCAGATCGGCGGCGAGCAGGGCCGAGACCTCGATGCCCTTGGCCTGGGCCCGCGGCGCCATCAGTTCGGTGACGTCCTCGATCAGCGAGGCGAGATCGAAGGGCTCGTCGGCGAGTTCGAGCTTTCCCGCCTCGACCTTGGCGAAATCGAGGATGCCGTCGACGAGGCCGAGCAGCGCCTCGCCCGAGCTGCGCAGAGCGCGGACATAGGTCGACTGTTCCGGATCGAGCCTGGTGTCACCGAGCAGGTCGGCCATGCCGAGAATGCCGTTGAGGGGGGTGCGGAACTCATGGCTGACCGTGGCCAGGAAACGCGACTTGGCGGCGCTCGCCTCCTCCGCCCGGCTGCGGGCCTCCTCCAGTTCGCGCTCGCCGGCAATGCGGGCGCTGATGTCGCGGCCGACGCGCTGCAGCACTGCCTGGCCGGCCGCGACCGGAACGACGGTCTCGACCCAGGAGATCCAGCGCTCCCCACCTTCGATATCGATGCATTCGTCGAAGACGCGGGCACCGTCGGCCAGCGCCTGTGCCGGCCGCGCGATGCGGACCCGCGGCATCCGCAAGCTGCCGGCAGCCTCGTTCTCGGAAAGGCCGAGCAGCGCCGCATAGGCAGCGTTGGCGTAAACGATCCGGCCCTCGCTACGGCGCACGATCAAATCGCCCTGCGCCTCGATCAGGCTGCGATAGCGCTCTTCGCTGTCGGCCAGCTCCCAGAGCCTGTCGTTCAGCCGCTCGACATCCCCCGCGATCGCCGCCGCCTGACGCACGACCCGGCCGCGCTCGCGCAGCAGCCAGAGCGCCGCCAGGCCGCAAAGCGAGGCGAGCACCGAGGTCGCGACCGCCACGAGGACGGATGTGGGCCAGAACTCCATGACACCGGTGTATCACGGCGATGTTGAGGAAAAGTTCGCGCCGATCCGGCCGAATCAGGATGGTTTGAATGGTTTCGTTAACCTTTTGGCATGGATCGGCCGCCGCAGGGCGAGCTCGGCGGCTGGAGCATCGGGCCGAAAAGTGGAATCCGCTTTTCGGACAAATCTGATGCTTTTACAAAGAGATAGATCGCCAACTTGCGTCCGATAGGACGCACGGCGATCTACGCCGCCTGCGCCGCTTGGTCGATGCGCGAGCGATAGGACAGCGCCTCGGCAAGATGGATACGCCCGACCATTTCTTCGCCGTCGAGATCGGCGAGCGTGCGCGCGACCTTGAGCACGCGGTGATAGCCGCGCGCGGTCAAGCGCATCGCCTCGGCCGCGCTGCGCAGGAGGCTAAGCCCGGCCGCATCGGGCCGCGCCACTTCGTCCAACACAGCTGTGGGACAGCCGGCATTGCTGGTGACAGCGTCGAGCCCCAGTGCCGCGAAGCGGGCCGCCTGGCGTGCCCGGGCCTGCGCCACCCGCGCCGCGACCTGCGCCGAGCCCTCGGACGCGGCGGGCAGGATCAGGTCCGAGGCCGTCACCGCCGGCACATCGATGGTGATGTCGATGCGGTCCAGCATCGGCCCGGAAATGCCGGACTGATATTGCGCCATGCAGCGCTCGTTCGGCTGGCGACGGCAGGCGAAGCCGGGCTCGGTCGCCTTGCCGCAGCGGCAGGGGTTCATCGCCGCGACCAGCTGGAAGCGCGCCGGGTAGACGGCGCGGTGATTGGCGCGCGAGATCAGCACCTCGCCGGTCTCCATCGGCTGGCGCAGCGCATCGAGCGCCTGCGGCTGAAATTCCGGCAACTCGTCGAGGAAGAGCACGCCGTGATGGGCCAGCGAGATCTCGCCCGGCGTCGCCTTGATGCCGCCGCCGACGAGAGCGGCCATCGAGGCCGAATGGTGCGGCGCGCGGAACGGCCGCCGGTCGGTCAGCGCGCCATCGGCGAGATGGCCCGCCACCGAGAGCACCATCGAGACCTCGAGCAATTCGCGCGGCGCGAGCGGCGGCAGGATCGAGGGCAGCCGGCTCGCCAGCATCGATTTGCCGGCCCCGGGCGGGCCGTTCATCAACAGGTTATGGCCACCGGCAGCGGCGATCTCGAGCACGCGCTTGGCGCTTTCCTGGCCCTTGATCTCGGCAAGATCCGGCAGCGGCCCGGACTGGCGAGCCACCGCCGGCTTGGGCCGCGCCATCACCTGCGTGCCCTTGAAATGGTTGGCGAGCTGGATCAGCGAGCGGGGCGCGAGGATGTCGAGATCCTGCGCTGCCCAGGCTGCCTCCGGTCCCGACGCCGCCGGGCAGATCAGGCCCTGGCCTCTGCCATAGGCAGCGATCGCCGCCGGCAGCACGCCGGCGACCGGGCTGATCGAGCCGTCGAGCGCAAGCTCGCCGAGCACCGTGTAGCCGGCGAGCGCATCGGCCGGGATCGCGCCGATCGCCGCCATCACGCCGAGCGCGATCGGCAAATCGTAATGGCTGCTTTTCGCCTATTCACAGATTGATATGCGAAGCCACTGCCTCGCATCCTCAGCACAGGTGGCAGCGCAGCGCAGCTGGATTGGGTTGCGCAGCTGCGCTGTCACCGACCTCCAGAAGTTTGGACTGCGGTGCTGGGGAAGTTAGGAGGTCCAATAATGTTACTTAAAGCTCAGTCGCTGTTCGCTCGATTGGGGGAACCGCCGCGGCGGAAAACCGTAGCCGTAGTCAGTCGCCCAGCTGTCTCTGAAGTGAGCGATTGCTCGGAAGCCGGCCTTCTAAAGACGCCTTTTCGGACAGGCATCTACCCCGATGCGAGAGACTTATCTGCAGACAAGTCCCACTTTTATCGAACCCGGTCGGTAGGCGCGCGGTAGGTTGAAATGGGCCTGAATTCCGATTCAGCCCGAAAGGAACGACCAATTGGGACGCGGCGCTGCGAAGATGCTGAGTTGCGCAGCCACGTCGTCGCCGGGTTGCTAAGTGCAGAGAAGGCCGAAGCGATATTAACCCCGCGGGGGGTCTTGAACCAAATCGCTGACCGTTATTTCAAGGGCTTGTGCAATTTCCCAGAGGCTAACGGCCGTGGGATTTCGCTGTCCCATTTCCAAAGCGCTGACGTGTGCGCGGTCCACGCCCAACCGCTGAGCGACCTGCGCTTGGGTCAGCCCTTTAGCCAGGCGCAGCGCGCGCGCGTTCGCCGCGATCACCATTCGAATATCCATGCAGCACTGGTAGGGCTTGCGAGCGATTTATCGCGACGCGGTTTAACGCGTTGCGTTTTAGCGCGTTGCGCTTTAATGCACGTCACGCATTTTTTTCTTCACCGCCCGCGATCCTTCGAGCCTGTCGTGAGGTGCCGAGATCGAGATCATGCCCCTGCAGGGGACCAGTGGAACTTGGCACTCTTAATGGGGTCTTGGATGGCAGAACCGACGGCCGAAGAAAGAGCGCGCTTGAGCGGCCCAGCGATGCGCGTGTTCGACAACGTCACCCGTTGCTGGGGTCTTTCCGAACGGATGAAGCTTCAAATACTCGGGTACACGGAGCGTGATTTTCGCGAGTGGGTCCGCAAGGCGCGCCGGCTCAGGCCTCTCATTCTCGAGGTGGCAGTCCTGATGCGAATATCAGCTGTCCTAGGTGTTTTTGGCGATTTGTGTCAGCTGACGAATGGAGTTGCGGGGGAGAGATCTTGGCTCACGCGTCAGATTGCAGCTCCGCCATTCGAAGGGAAGGCGCCGATTGAGCTTCTATGCGGCTCACTCGAAAGCCAAATGGACGTTCGCCGGCATCTAAGTGCGTGCGTCGCCGGCTAACATTCCCCGAATGCGGTGGATGAAGGCTTCAGAAAATATACCGATAACGACCTAATTTGGATTTGACCACGTGACCAAAATTCGCGCTGTTTGCTTCGATGCTTTCGGAACTGTCGTTGAAATTACTGACAAAAGGCGGACATTTCAGGGATTAGTCAATAATATCTATACTGACATTGCCATCCGAGCAATGACACAGCCTATCGACCTCAGGACCGCTTTGAAATTTCTGAACCCAGCTCCGAAAGAAGAAGAAATCGCCGGCTGGGAGGCTGATATTGCAGCAGAGTGTGCGTCAATAAAATTGCGCCCCGGCATAAAATCTATTTGGGCGACGCTAAAGCGAGCTCAACTCAAGATTGCAGTTTGCTCCAATTTGGCCGCTCCCTACGCAATGCCGATGTTCGATGCCTTGCCTGATGAACTCGATGGCTTGGTCCTGTCGTATCGCGTGGGGCTGATGAAACCTCATAAGGAAATTTACTCGCTGGTGGCTTCGCAGCTTCGCTTGACGTTGCCGCAGATACTCTTTGTGGGCGATCGGATCGAGGAAGATGTGCTTGGTCCAGCGGCTGCGGGCGCTCCTGCCATGCCCATCGGCGAGTTCGAAGCACTCTTTGGTTTCGCACCTTCGATCTTTGCACCGCCGACCATCGTTGAACTGTTCGAGCGAATCGGAGCCGCGAAAGGTGCCAAGGCAGGCTAGGCATCCAGCCGGCGAACTCCACAGCCCAATAAACTGGATCCAGAATGCGCCTGTTAGTGATTTCCGACATCCATCTTGAGTGCGGCCCCTTCGTATTTCCTGCCTCCATGCCGGATTTCGACGTGGCAATTTTCGCCGGCGATATCGGGCAGCCAATTTCCGCAGCTGTATCGTGGATGGTCGAGCAAGAGCAGATTGGGCCGCTGCGGGGTCGGCCTGCTGTCTATGTCCCCGGCAATCACGAGCTCTATGGAACGGTGATGCAGCACAACCTTGCTAAAGGTAGCAACGCTGCGAACCTTACAAAAATCGAGCTTCTTTCTCGTCGAACTGTCGTAATAAGTGGAGTGCGCTTCATTGGTAGCGTGTTGTGGACCGACTACCGACTGCACGGTACGCCGAAGCCATCGATGGTCTATGCTGGGCAAACCCTCAACGACCACCGGCTTATCCGGTATCAAGAAGCCAGCGGGCACTACAGCCGATTTATGCCGTGGCATGCCGCAGCAGAGCACCGGCTGGATTTAGCATTTATTCGCCAGGAGCTTGCGACCCCTTATCGCGGCTCAACGGTCGTGGTAACTCACCACGCTCCGCATCCAAATTCCATCGAGCCACGGTACCGGGGCAATCAGCTTACTCCCGCGTTCGCGTCTGATTTGAGCAGCGTCATCGAAGAGTTTCAGCCAGCGCTTTGGATCCACGGTCACGATCACGGATCACATGATTATCAGGTCGGGCGGACTCGCATCTTTGCGAACCAAGCAGGCTATCCAAATCTCCATGGTGATCGCGAGAACCGCGGATTTAATCCGTGCTGTGTCATCGACCTTTAGATGTAACCCATGCTGGTTGCTCGAGCGGATTGCCCGGGCCCCCGAAGAACCGGCATATCGCTTCGGCGAGCCTGCTTCCAGACAGTGCACTGACGCAGGGAGCCAAGCGGCCGGACCTGGCCCCTAGCCGACATCGGGAACGTCTGCTTCAGGGCAGTCCGCTGAGCAGCCTCGGGTGGCCCATTCCTGACGCAGGCAACGTCCGCTCCTGGGCGGTTCAGCTTGGCTATCAGCGGCGCAGCCGTCCGGGCCAGTTGCTGACTGTGAACGTCCGCTCCATCAGAACCTGACCGCGAGGTTTGCCTTGAAGGCGTGGTCCTGGGCGTTCCCGGCGACTTGCCCGGTATAGGTCAGGCCGAGCGCACCGGAAGTGCCAGGCTGGCGATGATCGCGGCGCAGCACAGGCGGCATGCACAACGGTCGCCCGTGGGAGCGCTCGCGGCGTACCGGGCCGAAATCCACTCTTGCCTCACCCGTGGCCCTGCACTCTCGGATCATGATGCCCCTGCGGACGAAGATGGCGCAGCGCGCGCTTCGCCGCTGCTCCTTCGCCAGGGCCGGAGTGTAGGGAGCAAGCGGATTCGAAAAAATACGGCGCCTGCCGTACTTCGACAGGGCTGCCGCCGGAATCTCGACTGGGTTCAGCAGCCGGAGCCGGGCGTACGCCTTAGGCGGAGCCGGCCGGTGCCGTTTCGCCGGCGACCGCCTCGCGGATCGCGGCCTGCAGGCGCTCCGGTGCGACCGGCTTGTACAGCACCCGGCGTCCGGTCGCGATCAGCTCGCGCAACCGCTCCGGCGAGGTATCGCCGGTGACGATCAGGGCCGCAACGCGGATAGCCCAGATAGGCCTCCAGCCGCGCGATCGCCTCGCTGCCGGTCAGGCCGCGCCTGAGCCGGTAGTCGGCGATGATCAGATGAACCGGGCCCGCGCCGGCTGCCTCATGCCGACGGCAGAGCTCCTCCACATCCGCCCCGGCGAAGGGCTCGTAGCCCCAGACGGCCAGCAGGGTCGCGATGCCGGCGAGCACCTGAGCGTCGTCATCCACCACCATGATCCCGAGCCGGGCGGAACTTTCGCTCCTGCGCGGGGCCGCCCGCAGCGCGGCCGGTGGGGAGGTCATGGGCAGCCGTACTGAGAAGGCCGAGCCCTTGCCGGGCGTGGACCGCAGCCCGACCGGATGGCCGAGCATCTCTGCCAAGCTCCGGACGATGGCGAGCCCAAGGCCCAGGCCCTGCTCCCGGTCGCGCTGCGGATTGTCGAACTGGGTGAACTCCTCGAACACGGCCTCGTGCTGGCCGGGCGGAATGCCCGGCCCGGTATCGACGACCTGGATCTCGACCGCCGCGCCGCGGCGGCGACAGCCGATCAGCACCCGGCCGTTCGGCGCGTGGCGCAGAGCATTGGACAGGAAATTGTCGAGGATCCGCTTGAGCAGGACGGGATCGCTGTCGACCCAGGCATCGAGCGCCACGGCGCGCAGCGAGATGCCGCGTTGCAGCGCCTGCGGCGCGAACTCCTCGCGCAAGTCGCTGAGCATCCGCCCGAGCGCGATCGGCCGCCGCTGGACCGGAACGAGCCCGGCATCGAGCCGCGACACGTCGATGAGACCATGGAGCAGCCCGCCGAGCGAACCGATCACCGCCTCGCCCGCGACGTCGCCGCGCGCCTCGGCATCAGCCCCCTCACCGCCCGCAAGCATCGCGAAAACCTCATGCGCAAGCTCGAACTCCACAGCGCCGCGGAGTTGGCCACCTTCGCCGTGCGCCTCGGCTTGCCGATTGGATGAGGCTCGATCCCCGCTTTTGCGGCAACCACCCCTTCTGGCCACTGTCGCAGGCGGCAGCAGCGGGAGGCAATACGGCAGATACCGTAGATCACGGACCGATGCGCAGTAGCCTGCCGGCCCCCATCGCCGCTCATGCCGGACCGCCCCTGAACGCGTCGATCTACGGCATCTGCCGTATTGGACGCCACCCCGATACCTGAGAGCATCCGGGCCTGCGGTCCGTGATCCGGTGCCGCCCGATTTTAGACCGAGGGCACACGTGACATTCCTGGCCAAGACGATCCTCCCCGCCCTCTTGCTGACAACAGCCCTGACGAGTGCGGCTTCAGCCCAGTCGGGCGGCCTGCTGACCGATCCGAACAGCTGGCGGACGCCGGAATACAAGGCGCAGTGGGGGCTCGACTACATCAACGCCGCGAAGGCCTATGCCCGTGGCGTCGATGGTCGGGGTCTCGTCATCGGCATGGTCGAATCCGGCGTCGCATCCGCTGATCACAGCGAACTGTTCGGCCGCTATGGTGGCGGTTATGACTATACTCAGGAATCCGCCTCCGCCGCCGCGAGTGAGCACGCAGTCAGCGTCGCTTCGGTGATCGTCGGCAACAGAGACGGCGTCGGGATGCATGGCGTTGCACCCGGGGCGACCGTGGTCGGTGGTGGTATCGGCGCTGGCGAAACCTTCGATCCGTCCTACATGCCCCGCGCCTTCAATGATCTCCTGGGGCGCGGCGCCCGCATCATCAACATCAGTTGGGGCACGAACGCGCCGATCACGGATGTGCCGCGGGAGGAGATACTGACCTACTTCTCGGCTCCGGTGAGCGCCTACCGCGGCGCAGTGCAGTCGGGCGCATTGTTGGTCTGGGCCGCCGGCAACAATGCGCTGGATCAACCAAACGTCGAAGCCGGTCTGCCCCATCTCTTCCCCGAACTGGAGCGGGGCTGGCTGGCGGTCGTGGCTGCCGGACCCGGCTATTTGGCCGGTTACAGCAACTTCTGCGGCGTAGCGAAGAACTGGTGCCTGACCGCGCCGGGGGGCGGCGACTGGCTCGACGAGTTCCCTGAAGATCCCATCGTCGTGGCCGACAAGAACGGCGGCTATACCAAAGTCAGCGGCACCTCCGTCGCCGCGCCGCACGTCTCGGGCGCCGCCGCCCTGGTCTGGCAGATGTTCCCGTTCTTCAGCGCCGACCAGGTGCGCCAGACCCTGCTCGGCACTGCCAGGGACATCGGCCCGGCGGGCGTCGACGAGATCTTCGGTTACGGCCTGCTCGATGTCGGCAAGGCGGTGCTCGGACCCGGCCGCTTCGACTGGGGCGATTTCATCGTCGAGCAGCCCGGCGGCGTCGCCTTCTTCGAGAACGACATCGTCGGCGCCGGCGGCCTGGTGAAGCGTGGCGAGGGCGAGCTCGTCCTGACCGGCCACAGCGCCTATGCCGGGGCGACCCGGATCGAGGGCGGCTTTCTGACCGTAATGGGCAGCATCGCCTCGCCCACCAGCATCGACGTCGCGGGCTCGCTCGCCGGCACCGGCCTGATCACCGGCTCCGTCACCAATGCTGGGACGGTCTGGGCCGGCGACGAGCGCGGAATCGGCACGCTGACCATCGACGGCAATTATGTGCAGCAGCCCGGCGGCCTGCTGGTGCAGGGCTTCGATCGAGCCGGCGGGGTGAACCATCTCTCCGTCACCGGCACGGCGAGCCTTGCCGGCCTGGTCGCCTTCACCGGTCCGAGCGGATTGTTGCCGCGCTTCCTCACCATGCCCGTCATCAGCGCCGGCCAGGGCCTCGTCGGGCAGTTCGACGGCGTCGAAGGTCCGGCGGGCGACGGCTCGGCACCCTTCATCCAGGCGAGCCTGCGCTACCAGCCGAACACCGCGCATCTCGATATCCGAACCCTACCCTTCGACACGCCGGGCGTCTGCGCCTCGGCCAATCAATGCGCCGTCGGCTCCGGGCTCGAACGCGGCCTGCCCCACGCCGATGCCGATCTGCGCGGCCTCGCCGGGCTGCTGCAGGCCGCCGGCTCCTATGACAGCGCCCGCCGCGCGCTCGCCAGCCTCTCCGGCGAAGGCCATGCCAGCTTAGGCGCCTTGGCGCTCGGCGGTTTTTCCCCGTTCGGCGGCATGATCACCCAGCGCCTCACGGAGCTGCGCTCCGGCCAGGCCGCGCCGGGCTCCAGCGACGCGGCAATGGCTTATGCCTCCGGCGCGGCCCCCAATCCGGTGGCAGCGATGCTGATGCGCCTGCCCGCCGAAGCTGCGGCGCAAGGCAGCACCTGGGCGCGCGGCTACGGCCTGTTCGGGCGGCTCGGCGGCGACGCCAATGCCGGCAGCGCCGACTATCGCGGCGGGGGCGTGGTCGGCGGCATCGATCGGCAGTTCACCCCGTCCTTCCTGGCCGGCTTCAGCATCGGGTATTCGAACACCGACAGCGATTTCCGCAATTTTTCCGGCAAGGGCAGCATCAAGGCCTATGAAGGCGCGTTCTACGGCAGCTATGGCAGCGGGCCGCTGCGCCTCGACGGGCTCCTCGGCTATGGCCGTCTCGCCTTCGACAGCGAGCGCAGCATCAGCTTCGGCGGGCTCTCGCGGCAGGCGAAGGCCGACTATGACGGCGATCGCCTCACTGGCGCGTTCGAAGCGCGCTACGCCTTCGATCTCGGCTGGTCCACCCTCGAGCCGCTGGCCGGGCTGCGCTATACCTATCTGCACCAGGGCGGCTTTCGCGAGACCGGCGCCGGCAGCTTCGGCCTGATCGCGAATGGGCAGTCGTCCGAAAGCCTGCTGAGCAGCCTCGGCCTGCGGCTGGCAAAGAGCGTCGACTTGGGCTCCGTCCGTGTCGCCGTCGAAGCGCGCGGCCGCTGGCAGCACGAATTCCTCGACGACACCGCGGTAATCGACACCGCCTTCATCGGATCACCCGCCGCGACCTTCCCTGTACGGGGCGCGCGCATCGCCCGCGACAGCGCCGTCCTCGGCCTCGGCGTCGCGGCCAGCGCCGGCCGCAACCTCACGCTCTTCGCCGATTACGATGTCCGGCTCAACACGGCCACCACCGCCCACGCCGTCATGGCCGGATTGCGCGCCACCTGGTAGCTGCGTGTCGTGTTGCGACGGGCAGACCAATGTTGGCCCATTGCCAACATCCGGAACGTCGCGATTTGGGCGATGCAATTTCGCGACGGCAACCGCGACCAAAGCTGGCTCGCGCTCACGTCGGCAATCTCTGCGTCTAGACGGGGATCGCCTATCGGCTCGGGACAATCAGTGGAGATGGGCTCCGGTAGGTCGCATAGGTCAGCACGGCGTGTTGATTGCAGAAGCTTTCGATGTCGAACTGATGCCGAGCGCCGTTCGAATCGAAGAGGTCCATCGATGCTTGTAGGAGTGGCCCCCTTCGGCTGCGGCTCGCGTGAGCACTGAGAAAGTCCCAGCACGATGCCGGCGTGACATGGCTGAAACGAGCTCTGAACGCGTCCGAGCGGATGAAATAACGCACGTCCTTACCCGCGCCTTCTCGGCCGATGTCGTCGTGGTGCGGATGAGCGCTCACCATCCCGAAAGCTGGTTTGCTGGCGTCCCGCTCTTCGATCGCGCGCCATAGGGTCGTCGTCAGGGTGTTCCCGTAGCGCTTTGACAGGTTCTTGATCGATTTGAAACCTATCGGCAGGTCTCTGCAATCTTGGCCAAACCGATCCTGCATGAATAGCAGCCTCGAGGCCGCGTAGTTGGCCTCGGCCTCGACGTTAGCATGGCACTCAGGGTCGAGTGTGTACTCGTCGTCGCCGAACAGGAATTCTCTGTGCCAAGGGATGAAGCTATGGCCGATTTCATGAGCTTCGATCCACCGCTTCTTCGGATCGGGAACGTCTTCGTCGATCAGAATCCTGTTGCCGTCCGGGACCCACAGGGCGCTCAGGCTCGCCTTCTTGACCACGTCCAGAAGGATTGTTGGTCGAGCGATAACCTGCTTGCCCGCCACTTTCATGCGATGGGCAATTTCCTGCAGCAGGGTCGGATTGGTGAGGCTGTAGAACTTTAGATCCAGCGATAGCAGCTGGCGCACCTGGTCGAGCTTGAGGGGCGGTTCGGGATTGCCGAGGTCCTTGAGAATCCTGTCGACCAGCTTGCGGATGTCGTCCGCCTCATAAGTGCCGACCGCCCCGTGGATCATTCGATCACTTCTGCTGAAGAATCAGATACCGCACGAAGGTATCTAGCACACCCTGTTCGTCCTTGGTGAGTTTGGACAGGTCATCTGACTTTGCCGCGAATTTGATCGCCTGCTCCTGGAGTGTCTCATCCCGAGTAACTGTGGCTCCCGAGAGTTTCATCAGAGCTCGTGGCGGCATCCCAAAATAATCGGCAATTTGGTGCACGGTCCGGGGACGAGGCCGGTAATTCGGATCCCATTCGATCCGTTTAATCTCGTCGGCGTCGACACGGGCTTTGGTGGCCAGCGCTTCTACGGTCACCTGGTCGCGCCTTCGCAACTGCCGAATGAGCACTCCGAAGGCGTGCTTCAGCTCCACCACATTGCTCGCCTCGTCAACAAGCTCCGAAGGGAGGAACATTCCTATGTTGTCGATGGCTTCAGCTGGCCATCCGGCATCGGTTTCAAGGTCTGGATCGGCTTCAATTTTCCGCCGGAGCCAGTCACGAGAGACAAGCATCTCCATCATCTGCTCCTCTGTTTTCAGGTCAGGAAAGCCTTGGCCTGGGCTTCGGTCATCTCGAAATAGCGCATGTTCGTCTCGTCGATTCCCAGGTCGGTCATTCCGACGACGTCCCGGTACCACTGCTCGGTCTGCGGCAGGGAGTGCAGGCCGAGCCTTCCGTTGAATTCTTCCTGAACGCTCAGGCTGATCGCGGCGATCATCATGATCCGACCAACGCCCTTGAACCGCGCAGAGTTCGAGAAGCCCTTGCGATTCCAGGGCGCCGTCGCCAAAAGGTCGACGACGACGAGCGGCTTTCCGCGCTGCGAGGCTTCCCGCGCGAATCCAACGGTCGTGACCAGCATCAGGCCTTGGGTGACGTCTTCGGCGACAATGGCGAAGGATCGCCGGTCTAGCCGATCGGTCGAAAAATCGACCTTCTCGGCCCAGAGCCAATGCGAGTCCTCCATATTGTTCTCGCGAAGGGCCTGGAGCATCAGGTTTCCGGACGCCTTGAGCTCCGCTCGCCTCTGATCGAAGTCCGGGCGCCAGCGCTGCTCAAAGTCGGCCGCGTTCGCAGCGTCCGCCGGGCTATAGAGCCGGGCCTCGACGAAACCACGACTCGCCCGGTCGAGAAGATCAAACGTACCGACCAGCCGGCCGGTCATGAGGTCAGCTCAGAACCATGAGCTCGGCCTTCTCCTTGGTCGATGGGTGTTCGAAAAACACCTTCTCGCCGCGGTCCAGACGGTCGGTGATGGATTGATAGAGTCGAAGCGCCTGGCGGACGAGCGCGGTCTTCGAGAGGCCCTTCTCATCCGCGAGACGGTCGACCGCGTCCATCTCCTGCGGACTCAGGTTCAAGGTCATCGTCCGCTTCTCAGTCATCGCATCTCTCCCGGGGTTGGCTTGGCCCAATAGCATCCGTGGCGGGTTCTGTCAACAGAATGTAGCTGCAATTTCCATGTTGACTAGCCAAAAAATAGCTACTATTTCCATATTCAACGCAGCATTGGAGTGTGGACATGGCCACTCAGCAGAGAATTGAGATCGCGGGGACGGACCTGGTTTTCCGGGCTGTCCCCTTCAATGACAACATGCCCTCGGGGGCCCAGCTGGCGCACGCCGCCGGCTTTGCGCCCGACGATTTCGTCTACGTCCTGCACCTTCGTGATGACGGGCAGGTCGAAGACGTCCGCTCGGTCGAATCGGTTTCGCTGGATGAGGGGCGCCGGTTCGTCGTGGCTGAGAGCGACGGGTCCCGCCGCCTTGCGATGAACGGTCAGGCCATCGACTGGCCGAGCCGCTTCATCACGGCTGCCACGCTGCGCAAGGTGACGAACGTCGCGGCCGGCAAGGTCATCTACCTGGAGCTGAAGGACGAGCCCGATCGCCTCCTGGCCGAGGACGACATCGTCGACCTGGATGAGCCCGGCATCGAGAAATTCCGAGAAGGAAAGGACGATCGCCCGAAGGAGCAGAACGTCCAGGTGAAGCATCTGGGCGAGCTGGAAACGGCGGTCTTCCGGACGCCGGAGACGGCCACCTTGCAGCAGGTCTGGGACCGCGCCTACGTGGAGCTGGATGTGTCCCGTGACGAGCGCGACATCTTCCAGGCCGAGGTGCGCGGCCAGCCGGTGAGCTTGATGGACCATCTGGGTCTGACGCTCGTCGAGGCGCAGGATCGCGACCTGTGCCGCAAGAAGTTCGAGATTGCCGCGCGGACCGGCGGGGCCTGAGATGGCCTCGCATGCCGAACTTCCGATCGTTGATCTGGCGGCGGGCAGGCAGGTGCTGAAGGAGCACCTGCCCAGGGTCCTGAGCTTCAAGAACCAGACGCTCGAAGAGCTCGGCTGGTGCCTGCATTCCGACAGGACGCTGCTCGTGCCCATGCGCGGCAGTCACGCCGGCGGCAAGGAGGATTACCTCCTGCGGCTCGACTTCATGACCAGTTCCGAGTGGCCGCCCAGTGCCCGGTTCGTCAATCCGGAAACGCTGGACTACGAGCTTCACGTCGACCAGCACCATTTGCCGATGCTCACCTCCCCGGAGGTGCACGTGCATACGGCTTACGACTGTCCTGGCGGTCGAAAGATCCAGCTGATCTGCTGCTCGGCGGTCCTGCAATATTACGATGTCCGGCATGGCGGCGAGGACAACATCCTGTGGCGCGGCACCGACACCTTCCTGCGCACGTTGACAGCCATCGAACGCGCTTTTCTCGGCCATTATTCCGGAAGGTTTGCTCCCCATGCAGGATGAGGATTTTCAGCGCCGGCCGCCGCCGTCACAGCCCTACCGGCCGACCTCTGCGGTGCTGCATGTCTCTCCGGGCGCGGTGAAGGCAACCTGCGAGCTGCTGCAGCAGGCCGGGCGTAACGAGGCTTGCGTCTTCTGGTACGGCGAGCGCGATGGCGAGCTATGGCATGTGCGCTCGGTGCGCGCGCCGGTGCAGACCTCGTACCGCGGCAATTATCACGTTGAGCCGGACGCCATGAGCCAAATGGTCAGGGACTTGCCGGATGGATGGCGCCCGCTGTCGCAGATCCACAGCCACCCCGGGATCGGCACCGAGCACTCTCGCTATGACGACCGCATGGTCTCAAGCCGCAAGATCCTCTCGATTGTCTTTCCCCTTTACGGCAAGCCGGTGGGGAAATGGCCTGACGGACTCGGCGTCCACGAGTGGCAGATCGACTACTGGCACATGCTCTCGCCGGAGCAGGTCCGTGCCCGGCTCAGCCTTCGGGACGCTGACGGCCTGGACGTGAGGGATTTTCGATGACCGAACTGGAGCTCGGCGATCGGCACAACCGCGCGGTGGCCGGGCTTGGCTGCGGAGCCGAGTCGAAGATCATCAGGCTCGTGGCGGGTCCGGTCGGCCGCAGCATTCCTCGCCAGCACCTCCTGGTGTGCCTGGTGAACCTGCTGAGCCGCCTGCACGGTTCAGTGAAAGCGATCCTGCTCGACGTGGACGGCGACATTATCGTGCCGCTTCCGAATGGCGCGCCGCCTGGCAATGCAATCGAAGCGATGCAGCAGATGGCGCGGTGGGCGAATGGCGATCGCATACCCGTGCTGGCGGTTCAGGGCGTCGCGGACATCACGATCGACATCAGTGCCGGAGCGGAGGCTGGAGCGGACCTGTATGCATGGGGGGCGGGCTGGAAAGCCTGGGTCGGCTCCTCGCCCGCGACCTTCAGCCGGAGCGATGACGACCCGAGCTGCCTGGGTCCGTATTTTGCGGCGGCAATGGCTGCCGGCGAAGTCTTCAAGCTGAGCAAAGGGCTGTTGAAGGGGCGGTTTGCCTCCGATGAAGCCTATTCGCTGTGGAGCGGTGCATTGGGGCGCTGGAACGAGTTGGCGGACGGGCCGTCGGTTCGTGGTCATACCTTACCGACCTCTTATTTGATCGGGGCCGGCGCGGTCGGGCAGGGCGTGGTCCAGGTCCTGGGGGCCAGCGGGCTCGCCGAAGCGTTCCTGATCACCATCGATCACGACCTCCACGACAAGCAGGGAACGAATCTGAACCGCTGCTTCCTGGCCGGCGTTCCGGACATCCTCGAGGCGAAGGTCGAGGCGGTGAAGAGATACAGAGAGCGGACCCGCTTGGCGGGCTACGAGTTCCAGGGCAGCCTCGACGACTACCTCATCAGCTCTCATCCGGGCCTGCCGCCCGCCGTCGCTGAGGCCCAGCGGCGCGACAGCTTTGACCTGGTCATCTCCGCGGTCGACATCAACCGGTCCCGCCAGACCATTCAGGGGCTCCGCCCGAAAGTCATCGTCGGGGGCAGCACC
>JAKFDB010000070.1:0-69120 GCA_036676315.1 Bradyrhizobiaceae bacterium
GTCGAGCCTGCAGAAGACAGGTCTGGTGATCACCGCCCATCCCGGCGATTTCGTCTGGCGCGCCGGCGGCGCGATCGCGCTGCATGCCGGGCGCGGCTTTCGCGTCAAGATCCTCTGCCTGTCCTATGGCGAGCGCGGCGAGAGCCAGTTCGCCTGGAAGAAGGCCGGCGTGAAGCTGGAGGAGGTCAAGGCCCAGCGCCGCGACGAGGCCGAGCGCGCCGCGGCGGTCCTCGGCGCCGAGATCGAGTTCATGGATGCCGGCGACTATCCGCTGCGGACCACCGAGCCGATGCTCGACCGGGCGATCGACATCTTCCATGAGCTGGGTCCGAGCTTCGTGCTGACGCATGCGCTGGAGGACCCCTACAATGTCGACCATCCCGAGGCGACGCGCTTTGCCCAGGAGGCGCGCATCATCGCCCAGGCGGCCGGCCACAAGCCGAACCCCGAGCGCGCCTATGCCGCGCCGCCGCTTTTTCTGTTCGAGCCGCACCAGCCCGAGCAGTGCAATTTCAAGCCGAACGTCATCCTCAACATCGACGAGGTCTGGGAAACCAAGCGCCTGGCTTTTGAGGTCCTCGCCGCCCAGAAGCATCTCTGGGAGTACTACACCCGCGTCGCGCTCAATCGCGGCATGCAGGGCGGGCGCAATTCCGGCAAGGCCATGACCTATGGCGAAGCCTATCAGCGGCTCTTCCCCGAAGCGCTGGAGACGCTGGCATGAACCCGGTCGTGATCCGCACCGACGAGCGCGCCGATGCCGCGGATATCGTGGCGCTTTCCGAACTCGGCGTCTCGACGACGCATGAGGCGATGGGGCGCAGCGGCCTGCTGAAGCCGTACATGCGGCCGATCTATGCCGGCGCGCAGATCGCCGGCAGCGCGGTCACGGTGCTGGCCCAACCCGGCGACAACTGGATGATCCATGTCGCGATCGAGCAGGTGAAGCCCGGCGACGTCCTCGTCGTCGCCTGCACCACCGACAATACCGACGGCATGTTCGGCGACCTGCTCGCGACCTCGCTCAAGGCGCGCGGCGGCGTCGGCCTCATCATCGATGCCGGCGTCCGCGATGTCCGGCTGCTGACCCAGATGGGCTTCCCGGTCTGGTCGCGGGCGATCTCGGCCAAGGGCACGGTCAAGGCGACTTTGGGCTCGGTCAATGTGCCGGTGGTCTGCGCCGGGGCGCTGGTCCATCCCGGCGATGTCGTCGTCGCCGATGATGACGGCGTCGTCGTCGTGCCGCGGCTCGAGGCGGCAAAGGTGGCTGAATCCGGCCGCAAGCGCGAGGCCGGCGAGGAGGAGAAGCGGCGCCGTTTCGCGGCCGGCGAGCTCGGCCTCGACATGTATGCGATGCGCGAGGGGCTGGCGAAGGCCGGCCTGGTCTATCGCGACGACCCCGAAGGCTGAACGCCCGCCTTGCTGATCCCGGCGCGCTTCGACACAGTCGCCACCCCGTAAGGAGTGACGCCATGTTCGACGCGAAGACGTTTCGACTGGATGGCGACGTAGCCCTGGTCACCGGCGCCGGGGCCGGCATCGGCCGGGCGATCGCGGAACTCTTCGCCTCCGCCGGCGCCGCCGTGGTCGTGAGCGACCTCAAGAGCGAGACCGCGGAGGCCGTCGCTGCGGGCATCCGGCAGGCCGGCGGCCGGGCGGCCGGCATCGCCTGCAATGTCACGCAGGAGGACGATCTTCAGCGCGCCGTCGACAGCGCCCGCTCGCAGTTCGGCGGGCTCAGCGTGCTGGTGAACAATGCCGGCGGCGGCGGACCAAAGCCGGTCGACATGCCGATGGCGGACTTCCGCTGGGCCTATGACCTCAACCTGTTTTCGCTGTTTCGCCTGACGCAGCTTGCCATGCCCCTGATGGAACAGGCCGGCCATGGCGCCGTGCTGAACATCTCGTCCATGGCCGGGGAGAACAAGAACGCCCGGATGAGCTCCTATGGCTCGTCCAAGGCGGCGGTGAACCATCTGACCCGCAACATCGCCTTCGACCTCGGCCCGAAGGGCATCCGCGTCAACGCGATCGCGCCCGGCGCCATCAAGACGGCGGCCCTGGCCTCGGTCCTGACGCCCGAGATCGAAAAGGCGATGCTGAAGCACACGCCGCTCGGGCGCCTGGGCCAGCCCGAGGACATTGCTCGTGCCGCGCTGTTCCTGTGCTCGCCCGCTGCGAGCTGGATCAGCGGCCAGGTCCTCACCGTCTCGGGTGGCGGCGTCCAGGAGCTGGACTAAAAGGCAATGTCCACTTCCCGCATGCGAGCCGACCCTAACGGCCCGATCAGTCGAGGGTTTCGATTTCCCGCGCGATCTGCGCCAGTTTTTCGACGGTGTTCCAGTTGCGCGCCGTGCCGGGAACGCCGAGCTGGCGCTCGATCAGCGCATTGGTGAGCTTCGAGCGGCCGATGCCGTCGGGATAATGCAAATAGAGGTTGCGGCCGATGAGTGCGATCTCCTCAGGGCCGTCATGGCGGGCGAGCAGCCGCTCGAGCGCGCCGGCGCCCGGCTCCTCGGCAAGTGCCATGACCAGAACCTTGGCGGGGGCTCGCTCCGTGCCGACCGGCAGCGGATTGTCGGCGATGATGCGCTGCCATTCCGGCAGGCTGCGGCCGATCACGCGCGGACGATAGTCGGTGATCCCCGCGACCGCTTCCTCGAGTTGTCGGGCTGCGGCGTCGGTGTCGCTGCCGTCATGGGCGCAGACGAGGTTGCCGCTCTGAACGAGGGTCCGCGCATGGCGAAAGCCCAGCGCGGGACAAAGGGCGCGCAGGGCTTCCATCTTCAGCGAGCTCGCGCCACCGACATTGACGGCGCGCAGCAGGGCGATCAGCACGGCCATGCGCCATCATCGCAGGACCGTGCTGACAGGAGAAGGCATCAGCGCTTCAGGTTGACGATCACCACGCCGGCAAGCGCCATGACGCCGCCGAGGATGCCGAGCGCGGTCGGCACCTCGCCGAGCCAGAGGAAGCTGATCAGCATGGCGGTCGGCGGCACGCCGTACTGGAAGTTCGAGGCGCGGGCGGCCGGCAGGCGCGAGAGCGTGATCGCCCAGGTGCCGTAGGCGATGAGACTCGGCACCACGGCGAGATAGACCACCGACCAGAGCGCCTGGCTCGGCGCAGCCGGGATCTGCTCCAGCGCGCCGGGCAGGAAGGGCGAGAGCGCCAGCCCGCCGATCGCCATGTTCCAGGCGGCGACCGAGAGCGGCTTGTGGCGGGCGAAGAGCGGCTTTTGCACCACGGTCGAGATCGCGTTGCAGAAGGCGGCGCCGAGGATCAGCAGGACGCTGAAGCCGATGTTGAGATCGAGGCCGTTTCCGAGCGCAATCACGCCGATGCCGGCGAAGGAGAGCGCCGTGCCGAGCCAGGCGGTCAGGCTGAAGCGCTCGTTCAGGATCAGCATGGCGAGCGCGGCGGTCATGATCGGATTGGTGTTGATGATGAAGCTCGCAGCACCCGCCGGCACGACGCGCTGGCCGAGATTGAGCAGGATCGCATAGAGCGCGATGAAGACGATACCACCGGTGAGGAAGCGCCAGAGATCGGCGCGGGCGGGCAGGGCGGCACGGGTCGCGATCAGAAACAGCGCGGCCGGGACGCCGGCCAGGGCAAAGCGCAGTGCCGCCATCTCCAGCGGGCCGAAGCCGGTGAGCCCGGCCCGGATCGCCGGGAAGGAGGAGGCCCAGGCGATCACGGTGAAGGGAATGGTGAAGAGCAGCATGGCGTCGAGGGTGGAGCCGGGCCGGGCGGGCGCAGCGGGGGAAGCAGCTGTCATGGCAGGCCTCGAAGGCTGGTGACGGTTCGCTCCCGATAGACGCCTCGGCGAGCTGATTGACAAACGAGTAATTCGATGGCGAGCTGTGATGATGGATCACAGCTCGAACCTGCCGCCGCTCGATACGCTGCGTGCCTTCGAGGCTGCCGCCCGCTCGGGCAGCTTCTCGGGCGCCGCTGATGCGCTGAACCTCACCCATGGTGCGGTCAGCCGGCAGGTGGCGAAGCTGGAGCATTGGCTGGGTCTGCGGGTTTTCGTGCGCCAGGCGCGCGGTGTCGCGTTGACGCCGGAAGGTCAGAGGCTGCTGCAGCGGACGCAGGAGGCCTTCTCGCTGTTCGCCGACACTTCCGACCGCTGGAGCGAACAACGCGGTGCGGCGGTGGTGCGCTTCAGCGCGACGCCCTCGGTCTGCTCGCTCTGGCTGATGCCGCGCTGGCAGCGGCTCGAGAGCGGCGACCCAGCCCTGCGCATCGTGCTGCAGGTCGACCACCGCCTGGTCGCGCTCGACGAGGAAGGCATCGACCTTGCGATACGCTGCGGGCGTGGCGGCGCACCGGGCCGGGTCTCGGTGCAGCTCTTCGAGGAGTGGTGCTTTCCGGTGGCCTCGCCGGCGCTGGCGGAGGCGATCGGCGAGGGGCGCCCCCAGCGCCTGCTGGAGCAGCCGCTGATCCATGATTCGGACGCCGCCGGCTGGCGCGCCTGGTTCAACGCCCAGGGCCTGGACTACCGTCCGCGCCCGCAGGACCGGCGCTTCGAGGACTACAACCTCGTGCTCGATGCTGCCGCCTGCGGGCTCGGTGTCGCCCTGGCGCGGCCGCCCTTGGCGCAGGCACAGGTCGATTCCGGGCGGATCGCGATGGTCGATGCGCGCACGGCGCTGAACCCGGTCTCCTACTGGCTCGACCGGCCGCTCGGCCAGCCGCGCCCGGCGGCGGCGGCGCTGGCTGCCCGGATCGCGGCAGAGGCCGGGCTGCCGGCGGCCAAGCTGGCTGGTTTCCTGAAGCAGGAGGCGAAGGCGGCTTAGCTCGGGCGATGCCCTTCTTCGCGACAGGTGCGGCAGACGCCGCCAACGACCGGTATGGCAAATCGCTCTGGAATTGAGCCGTCCTCATTGACCATGAGCAGGGCCGTTATATACAGTTGGATATAGCGCTTGCGCGCTTCGTGTCAGAGGTCGACATACTTGCCACCTCGGATTTCCCTCAGACTGCCTGATCCCCGCCAGGGCGATCAGGCGTTTTTTTATCCTGACTAGGCACCAGAATGGTCAGGGCATTTCCGGTTTAATCTGGACCCGAACGGCTGCAGGCGCGCTCACTCAAGGACCGGAAAATTGACGAAACGAAGAGCACCTGATCCAGCTCGGGCAAGCCGTTAGATTCGGGAACCGGGACCACTTCTCGATGTCAGCCAGCAACCGCATCGTCTTTTCCAGCGACCACTCCGCCATTCAGCTCCGACAGGCCATTGCCGCTCATGTCGCTGCGCAGGGCTGGGTGGTGGTTGATCTCGGGCCGACGACGCCGGAGAGCACGCATTATCCCAAGCACGGCGAGGCGGCGGCGCGGCTCGTCACCTCCGGCGACTGCCGGTTCGGCATCATCCTCTGTGGCACCGGCCAGGGCATCATGATGGCGGCGAACAAGGTGAAGGGCATCCGTTGTGGCGTTTGCGCCGACACCTTCTCAGCCCGCATGATCCGCCAGCACAACGATGCCAACATGCTGTCGATCGGCGTGCGCGTGGTGGGTGAAGGGCTGGCGCTCGATATCGTCGATGCGTTCCTGACCGCGGAGTTCGAGGGCGGCCGGCATGCGACGCGAGTGGAAATGATCGGGGCGCTCGAGGAATAGCGCGGTTCATTGTTTCTTGCTCGGGAGCGGCAACTAGACCGCTGTGCACCCTATTGGCGCGCAGCGGCGATCCAGCTTTTTGTCAAGGTGTCGGATTTCCTGGTCCGATGCTTCAGCCAGGCTGCTGCACCTCGACCCTCGCCTCCGCAGGCGCCCGCCGATGGCCGCTTTCGAGCAGGAGGCGCATCTCCTCCGCCAGCGCGAAGAAGCGGTCGCGCACCGCCCTTGCATGCGGGTTGGCGCGCTCGATGGCCAGGAAGACGCCGGCCGAGTCATAGCGGACCATCTCGGTCGCCTGCATCAGGAGGTCGAAGCTCGCGGTCGTCATCCGGCGCGGCAGCGGTTCCATCTGGACCAGGATCTTGGCGATCAGATGGGTCAGGCCCTGAACGAGCGCGACCTCGCGGTCATGGGCGTCCGGCGTGGTCAGGATCACGTCGAGGCGAAGCTCCCGGCGCAGGAAGGCGGCGATCCGGCCGGCGCTGCGGCCGCGGATCGGGCAGATCGCGATCTTCAGGCCCTTGATGCCATGGCGCGCACTCTGGGGACCGAACAGCGGATGCGTGCCGACGATCTCGACATGCGCCGGCAGCCCGGCCTGCATCGCCAGAGCGGGGCCGATCTTGACCGAGCCGACATCGAGCACGATCGCGCCGACGCGCAGATGCGGGGAGAGCGAAGCGAGGGCCGAGGCGACCTTGTCGACCGGGACGGCGAGGATGACGAGATCGCAGGCGCCGACCTCGGCGATGTCGGCCGGAGCGAGGCCCTTGCCGGCGCCATCGGGGCGGGGCGGGCGCTCGGGATCAAAGACGGAGAGCCGGAAATGCGGCTGGAGATGTCGCGCCATGAGCCGGCCGAAGGCGCCGAAGCCCATGATGCCGATCGAGGTGACGGTCTTGCGGGGAGTATGCATCGCGTTTTCCTGAAGGAGGGCCGCGATGCCGGATGACTGCCTGATTTCAACCGCCAGCGCGGCGGTTGAGACATGGAAATGCCACCGCCTTATGAGGACGGGGCGTAATAGTTCCGGGCGAGAAGGCAGGAGATGGCCATGGCGGGCTTAGACCGCGCCGGCGCCGGCCTGTCAACTTTAGAGCTGCGGCGAATAGTCGGTCGGCGTCAGCAGCCGGTCCTCGATCGCGCCGACGAGGTCGCCATGCTCGATCGCGCTGACGCGCTTGATCTCGATCCATTCGGGATCGGCCATGAAGCTCGCCCAGCGTTCGGCCTTGGTCTGCGCATCGGGCCAGGCGAGGATGTAGGCGAACTCGGTTCGTGTGGCGCTCCTGGTTTCCCAGAGCGAGAGGATGCGGAAGCCGTGACGGGCCATGATGCGCATGGCGTGATCGCGGAAGCGGGCATGAAAGGCGCCCTTGTTGCTCTCGAAGATCTCATAGATGCGCAGCTGGTGGATCATGGCCGCCGCTCTCCTCAGACCGTGTTCTTCGCCTTGTCCTCGGCCATCATCTCGACGAAGCGCGTGAACAGATAGTGACTGTCCTGTGGGCCGGGCGAGGCTTCGGGGTGGTGCTGCACGCTGAAGGCCGGACGGTCGGTCAGCGCGATGCCGCAATTGGAGCCGTCGAAGAGCGAGACATGGGTCTCCTGCGCGTTCTCCGGCAGGGAGGCCGGGTCGACCGCGAAGCCATGGTTCATCGAGACGATCTCGACCTTGCCGGTGGTCTTGTCCTGGACCGGGTGGTTGGCGCCGTGGTGGCCCTGCTTCATCTTCACGGTCTGGCCGCCAATGGCGAGCGCCAGCATCTGGTGGCCGAGGCAGATGCCGAAGGTCGGGATCTTGCGCTCGAGCAGGTCGCGGATCACCGGTACGGCGTACTCACCGGTCGCGGCCGGGTCGCCCGGGCCGTTCGAGAGGAAGACGCCGTCGGGGGCGAGGTCGAGGATCTGCTGCGTCGTTGCCGTCGAGGGCACGACCTGGACCTCGCAGCCGGCCTTGGCGAGCAGGCGCAGGATGTTGCGCTTGACGCCGTAATCGATGGCGACGACGCGGTGCGCGGCGGCCTCGCGCTTGCCATAGCCGCGCGGCCACTGCCAGGGCGTCTCGTCCCAGTCATAGCGCTGCGTCGAGGCGACGAGGGGAACGAGATCGAGCCCGGCCATGTCGGGCAGCGCTGCCGCTTCGCGCTTCAGGGCCTCGATGTCGAACTTGCCGGCCGGATCATGGGCGATGATCGCGTTGGGCATGCCCTTGTCGCGGATCAGCGCGGTCAGGGCGCGGGTGTCGATGCCGCAGATGCCGACGATGTTGCGGGCCTTGAGCCAGGCGTCGAAGTGCTTTCCCGAGCGCCAGTTCGAGGGCTCGGTGATCGCGGCATGGAGCACGACGCCGCGCACGCCGGAAGAGGAGGCGGCGTTGACCGTCTCGGTGTCGTCGTCATTGACGCCGACATTGCCGATATGGGGGAAGGTGAAGGTGATGATCTGGCCGGCATAGGACGGGTCGGTCAGGATTTCCTGATAGCCCGTCATCGCAGTGTTGAAGCAGACCTCGCCCGGCGCCTGACCGACTGCGCCGAGGCCGAAGCCCTCGAGCACGGTCCCGTCCGCCAATACCAGAACCGCGGTCGCGCGCGGCTCGCTCCAGCCCGCCGCGGCGGGGTTCCCTTCGTCAACGGTCATGTCTATGTCTCGTCCAGGCCGCTCGGAAGCGCGGCATCGTGAAGGCAGGGCCCCATGTGGTGCCGCCGGTCTGGAGCGCGAGCCTTAATGAGCCGCCCGCGCGCCGTCAATCAACGAAGACGAGGATAAGGCAAGTCATGTCCACCCTGCGCGAGCAATTCACCGCCGACCTGAAGACCGCGATGAAGGCCGGCGAGAAGGGCAAGGTCTCGACCCTACGCCTGGTCCAGTCGGCCCTGAAGGACAAGGACATCGAGGCGCGCGGCGCCGGAAAGGGCGAGATCGCGCCCGACGAGATCCTCGCTTTGCTGCAGAAGATGATCAAGCAGCGCCAGGAATCGATCGCCATCTACGACGCCAATGGCCGCCCCGAGCTCGCCGATGGCGAGCGCGCCGAGGTCGCGGTGATCAGCGCCTATCTGCCGCAACAGATGGGCGAGGCCGAGGTCAAGGCGGCGATCGAGAAGGCGATCGCCGAGACTGGCGCCGCCGGCGTCAAGGACATGGGCAAGGTCATCGGTGCGTTGCGCGCCGCCTATGCCGGCCAGATGGATTTCGGCAAGGTCAGCCCGCTGGTCAAGGGCATGCTCGGCGGCTGAGCGGCCGGCACGATTTTCCGTCCTGCAGGGCCGCGCCTGGCCGACTGCTGCCCGATCCGGGCAGCAGTCCTGTGGATTGTGCCGATAACGTCACCGCGGAGCGATCCGGGGCTGGCATCCGCTGTCGATATCGCCACATAGAAGGCCATGAAGTTCCCGCCCTCCGTCCTTGAGGAGATCAAGGCGCGGCTGCCAGTTTCGGCGGTCGTGGGCAAACGCGTGCGCCTCGCCAAGGCAGGCCGCGAATGGAAGGGGCTTTCGCCCTTCAACGCCGAAAAGACGCCGTCCTTCTTCGTCAACGACCAGAAGGGCTCGTTCTTCGATTTCTCCTCCGGCAAGAACGGCGACATCTTCAAGTTCGTGATGGAGACCGAAGGGCTGTCCTTCCCGGAAGCCGTCGAGAAGCTCGCTTCGGAAGCCGGAGTGACGCTGCCGAAGGCCTCGTTCGAATCGCAGGCTCAGGAGGAGCGCCGCAAGGACCTGCACGAGGTGGTCGAACTCGCGGCCCTGTTCTTCGAAGCCGAGCTGCAAACCGAGCGCGGCGGCCTGGCGCGGCGCTACCTCGCCGGACGCGGGCTCGAAGGCAAGGCGCGCCAGCTCTTCCGCATCGGCTATGCCCCGCCCGACCGATTCGCGCTGCGCGACCACCTCGCCGGCAAGGGCGTCGGCGCCGAGCTGATGATGGAGGCCGGGCTGCTCGTGCATGGCGACGAGATCGCCGTGCCCTATGACCGCTTCCGCGACCGGATCATGTTCCCGATCCACGATACGCGCGGGCGGGTGATCGCCTTCGGTGGCCGGGCGATGAGCGCCGAGGTCTCGGCAAAATATCTGAACTCGCCGGAGACGCCGCTCTTCCACAAGGGCGCGCTGCTGTTCAACCACCACAATGCCCGCAAGGCGGCGCATGACACCGGCCAGGTCATCGTCGTCGAGGGCTATGTCGACGTCATCGCCATGACGCTCTCGGGCTTCCCGCAGGTGGTCGCGCCGCTCGGCACGGCCCTGACCGAGGACCAGCTCGGCCTGCTCTGGCGCATGGCCGACGAGCCGGTGATCTGTCTCGACGGCGACAAGGCCGGGCGCAAGGCGGCGAGCCGGGCGATCGATCTGGCGCTGCCGATGCTGGAGCCGGGCAAGTCGCTCGCCTTCGCCCTTTTGCCGGAAGGGCAGGACCCCGACGATCTCGCCCGCTCGGGCGGCAAGGCGGCGGTCGCCGAGGTCGTGGGCGCCGCCCGGCCCTTCGTCGACATGCTGTGGAGCCGCGAATTCGAGGCGAGCCAGCTCGACACGCCCGAGCGGCGCGCTGCCTTCGAACGCCGGCTGAAGGAGCCGCTCGGCCTGATTCGCGACGAGGCGACGAGGCGGCATTACCGGCTGGAGATCGACGAGCGGCTGAGCCAGCTCTTCGCGGTCGCCGCCCCGGCGCCGCGCAACGAGCAGCGTTCAGGCTTTTCCGGCGGCGGCAGGGGCGGTGGTCGCGGCAATTTCGGCGGCAGCGCGGCGCGGCCGAACCTGCCCCTGCGCGCCAGTCCGCAGCTCGTCCGCTCGCCGCTGCTGCAGCGCGCGCATCGCGAAAATCCGCGGGAGGCCTTCATCCTGCTGGCGCTGGCGAGCCATCCGGACCTCGTCCTGCGCTGCGTCGACGACATCGCCGAGCTCGGGCTCGAAGGCCTGGCCGCCGAGCGCTTTCGGCAGGCCCTGCTCGATGCGACGGTGGAAGGCGGCTTCGACCGCGACGCCTTCCAGCGGCGGCTCGAGCAGACCCGGGTGGCCGAGGCGCAGGCCGCGCTGCTGGCGGTCACCGGCCCGGCCGAACGGCTGAAGCTTCTGCAAACCGCTGATCCTGAATCGGTTTTTGATTCGATTCATCAAGCTCTCGTCTTGCATCATCGGGCGCGGACGTTACATAGCGAGCTGAAGGCAGCCGAACGCGCATTGGCTGACGAAGCGACGGAAGCCAATTTCGCCTGGATGAAGGATGTGAAGGCCCGCCTCGAAGCTGTCGAGGGTACGGAGGCCAACTCCGATGACTGACCGGGCGCGGCGCGTAGCATTTCGTCGGCAAATTCGGTGACGGCGGCAGATGGTGCACGATTCATCAACGATGAGTGGCGCTATCTGTGTGAGGGATGATTTGGGTGGGTGCGCGGCCGATCTAGCGGCCGCGGCGCCCTTTTACGCGTCGGGGCATCGTGCAGGCGATGGCTCGGCGGCATAAGAAGGCGGAGCGCTGATTTATGGCCACCAAAGCGAGCGAGCGGGAAAAGTCCGAACCGGTTTCGGCGGAAGCGCCCCCGAGTGCGGACGGACCCCTTCTCGACCTTACGGATCAGGCCGTAAGGCGGATGATCAAGCTCGCCAAGAAGCGTGGTTACGTTACTTATGACGAGCTGAACGAGGTGCTGCCTTCGGAGGAATTCACCTCCGAGCAGATCGAGGACGTGCTTGGCCAGCTCAGCGAGCAGGGCATCAACGTCGTCGACAACGAGGATCCCGAAGCCTCCGGCGAGGAGCGCGCCGCGGCGCGCGCCGGCAAGGAAGGTGATGACGAGGAAGGCGAGGGCGACCTCGTCGACGCCTCGCGCTCGGCGCTGCCCGTCGAGGTCAAGCGCAATCTCGAGCCGACCGAGCGCACCGACGATCCCGTGCGCATGTATCTGCGCGAGATGGGCTCGGTCGAGCTGCTCTCCCGCGAGGGCGAGATCGCCATCGCCAAGCGCATCGAGGCCGGCCGCGAGGCGATGATCGCCGGGCTCTGCGAGAGCCCGCTGACCTTCCAGGCGATCATCATCTGGCGCGACGAGCTGATGGAGGGCAAGGTCCTCCTGCGCGACATCATCGACCTCGAAGCGACCTATGCCGGCCCCGACGGCAAGAACCCGGTCCAGCTGCCTGGCGAAGGCGAGGGCGAGGGTGGCGAAGAGGCGCCTGCCTTCGGCGCCGAAGGCGAGCCGCCGCCGGATAGCGACGACGACGACATCGAGAACAATGTCTCGCTCTCGGCCATGGAAGCCGAGCTGAAGCCGCGCGTCCTCGAGACCTTCGACTCGATCGCGAGCAACTACACCAAGCTGCGCCGCCTGCAGGACCAGGACATCGCCAACCGGCTGGAGAACACCAAGCTCTCGCCGGCGCAGGACCGCAAATACAAGAAGCTCAAGGACGACATCATCACCGCGGTGAAGTCGCTCTCGCTCAACAACAACCGCATCGAGGCGCTGGTCGAGCAGCTCTACGACATCAACAAGCGCCTGATCTCGCACGAGACCCGGCTGCTGCGCCTGGCCGAGAGCTATGGCGTCGGCCGCGAGGACTTCCTGCGCCAGCATATCGGCGGCGAGCTCGACCCGAAATGGGTGCTGCGCGTCTCCAAGCTCGGCTCGCGCGGCTGGAAGGAATTCGTCGGGGTCGAGAAGGACCGGATCAAGGACCTGCGTGAGGACATCCACACGCTGGCTTCCGAGACCGGCCTGGAGATCCAGGAATTCCGCAAGATCGTGCTGATGGTCCAGAAGGGCGAGCGCGAAGCCAGGCAGGCGAAGAAGGAAATGATCGAGGCGAACCTGCGCCTCGTGATCTCGATCGCCAAGAAGTACACCAATCGCGGCCTGCAGTTCCTCGACCTGATCCAGGAAGGCAACATCGGCCTGATGAAGGCGGTCGACAAGTTCGAGTATCGCCGGGGCTACAAGTTCTCGACCTATGCGACCTGGTGGATCCGGCAGGCGATCACCCGCTCGATCGCCGACCAGGCCCGCACGATCCGCATTCCCGTGCACATGATCGAGACGATCAACAAGATCGTCCGGACCTCGCGCCAGATGCTGCACGAGATCGGCCGCGAGCCGACCCCGGAAGAGCTGGCCGAGAAGCTCGCCATGCCGCTGGAGAAGGTGCGCAAGGTCCTGAAGATCGCCAAGGAGCCGATCTCGCTCGAAACGCCGATCGGCGACGAGGAGGATTCGCATCTCGGTGACTTCATCGAGGACAAGAACGCGATCCTGCCGATCGACGCGGCGATCCAGAGCAATCTGCGCGAGACGACGACGCGCGTGCTCGCCTCGCTCACCCCGCGTGAGGAGCGCGTGCTGCGCATGCGCTTCGGCATCGGCATGAACACCGACCACACGCTCGAAGAGGTCGGCCAGCAGTTCAGCGTTACCCGCGAGCGCATCCGCCAGATCGAGGCGAAGGCGCTGCGCAAGCTGAAGCATCCGAGCCGCAGCCGGAAGCTCCGGAGCTTCCTGGACAACTGAGACGGGCCGAAGAGCCTCAATGAAGAGGGCGGCGCGAGCCGCCCTTTTTATTTTTGGCGATCCGTGCACCGGCGCGACCATCATCGCCGTCAGCCGGCGCGATCATTCGTGTCGCGCAGGGCTTCCAGCATTTCTATCTGCCTGGTCGGCCGGATCGTCGTCTTCCTGCTGATCCACTTTTCGGTCCGATGCGCTAGCGATTGGCTGCCGTGGTCTCGCGATAATCGCTGTACGCATCCAATACATCCCAGGCTGCGAAGACGACGGGAATTGCCACGCCCACGGCGGTGGCGCCGACGGCTCTGCTGTTGTGCTTTGCCAACTCCGCGGTCCGCGCCGCCACGCGTGTCGTGTTATCGGCTACTCTGCGAGCTGCTTTCGCCGAGGCCTTCCTCGTCACCCCCTGCTGAGCGAGCCGGGCCGACTGTTTTTGAATTTCGCCTTCGGCCGAGCGGATTGCGCTCTGGGCCGTCTCCTTTCCGGCGAGGGCGTTATCAAGCACGCGTCCCGCCACTCGTCCCGCCACTTCACTGCTTCCGGCTTTGGATGCCTCGGTCGCAATCCCGACGACCTGAGCATTGGCGCCAGCGTCCCAATTCTTGATGACCGAATGGGTGATCGAGTGAGCGGCGCCAGCGATTGCAAATCCCGCCGCTGTCGCGCCCGCCTTGACGCCGAAAATCGTGAGACTGCCGGCGGCGGTCAACGTACCGCCGACTAATGCGGGGGCGACAAATCCGATGCCGACGACGGCGCCAATGGCAGCAACGCCGATCTGCGCCCCGAGCTTGATGGTGGCGAGATTATTGATCCCATCCTGCGTCTCCCGGATGACGTCGCTATTGATATTCGAGGCATTTCGATAAAAATTCTGCGTGTCCTTCCGCGCCATGTCGCGGAGGTGCCCCATATTCGTAACGTATCCTTGCGCCGCGCCAGGTCCTTCCTCGGACAGCTTGCGGACCCAAGCCAAAAGATAGCGCTCGTGCAGTTCGTTGGTGAGGCGTTCGACTTTCTCCGGGGCTCCATCCTTCACAACCGCCATGCCGGGCGGCTCTTTCCAGAAGAAGACCGTATAGATGGCGTTGAGAACCTTGCTATCCCGATATGTTTCCCACTCGATCCTCAGTGATTGTTGTGCGGCTATGACGAGCGCGCAGGAGCGAAAAAATCGACTGACAGTGGGCAGGTCGTAGAAGATTGCCGAAATATTTTTTTGCATGTTTCCGCCTTTAGCCACTGGGGGAATGTTGTTCGCAATGCGATCGACTTTGACGGCGGCGCCGCAGGGCGCAGTTGGGCTTTTGAGAGCGGTTTTCGACTTGCCGCCGCCAGAGCGGACTTCGAGAAGGGCGGCCTGAGCCGCCCTTTCCATTGGGGGAGTCAGCCTGTCGGCGCGACGAGCATCGCGGTGATCCGGCGGGCCATCGGCAGCGCCAACAGCAGCACCGGGAAGGCGATCAGCCAGGTCAGGCCCCAGGCACCGGGCCAGCTCTGCAGGAAGGCCGGCGTAGGGCCGAGCACGCGCAGCGTCGAGATGCCCGAGACGATCAGGGTCATCAGGCCCGACAGGATCAAGGGGGTGACGAGCGCGCCATAGCGCGCCGGCAATTTGCGGAAGCGGTTCATGGAAACATCCGTAAGGACAGGCCGCGCCGTCATGGCCTTGCTGCATCCTGGCGGCGCTAAAGCCGGGTGGATGCGTTGCCTGACGTGAGACGCTTACGGCCGCCCAAAGGGACGCGCGGCGCTCACCTAGGTCGGCGGCAGGCTGGAGGCAAGCAGAATCTGCTCAGCCCGCCACAGTTCCGCTAAGGTCACCGCGAGGATGGTGACCTTCGCTTGAGAGGAGCGCGCATGTCCGGCATCGCAGACCCCGTCCAGCTCGAGGCCGCCAAGGCTGCGGCCCAGGCGGAACTGGAGAACGAAACGAAGAAGCAGACGGGCGCTACGGCGGGCGACGCGCTCGGCAGCTCCGCCGACATAGCCGGCAACGTCATGGTCGAAGGCGTCGGCGAGATGGTCGGTGCCGCGGTCGGGACGGTGGTCGAAGGGATCGGTGTCGTGGCTGGAGCGGCGGTCGAGGGAGCAGCTGCCGTGATCGGCGGCATCTTCGAAGGGCTCGCCAGCTAGGCCGGTTCCGCCGCACGGATCAGAAATGCATCGGGAGTGGAGGGCACTTCGTTGCCGCTCGACAGCGGCCCGCCGGGCATGTCTGATGGGGCACAAACTGGAGACGGTCATGTCCCCCGAATTCCTGCTGACCTCGCTGATCATCGTCGCTTCGCCGGGCACCGGCGCGATCTACACCATCGCTGCCGGGCTGGCGCGGGGCGGCAAGGCGAGCGTCGTCGCCGCTATCGCCTGCACGCTCGGCATCGTCCCGCACCTGATCGCTGCGATGATGGGACTGGCGGCGCTGCTGCACGCCAGCGCGCTCGCCTATGAGATCGTCAAATATGCCGGCGTCGCCTACCTGCTCTGGATGGCCTGGCAGACCCTGCGCGAGCAGGGCGCGCTCAAGGTCGAGAGCAAGGCCGATCCGCGCTCGTTCTGGCGTGTGCTGTTCGACGGCATCGCGATCAACGTGCTGAATCCGAAGCTCTCGATCTTCTTCGTCGCCTTCCTGCCGCAGTTCATCGCGGCCGACGAGGCGAGCCCGCTGGCACGCATGCTCGAGCTCTCCGGCGTGTTCATGGCGATGACCTTCGTCGTCTTCGCGCTCTATGGCCTGTTCGCGGCGGCGATGCGCGACAAGGTGGTGACGCGCCCCGCGGTGATGGCCTGGCTGCGGCGCAGCTTTGCCGCCGCCTTCGTCGCGCTCGGCGCCAAGCTTGCGCTGACCGAGCGCTGAATGGCGGGGGTGCAGTCGCGGCTTGGCATCGAGACGCGCGGTCCCGGGCTCTACGAGTTCACGCAGGCGGCCGCGCGCTTCGTGCATGAGGCTGCGGTCGATGTCGGGCTGCTCACGCTGTTCGTCCGCCACACCTCCTGCTCGCTCCTGATCCAGGAGAATGCCGACCCGGATGTGCGGCGCGATCTCGCCACCTTCTTCGCCAGGCTGGTGCCGCCGGCCGATGATCCGGCCATGGCATATCTCACCCATCGCGCCGAGGGTCCGGACGACATGCCGGCCCATATCAAGGCGGCGGTGCTGCCGGTCTCGCTGTCGATCCCGGTGAGCGGCGGGCGGCTGGCGCTCGGGAACTGGCAGGGCATCTACCTGTTCGAACATCGGGCGCAGCCGCATCGCCGCGAGATCATCCTGCACCTTTCCTGAGATCGGCTCAGGCCGGGCCGCCGCGATCCAGCAGGCGCTGGAACAGCCGGTAGCCGGCATCGAGATCCCCCGGCGACAGGCCGATATCGAGCTGCTGGAAGCCGATGAAGGCGGCGTATTCGAAGCGTGCCAGCGCCAACGCCTCGGCGGGCGCGAAGCGCCCGGTCCCGGCATGGAGTTCCGCCAGATAGGCGATGCGCTCGCGGTCGACCTCGGCGCAGGCGGTGGCGACCTCGGCGACGAGATGCCCGAGGCGGCGCATGCCCTGCTCGACGCCATGGTCGAGTGCGGCCGCCAGGCGGTCGAGCGCCGCCAGTTTCTGCCGGGGCGCACCGCCCTTGTCGGCCTCCTGCATCAGCCGCAGCGTATAGCTCTCGCGCCAATGGCTGGCGAGCGCCGCGCAATAGCCTTCGATAGCGTCGAAATGCGCGTAGAACGAGCCCTTGGTCTTGCCGGCGCGCCGGCACAGCGCCTCGATCGTCAGGCCGCCCGGCCCGCTCTCGGCCAGGGCGGCCAGGCCGAGTTCGAGCCAGTCCGCCCGGTTGAACCGGGGCTGGGTGCCGGACGTCACCACCACAGCCCGAGCGCGCCGCAGGCGGCCATCGGTGTGAACAACGCCCATTGCGGGAAATGCGTCGGGCGAAGCCGGAACCGGCCGATCATGGCGAGATTCCAGAGTGCGAAGAGCCCGGCTCCGACCGTGGCAGAAATGGCGAGGTCGCGGCTGGCGTGCCCGGAGGCAGCGAACGCGAAGGCGAGCGCGAGCCCGGCGAGCACGATCGTCACCAGGTGCCAGCAATAATACATGGTGTATTTCGGCACGGTGCGCAGCCGCTCGGCAGCGAGTAGCGGGCTGGCGACCTCGCGGCCGCCGAGCCAAGCGTGGATCAGGGCCGTCGCCGCGGCAATGGCGGCGGCGGCTGCCAGCCAGAGGTTCATGGCCAAGGTCCTTCGAAAAATAATACCATACCGTACGGTATTATACTATCAGCCGCGGCACAAGATTCGGGACGGAATGGGACGGCGGAATTGGCGGGGGAGGGGAGGCTGAAATTGATGGTGCCGGCCTCTGCAAAGGGAAAGCGTTGGGCGGTGCTGCGGGCCGGGCCGAAGGCATCCCGAAGCCGGTAGACCAGACTCGGTTCAGCGTGCCGCGAAGCCCTCCTGCGGCGGCGGAGGCTCCCAGCCTTCGCCGGAGGCGATGAAGCAGCTCCGGCCGCGCGGGGTTGTCGCGAAAATGGTGAAGGAGCCTTCCGGGCCGGCAAAGAGCTCGATCACGACGCCGCTATCGGCCAGGCCCCGTCCCAACTGGCGCTCGCCGAAGATCTTACCGAGATGCTCGACGACTTCGGCGCGGTTCGCACAAGGCAATCCAGCCGGAACCTGGGCGGCGGCCGAAGCAAGCATCGCCAGCTCGAGCGATACAGCCGCCAAGAGCATTTTGAGGAAGCGTGTCATGGCTGCTCCGATGACAGAGCGGGCCAGGAGAAGTTCAAGATGGTCTGCGGGCCTCTGTTTCCGCCCTGCCTGACTTAAACATGGGGGGCGCAGGCGCAGATCAACAGGGGGGAGGGCTTGGTGGCCGCTCGACTGGGGCGGCAGGAGGCATTGTCTGCTGCTGACACCAGGGGACCAGCCAGCAGCAGCCAACCGGCCGAGCCACTCAGTGCTTGGCCTCGCAGGGCGCATCTGCGCTATAGAGGGCGAAACAGACGGAGCCAGCCATGTCCTTCCTCAAATCCCTGTTCGGCCGCAAGGAGACCGCGCCGGCCGAGCCGGCCGCGCTCAAGACGGTGGAGCACAAGGGCTTCACCATCCATGCCATGCCTTTCCAGGAAGGCGGACAGCACCAGCTTTGCGGCGTGATCGAGAAGGAGATCGATGGCGAGCTGAAGAGCCATCGCTTCATCCGCGCCGACCGGTTTCCGGGCGCCGAGGAGGCGGCGGATTTCGCCTTGGTCAAGGGCCGACAGTTGATCGATGAGCAGGGCGACAAGATATTCAAATAACAGACAGATAGTTTTCGTATTTCAATATATATGACGCTGCGTCAACTTGCGGCCGCCGCGACAGAGTTCATTTCGCGGGGGCAGGCGGGCGCGCAGAGATTTGTATAAATTGTCTGCTAATCCCTCGATTTTCCTTCACTATCTGCGCAGGGTTTCGTTTTGAACGCTCGGGTTCATGACCTGAGCCCGGCGCCATGGCGGCGATTTAAAGCTTTGTTCGCATTTTTAGTTCCTTGATGAGTCGGTGCCGCTCAGGCCGTCATCAAGACAGGTTTCGCATGTTTCGTAGTGCCGTGGCCGGCCAGATGCCGGCCGAGGGCCAGACCAGCAAGGCCGGGCCCTCCGGCAACGAGGTCGATATGGCTCTCGCCATTCTGTCCCAGCCGGGCTTCCAGTCCGGCCTGCTCGACGACGCTTGGTTTAGGACCATCGTCGCCAACCTGCCCGCTGCGGTCTACACGACCAATGCCGAAGGGCATCTGACCTATTTCAATCGTGCCGCCGCGCGCCTTGCCGGGCGCGTGCCGCAGATCGGCAAGGACAGGTGGTGCATCGCCGAGCGCCTGTTCCTGCCCGACGGTACGCCGCTGCCGCACCAGGACAGCCCGATGGCGGTTGCGCTGCGCGAGAAGCGGCAGGTGCGCGGCGTTGCCGCATTGGCGGAGCGGCCCGATGGCAGCCGTGTCTCGTTCATGCCGTTCCCGACGCCGCTCTATGATGACGAGGGCAAGCTGGCGGGAGCCGTCAACCTGCTGGTCGAGCTGCGCGGCGGCGAGGAGATGGAAGACGATGCGAGCGACGCCAGGCACCAGGTGCAGGCCGATCTGCGCCTCGCCATCGCCGGTGAGCAGTTGCGTCTGCACTACCAGCCGCTGTTCGACGCAGGCGGAGCGCTGATCGGCTTCGAGGCGCTGGCACGCTGGACCCATCCCGAGCGCGGCGAGGTTCCGCCCTCGGAGTTCATTCCGGCGGCCGAGGAATGCGGGCTGATCCTGCCGCTCGCCGAGCAGCTGCTGCGCCGGGCCTGCGCCGAGGCGGCCGGTTGGGCAAATCCACTGCGGATCGCCGTCAACATCTCGCCCCTGCAGTTCCGCCATGGCGATCTGCCGCGCCTGATCGAGACCGTGCTGGCCGAAACCGGGCTGGAGCCCGAGCGGCTCGAGCTCGAGGTCACCGAAGGCGTGATGATCACCGATTTCGACCGGACGATGCTGGTCCTGCACCGGATCAAGGCGCTCGGCGTCAGGATCGCGCTCGACGATTTCGGCACCGGCTATTCCTCGCTGTCCTATCTCCATGTCTTCCCGCTGACGACGCTGAAGATCGACCGCAGCTTCGTCGCCAATCTCGGCGTCGCCTCCGAGGCGGCGGCGATCGCGCGCGCCGTGATCTCGCTCGGCCATGCGCTCGGCATCGAGGTGGTGGCCGAGGGAGTCGAGACACGCGAGCAGTTCGACTTCCTGGTCGACGAGGGCTGCAACTACATGCAGGGCTATCTGCTCGGCCGGCCGCTGCCGGCGGAGGATTATGCGGTGGAGATGGGCCGGCGCGTCTAGGTCGGGGCGCTTCGCGCTCCTGCAGGCTCGGTCGCCGCCGCCCGTAACTCGGCCAGCAGCGTATCGCCTGCCCAGGCAGGGCGGACTTCTCCCTGCTCCGCTGCCCGCACGAGCGAAAGCAGCCGGGCGTTCACGGGCGCCCGCTGTCCGAGCCGTTCGGCGAGGCGCACCACCTCGCCATTCAGCCAGTCGACCTCGGTCGCACGGCCCGCGGCGAGATCATCCGCCATCGAGGAGCGCGCCAACGGGTCGATCGCCAGCATCTTGCTGGCAAGACGCTGGAACAGCACGTCCGGAAGCCGAAGGACGGCCGGTAGCAGGCGCGCCGGCAACGGTGTCAGCCTGGCCGGCCGGATGCCGGCGCGTGCCAGCAGGGCAAGCGCCTCGTCCTGGGCCAGCGCCAGGCATTGGCGATAGGCGCGCTGGCCGAGTTCCTCGCGCAGCGGCAGGGCGGCCAGTGCGTTGACGGCATTGTTGAGATTGAGCAGCAGCTTGGCCCAGAGCACCGGCTTCATGTCGCGGTGCTGGACCAGCGGCAGGCCGGCTGCGGCGAAGCTCTCCAGGAACGGCGCAAGGGCTGACGCTGCCTGCGCATGCGGCTGGCCTTCCGAGCCCTGGTGGAAGGCGCCGGGGCCGCGCCTGACCACATTGAACGGTACCATGCCGGCAAGCACGGTCTGGTGCCGCAGTGCGGCTCGCAGCAGCTCGGCATTGCCGAGGCCGTTCTGCAGGCTGAGCACGACGGCGCCCGGCTGCAGGACGGGTGCAAGCTCGGCAGCGGCCGTCGCCGTGGCGGCCGATTTCACCGTCACCAGCACCAGTTCGGCCGAGGCTGCTGCGGCGGCATTGGTCGAGAAGGCGATGCCTGCCGGTGGCAGCCGCCATTGCCTGCCATGATACTCGGACAGGGCAAGGCCATGGCGGTGCAGTTCGGCGCCGAGATGCTTGCGGCCGACGAAGATGACAGCGCTGCAGGCAGCGAGCAGCCGCCCGCCGAGATAGCAGCCAATCGTGCCGGCTCCGTAGATGCAGATCCTGGCCATGATGCGTCCTGTCCCCGGCAGCAAAAATGCCGCAAGCCGGCGGTGCGATAAAGACAGGATCGCTGTCCATGATCGCCCATGAAGGCTGGGCGGTGTCCGGCGAGATCCGCGCGGCGCCGGCCCGTGCTCCTTCATCGGCGCCGCATCGCCCCGCAGCGGCTGCGCTTGCTGGGCCCCCGGCGCCCGCCTATTGCTCGACCAAAGAGAAGCTCGTTCTCCGGCTTCGGCCAGGGGAGGAAATATGTCGTCCGAAGATCCGCGTTACGCGCCTGATTCCTCCTATGCCTGGCTGCGCCTCGCGATGTCGCTGCTGCTCGGCATGGTCGCCTGCGTCGGCACCTGGTCGGTTGTCGTCGTGCTGCCGGCGGTGCAGGCCGAGTTCGGCACGCTGCGGGCCGGCGCTTCGCTGCCCTATACCTGCGTCATGCTCGGTTTTGGCGCCGGCAACATCATCATGGGCCGCGTCGCCGACCGCTACGGCATGGTCGTGCCGATCCTGTGCGCGGCCGTCGGCCTCGGTGTCGGCTTCGTCCTGGCAGGGCTCTCCACAAGCCTCTGGCAGTTCGCCCTGGCGCACGGCCTGCTGATCGGCCTCGGCGCCGGCGCCGGTTTCGGGCCGCTGATCGCCGACCTCTCTCACTGGTTCCGCAAATATCGCGGGCTGGCCGTCGTCTTCGGCGCCTCGGGCAGCTATCTCGCCGGCATGTTCTGGCCGCAGGTCATCACCTGGGGGTTGGAGCATCATGGCTGGCGCATGATCCATATCGCGATCGGCCTGGCCTGCGCGGCGGTGTTGCTGCCGCTGTCGCTGTTCTTCCGACGCAAGCCCTCGAGTGCGAGCCTCGCGGCGGATGCGGCAGCCGCGAGCGAGGCCCGCGGCGATCTCGGCCTGTCGCCGAACCAGCTGACGGCGCTGTTGGCGATGGCGGGCTTCGCCTGCTGCGTCGCCATGTCGATGCCGCAGGTGCATATCGTCGCCTATTGCAGCGATCTCGGCTACGGCGTGGCGCGCGGCGCCGAGATGCTGTCGCTGATGCTGATGCTCGGCATCGTCAGCCGGGTCGGCTCCGGCTTCGTCGCCGACCGGATCGGCGGTACGGCCACACTGGTGCTCAGCTCGGTGATGCAGGGCATGGCCCTGTTCCTCTATCTCTGGTTCGACGGGCTGACCTCGCTCTTCGTCGTCACCGGCATCTTCGGCCTGTTCCAGGGCGGCATCGTGCCGATGTACGCGATCATCGTCCGCGACTACCTGCCGCCGAAGGAGGCGGGAATGCGCATCGGCCTGGTGATGTCGGCGACCATCCTCGGCATGGCCTTCGGCGGCTATGTCTCGGGGCTGATCTTCGACCTGACCAGTTCCTACCGCATGGCCTTCCTCAACGGCCTGACCTGGAACCTGATCAACCTCGCCATCGTCTGCTGGCTGATGCTGAAGGCGAGGCCGCGGCTGGCGACGGCCTGATCAGGCCGGAGCGGGCCCCGGCCGATAGGTGCCGAAGCACCAGACATGCCCCTCCGGGTCCTTGCAGATGAAGTCGCGGCTGCCATAGGACGTGTCGGTCGGCTCCAGGGTGATCACCGCGCCGGCCTTGCGGGCGCGCTCGCAGCGGGCGTCGATGTCGTCGGTCGCGATGTAGGGCGAGGCGGTGGTGCCGCCGAGCTCGGACGGCGCCTTGACGAGCTTGGCGAAGTCCGTGCCTTCGCCCGAGCCGAACATGACGATGCCCTCGCCGAGGCGCAGCTCGGCATGCACGACCTTGCTGCCGTCATCCGAGAGGAAGACGGCGTGCTTCTCGAAGCCGAAGGCCTCGACGAGCCAGTCGACCATCTTCACCGCGTCGCGGTAGCACAGGCCGAAATAGATGGCGGCGGGTTGCGGCATTGGCGGCGTCTCCGGTTGGGTGTCGCGCCAGCAAAGCCGATCGGGCACGCGCCGTCTTGAACGAATCGGACCTCAGCTCGGCTCCAGGATGCCGTGCTCGCCGGCGTCGTTGCGGGTGAGGGCGGCTGGCGGCAGGCCGCTCAGCGCGCTGAACTCGCGGGTCATATGGGCCTGGTCGGCATAGCCGGCGGCCTGGGCGATCATCGCCCAGCCGCCGGGGTGATCGGTCGCCGCCAGCTCGCGGGCATGCTCGAAGCGCAGGATCCGGGCGACGGTCTTGGGCCCGACCCCGGTCTCGCTGGCGAAGCGCCGCGTCAGGTGGCGTTCGCTCCAGCCGGTCTCGGCGGCAAGCTCGCGCATGCGGCCCCTGCCGCGCCGCGCCGCGAGCCAGGAAAGGCCAGCCGCCACTTCCGGCGAGAGGCGGCGCCCGCGCGCCAGCCGCTGGCCGATGACAAGATCGAGCAGGGCGAAGCAGGCACTCCAGGACCGGCAATCGCGCAGGCGCGGGCCGAGATGGCGCAGCTCGCCGAGATCGTCGAGGTCGACGATCCGGCCGGCCATGTCGCGCTGGTCGAGCTGGAAGAAGGCGTAGGCGCCGGCCGGGGTGAAATCGATCTGCACGCAGGCCGCCATGCCGGTGGAGGCGACGAGGACCGGACGGTCGATGATGCCGGCGGCAAAACCCTGCGGCGCGGTGCTTTCGCCGCCTGCGACGGAGAGCGCGAAGGGGGCGGCGAAGTTGACGATCAGCGGCGCGACCATCACCGGGACCTCCCGGCGCAGCACCGGCTCGGCGCGGTGTTCGCGATAGCCGGTATAGCCCAGCACCGCGCCAGCGAGATCGGGCCGCGGCCGGGCCCGCACCAGTTCCCAATCCGCCTGCATTGCCGGCCTCGTGGTGTTCGGCGGATAGTGGCGCGGATCGAATGTCGGCTCAATGACAAAGGGGAATGCGATGCCTTCGAACGGAGCGGGCCGCCATCCGGCGCGGCTGAAGGGTCGGTGATGCATCTGACGCGCTTCGAACATCGCCGCGAGCGGCTCATCCCGGTGCGGCGCTTTGCGCTGCGCATGGGGCGGGCGGTGCTGCTGTGGCTGGGGCTGACGCTGGTCGGGCTGGCGATCGGCATGGCGGGCTATGCCGCGAGCGAAGGCATGAGCGCGCTCGACGCCTTCGTCAACGCGGCGATGATCCTGTCCGGCATGGGCCCGGTGACGGAACTCAAGACCGCAGCCGGCAAGCTCTTCGCCGGCTTCTACGCGCTCTTCTCCGGCCTCTTCGTTGTGGTCGCCACCGGCTTCGTACTGGCGCCGCTGCTGCATCGTGTGCTCCACTCCTTCCATATCGAGGAAGGAAAGGACGCCGATGACTGAGCCTGGCCTGCAGCCCGAGGAGAAGCCGCGTGGTGCGCTGACGGTGCGCACCATCGCCATGCCGGCCGACACCAACGCCAATGGCGACATCTTCGGCGGCTGGGTGATGTCGCGGATGGATTCCGCCGGCGGCATTGCGGGGGTCGACCGGGCTCAGGGGCGCGTGGTGACGATCGCGGTGGAAGCGATGACCTTCTTCCGGCCGGTCAAGGTCGGCGACGTGCTCAGCGTCTACACCACGGTGGAGTGGGTCGGCCGGACCTCGATGAAGATCTATATCGAGGCCTGGGCCAAGCGCTTCCGGACCACGATCCACGAGAAGGTCACCGACGCGACCTTCACCTTCGTCGCGATCGACGAGGAAGGGCGGCCCCGGCCGGTGCCGCCGGCCTCCGAGGGCTGAGAGGTCCAGCCGGCCCCGACATCCGGGTTCGAACGGCACATGCGCCCGGTGCCCGCGGGGCGTACTTACTGTGCCCGCGACGGCTCGCCTCGTGGCGCAGAATGCGCGGCCGAGGCCGGGCCGCAACACTGCTTGCCGGCATTACTCACGGTAAGAGGCGGGTCTGCCGCAATGGAGCGCGCCAAAGCCGCGCGGCCGGCAAGTCCTAAGCGAAAGTAAACCGGCCGCGGTGCCCGGTGATTCAGAAGACTCCAGTCGCTTAAGCGTTCTTTAAGTGAAGCTCGACGATCTTGTCGGACAACAGGCTTGAGCCTTGAACCGAAAGTTGGGGAGCCAAATGGTCGACCGCCGCGACATCCTGAACAGGTTTGCCGCCAGCGCCGGGGCGCGGCCATTTCCACCCCAGCCTTTCGAACCGGTGGCGATCGCACGCGACGTGCCGCACCGCGCGGCCAGTCCGCTTTTCATCTGACCATTTGCAGGCCAGCCGCTCGAGGAGAGCGGCCGGCATCTTCTTGCCTCCGCCTTCGCGCGGCCATGCCTTCGGGAGTATCGGGTATGTCGAAGACAAAGAAGCCGGCGCGCCAGCCGAAGACGGCGTCGCGCGTTGGCATCGCTGCGCGAATCTACGCTGCGCTCGGCGTGTTGACGGCGCTGACGATGGTGGCCTCGCTCGTCGCCTGGCTCTCCTATGAGCGGGTGAGCAGCACGGTCGACGACATGGTCGAGCGCAAGATGCCGGTCGTCGAGCTCGCGCTCGAGCTCTGGCAGGCGGCGACGACCTCGACTGCGCTGGCGCCGCGCTTCATGGAGGTGCAGACCGTCCGCGAGCGGGCCGCGCTCACCGGCGAGTTCGACAAGGTCGAATCGCGGCAGTTCGATCTCGTGCGCAAGATCGGCCAGCTCGGCAGCGTCGACAACAAGAAGGCCCAGGCGGCGCTCGACAACCTCTCGCGCCACATCAACGACATCAACGACCTGACCGGCGAGCGCCTGCGCAATGTCGCGGAGTCGGAGGCCGCGCTCAACACCCTGTCCAAGGCACAGGAGAATTTCGTCAAGGCCGCCAGCGGCGAGGCGGAGCAGGCCAAGTTCGCGGTGACCTTCGGCTTCGACGATCTGGGCTCGCTCTCGGGCGAAGCGCTGACCGGCGCGGTCAAGACCCTGATGGATCGGGACTTCGTCATCTTCGAACTGGCCCGCACCCTGCAGGCCGACGTCAACGAGCTCGTCGGGCTGCTGCGCGAGATCGCGCAGATCAACGACAAGACGCGGCTCGGGACGGCGCGCGAACGCTTCAACGGCATCGCCTACAAACTCCGGACGATCCTGCAGGATGCCGACAAGGTCAGCATCAACCAGACGCGCTCGCGCACGGTGCAGGAGCTGATCGCGATCGGTGAGGGCACCGAGGGGCTGATCGACATCCGCAACCGCGACATCACCACCCGCGAGTCGATCGCGCGTGGCCTGAAAGAGGTCGACGACGCCGCCGAAGTGCTCCGGCGCGAGGTCGACGTCCTGGTCCAGGGCGCGCGCGGCGAGGCGCAAGCGGCCAGCGCATCGTCGCGGGAGATGATCGAGAAGAGCAAGCTCTGGCTCGGGCTGATCGGGCTCGGCTCGCTCATCGTCGCGCTGGCACTGTCGCTGTTCTATGTCCGCCCAATGATCGTCGGGCGCCTGAACCGGCTCTGGGCCGCAACCAAGGCGATCGCCGACGGGCAGCTTGAGACCAATGTCGAGATCAAGGGCAATGACGAGATCTCCGACATCTCGAAGAGCGTGCTGCTGTTCCGCGACAATGCGGTGGCGCTGCGTGCCGCCGAGCTGGCCAAGATCGAGGACGATGCCCTGGCGCAGGAGCAGCGCAAGGCGATGATGGCGGAACTCGGCGAAGCCTTCGGCGAGGTCGTCGAAGCCGCGGCGCAGGGCGATTTCAGCCGCCGGGTCTCGGCGAGCTTCGCCGATGCCGAGCTGAACGCGCTCGCTGATTCGGTCAACGAACTGCTCGAGACCGTGCAGACCGGCCTGAGCGAAACCTGCGAAGTGCTTTCGGAGCTCTCCGCCGGGCGTCTCTCCACCCGTGTCGAAGGCCTCTATCGCGGCGCCTTCCAGGAGCTGAAGGACGGCACCAACGGCCTCGCCGGCGAGTTCGAGAGCACGCTGGCGCGCCTGTCGGAAACGGTCTCGGCGGTGCGCAGCGCCACCAGCGAGATCCTCGACGGCGTCACCGATCTCGCCGAACGCACCAGCGAGGAGAGCAACGCCGTCTCGGTGGCGACGAACCAGCTCGGCGCCTTCGCCGGCAACGTCCAGAAAACCGCCAAGGATGCGGCCGAGGCTGTCGGCATGGCGCAGAGTGCCGAGCAGCGCGCCCAGCAGGGCGAGCAGGTCGTCGCTTCGGCGCTGGAAGCGATGCAGCGCATCCGTTCCTCGTCGAGCAAGATCTCGGAGGTCATCGCGATGATCGACGAGATCGCCTTCCAGACCAATCTGCTGGCGCTGAACGCGGCGGTCGAGGCGGCACGCGCCGGCGACAGCGGCAAGGGCTTCGCGGTCGTTGCGGCCGAGGTGCGCAGCCTCGCCAAGCGTTCGGCCGACGCCTCGAACGACGTCAAGAAGCTGGTCGATGCCGCCCATGGCGACGTCAAGGTCGGTGTCGGCCTGGTCGAGCAGAGCTCCGAGGTGTTCGGCAGCATCCTGACCTCGGTCAACGACCTCTCGGCGCTGATGAACGGCATCTCGCAGACCGCCCGCGGCCAGGCCAGCGACGTCTCGACGATCAATCGCGAGATCGACGGCATCGGCACCATGGCGCACCAGAACGCGGCGCTGGTCGAGCAGACCAATGCGGCGCTGGCGCTGACCGACGAGCAGACCCGCGCGCTCAAGGAGCACATCGCCCGCTTCAGCTTCCGCGAGGGGCATGCGGTTGAAGAGGAACAGGCGCGCGCCGCCTGACCGACGCCGCTTCGACGGCCTGCGATCCTACGGCTCCCGCTTCGGCGGGAGCCGTTTTACTTTGGAGGTCGATAACTAGAATCGTTTTGGAGTGAGCTACATTCTCTCGGAACCGCAGCGTCATCCCAAGCTTGTCCCGGGTTCCATCGTAGAGCGCCAGAGCCTTGCGATCGATTCCGGAGCTGCGCCGCTTCGCGGCTTGTCCGGGATGACGGAGCGGCCGAGAGAATGCAGCAGGCTCCAAGAGGGAAACGTCCATGCTCTCCTCGCTCCTGCCCGCCGGGCTTGGCGGCCGCCGCCGTTTCGACAGCCTGTCCGAGCGCGAGATCCTCGCTCTGGCGATCTCGTCGGAGGAGGAGGACGGGCGCATCTATGCGACCTATGCGGCGATGCTGCGCCAGGCCTATCCCGCCTCGGCGGCCGTGTTCGACGGCATGGCGGCCGAGGAGGACGGGCACCGGCAGCGGCTGCTCGGCGAGTATCGGCGCCGCTTCGGCGATGTCGTGGTGCCGATCCGGCGCGAGCACGTATCCGACTTCTATGTCCGCAAGCCGGTCTGGCTGGTGGAAAATCTCGGGCTCGAGCGGATTCGCGAGGAGGCGGCCGCGATGGAGCGCCAGGCCCGCGACTTCTATGTCACGGCGGCGGGGCGCAGCGGCGATGCGCAGACAAGGGCACTGCTCGGCGATCTCGCCGCGGCCGAAGCCGGCCATGAGCAGCGCGCCGGAACGCTTGCCGACGAGCATCTCTCGGCCGAGCCGAAGGCGCAGGAGGATGTCGCTGCGCGCCGCCAGTTCGTGCTGACCTGGGTCCAGCCAGGTCTCGCCGGACTGATGGACGGGTCGGTCTCGACGCTGGCGCCGATCTTCGCGACGGCCTTTGCGACGCAGAACCCGTGGACGACCTTCCTGGTCGGGCTCTCTGCCTCGGTCGGCGCCGGCATCTCGATGGGCTTCACCGAAGCGGCGCATGACGACGGCAAGCTCTCCGGGCGTGGTGCGCCCTGGAAGCGCGGCCTCGCCTCCGGCGTGATGACGATGCTGGGCGGGCTCGGCCATGCCTTGCCTTATCTGATCCCATCCTTCTGGACGGCGACCGCGATCGCGCTGGTCGTGGTCTTCATCGAGCTCTGGGCGATCGCCTGGATCCAGAACCGCTACATGGAGACGCCGTTCGCCCGCGCCGCCTTCCAGGTCGTGCTCGGCGGTGGGCTGGTGCTCGCCGCCGGAATCCTGATCGGAGGAGCGTGACGCAAAGCCGTTGCACCAGCAGCCGGGCGAATGCTAGGCCTGCCGCGGGCCGGTAGCTCAACGGTTAGAGCTCGCTGCTCATAACAGCGCCGGTGCCGGTTCGAATCCGGCCCGGCCCACCATTTCCGATCAGAATTGCGAACCACGCCGCGCCCGACGGCATGGTTTCGCAGGTTTCTCTCGAAGTTGTCGTTGCGACCGACGACGCGGATCGACCCAGGCTCGACGATGATGGCATCGCCGATCGCACCGAGCCAGGACTTGCGAGCTGCGCGTGGCGATCGACCGGTACGGCAGATTGAAGACCTAGCTAGCTTGGCCTACCTGAGCACCGTCTGGAGTTTCTCGGCCAGCCTCAGAGCCAGAGCGACGATGGTAATCGTGGGCGTGTCGCTCCCGCCGGTGGGGAAAACCGAACTCCCGGCCACGAACAGATTACTCATTCCATGAACCCTGCAGTCTGCATCGACGACGCCTCTCTTGGGGTCGAGGTGCATTCTGGTCGTTCCCATGTGATGCCAACAGCCCTGAACCGCTTCCGGCCAGCGGGCGGCAACATGCTCCTCCTTGTCGGTGACCATGACGGCGCCGCTATTCTCCAACTCGGATGTCACCAGATCGTGCGTAACCTTGAAATGACGCTTGTCGTCCTCGGTCAGGCGCCAGTCGACACGGACTCGCGGTACGCCCAGTTGGTCCCGCTTATCTGAAAGCGTGACACGGCTCTCCGGATTCGGAACCGGCTCGATAATGGTTTCGATCTGGAAGCTTCGCGAGACGAAGTCCGGATTGAGTCGGTTGTCCAGAAGCGCCAGAGTCAGCTGCGGAGCATTGAGCAGCAGCTTCGGTAGCGCTGCAACTGTCTGCCCCACCGCTTCCTTGATCTGAAGTCCGAACCGCTCGCCATTCCGAATGGTTTGGCGGATCGCCTTCAGAGCTATGTAGGACTCCGAGACCGAGTGGAAATATCGCGCCACCAAAAAGCTGCGCGAATTTGAAAGCGACAATTCGCGTTGCGACTGCTCGGTCGGGGCAAGATGGGCCGCGACACGAATATGCGGCAGGTTGACCCGGCGGCGCGTCAACGCGAGGGAATTGTCGTAAAGCCTGCGGTGATGCCGCTGGTTCTGCAGGCGGACGACACCCATGCGAATGCTCGGATGGTCCATAAAGTAACGCCCGACCACGTCATGAGCATTCCCGAGCCCGGCTTGCCGCACTCCATTGGAAGCCAACAGCAGACGGGCATTCTCGATCCCGCCAGAGCACAGGGTCGCTACCCGAGGCACAATGCTGAAGCGGCTGCCGGATAGCGCGGCAACGTCAATCGCCGTCACTGTCGAAGCCGTAGGATCGGTATGGATTTCAGTGACATTCGCATGCAGGAAAACATGGATATTGGCTGCGCGCTTGAGACGTTCCCGATAGAGACTCCCGAACCGGGCCGGCGGGCTCAGCAAGCATACTTGGCTGTCGATGGAGCTGTTGTTCAGCGGAAAAAAATGCACCTGGCTTGAAGCCAACCCTTCAATCCAGCTCGCTTGCGTGTAGTTGAACGAACCGAGTTGCAGGATTTCGTGTGTTTTTTCATAATATGGCTGTAGTTGTCGTCGCGTAATCGGCCAACCACTATTTGGAATCCACGTTCTCCCCAACATATCCACTTCGTCGAGCGGCCTGCACCAGCCGCCCCAGCAATTCGTGCTGCCGCCAAAAAATCGGCTTCGACTCAAATCCGGGCGAACGCAAGGCAGACCAACAACGTCCCCTGCGTAGAGAGACTGCGTAACGGAATCTGGCTTTAAACCACCAGCCTCCAACACAATTACTTTATATGGCTTGTCGATAAACTGCAGTGCTAGAGTTATACCTGCCGCCCCAGCACCAACCACACAAAGATCCGCATCAATTATTTCTGAAGATGGAACGTCACGTGCATCGATTAGCATGAGCGCCCTGCGACATCGCCTAAGGAAGCTAAAAACGACGCGATAAAGATATATCGATATCATCAAATAACAAATGCTAACTTGGTATCTTTGAACAAATACGCGCAGCCAGATGCGGATTGCGGCGATCCGGACGAAGCCGAGATCGCGGGCTGCGGTCCTGTCGTAACGGGTTGCGAGTTCTTGAGCCTGTTGAAGCAGCGTTCGATGCTGTTGCGCAAGGCGTAGATGTGGCCATCGACGGGGCGCCGAGCCGCGGCATAGGAGCCGAGCTTGTCGGTGATCATGCGCCAAGGCGGGCAGCCTTGCTTCTTGAGAAGGCGCCTCCGCAAGCGCCGCGCTGCCCTGGTGTCACGCCGGTTCTCGACGATCTCATCGAGGAGATAGCCAGCTATCGTATGCCGGCTGCCAAAACCTGCCCGAAGTGCCGCCGCCTCTCAGGCCCCTTGACCGATTATGATGCATCATAATATGATGCATCATAATTGAGGGCCACGGAGAAAATCCAACTGCGGCCCCCGATGCCTATACCTTCAGCTCACCTGGATATCAGTCAATAAAACTGAGCAATTAAGGTTGGGCATAAAGGTAAGTTACAAATAATATCAAATAATAAAATATCGCTCCGGAGGAAAACAGCCATGTTTCGAGTGACACGACGCAGCGCGCTTGCTGCTGGATTGGTTCTCGCCGCCACCGCGGGCGCAACTGCGCAGGAAACGCCGGCCAGGGGCGGAATACTGAACATGATTGCGCAGCCGGAGCCGCCCATGCTGATGGTCGGCCTCAATACGCAGGGGCCGACGCTTTATGTCGGCGGGCAGATCTATCAGAGCCTGCTTACTTACGGCAAGGACCTGCAGCCACTGCCGTCTCTGGCCAAATCCTGGGCCGTTTCGCCTGATGGTCTGAGCTATACCTTCACCCTCCAGGACAACGTCAAATGGCATGACGGCAAGCCGTTCAGCGCCGATGACGTGGTGTTCACCGCCGACAAATTCCTGCGCGAGTCGCATCCGCGCTGGCGCCTGATCGCTGCGACCTATGTCGAGAGCATCACCGCGCCCAGCCCCAACCAGGTTGTCTTCAAGCTGAAGAAGCCGTTCTCGGCGTTCCTCTACGCCTTTGAGCTGAGCTCCTTCCCGATCATCCCGAAGCATCTCTATGACGGCACGGATTATCGCACCAATCCCGCCAACCAGACGCCGATCGGAACCGGTCCGTTCAAGCTCAAGGAGTGGAAGCGCGGCTCCTATATCCACCTCGTCCGCAACGAGGACTACTGGAAGCCGGGCAAGCCCTATCTCGACGAACTCTATTTCCGCATCATCCCGGATTCCGCCTCGCGCGCGGTCGCTTTCGAGAAGGGCACAGTCGATGTGCTGCGTGGCGGCGACGTCGAAGGTTTTGAGGTCCGCCGGCTGGTCAAGCTGAAGGACGTCGAGAGCACGACCAGCGGCTGGGAGGTCTACGGCCCCCTCGTCTTCATGCAGCTGAACCAGCGCAAAATGCCGTTCTCGGACAAGAACGTGCGCAAGGCCCTGATGCATGCGATCGACCGCGAATTCATCGTGAAGAACATTTTCTTCGGCCTCGGCAAGGCTGCCACCGGCCCGTTCGCGTCGACCACGCTGTATTATACGCCCGAGGTCACGGCCTATCCCTTCGACATGGCCAAGGCCAAGAAGCTGCTCGCCGATGCGGGGATCAACCCCGGCGACTACAGCGTCAACCTGATGCCCCTGCCTTATGGCGCGGCCTGGGATCGGATGGCCGAATATATCAAGCAGCAGATCTCGCAGCTCGGCTTCAAGATCAACATCCAGGGCGTGGACGCCGGCGGCTGGTCGCAGAAGCTCGCGGATTTCGACTTCGATCTGACCTTCAACTTCACCTATCAGTATGGCGAGCCGGCGCTCGGCGTGGCCCGCCATTATCTGTCCGGCAACGTCGTCAAGGGCACGCCCTATGGCAACAACCAGAACTACCTGAATCCCAAAGTCGACGCGCTGTTCGCCGAGGGCGCCAGCGCGGTCAGCAAGGATGTCGCAACCAAGGCCTATGTCGAAGCGCAGAAGATCCTGGTCGACGATGTGGCGCTCAGCTGGCTCTACGAGATGCAGAACGTCACGATCAACCGCAAGAAGGTGAAGAACCTCGTGACCACCGGAATCGGCCTCAACCAGTACATGGACGAGGTCTGGATCTCCAAGTAAGCGCGCCGATCGCCCGGGCCGGCACCCTGGTGTCGGCCTGGGCCTGCGCTATGCGGCTGTCTGGAGAATAGTCTTGAAATCGCTCGATTTCGTGTTTCAACGCCTGCTCAAGGCGGCCTTCGTCGTGCTTGGCGTCGTCATTCTGAACTTCCTGCTCATTCATATGGCGCCGGGCGATCCCGCCTCGGTTCTGGCCGGCGAGGCGGGAGCGGGCGATGCCAAATACATCGCCCAGTTGCGCCAGCAATTCGGCCTCGATCAGCCGCTCTACCAGCAGCTCTGGACCTATCTCCGGGGTGCTCTGACCGGCGATCTCGGCTTCTCCTACCGCAACCAGCTGCCGGTGATGACCCTGATCCTCGATCGGCTGCCGGCGACATTGCTGCTGACCGGCTGTGCCTTCGTGTTCTCGCTGGTGCTCGGCATTCTGCTGGGCGTCATCGCCGCCTATCGGCGCGGCAGCATCACCGACAGCGTCGTCATGACCGGCGCCCTGGTCTTCTACGCCACGCCGCTGTTCTGGGTCGCCCTGATGGCGGTGCTGGTGTTCTCGCTCCATCTCGACTGGTTGCCGCCCTTCGACATGGAAACCATCGGCAGCGGCTATACCGGCTGGGCTCGGGCGCTCGACATCGGGCACCACCTGATCCTGCCGACCGTCACGCTCGGCCTGTTCTTCACCGCGATCTATACGCGCCTCACCCGGGCCTCGATGCTCGAGGTGATGTCGCTCGACTTCGTCAAGACCGCCCGCGCCAAGGGCGTTCCACAGGCGCAGATCATCCGGCGGCATGTGCTGCGCAATGCGATCCTGCCGGTCTTCACCTTCGCCAGCATGCAGGCGGGGCAACTCGTTGGCGGCGCCGTGCTGACGGAAACCGTGTTCGCCTGGCCCGGCATCGGGCGCCTGATGTTCGATGCGCTGCTGCAACGCGACTATCCGGTGCTGCTCGGCGTCTTCCTGGTCACCGCGGCGGTGGTGGTTTTCGTGAACCTCATCTCGGATCTGCTCTACCGCTTCGTCGATCCGCGCATCGAAGCTGCAAGCTGAGGATCGCCATCGTGAAATTCTTCCAGCGTTATGCCAAGAATTACGGCGCTCTCATTGGCCTCGGCATCCTGATCGTGGTGGCGGTCGTGGCGCTTGCGGCGCCCCTGCTGTTCCCGATCAGCCCCTGGCAGAGCGTCGGCGACCCGTTGCTGGCGCCCTCCGAGGACCCGGCTTTTCCGCTGGGCACCGACATGCTGGGGCGCGACATCGCCGCCGGCCTTGCCTATGGCGCGCGGGTCTCGCTGCTCATCGGTATGATCTCGACGGCGGTCGCGGTTGTGATCGGCGTGTCCATCGGCGCCCTTGCCGGCTTCTATGGCGGCAAGATCGACGATGTGCTGATGCGCTTCACCGAGTTCTTCCAGACCATTCCGGCCTTCGCCATGGCCATCGTGCTGGTGGCGATCTTCAATCCGAGCATCACCTCCATCACCCTGGCCATCGCGATCGTCTCCTGGCCGCCCGTGGCGCGCCTGGTTCGCGGCGAATTTCTCAGCCTGCGTTCGCGCGAATTCGTGCAGGCGGCAGTGGTGATCGGCCAGAGCGGCCCGCGCATCATGTTCACCCAGATCCTGCCCAATGTGATCTCGCCGATCATCGTGACAGCGTCCCTGATGGTGGCGACCGCGATCCTGACCGAAAGCTCGCTGTCGTTCCTCGGGCTTGGCGATCGCAACATGATGAGCTGGGGCTTCATGATCGGCGCCGCCCGCACGATGCTGCGCGAAGCCTGGTGGATGAGTGTCTTCCCGGGTGTTGCCATCCTGCTGACGGTGCTTGCGATCAACCTCATCGGCGAGGGCCTCAATGACGCGATGAATCCGCATCTGCGCGGGCGGAAGGGCTGACATGACGGATCAACCCACCTCCCTTCTGCGCGTCGAGAACCTGTCGATTCCGCTGCCGGCCGGGCTCGACCGCGCCTTCGCCGTCGAGAAGATCTCCTTCGATCTGCAGGCCGGCGAGATCTTATGCATCGTCGGCGAATCCGGCTCCGGCAAATCTCTGACCGCCAACGCCATCATGGGGCTTCTACCGCGCTATCTGCAGCCGACCGGCGGGCAGATCCTGTTTCGCGGCAAGAACCTGCTGGCCATGAGCGAGCCCGAACTGGAGGCGCAGCGCGGCCGCGCCATGGCGATGGTGTTCCAAGAACCGCTTTCAGCCCTCAACCCGCTGATGAAGGTCGGGGACCAGGTTGCCGAAGTCCTGGAGGTTCATGGCGAGAAGAACGCGGCGATCCGCGAGCGCCGAGTGCTCGAACTCTTCGAGTTCGTCGGGCTCCCCGACCCTGTGAATCTGCGCAATTCCTACCCCTTCCGCCTCTCGGGCGGGCAGCGCCAGCGCGTGATGATCGCCATGGCGCTGGCGCTCGAGCCGGCGCTGCTGATCGCCGACGAACCGACGACCGCGCTCGACGTCACCACCCAGGCCCAGATCCTGGAGCTGATCCGCAAGATCCAGCGCGCCAAGGGCATGGGCGTGATGTTCGTCACCCATGATTTTGGCGTGGTTGCCGATATCGCCGATCGCGTCGCAGTGATGGAGCGCGGCCTGATCGTCGAGCAGGGTCCCGCCGATGAGGTCCTGAACCGCCCGAAGCACCCTTATACCCGCCGCCTGATCGCCGCTGTCCCGCATCGCGAGGCCAAGGACGACGCGGCCGTTTCTGGAGCCGATGGCACGACGCTGCTCGAGGTCAAGGGTCTGCGCAAGGTCTATAGCAGTGGTGGTGGCTTCTTCTCCAAGCCGCGCGTGGTCAACGCCGTCAACGACATCAGCTTCAACCTGCAGAGGGGCGAGACGCTCGGCGTCGTCGGCGAATCCGGCTCGGGCAAGTCGACGCTCGGGCGCTGCCTGCTGAAGCTCACCGAGATCGATGCCGGCGAGATCCTGTTTCGCGGCAAGGACATCGTGCCGCTGTCGGCCAGCGCCTTCCGCCCGCTGCGGCGCCACATCCAGATGATCTTCCAGGATCCGTTCGCCTCGCTCAATCCACGCCAGACGGTCGGGCGCATTCTGATCGACGGGCCGATGGCCAATGGCGTCTCGCATGCCGAGGCCGAACGCAAGGCGCGCGAGCTGCTCGACCTGGTCGGGCTGGAGGTCTCCGCCTTCGATCGCTATCCGCAGGAGTTCTCGGGCGGGCAGCGGCAGCGCGTCGGCATCGCTCGCGCGCTCGCGCTGGAGCCGGAGCTCCTGGTGGCGGATGAAAGCGTCTCGGCGCTCGATGTCTCCGTTCAGGCGCAGATCCTGACGCTGTTGCAGGAGCTTCAGCGCAAGCTGAACATCGCGATCATCTTCATTACCCATGATCTGCGCATCGCCGCGCAGATCTGCGATCGCATCGCCGTGATGCATCGCGGCGAGATCGTCGAATACGGGCCGCCCGAACAGATTTTTGACGCGCCGCAACACGCTTACACGCAGCGCCTGATCGCCGCCATCCCCGGCTCCCACTGGAATCCGCGCCTGGCAGTGCTCTGAGGAGAACGAGAATGAGTGGGAATAACTCCATGTCCGTCAGGTCAGGTGGCGATATCCTCGTTCGCCATCTCATGCTCAACGGCGTGGCCCGTGTCTTCATGGTTGCCGGCGAGAGCTTCCTGCCCTGCATCGACGCCCTTTATGAAAACCGCGACGCGATCGCCACGATCTCCTTCCGCCAGGAATCCGGTGCGGCATTCGCTGCGGAGGCCCATGGCAAGCTGACGGGCGAAACCGGGATCTGCTTCGTCACGCGCGGGCCGGGCGCGAGCAATGCCTGCATCGGCGTGCATACCGCCTATCAGGACGGCACGCCGATGGTGTTGTTCATCGGGCAGGTCGGCTCGGATACCGCCGAGCGCGATTGTTTCCAGGAAGTCGACTACCGGCGCATGTTCGGGCCGATGGCGAAATGGGTCGCGAGCATCGACCGCACGGACCGGATTCCCGAATTCGTTGCCCGGGCCCTCCAGGTCGCGCGCAGCGGGCGGCCCGGTCCGGTGGTGCTGGCACTGCCCGAGGACACGTTGTGGGGCAAGGCGACGGTGGCCGATGTCCTGCCGACGGAACGCGCCCATCCCCACCCCGCGCCGGCGGAGATGGACCGGCTCGCAGCATTGCTGGCCGCAGCGGAACGCCCGGTCATGATCGTCGGCGGAACGGGCTGGAACGAGCAATCCCTGGCCTCCATCCGCGGCTTTGCCGAGCGTTACGATCTGCCTGTCGGTGTCTCCTGGCGCCGGCTCGAATGCTTCGACAACCGCCATCCAAACTTCGCCGGCCATGTCGGCTACGGCATGGACCGCAAGCTGGCGCGGCGCCTGGAAGAGGCTGATCTGCTCCTGGCCGTCTGCACCCGTCTCGACGAGCCGACGACCGAGGGCTACACGCTCGTCGCCTGCCCGGTACCGCGCCAGAAGCTCGTGCATGTCCATCCCGATCCGAATGAACTCGGTCGGGTCTACCGGCCGGAGCTCGCCATGGTCGCCGATCCGACGGGGTTCGCCGCCGCAGTCTCCGAACTCTCGCCCAAGACGAGCCCTAACTGGGCCGGTGCCGCCGCGGCGGCGAATGCCGACTATCTGGCGACGCTGGAGCCCGGACCGATGCCGGGCGAAACCAATCTCGCGGAGATCTCGGCCTCGCTGCGCCAGAAGCTGCCTGAAGACGCCTGCGTGACGCTTGGCGCCGGCAACTTCGCGCTGTTTCCACACCGCTTCCTGCAGTTCTCGGGATTGGGCACGCAGGCCTCCCCGATCTGCGGCGCGATGGGTTACGGCCTGCCGGCGGCCATCGCCGCCAAGCTCGCCTTCCCGCAGCGCCAGGTGCTTTGCTACGCCGGGGACGGCTGTTTCCAGATGACGATGCAGGAACTGGGAACGGCAGCCCAGAACAAGCTCGGGATTGTCATCCTGGTGTTCAACAACGGCATGTGGGGCACCATCCGCCAGCATCAGGAGCGCGAATACCCGGCCCGGGTCTTCGGTCTGTCATTAACCAATCCTGACTTCGCGGCGCTGGTGCGCGCCTATGGCGGGCACGGCGAAACCGTGGCGCAGACCAGCGACTTCGCGCCGGCCTTCGAGCGCGCGCAGGCTTTCGCCGAGCATGAGTCGATGCCGGCCTTGATCGAGATTCGCTACGATCCGGACGGAATCACGCCCGATACCACGCTCTCGGCGGTGCGGGCCGCCGCGCTGGCGCGGGCGGCCGCATAGATCTGGAACAGGACTACAGGAGCAAGGCACGATGCGTGCATTCTTTCATCCGGACCAAAGCCTGCACGACCCTCAGCAGTTCATGCAGGTTGGCCGCATCCGCGAGCCGAAGGACCTGCCGAGCCGCACCGAGGCGTTGCTGGGAGCGCTGAAGCAGCGCGGTATCGCGCCGGAGCAGCCCTCCGACTACGGGAAGGCCCCGGCGCTGACGGTCCACACGCAAAGCTATCTCGATTTCCTGCAGAGCGCCTTCGAGCGGTGGCGAAAGGTTCCCGAGGCGGGTCCCGAGGTCCTGCCCAACGTCTCGCCGTATTGGAATGGCGGGCCCGGCACGGCCCATCGCCCGCCTTGCCGGTCCAACTGGATCGTCGCGGAAGCCGGCTATTATCTCGGCGACATGGCGGTGCCGATCGGCCCCGACACCTGGTGCTCGGCGCTGCGTTCCAACCATACCGCGGTCGCAGCCGCGGATGCCGTGATCGCCGGCGAGGCGGCGGCCTATGCCCTGTGCCGTCCCTCCGGGCATCACGCCCGCGCCGACCGCGCCACGGGGTTCTGCTATCTCAACAACGCGGCCACCGCCGCCGAGCGGTTGCGCCAGCGCTTCGGCAAGGTCGCGGTGCTCGATGTCGATGCCCATCATGGCGACGGCACGCAGGAGATCTTCTACCGCCGCCGCGATGTGCTGACGGTGTCGATCCACGTCGATCCCAACAGCTACTATCCCTATTATATCGGCTATGCCGACGAGCGCGGCCATGGCGAGGGTGAGGGCTGCAACATCAACCTAACGCTGGCGCCCAAGTCGAACGACGCCGCCTTCCATCGCGCGGTCGATACGGCGCTCGCACAGGTCAGGGATTTTGGCGCCGAGGCGCTCGTGCTGGCGCTCGGTTATGACAGCCATCGCGAAGATCCGATCGGCCTGCTCGACGTCTCGACGGCCGGCTTCCGTGGCATCGGCGAGCGGGTCGCGGCCGCCGGACTGCCGGTCGTCATCGTTCAGGAAGGTGGCTACCAGATCTCGGTGATCGGCGATTGCCTCGGGCAGTTCCTCGACGGGTTGCTCGGTTCCTCGCCCACGTCCCGCTGAAGCCGTTCGCATCGCATTCCAAGGAGTAGAAACAGGTCATGACACATAACCTCCAGTTCTACATCGACGGTGCCTGGGTTGCCCCGACGGGGAGCTCCACGCTCGACGTCATCAATCCGGCCACCGAAGAAGCCTATGCGCGCATCGCGATGGGCGAGCGAGCGGATGTGGACAAGGCCGTGGCGGCTGCACGGCGCGCCTTCGCCTCGTTCTCGCGCACCAGCCGCAAGGAGCGGGTGGAGCTCATGACCAGCGTCATCGAGACCTACAGGAAGCGCTATGACGAGATGGCGGCCGCGATCTCCGACGAGATGGGCGCGCCGCTCGGCTTCGCGCGCGACGCCCAGGCGGCGGCGGGCCTCGGCCATCTCTCGCAGGTGCTGGAGGTACTCAAGACCTTCGAATTCGACGAGGTCATCAACCGCACGCTGGTCACCCGCGAGCCGATCGGCGTCTGCGCCTTCATCACGCCGTGGAACTGGCCGATGAACCAGATCACCTGCAAGGTTGGCCCGGCCCTGGCCACCGGCTGCACGATGGTGCTCAAGCCCAGCGAAGTGGCGCCCATGTCGGGGCTGCTCTTCACCGAGATCATGCATGAGGCAGGCGTGCCCGCCGGCGTCTACAACATGGTCAATGGCGATGGTCCTTCGGTCGGCGCGGCGCTGTCCTCGCATCCCGATATCGACATGGTCTCGTTCACCGGCTCGACCCGGGCCGGTATCGCGGTGGCCCGCGCCGCGGCCGACACGGTGAAGCGTGTCGCGCAGGAACTGGGCGGCAAATCGCCGAACATCATCCTGCCCGGCGCCGATCTGGCGAAGGCCGTCACGCATGGCGCGCGCCAGTGCTTCAGTAATAGCGGCCAGTCCTGCAACGCCCCGACTCGCATGCTGGTACCGCGTGATCAGCAGGAAGCGGCGATCGAGATCGCCCGCAAGGTCGCCGAGCAGACGGTCGTCGGCGATCCGCGCGCCGCTTCGACGACCATCGGGCCGGTCGTCAGCAAGGTTCAGTTCGACAAGATCCAGGCGCTGATCGAAGCCGGCATCGCCGAAGGCGCCCGTCTGGTAGCGGGCGGCACCGGTCGCCCCGAAGCGCTCAATCGCGGCTACTACATCCGCCCGACGATCTTTGCCGATGTGCGCAACGACATGACGATCGCGCGCGAGGAGATCTTTGGACCGGTGCTGTCGATCCTGCCCTACGAAACCGAGGCGGAGGCGATCGCAATCGCCAACGACACGGTCTACGGGCTCTCGAGCTACGTCACCGCCGGCGATCTCGACCAGGCCCGCCGCGTCGCCCGCCAGATGCGCGCCGGGATGGTGCACCTCAACGGCGCAGGCGGCGACCTAGCCGGCGCCTTCGGCGGCTACAAGCAGTCCGGCAATGGCCGGGAGTGGGGTAAGTTCGGCTTCGAGGACTTCCTCGAGACCAAGTCGATGTTCGGCTTCCAGGCTGCCTGAGATCTGGCCGGAGCGTGGGCGGCGCACCAGCCCCCACGCCCCGGGCCGGTGCCGAATGCGCTGTAACGGTGTCATCCTCAGTGGGACCTCATTGTGAACTTTGAGCATCGGGTCATGGACCAGAGCAGCCTCGGTGGCAGCGTGTACCAGCACATCGCCGAAGCCCTGACTCAAGGGGCGCTGAAACCCGGCGACCGTCTGAAGATCCGCGATCTCGCCCAGCAGATGGGCACCAGCGTGACGCCCGTACGCGACGCCATTCTCCGGCTGGTGCATGAGGGCGCGTTGTCGCTGAAGAGCCCGCGCGACATCCGCGTGCCGATCCTGCATCAGGAGCGCTATCTCGAAATCCGCGTGATCCGCCTCAAGCTGGAGGGGCTCGCAGCGGAGGGCGCCGCCAGGAATGCAACACCAGCCGATATCGCGCGGCTGGAACGTTTGACCGAAGACAATGAGCAGGCCCTGGCGCGCAGCGAATTCACGCGTGCGACGGCGATCAACCAGATCTTCCATTTCGAACTGGCCGAGATCGCCGCCATGCCGATCCTGCGAGGCATCCTGCAGAATCTCTGGCTCCAGATGGGGCCCGTCATCGCCGCCGCTTACGAAAACGGCGGACGAACCATGATCGAGCATCATTATGACGTCATCGACGCGATCCGGCGTCACGATCCCTTGGCGGCGAAGACCGCGATCCGGGAGGATATCCTCGCCGGGGGCGACGTCATTCTCAACAACGGCATCCTGATCCCGCCGGATGGCGCAGGCCTGCAGAACGAAACCTCGCCATAACGACGCTTTTGCTCCTCCTGCTCGGTCAATAGCGAGCCTTCCGATAGCGACGCGGGTCGCTGGGCGGTGGGGAAAACACACTCTTGAGGCCAGCAGAGATGCATCGCCGGATCAGTGCGATGCGGCGATGCATCCAGGGATTTTTAGCCATGACGACCAACCAGATTGCGGAACCGACCGTCCTCCTCGACACGGCTTCACCGGAGCTGTCGCTGCAGGATGTCGAGCGCATCGCCTATGAGGTCTTTGGGCTGGAGACGCAGGCGTCCGGATTGACCGGCGAGCGCGACCGCAATTTCCATTTGCGCTCGGGCGATGTGCATTACGTGCTGAAGGTCAGCAACCCGGCCGAGGATCCGCAGGTCATCGATTTCCAGACCAAGGCGCTCCTCCACATCGCGGCTGTCGACCCCGACCTGCCGGTGCCCCGCCTGATGCGCTCCCGCACGGGCGCGGCCGACTGGCTGCTTGAGGGACCTGGCGAGGCGCCGCGCCTGGTTCGCGTCCTGTCCTTTCTGCAGGGCGTGTCGATGCACAAGGCAGCCCCCGGCAAAAGCCTGCAGCACAATCTCGGGCTTCACGCAGCCCGCCTGGACCTCGCCTTGCGCGGCTTTTTCCATGCCGGCGCCGGTCATGAGCTGATGTGGGACCTCAAGCACGCCAACGCCGTGCGCCCCTTGCTGGCGCATATCCGCGATCCGGCGCAGCGCGCGCTGGCGGAGCGCGTGCTCGATCGGTTCGACCAGCACGCCCTGCCCAGGCTGCCGGGCCTGCGCGCGCAGGTGATCCACAACGATCTCAATCCGCACAACGTGCTGGTGGCGCCTGACGATCACAGCCGGGTCGTCGGCATCATCGATTTTGGCGACATGGTCCACGCGCCGCTGATCAACAGCCTGGCCGTAGCCGGTGCCTATCAGGTCTCGGAAACCGGCCATCCGCTGGAACTGGTGGCGGAGATGGTCGCCGCCTATCACCGGATCGTGCCGCTGGAGCCGGTCGAACTCGATCTGCTGTTCGATCTCATCACGACGCGCATGGTCTTGACCGTGGCGATCTCGGGCTGGCGCGCCGCCCGCTACCCTGAGAACCAGACCTATATCCTGCGCAACAACCTGCAGGCCTGGGCGCGTCTGACCCGCTGCGACACGTTGGAGCGTGCCGAAGCCCAGGCCTATCTGCGCCAAGCCTGCCAGGTGGAGTGACGACGATGACGATGATCAACGCCTACGACCCCGCCACCACCGACGCGCTGGCCGCGCGCGAGCGCGAAATGGTGGAGCGACGCCGGCGCCTGCTCGGCCCGGCCTATCGGCTGTTCTATGCCGATCCGGTGCATGTGACTCGCGGCGAAGGCGTCTGGCTCTACGATCCGGAAGGCCGCGCTTTTCTCGACGTCTACAACAATGTCGCTTCGGTCGGGCATTGCCATCCGCACGTCGTGGCAGCACTCGCCAAGCAGGCCGGGCAGCTCAACACCCATACGCGCTATCTGCACGAGACGGTCCTGGACTATGCCGAGCGGCTGCTGGGGTATTTTCCGGCAGAACTCGGCCATGTCATGTTCACCTGCACCGGCAGTGAGGCCAATGACCTCGCCTTCCGTGTTGCCCGGGCCCATACCGGCGGCACCGGCTTCATTATTACGCAGTTCGCCTATCACGGTGTCACCAACGCGATCGCGGAGATGTCGCCTTCGCTCGGCGCGGGCATGAAGCTCGGCCAGGATGTCTATCGCGTGCCGGCCCCCGACGCCTACCGCAACCCGGACCAGGATATCGGCCGCATCTTCGCCGACCATGTCCGGCAGGCGCTGGCCCGGATGCGGGCCGACGGCGTCAAGCCGGCGGGGCTTCTGGTCGACACGATCTTCTCCAGCGATGGCGTTTTTGCCGATCCGCCGGGTTTCCTGCGCGAAGCGGTCGAGGCGGTGCGCGAGGCCGGCGGGCTCTTCATCGCCGACGAGGTCCAGCCTGGCTTCGGCCGAACCGGCCACGGCATGTGGGGCTTCCAGCGCCACGGGCTGGTTCCCGACATGGTCACCCTCGGCAAGCCCATGGGCAACGGACATCCCATGGCGGGCATGGTCGCGCGGCCTGAGGTGCTCGAGCGCTTCGGCGAGCGCCTGCGCTATTTCAATACATTTGGTGGCAACCCGGTCTCCGCCGCGGTCGGCATGGCGGTCCTCGATGTCATCGAGCATGACAAGCTGGTCGAGAACGCCGCAACGGTCGGAGCCTATCTGCGCCGCGGCCTCGAAACCCTGGCACAGCGCCACGCGATCTTCGGCGATATCCGTTCGGCGGGCCTGTTTGTCGGGGCAGAACTGGTGCGCGATCGCGCGACCCGCGAACCCGCCACCGATGAGGCCGCCCGTATCGTCAACGGGCTGCGCGCCAAGCGCGTGCTGATCAGCGCGGCGGGTCCTGCCGCCAACGTGCTCAAGATCCGGCCGCCGCTCGTCTTCTCGAAGGACAATGCCGACCTCTTCCTCACCGCGCTGGACGATGTGGTGACCGATGTCGCCGGCTGATTGGCCCTGACCCTGGAAGCTGATCCACAACCGGTCTCAGACAAGGACAGGGCGAAGGCGCACTGGATCGCCCTCGGGGAAACCCGGGGCATCCAGCCCATCAGTTCATATCAGTGATCGGCCAGTTGGGGGGCGCGATCTCCGCGGCCGACTCTCTTTTGATGCGAGGGCGGGCTTACCGCGGTCTCCACTGGTTGCGGAATTGCCGCGGTGTCACGCCGGAGATCCGACGGAAGGCGCGGGTAAAATGCGCAGGGTCCGTGTAGCCGGAAGAGAAAGCGATCTCGATAATCTTGGCGTCCGTTTCGCGCAGGTATTTTGCGGCGTTTTCAAACCGGGCTGCGCCGAGCAGGTCGGAGTATGTGAGACCCGCATCCGAGAGCTTGCGTTGAAGGCTCCTGACGCTGGTGCCGGCCATCTTCGCGACTTCAGCGACGGTCGGGGGGCCTTCATCCAGGTATGATGGCAGCATCAGTTTGAGCGTGCCGATGATTTCATGGCCGGCCGGCCGAGCGTCATCACCGGATGGATCGGGCAGCACTTCATCGGCAAGGTTGGGCAGGCTCAAATGCGTGATGGGCACATCGATCCATGACGCCTCTTGCCCAGAGAGGAAGCGCGTATGTGGCCAGGAGGACTGAGTCTCCAGGCTAGGCGTATACCGGGCTTCAAAGGCTATCGTCGTCGGAACCCAGCTTGGTCCGGCGAACTGTCGAACAATGTGGATGGGAAAGATGAGCTGAAGCCATTGCGAGTGTTCAAGATGCGCCATTCCGGCGGTTCCAGTGAGCTTGCTGCAAATCCTGACGTGATCATCACGACGCTCAAGCCACATGCTCAAGATAGTATCTTCGAGGGTCGCCCATTTGCACGTCTGCTGTAATGCGGTGAACAATGTCGGCGAGCATCCGATCAGAAGCCGAATCCTTTCGCTGAGGTGGCAAAACTGCAGCCGCCGCGAGGCTTGAAACCCGAAATCCGTGATACCTTGCGACCGCTGCGCGGCTTCCGCGAAGCGTATTGCCGGCAGTATCGGCACGAAGTGGTCGGCCTTTTCCTCCAAAGATGTCGGCAGGCGAAATTTGGTCAGAAGTGACGAGGTCGGAGCGCCGATCTCGTCATGGATACCGGTGAAGGGAATGATGAATTGGCAACGGGTTAAAGGAATTCCGTCCATGCTGTTTGCTCCCCGGCGGAATCGAGAAGTTCTCTGACCTTGCCATTCCTCGGCATGGCTCTTTTACCGAAGCAACGGGCAGAAAGCAGGCTCTCAATGGCGTGTTCGTGCGCTTCTGTAAGATTGCGCTGCGGCGCAAATGCTTCGTCCTGATCATTTCCAAGCGATGCTCGTTCCAGTCTGATTTTGGCGGCTGATGGCCAGACGGCCGATATTTTCAGTCATTGAATAGCGGAATTGTTTGAGCGGGGAGGCAAAGGCTTCGACCTTTCACGACGTGGCATGAAGCTCGTCCATTTGCCCTCCCGATACGTCGTGCGCGCAGCGATTGCTGAAGCGCTGCAGCACAATGGCGCATCTCTTCAATTCATCGCAAGTCAATTGGGAGTGAGCACGCGCTCACTGCAGCGTCATCTCGCAAAGACAGGTATCAGTTACAGCGAGATGGTCGCCGAGGTGCGTCTCGATACCGCTTGCCATCTTCTTGTTCAATCCAACGAGCGCATTTCCGACATCGCCCTCCGTCTTGGTTATGCCGGCGCCAGCAGCTTCAGCCGCGCCTTCATGCGTCTGATGAAAGTTCAGCCTGTCGCCTATCGGCGGCAACACAGGAAGAGGTTGCCCCGCGGCCATCACCTGCATGAGGGCAACCGACACTGAGTCGTTGCGTTTGGCGCGAGATGGCAAGATTCGCCCCGGAGTTGGCGCGAAATGGCTAGGCGAAAACCGCCGTGCCGGATGCAGCCGCTCCGTGCGTCTATCGAGGGCACGGTCTTTGACGGAGAATAGAGGAGAGCTCGAGGTGCGTGGCACCTTGGACGCCGGCATCACCGGCGCTGTCGCAAGCGCGCCGTCCCTTCGCAGTGGGCCTGAAAGGCGCCGCGGAAGAGGCTGCGGTGAATGATTGAGGACGCGCCAGCCACGTTATTCCGTGGTTGCCACGGCTTCGCATTTTGCGGCGGCACGGTCTCTCCCGGCGCGGACATACGCTGATGCAGGAGCCCATCGCAGGCGTAACGGCGCGTCGCTGATCCCAGCTTCGCTGCAGGGCCGTTCCTGCGTGTGACCGGTGTTGTAATCTTGTGAGCATTTTGGGGAGGAAGAAATGAAGATCACTCGTCGGTCCGCCACATTAGGCGGAATAGGAATGCTTGCCAGCGCGGCAATGGACTCATCGGCACTCGCCGAGCAGGGGGCATTTCTCGGCATTGGCGAAGGTTTCGAGGATTTCTGGCTTGCGACCGACGCCTATATCTATGGCTATCCCTTGGTGACGATGGAAATGACCCGCCGGGTCATCACCAATGTTGCCGACTCTGTGGGAACGCGGGCGCCGATGGGGCAAATCATCAAGCTGCGCCACTATCCTGACGCGGCATTCCGGGATGTCACGGCGCCGAACGCGGACACGCTTTACACGACCGCCTTTTTCGACGTCGGCAAAGAGCCCTGGGTGCTCAGCATCCCGGACATGAAGGGGCGCTATTTCCTGATGCCGATGCTCGATGGCTGGACCACGGTGTTCCAGGTTCCGGGCAAGCGCACGACCGGCACCGGGGCGCAGACCTATGCGATTACCGGACCCGGCTGGAAGGGCACGTTGCCGGACGGCGTGCGGGAGTACAAATCGCCGACCAACATCGTGTGGCTGCTCGGCCGCATCTATTGCACCGGCACGCCCGAAGACTATGCCGCCGTGCACAAGCTGCAGGACGAGTTCAAGCTTGTACCGCTCAGCGCCTACGGCAAGCCCTATACGCCTCCGCCCGGCAAGGTCGATCCGTCCGTCGACATGAAGACGGCGGTCCGTGAACAGGTCAATCGCATGGACGCGGTATCCTACTTCACGCTGCTCAGTGAGTTGATGAAGACCAACCCGCCATCTGCTGCCGATGCTCCCCAGATCGCCAGATTCGCGCGCATCGGCATCGTGCCCGGGCAGGATTTTGACGCGAGCAAGCTCAAGGCGGATTTCGTGAAGCGCGTTCCGGAAGTCGCGTTCGACAGGATCATGCTTCAGTTCAAGATCAACAAGGCGATCAAGGACGAGAACGGCTGGGCCTTCACGACAAGAACCGGCATCTACGGCACGGATTACCTGATGCGGGCTCTGATTACCGCGATCGGCCTCGGTGCCAACCGTCCGCAGGACGCGGTCTACCCGACGTCAAAGGTGGATGGGGAAGGTCGGAAGTATAATGGCGCCAACAAGTATGTCATGCGGTTCCCAAAGGGGCATTTGCCGCCAGCCGACGGATTCTGGTCGCTGACAATGTATGACGACAAGTATTTCTTTGTGAACAATCCAATCAATCGATATTCGGTCAGCGCGCGCCAGGATTTGCAGGCAAACGCTGACGGGTCGACCGATCTCTATATTCAGAAAGACTCCCCCGGAAAGGACAAGGAATCGAACTGGCTCCCAACTCCTCCCGGCGAGTTCATCCTGATGTTGCGGGTGTATTGGCCGAGCGAGACGGATCCCTCGATCATCAACGGCACCTGGGCGATTCCTGCGGCCCAGAAACTAAGCTGAGAGCCTGGACTCCTGGCTGCCCCGGCAGGCCGCCAGGAGTCGGCTTCCCACACGGTCGCGTCGCGAAATCTGAGAATTGCTGAGGGAACAATGAAGCGCAACCTGCTGCTCGCAACGGCATTGGGCTTGCTCTCGAAATCAGCCATGGCCTGACGGATCTCCTCACGGGTGTTCATGACGAAGGGGCCGTGCATCGCGACGGGTTCGTCGATCGGCTCTCCGCTGAAGATCAGGAGCCTCGCATCGGTCTCGCCTTCGACCGTCACATCGCCGCCATCGCGGTCGAGCAGGGCGAACTGGGCTTCGCGCACCTTGTCGGCTCCGTTGATCAGGGCGTTGCCGCGCAGGACAGCGATGCCGAGGGTGCGGCCCTCGGACAGGGTGAGCGATACCGTGCCACCGCGATTCAGGCTGATGTCCCAGATGTCGATGGGGGTGAAGGTCCGCGCCGGTCCGGCATGCCCTTGATAGTCGCCGGCGATGACCCGGACGGTGCCGGCGCCGTCCGGCAGCGCGACTGCCGGAATCTCCTTGTCGAGCAGCGTCTGGTAGCCAGCCGGCGCGTTCTTGTCCTTCGCCGGCAGGTTGACCCAGAGCTGCACCATCTCGAGCGTGCCGCCGCTGCGGGTAAAGGCTTGCGAGTGGAACTCCTCGTGCAGGATGCCGGAGGCGGCTGTCATCCACTGCACGTCGCCGGGGCCGATCACGCCGCCTTCGCCGGTCGAGTCGCGATGCTCGACCTCGCCCTGATAGACGATGGTGACCGTCTCGAAGCCGCGATGCGGATGCACGCCGACGCCGCGCGGGCGCTCGGTCGGGGAGAAGTTGGCCGGGCCGGCATAGTCGAGCAGCAGAAACGGGCTGGTCGACGAGGCGCCCTGCACGGCAGGCGAGACCATCGAGCGCACTGGGAAGCCGTCGCCGATCCAATGGGCATCGGGGCTTCCGAAGATTCCGCGGACCTTTCTCATCAGCTTGTCTCCTCGTGAGCGCCGCTGGGGCGCTGTGTTGTCGAAGAGATTACGATCAGGACGAGGAGGGCAGTAGCCGCCTGAATCATTACAGACTGTCCTGCCAGTGAGACAATAACGGCGATGCAGGACGGGTGATTTATATAGCGGTTTCAACCGTACACGTGTTCGCAGCTTTGTCCGGCCCGGCCGGCCAGTCTTCCCAGCCCCATCCGGATACCCGCCGGGCCGCGGCGCTCCGCGCCTGCGGAAATCGGGGCTTGCCACATCGATCTCAGCCGATAGCTTCTAGCAAGGCGGGCACGGCCTGAAGGCCGGCTCGACCGTTCGGGGAGCGACCACGCGCAAGACGCGGCGCCAAAAGATCATTCATGGGAGGAAGATCGATGACGCGTGCGCCGACCTGTCTTTTCGTTCTGGCTGCGGCGGTGACGCTGGGTTCACCGGCGATGGCTGCCGATATGCGGCTGATGACCGGGCCGCAAGGCGGCGTCTGGGTGCCGCTTGGCGGCCAGCTCAAGGATCTCTGGGAGAAGGCCGTGCCCGGCCTCAGCGTTCAGTCGCTGCCCGGCGCCGGCATCGCCAATGTCCGGGCGATCGAGGAGAACAAGGCCGAGGTCGGCTTCGGCAACTCGATCTCGACGGTCGACGGGCTCGCGGGCAATGCGCCGTTCCCGAAGAAGCACGAGAACATCTGCAACGTCGCCTCGCTGTATCCGCAGTATTTCCAGATGTTGGTGCCGGTGGATTCCGGCATCAAGACGGTCAAGGACCTCAAGGGCAAGGCGATCACCACCCAGCCGCGTGGCAACACCGGCGAGCTCATCACCGGGCAGCTGCTCAAGGTGCACGGGATGAGCTATAGCGACGTCAAGATCTCCTTCGTTTCCTATACTGACTCGGTCGAGCAGGTGAAGGACGGCCACGCCCAGGCGTTTTCGCTCGGCACGGCCATCCCATCGGGCGCGGTGATGGATCTCGCCTCGGCGCGGGACGTGAAGCTCCTCGATCTCTCGGCCGATCTCGACGGAATGCGGAAGCTCAACCCGGGCTATACGCTGGTGACGGTGCCGAAGGGCACCTATCCGAAGCAGGATCAGGACGTAAAGGTGATCGGCTACGCGACCCACATCGTCGCGTCCTGCAAGCTGCCGGCCGATCAGGTCTACGCCATGACCAAGGCGATCGCCGACAACGTTCCGGCGCTTGCGGCGACGAGCAAGGCCCTGGCCGGTCTGACGCCGAAGCTGATGGCCGAGGATGTCGGCGTGCCGTTCCATCCCGGTGCCGCCCGCTTCTACAAGGAGGCAGGGATCGCCGTGACGGCGAAGTGACCTGCTTCCGGCGCCTCGTGCGGACGGCCTGAAACCTGGCGCGCCGGCTGCGCCGGCGCGTGTCTCCCAGCAGCCACTGATCCGGTCGTGCCGCTTGCGCGTGCGCGCGCCTTGCCGCCATGCGGAGGGTCGGTCTTCGAGCCAGGATACGCCCGTGGACATCAGCGTTCCGAGACCCGAGTTCAAGTTCGACTTCAGCCATGCCGGCATTGTCCGGCTGGTCGCGGCCGTGATTGCCGTGACGATGGCGCTCTACCACATGTGGGTCATCCTGCCGCCGGCACTGGGCGGGCAGGGCACGCCGGAAGCGATCATCTTTCGCGGCACGCATCTGCTGTTCGCGCTGGCGCTTACTTTCCTGATCTATCGCCGGGCTGGAGCCGACGCAGCGCCGTCCCTGCTCGACTATGTCCTGCTGGCGCTTGCGGTCGCGCCGATCACCTACCTGTTCTGGAACTATGACTATGTCGTCAACCGGATCTATTACGTCGACGATCTGAGCACCGTCGACATGGCGATGGCCGTGCTGCTCGTCGTGCTCGTGCTGGAGGCGACGCGGCGGCTGATCGGCTGGGCGCTGCCTTTGACCGCGATGGCGTTCCTTTGCTACGGGCTGTTCGTCAATGGGGTCGAGCCGATGCGGCTGCTCGATCAGCTGTTCATGACGACGGAAGGCGTCTTCGGCGCGCCGCTCGGCGTTTCGGCGGCCTATGTCATGATCTTCGTGCTGTTCGGCTCGTTCATGGAACGCACCGGCACGGGGCAATTGTTCATGGATTTCGCGCTCTCGCTGACCGGGCACACCGCCGGCGGGCCGGGCAAGGTTTCGGTGGTGTCGTCGAGCCTGTTCGGCACCATCTCGGGCAGCGCGGTCGCCAATGTCATGGTCGACGGCCCGATCTCGATCCCGCTGATGAAGCGGACGGGGTTCAAGGCGCACTTCGCCGCCGGCGTCGAGGCGGTGGCCTCGACCGGCGGCCAGATCATGCCGCCGATCATGGGCGCGGCCGCCTTCGTCATGGCCGAGTTCCTGTCCGTTTCCTACGGGCAGGTGGTGATCTGGGCCCTGATCCCGGCGATCCTCTATTATGTCGCTTGTTTCGCTGCCGTGCATTTCGAGGCCAAGCGCCACGGCATCATGGGCGTGCCGCGCAGCGAACTGCCGAAGATGCGGACGACGCTGCGTGAACGCGGCCATTTGTTCCTGCCGGTGATCACCATCCTCGTCGTGCTCTATTCGGGATACAGCGCGCCGTTGGCGGCGCTGGCGGGGACGCTGCTCTGCTTCCCGGTCGCCGCGCTGCGGGCCTCGACGCGTGCGAACGTGCGGGTTCCGATCATCATCGACGCCATGATCGACGGCGCCCGCAACGCTCTGGCGGTGGCGCTCGCCTGCGCCTGCGCCGGCATCGTCATCGGCGTCGTCTCGCTGACCGGCGCGGGCATCGTCTTCACCCAGGCGGTGATCGGGCTCTCGCAGAACTATCTGCTGCTGGCGCTGATCCTGACCGCCGTCGCCGGCATCGTGCTCGGCATGGGGATGCCGACCACGCCGGCCTATATCGTCATGACCTCGCTCCTGGTGCCGGCCTTGGTCAAGCTCGGCGTCATGATGCCGGCGGCGCACATGTTCGCCTTCTACTTCGCCATTCTGTCGGCGATCACGCCGCCGGTGGCTCTCGCCGTCTTCGCCGCGGCCGGGCTGGCGAAGGCGGATCTCTGGTCGAGCGGCTGGGCGGCGGTGAAGATCGGCGCAGCCGGTTTCATCGTGCCGTTCATGTTCGTCTATGAGCCGGCGCTGCTGATGATCGGCGATTGGCCGACGATCATCTGGCGCTTCGTCTGCTCCTGTTTCGGGATCACGCTGCTCGCGGCGGGGCTGCACGGCTATCTGTTGCGGCGAGCCGCGTTCTGGGAGCGCGCGCTGCTCGTCGCGGCCGCCTTCTGCCTGGTCAAGCCGGACTGGCTGACCGATCTGCTGGGGCTGGGGCTTGCAGTTCTGGTGATCGCGCTGCAATGGCCGCAGCGCGACCGGCCAAACGCGGAGAAGCCGGCTGCGACAGCCACGGCCGAGCCCGACCTCATACGGTAAGGGGCGCCGCCTATTTGAAGCCGATCAGGACACCGTCGGCACCGAGCGAGAGCTGCAGGCCCTGGCGCCTTGTGTCGAGGCTGATGGTGACGCCCTTGTCGTTCTTGAGGACCATCCGCCCCTTGCCGGCCCGGCCGACCGCCCAGCCCTCGCGCAGCTGGACATAGGCACCGGCGAAGTCCTCGCGCTGCCTCAGGCCGTAGACCCGGCCCGATGCGGTCAGCTTGGCCGCGCCGATGCCACCGACGCCGAGGCCGCCCACGGTGATCGGATAGTTGCGGCCGCGGAAGGCCAGCGTGCCGCCGCCGACCTGTCCCTGGCCGATGAAGGCGACGGAGAACACCTCGATCCGGACCGAGGCGCTCGGCGGGCCGAGCGTGCGCTGCTGGCCGATGGCCGCGCCCGGGAGAAGCAGGAGCGCGGCGGCGCCGGCGGCGAAGGACCTGAGGTTGGACAAGGGGGCGCTCCTTTATGATGGAAAATAAGAACGCCAACCGCCGAAGCGCGCAATGGTTCCGCGTCTTACCAAAATGGGCTACCTCGCCTAGCGTGCGTCGGCCTCGCCGGCGCGGCGCTCAAGGAAAGCGCTGTAGCGCGAGATGCCGAAGCAGATCGTGAAGTAGATCGCAGCGATGAACAGGTAGGTTTCCGCGAACGGGCTCGGCCAGGCCGGATCGGCGAGAGCCGATTTGCCCGAGCTCAGCAGATCGAACAGGCCGACGACCAGCACCAGCGCGGTGTTCTTGACCATTACGATGACCGTATTGGTCAGCATCGGAATGACCTTGCGCAGCGCCTGCGGCAGGACGATGAGCCCCATCGCCTGTCCCCAGCCCAGCCCGAGCGCTCTGGCCGCCTCGGACTGGCCCGGCGATACCGCCTGCAGCCCGCCGCGCACGATTTCGGCGAGATAGGCGGCGGAGAAGATCGTCAGCGCGACCGCGGCTCGCGCCAGCTTGTCGATCGCCATGCCGTCGGGAAGCATGATCGGCAGCATGATCGACGACATGAACAGGAGGCTGATCAGCGGCAGCCCGCGAATGATCTCGATCAGGCCGGTCGCAAGCAGCCGCGGTACGGGCAGTGTCGAGCGGCGCCCGAGCGCCAGCACGACGCCGAAAGGGAAGCCGACGCCGAGCGCGACGACGGCGAGGAGGAGCGTGACTGGAAGGCCGCCCCAATACGCCGTCGGCACCGGGGTCAGACCGAACAGGCCTCCTTGCATCAGGATGAAGAAGGCGCTGGCTGCCGCCGTCCAGATCGGGAGAAGCGAACGCCCCCAGTTGCGCGGCGGCAGGCTCCACAGAATCGCGCCGAAAACGAGGACCATTGCCAGCAGCGGGCGCCATTGCTGCTCGGGCGGATAGATGCCGAAGGTGATCTGCCGGAGCTTGGCGCGCAGGAAGGCCCAGCAGGCGCCGCTGGCTTCCCGGCAGGCCGCGCCGTCGCCCTGCCAGACCGCGTCGAGCACCCCCCATTGGATCAGCCGCGGCATGGCAAGCAGCAGGACGGCGCCAGCGGAGAGCGTCAGCGCAGCGCTGCCCAGGCTGCCGAAGAACAGACGGGCGGCGGAGTTCCGCTTCGGCCGGGGCCGCTCGACGAACGTCGCGGTCCCGTGAAAGGTGAGACCGGCCGTCATCGCGTCACCAGCGCCACGCGCCGGTTGTACCAGTTCATGAAGGCCGAGACCGAGAGGCTGACGGAAAGATAGACGCTCATCAGGATCATGACGCCTTCGATCGCCTGGCCAGTCTGATTGATCGTCGTGGCCATGACCGAGGCGAAATCCGGATAGCCGACGGCGAGCGCCAGCGTCGTGTTCTTGACGAGATTGAGGAACTGGCTCGTCATCGGTGGAACCATGATCCTGACGGCCTGGGGCAGGATGACGAGGCGCAGGATCGAGCCTTCGCGCAGGCCGAGCGCACGCCCGGCCTCCCATTGCCCCTTTGGAACCGCCTCGATGCCGCCGCGAACGATCTCGGCGATGAAGGCGGCCGTGTAGAGCACGAGCCCGAGCAGCAGGGCGATGAATTCCGGCGTCAGGGTCGCGCCACCCTGAAAATTGAAGCCGCCGAGCACGGGGCGGTCGAGGGCGATGTCGAGGCCCGTCGCCCAGGCCGTGACTGCGACCAGCAGCATTCCGGCTGCTCCGATCCTCGAGGGCGACGGCAGGAGGCGGCCGTTGCGTAGCCGGGTGCGCCCCACGGCAGCAGCGGCCATGGCGACCACCGTGGCCAGCCCGACCCAGAGGGCAGGGGCGGCGCCCTCGACCAGCGGCCAGGGAAAGAGCAGGCCGCGCAGCGAGAGGAACATCCCCGGCAACGGCTCGAGCGCTGCCCGTGGCGCAGGCAGGCCGAGCGTCAATACCGCGTACCAGAACAGGAGCTGCACAACGAGCGGGGTGTTGCGCATCGTCTCGACAAAGCAGGCGGCAAAGCCGCGCATGAGCGGATTGAGCGAGCGCCTGGCAAACCCGATGGCGAAGCCGAGCGCCGTCGCCAGCAGGATCGCGATCACGGCGATGTAGAGCGTGTTGATGAGCCCGACGGAGAAGGCGCGCAGATAGCTCTGCGTCGGTTCATAGGCGATGAAGCTCTCCGAGATCGGGAAGCGGGCGGGCCGTTGCAGGAAGCCGAATCCGGTCTGGAGGCCGCGCCGTGCCAGATTGTCGAGCATGTTGGTCGTCAGCCAGGAGATGACCGAGACGAAGGCCGCAAGGATCAGACCCTGCCAGAAGAACGCGCGGAAGCGGCTGTCGAACCAGAGGCGCAGCATGCCCGATCCTTTCGCTGCGAGAGGGCCTTGCCCTCCCGCTGGCGGATCCCAGGATTAGTTGAAAACAAGCGGGAACATCAGCCCGCCATCCTTGTGGAGCTTGTTCGGGCCTCGATCGAGCTTGATCGGGCTGTCCTTGCCGATGTTGCGGTCAAAGATCTCGCCGTAGTTCCCGATCTGCTTGACGATATTGTATGCCCATTTCTCATCGATCCCGAGTGCCTGGCCGTTGCCCGGTTCAGCGCCGAGGAAGCGCTGGATCTTGGGATTTTCCGACTTCAGCTGCTGATCGACATTGGCCTGGCTGATGCCGAGATCCTCGGCTGCGATCAGGGCCTGGAACGACCATTTGACGATGTCGTAGAAGCGATCGTCGCCATGGCGCACGGAAGGGGCGAGAGCCTCATAATGTCCGCTGGCCGGGATGATGGCGTAGTCGTCAGGATTCTTCGCCTGGGTGGCGCGGGCGGTCGCGAGCGCCGAAGCGTCGGAAATCAGCGCGTCGCAGCGGCCGCTGAAGAAGGCCTGGCGCGTCGCCGGGACATTGTCGAACAGGATCGGCTTCAGGCCGAGCTTGTACTCACGCGAGAGGTCCGCGACCGTGACCTCCGTGGTCGAGCCGGACTGCAGGCAGATCGAGGCGCCCTTCATCTGTTTGGTGTCGGTGACGCCGAGCTTCTTCGGCAGCAGGAAGCCGTCGTACTCGTAGTAGTTGGGGAAGGAGAAGTTCAGGCCGCCGGCATCGCGCCGCAGCGTCCAGGTCGTGGTCCGCGGGAGCACGTCGATTTCTCCGGTCTGGAGAGCGGTCAGACGCTGCGGCCCGGAGAGCGGAACGAACCTGGCTTTCTCCTTGTCGCCGAAGATGGCGACCGCGATGGCACGGCAGGTATCGACATCGAGGCCTTTCCAGACGCCCTTTTCGTCCGGCGCCGAGAAGCCGACATTGCCCTGGCTCGCGCCGCAGATCAGGAAGCCACGCTGCCTGATCTGATCGAGCGTCTGCTGGGCGGCGGCGGGGCCGGTCGCCGAGAGGCCGATGCCGAGCGCGATGGCCGCGACGACAGAAGCCGAAGGCCGATCCGGCCTGAAAATTGCGGTCATCTTTGCGTTCCCCTTGTTGTCGTGATTGAGCCTCGTCAGGCCAGTTCGTCGACCGGCAGCCGTTCGAGCGCCAGCAGCAATCCTTGCAGATCGTTCCAGAGGTCGTCCGGATCCTCGAGGCCGATGCTGATGCGCAGCACCGTGCCCTCATGCGTCCATGGCTTGACGCTGCGATCCTCCTTGACCGCCATCGGCGCGATCAGGCTGCGCGTGCCGCCCCAGGAGGCGCCGATGGCGAAGACCTTGAGTGCCGTCAGCGCAGCTTCGAGCAGACTCTCCGGCGCCGGCTTCAGCACGACGCTGAAGACGCCGGAGGAGCGGCCCATGTCGCGCTTCCAGAATTCATGGCCGGGGCAGGAGGGCAGGGCGGGATGAAGTACCTGCTCGACCGCCGGCGAATGGCTGATCCGCCTGGCGAAATCCTCGGAGACGCGGCCCATATGGGCGAGGCGCAGGCCCATGGTCTCAATGCCGCGCAGCGCAAGCGCGCACTCGTCCGGCGAAACGCCGATGCCGAAGCCGCGCAGCGTCTCCTTCATCCGCTGGCGCAGGGCGATGTCGGCGACGGTGACCGAGCCGAGCAGGAGATCGGAATGGCCGCCGACATATTTGGTCAGCGCCTCGCAGGCGAAATCGGCGCCATGCGCCAGCGGCTTGAATAGCAGCGGCGTCGCCCAGGTGTTGTCGCAGCCGACCAGGACGCCCCTGGCCTTTGCCGCCCTGGCGATCGCGGCTACGTCCTGCACCTCCATGGTGCCGGAGCCTGGCGACTCGACCCAGACCAGCTTGACGGTGTCGTCGATCAAGGCGGCGATGCCGGCGCCGATCAGCGGATCGTAGACGCCGTAGCCGATGCCGCGCGGCTTCAGGTACTCCTCGCAGAAGCTGCGCACCGGCGGATAGACATGATCCGGGATCAGCACCTTGTCGCCCGGCATCAGGAAGGACAGCATCACGATGCTGACGGCAGCCTGGCCGGAGGGGACGAGCACGGTGCGCACCCCGCCATGCAGGGCGCTGAGCTGGGCTTCCAGCGTGCGCGTCGTCGGCGTGCCGTTGAGCCCGTAGGTATAGCCGTCAAAGCCACGGTATTTGCGGGCCGCGAAGCTCGCGGCATCGGGATAGACGATGGTCGAAGCGCGATGGGTCGGCACCGTCAAGCTGGCATAGCCCTCGGTGTCGACGGCCGGGTGGTGAACGCAACGGGTCAGGTCATGCATCGGAAGGCCCTTTCGTCACCGGAGGGTCATCCGGCGGGCTCCCGTCCGCAATCAGGCGCAGCTTATGAGTTCATGCCTGATTGTTATGCTCAGCGCGCCGCCATCAGGCAGTCGATGAAATCGCGCACCAGCTGGGATTTCGGCCGGTCGAGCGGCAGGATCAGCAGACTCTTGCTGTGCACGGCCGGCTCGAAGGGCCGCAGCACGAGGCGGGTCGGGTCGGCGCCGGCGACCGCATAGGGGCTGACCAGGCCAACGCCGATACCTTCCGCGACGAGCGCACAGACGGTCGCGGCGTAGATCGTCTCGACGACGATGTCGGGTTGCGCTCCGGCCTCGGTGAAGATGCGGTCGAGCCGCTGGCGGGCGCGATCCTCCGGGACATAAGCGACGAAGGCGATGCCGTGCAGGTCGAGCGGGCCGATGATCTCCTTCTCCGCGAGGGGATGGCCAAGCGGCAGCGCACAGAGCACGCGGGGCTGGACGAAGGGCTGGTGCAGCACGCCGGAAACGTCGATCTCGTCGGCAGCGAGTCCGATGTCGAAGGCGCCGGAGGCGACGCCGTCGCGGACGTCGCGCGAGGGCAGCACCATCAGCGTCACAGCGATGTCGGGCCGTTTCTCGCGAAAGCGGCGCACCGCCTTCGGTACCAGCGAGGAACCGAGCGCCGAGAGCGAGCCGATGCGCAACTGCCCGGTGCCGTGGTCGCGGATGCGGGCGGCGGTGGCGCGCAGCGTGTCCATGCCGAGGAAGGAGGCCTGGACCTGGGCATAGAAGAGCTTTGCCTCCGGCGTCGCGATGATCCGGTTGCGGACACGGTCGAACAACAGGAAGCCGACCGAGCGTTCGAGCTCGGCGATGGTGCGGCTGACGCCGGGCTGGGTGATGCCGAGCAGCTCGGCGGCACGCGAGATCGTGCCGGCCTTCATCACCGCCGCGAAGATCTCGAGCTGCCGGCTGTTCAAGGCGCGCCTGTCAGGGAAGGGCTCATGGCGGCAGCGTAGTGCCTGTTTGAGATTTCACCGAGCCCTCATCCTGAGGAGCCATTCCGCGAGGAATGGCGTCTCGAATGATGCTCCAGGAGGCTCCCGAACCATCTGGAGCATCCTTCGAGACGCTGCTGCGCAGCTCCTCAGGATGAGGGCTCGCATGCTCTAACCGACTTTTTGAGCAGGGAGCGTCGAGGTCGAATTGAGAAGCCGGTCAATCTCAAAATGCAATGCCCGGCCGGATGAGGCCGGGCATCGTGGATGAGACCGTCGTCCGGCCGCTCAGATCGTCAGCTTGCCGGCCTTGGCGGCGGCGTAGCGGGCGTTGACCTTGCTCCAGTCGATCACGTTCCACCAGCTCTTGAGATAGTCGGCGCGGCGGTTCTGGTATTTCAGGTAATAGGCGTGCTCCCAGACGTCGTTGCCGATCAGGACCATCTGCTTGTCCATCAGCGGGGTGTCCTGGTTGGGCTTGCTGGCGAGAGCGAGCTTGCCGTCCTTGGTCACGGTGACGAAGGTCCAGCCCGAGCCGAAGACGCGCAGGCCGGCGGTGTCGAAATCGGTCTTGAACTTGTCGAAACCGCCGAGATCGCGCGTGATCGCGGCTGCGACCTCGCCGGTCGGCGCGCCGCCGGCATTAGGACCCATGATCTCCCAGAACATAGTGTGGTTGGCATGGCCGCCGCCGGAGTTGCGCACCGCGACCCGGGCGGCCTCGGGCACCTTGCCGAGATCCCCGAGCAATTGCTGGAGCGGCGTCTGGGCAAGGACGCCATGGTCCTTGGCGACCGCGTTCAACCCGGCGACATAGGCCGCATGGTGGCGGTTGTAGTGGATGTCCATCGTCGTGGCGTCGATATGCGGCTCGAGCGCCGCCGCCTCATAGGCGCGCTTCGGCAGCGAGAACGGCCCGGCCGGGGCGGCCGGGGCCGCGGCCTGCGCCCAGACCTTGGGGGCGATGGCGAGGCCGGCCGCGGCGGCGCCGAAGCCGAGCAGCGAGCGGCGGGAAACAGAAGTAGCGTGATGCATGGGTTCCTCCAGAGGCCGGCCGCCTGATGCCGGGCCTGCCGCAACGTTACCGCGAAAAACCGATCCTGGATGCAGCGAACTCGATGCAATCGCAGTTTTCGTCCACGACGCGCATTCGGACTGCCGAAAATGGCGCGAGCGCGGCCATTAACCGGCGATTTACTGCGTTCGTTTAGCTTCGGAAGGCAGATTTCTCACGCGGAAGCGCGGTGTCCATGCACGCCCAGGCTCTGAAGACGCCTGCCCCGGCCAATGAGGACGCGACCGACGCGGAGGCCGCCTCGCGCGCCGTCGTCGAGATCGCGGAGCGCTTCGGCAAGCTGAGCAGCGAAATCACCGACATTTCCGGTCGTATCGGCGACGTCAATGGCCACCTCGACCGGCAGACGGCGGGGCTGCACCGCGTCGTCGATTCCGTCGATCAGGTGGCGCGCGCCAATCAGGCGATCCAGCGTTCGGCCGAGGAGGCGCAGAACGCGGCCTCGGTGGTGAAGAGTGGCCTCGAGCGCGTGACGGGCGCGGTCCGGCTCGGTCTCAATGCCGCGCAGAACGACATCGCCGAACTCTCGAACGGCGCACAATCGATCTCGCAGGCCCTGGCGGGCGCGGTCGACCGGGCCCACAAGCTGCGCGAGACGAGCGAGGCGATCCAGTCGATCACCCGCGAGATCCAGCTGCTTTCGATCAATGCCGGGGTCGAGGCGGCCCGTAGCGGCGCCGCCGGCCGCGGCTTTGCGGTGATTGCCGCCGCCGTCAAACAGCTCGCCGAGCAGACGCGCGACGCCACCACCGCAAGCGCCAGGCAGCTCGATGCGCTCGTCGCCACGGTCGACCAGCTGGCGAGCCAGAGCGAGGCCAATGCGCTGGCGGCGCGCCGCGCCAGCGATGAGAGCCAGGGCATTTCGCGCCAGATCGGCGAACTCGACCATTTCGGTAAGTCGGTGGTCGGGCTCATCGCCGAGATCGACAGCATCTCGGCGCCGACCCGCGACAATGCCGTGGCCTTCGCCAAGGTGGGGGCCGAGCTGAAGGATCTGGTCGGCGGCGTCGAGCAGTCGAGCCACAGCCTCGAGGTCGCGTCGCGCCGGGCGAGCTCGCTGGTCTCGACCAGCGAGGCGGTGCTCGGCTCGATCGCCGCTTCCGGCGTGCGCACCCCGCAATCGGAGATGATCGCGACCGCGATCGAGGCGGCGACGACGATCGCCGGGATGTTCGAGCAGGCGCTGGCGAGCGGCCAGATCGCCATGGCCGAGCTGTTCGACGAGGCCTACCGCCCGATTCCGGGCAGCGATCCGGTGCAGCAGACGACCCGCTTCTTGGCCCTGACGGACCGCCTGCTGCCGCCGCTGCAGGAAAAGCTGCTTGCCGGCAACCGCCGCGTCGTCTTCTGCGCCGCGGTCGACCGCAATGGCTTCCTGCCGACGCACAACCGCAAATATTCGCAGCCGCAGGGTCCCGACCCGGTCTGGAACAATGCCAATTGCCGCAACCGGCGGCTGTTCAACGACCGGACCGGGCTTGCGGCGGCACGCAGCCAGAAGCCCTTCCTGCTGCAGACCTACAGGCGCGACATGGGCGGCGGCAATTTTCTGGTGATGGAAGATCTCTCGGCGCCGATCTTCGTCAAGGGGCGGCACTGGGGCGCCTTCCGCTTCGGGCTCAGCGTCTGAGCGAGCGGAAAGTGAAGCGAGAGGCTTCGGCAGTAGCGGGCGTTCTCGCCCGGATGTGGTGTTGAGTATCGGGTCGTAATCGCCGTCATGCATATCGCTCCCGCCTTTCCGAATCTGTCGGTCCTGCTGATCGACCCCAGCCCGCATTACCGGCGCATCATCCGGACGATGCTCTATCAGGCGCAGCTGCAGCGGATCTTCGAGGCTGCCGACCTTGCCAGCGCGGCGACCATGTTCATCCAGAAGCAGCCCAACATCGTCGTCCTCGACTGGGACCTGCCGGAGGGGGACAGCATGAAATGCCTGGCCTCGATCCGCTCCTTCAAGACCTCGCCCTTCGCCAAGGCCCCGGTGCTGGTGATGATGGAGAGACCGGACCGGCGTGCCGTCGTTCAGGCCGCCAAGCTCGGCGCGCACGAGATCATCGTGAAGCCGATCTCGCCGAACAATCTCTGGCTGCACCTGTCGGGGATCATCAATATCCCGCGCAAATACAAGGAACAGAGCGGTGCCATCACCCTGGTTCCACGCGCGATCAGCAACAGCCTGTTCTGAGAAGTCCGCGCATTTGGACGCAATCGAAACCGGTCATCCGGCACCCGTGCCCGAGCCTCAATAGGCAGGCTCCGGCATGAATCGCGCGGGTCCTTCTGCGGTTGCCCGGGACGAGCTGGTGAGATCGAGCTGAACGGGACGGAGTTCAGCGGCAGGAAGCGCGCTCCGGCGAGCGTGGCGAATGCCTCGAAACGGTCACAATCCTTCCCGGCCGGGCCATCGCTTAGCGAAATTTTTACCAGTCCCGTGACAGCCTCAAGGCCACCAGTCACAGGTCGCGCCGCCGTGGTCATCACCGTATCTTTGCCGCCGCTTCTCGGCCGTTCCGAGGCTGCCGCCTTTCGCAATCAGCTCCTCGTCGCGCTGGAGCAGCGGGAAAGCGTCAGCGTCGAATGTGCCGGCGCCGGGCCGTTTCCCAGTCTCTGGATCCAGCTGCTGCATGCGGCCGCGGCCAGCGCCAAGGCGCATGGCCTCAGCGTCACGCTCAAGGCGATGTCCGACGAGTGCCGCCAATCCTTTCAGGCGATCGGGTTCGATTTCGCCCAAAGCGCCCTCGTTCTGGAGTGAATGCGATGCGAATCCTGGCAATCGACGACACCAAGACCCTGCTCAGCCTGCTCAGCATGACGCTGCGCAGTGCCGGGCATGAGGTGGCGGAGGCCGAGAACGGCGAGGAGGGCCTCGCGCGCTTCGACCAGTTCAAGCCCGATCTCGTCATCACCGATCTGAACATGCCCCTGATGGACGGCATCGAGTTCACCCGCGCCTGTCGCGCGCGGCCGGCCGGACAGAACACCCCGATCATCGTGCTGACCACCGAGAACGGCGCCGAGATCAAGGCCGAAGGCCGCCGCGCCGGCGCCAGCGCCTGGATGGTCAAGCCGTTCGAGCCCAACACGCTGCTCGGCCTCGTTGCGCGCTACCAGAACTGAGGCGGCTTGATGGATCCTCTGGCAGAACTCAAACAGACCTTCTTCCAGGAATGCGAGGAGCTGCTCGGCGCGCTCGAGCAGAAGCTCCAGGCGCTCGATGAGGGCTCGCGCGATTCCGAGGACGTCAATGCCGCGTTCCGCGCCATCCACTCGATCAAGGGTGGCGCCGGTGCCTTCGGCTGCACCGAGCTCGTCGCCTTCGCCCATGTCTTCGAGGCTTCGCTCGACCATCTGCGCTCGGGGCGCGTCGCGCTCGAGGACGCGCCCTTCACCCTGTTCCTGCGCTGCTCGGACGCGGTCTCCGATCTCGTCGCGGCGGCTCGCAACGACGAGCCGGCCCAGGCGCGCCCGGATCTGCTGGCCGCACTCGAAAAGGTCGGCCAGGCCAAGGTGGATGAACCGGCTCCGGCAGCCGTGTCGGACGAGCCCCCGGGCATCGCTGCGCTCGGCAATCTGCTCGCCATGGTCGAGGCCAAGACTGCCGCTCCACCGCCCGCCGATGATGGCTGGGACGACGAGCCGGCCGCTGCCGCTGCGCCCGCCGCCGCTCGGCCCGGCCGCGATGTCTGCATCCGGATCAGCCCGGAGAGCGACCTGTTCCGCCGGGTGATCGAGCCGCGCGTCATGCTCGGCAGCCTGCCGGCCGAAGAGATCTTCTCCGTCGCCTGCGACATGAGCCAGGTGCCGGCGCTGGAGGCGCTCGACGTCACCGACTGCCATATGCGCTTCACCGTGATGCTGCGCACCGAGCTGCCGGTCGAGGAGATCGTCGCCAAGTTCGACTTCACCCTCGCCAATGAGGAGTTCGAGGTCGAGGTCATGCCCGTGGCGGCCAATGACGACGCGGTCGAAGAGGCGGCTCTGGCGTCGGAAGTGCCGCAGAACGTCGCTGCCGACCTCTCCGCAATCCTGGCACGCCTTGGCCCGCCACCGGCTGCAGCGCCGCCGGTCGACATCCTGCCGGCCGTGCCGGCCCCTGCGGCGGCTTCCGCGCCGCCGTCTCCGCTGCGCCCCGCAGTCAAGCCGGCGGCCAACGACACGGCAGCCGCGCGCCAGCGCCAGGCGGTCAGCGTGCGCGTCGATCTCGATCGCATCGACCGGTTGATGAACCTGGTCGGCGAGATCGTGATCACCCAGTCGATGCTGGTCGAATGCGTGCGCTCGCTGCCCTATGACGTCTATGCCAAGACCGCCGAAGGGATCCTGACCCTGTCGCGCCAGACGCGCGAGCTGCAGGACCATGTCATGGCGGTGCGGGCGCAGCCGGTGAAGGCGGTGTTCCAGCGCATGCCGCGGCTCGTGCGTGAGCTGGCGCAGACGCTCGGCAAGGAAGTGAAGCTCGTCCTCGAGGGCGAAAACACCGAGGTCGACAAGACGATCATCGAGGAACTGGCCGACCCGCTGACCCATATGATCCGCAACTCGATGGATCACGGGCTCGAGACGCCGGAGGAGCGCATTGCCGCCGGCAAGCATCCCGAAGGCACGATCAGGCTGATCGCCGAACATCGCGCCGGCCGCATCGTCATCTCCGTCACCGATGACGGACGCGGCATCGGTCGCGACAAGCTGCTGGCCAAGGCCAGATCCCGCGGCCTCGTCGGTCCGGATGAGAGGCTGGCGCCGGAGGAGATCGACCAGCTGATCTTCGCCGCCGGCCTGTCGACGGCAGAGGCGGTCAGCGACATCTCCGGACGTGGCGTCGGCATGGATGTGGTCCGCCGCAATGTCGAATCGCTCGGCGGCCGCATCAGCGTCGATTCCGAGCCCGGCCGCGGCTGTAAGTTCACGCTCGCCTTGCCGCTGACGCTCGCCGTGCTGGAAGGCATGGTGATCCGCTGCGGCGATGACCGCTATGTCATCCCGATCGCCAGCGTGATCGAGACGCAGCATCTCGCCAACACCCCGATCGAGCACCTGACCTTCGGCCAGGAAGTCCTGCGCTGGCGCGGCGAGGTGACGCCGCTCTACCGGCTCGGCGCGGTGATGGGCTCGTCCGGCACACGTGACGAGAACATCATCATCATCGCCGAGACCGAGCGCGGCGGAAATGTCGGCATCGCGGTTGACGAGATCGTCGGCCAGCAGCAGGTCGTCGTGAAGAGCCTCGAAGCCAATTACGGCACGGTCAACGGCGCCTCGGCCGCGACGATCCTCGGCGACGGCCTCGTCGCCCTCATCCTCGACGTCGATTCCATGTTGCGCCTGGCGGCGGCTGGCGGCCGCCAAACTGCTCCCGAACTCAAAATGGCTGGATGACCATGACCCTGCAACTCGGCGAAAAGCACTTCACCTCGGCGCAGCCGGAATCGGCGGTGCGCCGGATCGTCACCTTCCGCGTCGGCGACCGGACCTTCGGCATCGATGTCGGCATGGTCCGCGAGATCAAGGGCTGGCAAACGACAACGCCGCTTCCGCATGCGGCGCCGCATGTCCGCGGCGTGCTCAACCTGCGCGGCGTGATCCTGGCGGTCTACGACCTTCGCACCGCGATCGGTCTCGGCGTCACCGACGCGACCGCGACCCATGTCATCGTCGTCGTCGATGTCGAGGACAAGACTGCCGGCCTGCTGGTCGACTCGGTCTCAGACATCGTCGACGTGCCGGTCAGCGCGGTGCGTCCGGCGCCGGACCTGGAGCGCGACGAGCACGGCCTGATCGAGGGCCTGGTGCTGCTCGAAAACGACATCGTGGCGCTGCTCGACCTTGCCGCGGTGATCAAGGATGGCGGCGACATCACGGCGCGGCAGGCCCGCGCCAACTGAGCCGTCATAGGACCGCCCCGAGGACGCCCGCCAACGCGCCAGAGGAAACTACCCGCCTGCCACCGCCCTGAAAGTACAAGAAGCCGATGAGCACGATGCCGGCGGGCCTTTCGAAACTGACCTTCAAACTGCCGGTGCTGTTCGCCGGTGGGGCCCTGCTCGCGGCCACGGGCGTCGCGCTCGCGGTGCAGCAAGCGACCTCGGCGAAGCTTGCCGCTCTCGGCCTGTCCAGCCAGCAGGTCGAGGCGGTGACCTCCGCGACGCTCGGGCCGGCGCTGACTTTCGGTGCTGCCGGGCTCGCAGTCGCCGCCGGGCTCGGCTGGCTCGCCGCGCGTTCGCTCGCCAGGCCGCTCGTGGCGATGCGCGACGGCGCCGAGCAGCTGGCGCAGGGCGAGGAAGCCGAGCTGCCGGAACTCGCGCGCCAGGACGAGGTCGGCGATCTCGGCCGCAGCCTGCGCCTGGTCCAGGAGAGCAGCGTCGAGGCCAGCCGCATCCGGGCGGCGCTCGACGGCTGCCGTACCAACATCATGGTCTGCGACGCGCAGGGCCGTGTCGTCTTCGCCAACCGGTCGCTGCTGAAGTTCTTCGCCGAGGCGCAGGACGATTTCCGCATCGCCTTTCCCGGCATCTCCGCCAAGGACATGCTGGGCAAGGTGATGGATGTGTTCCACAGCCAGCCTGCCGCCAGGGCGGCCGCCGGCGGGACGCGCTCGCTGCGCTTCGCGCTCGGCCGGCGCACGGTCGCCCTCAGCCTGAGCCAGATAGTGCGGGCCGACGGCCAGCCGCTTGGCGCGACGATGGAATGGCGCGAGCTGACGGACGAGGTCGAAGCCGCCAACGAGGTCGCCGATGTCGTCTCCGCCGCGGCCGAGGGCGATTTCTCGCGGCGTATTCCGCTCGCCGGGAAATCGGATGGGCTGGCGCGGATCGCCGAGGGCATCAACCAGATCAACATCATCGTTGAAGGTGCCGTCGGCGAGTTCGCCGAGGTCCTCTCCGGCATGGCTGATGGCGATCTCACCCAGCGGATCGACGGTGATTATCAGGGGCTCCTCGCCGAGCTGAAGGCCGGGCTCAACGAAACCATGGGCCGGCTGGCGCAGACGGTTTCCGGCATCCAGGCGACCTCCGGCCATGTCGCGACAACCGCCGCCGAGATCCGCAGCGGCGCGGCCGATCTCGCCCGGCGCACCGAGGACAGCGCCGGCAATCTCGAACAGACGGCGGCGACGACCGAGCAGCTCGCCGCCTCGATCAAGCAGAGCGCGGCACGCTCGCGCATGGCGACCGAGCTTGCCGGCGAGGCGATGGGCGTCGCCGAGGCCGGGCAGAAGGTGGTCTCCGACGCGGTCGCAGCCATCGAACGGATCGAGGCCTCCTCCACCCGCATCTCCGAGATCGTCTCGGTCATCGACGGCATCGCCTTCCAGACCAACCTCCTGGCGCTCAACGCAGCGGTCGAGGCGGCGCGCGCCGGCGATGCCGGGAGGGGCTTTGCCGTCGTCGCCTCGGAGGTGCGGACGCTGGCCCAGCGCTCGAGCCAGGCGGCCAAGGACATCAAGGGGCTGATCGTCAACTCGAACGAGCAGGTTGCCGACGGCGTCCGCTTCGTGCGCCATACCGGCGAGGCGCTGAACCGGATCGTCGCCGCGGCGGGGCAGGTCTCCAGCACGGTCGTGGAGATTTCGGCGGCAACGGCCGAGCAGGCCGGCGGCATCGAGGAGATGAGCCAGGCCGTCGCACATATGGACGAGGCGACCCAGCAAAATGCGGCGTTGGCCGAGCAGAGCGCCGGTTCGGCGGCCAGCCTCGCGGCGCAGATCGAGGCACTGAAGAGCCTCGTCGCCTTCTTCCACACCGAGGAAGCCCAGGGGCGCGCCGTATCGGCCGCAGCCAGCGGCTTCGCCGCCCCGCAGCGCCCGATCGCGGCGGCACCAGTCGCGCCACGGCCGGCCATGGCGCCGGCGGCCGCCCGCGGCGCCGATATCCGTTCCCGGCCGACAGCGCCGCGCCGCAAGGTCGCCGGTGGCGGGCGGCTTGACGAATGGGCGGAGTTCTAAGCCTTGCGCCCACAGAGTCCGACCATGCTAGCCCCGCCCCCCCAAACCGAACCGACCCTGACGCGCGACGACATGGGCTTCGTCTCCAAACTGGTCTACGAGCACGCCGGTATCGTCATCCGCGAGCACAAGGAGGCGATGACGCGCGGGCGGCTGGCGCGCCGCGTCAAGGCGCTGGGGCTGAACTCCGTCGCCGAGTACTGCGCCTTCCTCAAGACGCCGGCAGCGCTGGACGAAATCCCCGAGCTGATCAACGCCGTCACCACCAACCACACCGCCTTCTTCCGCGAGCGCCATCATTTCGATCATCTGCGCGGCGATGTACTGCCGCGCCTGATCCAGGAGCGCGCGGCGCGGCGGGGCCGCATCCGGATCTGGTCCTCGGCCTGCTCCTCGGGCGAGGAGGCCTACAGCATCGCCGCGGTTTCGCGCGAGGTGATCGGCCATCGCAGCGATCTCGATTTCCGTATCCTGGCGACCGACATCGACACCGATATCCTCGACCGGGCCGCGGCGGGCCTCTACCCGCTCGACCTGTTCGAGCGCCTGCCCGGCGATCTGCGCCCGCTCCTGCGGCTGGAGGGGCAGGCTGGCCGCGGCGAGGTGCGGGTCAGCGATGATCTCAAGCGCCTGATCGCCTTCAAGCGACTCAACCTGATCGAAACCTGGCCGATGAAGGGCGCGTTCGACGTCGTCTTCTGCCGCAATGTCTTCATCTATTTCGACACGCCGACCAAGGCCGCGATCCTCGACCGCTTCGTCTCGCTCATTCATCCCGGCGGCTTTCTCTATCTCGGCCATTCGGAATCGCTGCCGCAGCCTCATCCCAAGCTTCGGCTGATCGGCCGGACGATCTACGAGCGCACGCCATGAGCCTTGCCCGATGAGCCTTGCCCGATCCTCACGGCGCTATTTCGACCCGCGCTTTGACGCGACCATCATCACGGTTGCGCCCGGCGAGCATGAGATCACTTCGGCGAAGGACGAGATCGTCGCCACCGTGCTCGGCTCCTGCATCTCGGTCTGCATGCGCGACCCGCAGGTTGGCGTGGGCGGCCTCAACCATTTCCTGCTGCCGAAGAACAATGGCGGCTCCGACACCAGCGCCGGCGAGCGCTATGGCGACACCGCCATGGAGGTGCTGATCAACGGCCTGCTCAAGCGCGGTGGCCGGCGCAACCATTTCGAGGCCAAGGTCTTCGGCGGCGCGCGCGTGCTCTCCGGTGCCACCATGCTGGCGATCGGCGAGGGCAACATCACCTTCGTCAACGACTTCCTCGCCCGCGAGGGGATTCCGGTCGTCTCCAAGGATGTCGGTGGCACCCGCTCGCGCCGCATCCACTACCAGCCCTCGACCGGGCGCGCCTGGGTCCAGCACGTCCAGCAGGCGGCACGCGATCCCGAGCGGGAGCAGGAACTCGCTTATCTCAACCGTCTCAAGACCCAGCCGGTGGCGGGTGAAGTGGAGATCTGGTGATGGGCATGCCGACCCCCTCTGCCGGCCCGGTGAAAGTCCTCGTCGTCGACGACTCCGTGCTGATGCAGAAGCTGATGACGCAGATCATCAACTCGACGCCCGGCTTCCAGGTGATCGGCGTCGCCGGCAGTGCCGAAGAAGGCTGGGACGCGATCCAGGAGCTCAGGCCCGACATCCTGACGCTCGATCTCGAGCTGCCGGGCCGGCACGGACTGAAGCTGCTCGCCCG
>JAKFDB010000071.1:0-29344 GCA_036676315.1 Bradyrhizobiaceae bacterium
TAGCCTGCTTTGCGCCCGGCTGATATCGGCCGCGGCGGCAAAGCGCTCAACGGCCGGCGTTGACCCTGAAGTCGGGCGCCCGGCAGCCGGAACGGTCGACTTCCTGGCAGGTGCGGAAACCGCGCAGATCGCGGCTGAAGCAGATTCGCACTTCCTGGAGCACACCCCGGCGGCAGGCGACCGACATCATGTCGGTACGCAGGCCGGGATTGGCGGCGACGAAGGCCCGTTCGAGGTCGATCGCGGTCCAGACCTGCTCGCGGCCGCTGTCGCGCAGGGGCGGCGGGATGACGATCTTCTCGCGGGCGCGCCGGACATCGGCGAAGTAACCGCTCGGGCTGGAGCCGGTGCAGGTGCCGTGCTTGCGCCATTGATGGCGGGCCAGCCCTTCGGACGGGAACAGGCCCTCGGCTTCCGACATCGCCATGCGCGACGGACTGCGCCCGGCAGGGCCGCAATCGGTGGGAAAGCCACGCTCGTTCTGCGGCCAGAGCCCGTGCACGACGAAGCCGAGATTGGCGCCGGGGGCGCATTGCTCGCGCGAGCGTCCGCGGCCGCCATCCTCGAGCTCGCAGAAGCCCGGCGACCAGGAGAGGGCGAGCACGTAGAAGTCGAAATCGCCCGGCGCGCCGCCGCGGCTATGTTGCCCCTGCGCCGGTGCGCCGAAGACCATAAGACCGAGCAGCGCCAGCCATGGCAGCCAGGCGCGCGGGGGCTTCATTGCCCGATGCTACCGCTCGGGGCCGGGCCGCGCCATCTGACAGTCGGGGGCGTAGGAACGGTGGCGATCAAGGCCGCTGACACACCAGTTGACGTTCCAAGTCCAGCCGAACAGTCCGAGATTCTCGCGGACGGAATAGTCGACGCGGCGCAGCACGCCGTCATTGGTCATGACGCGGGCGGTGCAGAAGCGGCGCGGGATGAAGTCGTCGCCCCAGGGGCGCCAGCCGATCGGCTTGACCCGGTCGAAGCTGACGATCTGGAGCGGACCCCAGAACTTGGCCTCGCGCGAGTTGAACCAGCTGGTGATCTCGCCGAGCACGGCGGGATCCTCGCAGGCCGGCAGGTTGCCATACATCGGGATGATGCGCTCTTCCGCCCGGTCGACGGGATTGACATAGCGCCCGCCGGCCGCCTGGGCGGCGAGGGCGGGAAGGCAGAGGGCGGCGGCGAGGGCCGAAAGAAGCGAAACGCGGCGCATGGGGCAGCCTTCGTATGCAGGGAATGAGTCCGTTGCGGCACGATGGCGGCGGCGCCGGCCATGGTCAAGGCGCCACGGCGCGACAGGCGCAGCCTGTCGGCGATTGTGGCTTTCCGATCCCGCCTCCGCTTACGTGGCGCCGGGCCGAGAATCGGCTGTCTAGCCGAAGGATTCCTCTAGCATCGCCGCATAGTCGGCGGCGCTGGCGGTGCGCGGATTGGTGGCGCTCGAGTGATCCTTGACCGCGGCCTCTGCGATCGCGGGCAGAACGTCGCGCGGCACGCCCATCGCCGAGAGCGAGGCCGGCATGCCGAGCCGCGCCGTCAGGCCCGCAATCCATTCGGCGAGGTCGGCATCGGCGGGAAGGCCGAGCGTGCGGCGGATCTCGGCGTACTTCGCCTGTGATTCCGGCGCATTGAAGCGCAGCACCGCCGGCAGCAGGACGGCGTTGAGCGTGCCGTGATGCAGCGAGACCTGCTTCAGGCCACCGAGCGGGTGGGAGAGGGCATGGACGGCGCCCAGCCCCTTCTGGAAGGTGAGGCCACCCTGCAGGGCGGCCATCAGCATCTCCTTTCGCGCCTCGCGGTCGGAGCCGTCGGCGACGGCGCGCTCGATATGCGAGACGGCGCGTTTCAGCCCGTCGAGTGCGATCGCCTCGGCCGGCGGGTTGTCGCGCGGGCTGAGATAGGTCTCGATGCAATGGGTGACCGCGTCCATGCCGGTCGCAGCGGTGAGCCAGGAAGGCAGGCCGAGCGTCAGATCGGGGTCGCAGACCGCGAGCTTCGGGATCAGATGCGCGGAGATGAAGCCGAGCTTGCGGCCGTCGTTCAGCGTGATCAACGCGGCGCGGCCGACCTCGCTGCCGGTGCCGGCCGTGGTCGGGATGGCGATGACCGGGGCGACCTTGGCGGTGATCTTCGGGATGCCGCCGAGGATGGCGGCATAGGTCTCGAGCGGGCCGTCATGGCCGGCGAGCAGGGCGACGCCCTTGGCGAGGTCGATCGGCGAGCCGCCGCCGATGGCGATCAGCCCGTCGCAATCGTGCTCGCGATAGAGGGCGAGGGCGGCGAGGACGGCTTCCTCGGTCGGATTGGTCGGCGTCTCCGCGAAGAGCGCGGCATTGCCGAGCAGGGGCGAGACGGCGCGCAGACGCTCGATCAGGTCGGTGGCGGCGAGGCCCCGATCGGTGACGATCAGCGGGCGCGAGATGCCGAGATCGGCAAGGCCGCCGGAAACCGCCTTGAGCTCGCCGAAGCCGAACTGCACCGTCGTCAGATAGGAGATCGTCGCCATCGCATGTCCTCGCCTGCGCTCAGCTCTGCGGCCGGCCGGATGTCTTGTCGCGCGTTCGCGAGGTCGATGCCAGCCCCAGAGCCCCGACGCCGACGCAGAACAGGTCGGCGATGAGCGCGATGATCGCCCACGCAGCCTGCCAGGAGCAGCCACAGGCCGAAGAAGCAGCTGACCCCAGCGCCGAGCCAGGTCCAGAATTCGGGTGGCTTGGACCCTTCGGCCATGGCGCCTCGACGGTCAGTTCTGCTCGATCGTAACACGCTCCTTGGCGGTGTCGGAGGTCGTGTTGCCGGCCCGGCGCTCCAGGATGAGCAGGGCCAGCCCGGCGGCGACGATGAGGGCGGCGCCGAGCAGCATGGCGGGCTTCGGCCAGTCGTTGAAGACCAGCCAGCCGAAGAGCAGCGCCCAGACGATCAGCGTGTACTGATAGGGCACGACCACCGAGGCCTCGGCGAGCTTCAGCGAGCGCGTCACGCAGAGATGGGCGACCAGGGCGACGATACCGAGCAGGCCGAGCAGCGCGGTGTCGGTGAGCGTCGGCGTCACCCAGCCGAAGGGCAGCAGGCCGAGGCCGATCAGCAAGGTGCCGAAGGTCTGCCAGCCGACCAGCACGACATCGGGCGTGCCGCGCAGCTTGCGCCCGGCGATCATCATGCAGGCGAAGAGCACGCTGCCGACGAGCGCGACCAGCGCCGGCATGGAAAGTGTCGCCGAGGAGGGATCGAGCGCGATGGCGACGCCGATGAAGCCGACCACGGCGGCGAGCCAGCGGCTGAGATCGACGCGCTCGCCCAGGACCAGGGCGGCGAGCGCGACGGCCCAGACCGGCGCCGCCATCCAGATCGTCATCGTGTCGGCGAGCGGCAGATAGATCACGGCGAGATAGAACAGTGCCGACTCGGTCGAGCCCAGCACGACGCGCAGCACCTGCAGCCCCGGTCGCTCCGGCCGCAGGAAGCTCCTGGCGCCCTGCCTGATCGCGAACGGGGCGAGCACCACCAGCGCCGCGGCGCTGCGCAGCAGCAGCAGCTGACCGACCGTATAGGTCGCGACCAGCCATTTCCCGAGCACGTCGTTCAGCGAGAACAGCAGGATGCCCAGCAGCATCATGGCGATACCGGCGAGGGTGTTGTTGCGGCTGGGCATGGCGATCTTTTGGGCAGGGCAGGAGCGGTTCCTTCGCCCGTTGCTTCCGCCGAGGCAAGTCGTGCGACGCGGGGGGGGGCGGGCGCGCGGCACACAATGCCGGCTGCGGGGCGTTATTTTCGTATTGACTTAATTAAGTGATGGCATAAATAAAGGCCATGGATCGCTTCATGGCCCTCGCAGACCCCACCCGCCGCCGCATCATCGAGATGCTGGGCGAAAGTGCCCTGGCGGCCGGGGAGATCACGGCGCGTTTCGAGGTCAGTGCCCCGGCGATTTCCCAGCACCTCAAGGTGCTGAAGGCGGCGGGGTTGGTGACGGTCGAGGTGAGCGGCCAGCGCCGCATCTACCGGCTCGATCCCGAGGGGCTAGAGGCGTTCGAGGCCTGGGTTCGGCAGGTCCGCGGCTTCTGGAATGCCGGGCTCGACCGCCTGGAACGAGAGCTCGCAAAGCCCGAAGACGACAAAGGAGAGATGTGATGAACGAGTATGGCGTGGTTCTGGAGAGCGGCGCGGTGCGCTTCGAGCGCATCCTGCCCGGACCGGTCGAACGGGTCTGGGCCTATATCACCGACTCCGACAAGCGGAGGACGTGGCTGGCCTCGGGCGAGATCGAGGGGCGGGTCGGCGGCAAGGTCGAGCTATTGTTCAAGCACTCGGAGATCACCGACGAGGCGCCACCCGAACGCTATCGCGAGATGCACGACAATGGCTGGCTCGGACATGGCAAGGTCACGCGCTACGAGCCGCACAGGGCGATCGCGTTTACCTGGCCGGGCGAGCCCGAGGCGAAATCCGAGGTGACATTCGAGCTGGCGCCGGAAGGCGAGAGGGTCCGGCTGGTGGTGACGCATCGCCGGCTGGCCAACAAGGCCGAGATGACGAGCGTCTCCGGCGGCTGGCACCTGCATCTCGGCATTCTCGCGGACCGGCTTGCCGGCGAGAAGCCGCGCGGCTTCTGGTCGGGGCATGGCAAGGTCGAGGCCGAGTACGCCGCGCGCTACGCCGATCTGCCGCAATAGGCGGCAGCCCTCGGCGCTCAATGCTCAAGCTGGCGCTTCGGAACAACCGAGCGCCAGCTCAAGCCGTTTGTCCGGAATGAGGGGAATGTTCCGCGGAGGCGGCAGGCCTCAAAGGCTCGCCGCCGCCCGTGTCGCCTGATCGTACTGCCCTGAAAGCGAGCGCATCACGGCGGCGATCTCGGAGAGCCGCTCCGGATCGACCCCGGTCGCCAGCACCGACTTCACCAGCAGCTGCTCGCGGACCTGGGCATAGCGCCTGCAGGCCTCTTCGCCGGCAGGGGTCACCGAGGCGGTCTTTTCCTTGCCCTTGCGGCCGCCCTTGATCAGGCCGAGGCGTTCGAGCTTCTTCAGCGCGTAGTTCACGACATGCGTGTCCTCGATGTTGAGGATCAGGCAGATGTCGGCGAGACGCTTGGGCTTGCCGCGATGATTGACGTTGTGCAGCACCAGCACGTCCATCGGCGTCAGATCGGGGATGCCGGCCGCGGTCATGCCGCGCAGCATCCAGCGATGGAAGGCGTGCACCGTCATGCTGAGCGCGAACTCGAATTCCGACAGAGCCGGCATCGCGCCCGAAGCCAGATGGCCGGAGGAGACGATCGGGCCGAGCAGTGATGCTGCGAGCTTCGCGTCTGGCGTGGCGGCGTCGGGATCTTGCATCGCGCGGATGTCCTTGAGGGCGAGGCTCACCGGGGCGGGCCTCGTCGCATTGCGGGCCGATCTGCGCCGCCGCCCGCGCGCGAGCGGGCGGCGGCGCGAGGCGTCACATCTTCTTGTAGGCGTCGACGATCGCCTGGCCGTCGGCGCCGGCCTTCTTCAGCCAGTCGGCGGTCAGGGTCTCGCCGGCCTTCTTGAAGCCGGAGGCGAGGGCGGCGGAGGGGGCGTTGACCTTCATGCCCTTGGCCTTGAGCTGGTCGAGATACCAGTTGGTCTTCTCTTCCCACATCTTCCAGCCGCGGGCCTCGGCGGCCGCGGAGGCCTTGAGGAGCGCTTCCTGGGTCGGCTTGTCGAGCGCGTCGAAGGCGGCCTGGTTGACGAAGGTGGCGTTCTTCGGGATCCAGGCCTGAACGTCGTAGAAATGCGTCAGCGTCTCCCACGCCTTGGAATCATAGCCGGTTCCGCCGGACGACATGAAGGAATTGACCACGCCGGTCGCCAGCGCCTGCGGCAGTTCCGCCGCCTGGATCGTCACCGACTGCATGCCGAGGATCTCGCCGAGGCGCGTGGTGCCGACATTGTAGGCCCGCCATTTCAGGCCCTTCATGTCGTCGGTCGAGTTGATCTCCTTCTTGGCGTAGACACCCTGCGGCGCCCAGGGAACCATGAACAGGAGCTTGATGCCCTGGCTCGCCAGCTTCTTCTCCACGGCAGCTTTCGAGGCCGCATAGAGCTTCTTCGAGTCCGCGAAGGAGGTGGCGAGGAACGGGACGACGTCGATGCCGAAGATCGGATCCTCGTTCTCGTGGATCGACATCAGCACCTCGCCCATCTGGGCCTGCCCGGTCTGCACGGCGCGCTTGATCTCGGGCGCCTTGAACAGGGCGGCGTTGGCGTGGACGGTGACGCTGAGCTTGCCCCCGGTCCCGGCCTCGACGTCCTTGGCGAAGGCGACGAGGTTCTCAGTGTGCGGGTTGTCGGACGGGTAGGCGGCCGGCAGATTCCATTTCGCCTGTGCCAGTGCGGCGGGGGCGGCGAGCGAGAGGCTGGCGACGGCAACGCCGGCGACCAGCAGGCCCTTGATGAAATCGATACGCTTCATGGTGTTCTCCGTTCCCTCTTGGTGGTGGTTGCGCATCATTTCGGAAAGGCGAGTTCGGGCAGGACCATCACGATCTGCGGGAAGATCGTAATGATCGCCACCGCGGCGACCAGTAGAAAAAAGAAGGGCAGGGCGGCGAGCGCCACCGTGTTGGAGTCCTTGCCGGACATGGTCTGGAGGACGAACAGGTTGAAGCCGACCGGCGGCGAGACCTCGGCCATCTCGACGATCAGCACCAGGAAGATGCCGAACCAGACCAGGTCGAAGCCGGCGGCCTTGATCATCGGGATCACGATCGCCGTCGTCAGCACGATCATCGAGATGCCGTCGAGGGCGGCGCCGAGCACGATGTACATCACCGTCAGCGCCGCGATCAGCGCATAGGGCGAGAGGTGCAGGCTGTCGACCCAGGCCGCCAAGGCCAGCGGGATGCCGGTATAGGCCATCGAGGTCGACATGAAGGAGGCGCCGGCGAGGATCAGCATGATCATGCAGGTGATCCGGGTCGTGCCCATCACGCTTGCCCAGAAGGCCTCCTTCGTCAGCGAACCCGACCACCAGGCGATGCCGAAGGAGCCGAGCACGCCCCAAGCGGCGCATTCGGTCGCGGTCGCCCAGCCCAGCAGCAGCGACAGGAAGACCAGCGCGATTAGCAGCATGCAGGGGATGAGGTTGGCCGATTCCCGCAGCTTCTCGCGCAGCGGCATCTTCGGCTCAGGCGGCGGCGCCTTGCCCGGATTCAGCAGGTGCCAGACGATGATGTAGCCGGAATAGAGCGCCATCACGAGCAGGCCGGGCAGGAAGCCAGCCAGGAAGACCTGGATGATCGAGACGTTGGCCGCCACCGCATAGACCACCATGGTGATCGAAGGCGGGATCAGGATGCCGAGCGTGCCGGCACCGGCGAGCGAGCCGAGCGCCAGCTTCTCGTCATAGCCGCGCTTCTTGAGCTCCGGCAGGGCGATCTTGGCGACGGTGGCGCAGGTCGCGGCGGAGGAACCCGAAACCGAGCCGAAGATGCCGCAAGCGAGCACGTTGACGTGCATCAGCCGGCCCGGCAGCCAGTTCAGCCAGGGGGCGAGGCCGCGGAACATCTCCTCCGAGAGCTTGGTGCGGTAGAGGATCTCGCCCATCCAGATGAAGAGCGGCAGGGCAGCAAGTGTCCAGGAGGCGCTGTTGCCCCAGATCGTCGTCGCCAGCACCGAGCCGGCCGGAATGCCGCCGGCGACGAACTGCATCGCGACCCAGCCGCAGGCCATCAGCGAGATCGCGATCCAGACGCCGCCAGCGAGCAGGACGGCCAGCAGGCCGAGCAGCAGCGCGGAAATTTCGATCATGGACATGGGCTCAGACCCCGCTCTGCATGGCGCGCTCGACGATTTCCTCGTCGGTTTGCGGGGGAGGCTTCTCATAGCGCGGTTCGTTGCCGCGCAAGACGACATGCACGAACTCGTCGAGCATGGCGATGAACAGGATGACGAGGCCGCCGGAATAGCCGAGCTGCGGGATCCACATCGGCATGGCGACGACGCCGCCGGCAATGTCGTTGAAGGCGTAGGACTGCCAGGTCATCACCGAGGCGTGCCAGGCGAAGAAACCGGTGAAGCCGAGGCCGAGCACCAGCGAGAAGGTCTCGAACAGCCAGCGAGAGCGGCCCTTGAAGCGGTCGATCAGCAGGCCGACGCGGATCATCTCGCCTGATTTGAAGGTGTGGGCGAGGCCGAGAAAGGCCATCGCCGCCATGCACCAGGAAGTGAAGTCGTCGCCGGAGGGAATGTTGAAGCCGACCTCGCGGCCGAGCGAGAGGCCCATCATCAGGACCAGGATGGCGATCAGGAAGAAGCCGGCGGCGTAGCCTGCGAACAGGTAGAGCTTGTCGAGCGCGCTGCGGATCATCGGGCGCTCCGCAGCGCGGAATCGAGGCGTGTGCTGGCTTTCGCGTCGGGCCGCCGGCACGTGCCGGGCCTGATTGCCAGGGCCGATCCCGTCATTGCTCTCTCCCGTCATACGACCGGTTTGGCCCCTCAGCCATGTTCCGGTCACAATTGCGATCGTAGCCGGCGAATTCGCCTTGTCAACTTTTCATCGACGATTTATCGATGAAAAGTCAGGTTTGACATTGTCGTCACTTGGGAGGGTGCCATGACTGCGAGCCGTTGGGATTTCTGGATCGACCGTGGCGGCACCTTCACCGACGTGATCGGTCGCGATCTGCAAGGCAAGCTTCACGCCAGGAAGCTTCTTTCCGAAAATCCCGGCGCTTACCGTGACGCCGCCGTCCAGGGCATCCGCGACCATCTGGGCTTAAAGGCCGGCCAGCCGATCCCCGAGGCGCTGGTCGGCGAGGTGCGGATGGGCACCACGGTCGCGACCAATGCGCTGCTCGAACGCAAGGGCGACCACACCCTGCTCGTCACCACCAAGGGCTTCCGCGACGCGCTGCGCATCGGCTACCAGGCGCGGCCCGACATCTTCGCCAAGGAGATCATCAAGCCCGAGCAGCTCTACGAGGCGGTGGTCGAGGTCGACGAGCGGGTCCTGGCTGACGGTTCCGTCGAGCAGACGCCCGACAAGGCGGCAATCCGCCAAGCTTTGCAGGCACAGTATGATGCCGGTTTCCGCGCCGTCGCCATCGTCTTCATGCACGCCTATCGCTATCCCGCGCATGAGCAGGTCGCGGCCAGGATCGCCCGCGAGATCGGCTTCCCGCAGGTCTCGGTCAGCCATGAGGTCTCGCCGCTGATCAAGCTGGTCGGCCGCGGCGACACCGCCGTGGTCGACGCCTATCTCTCGCCGATCCTCGGCCGCTATGTCGCGCAGGTCTCGGAGGAGCTCGACATCGCCCGTACCGGTGCGCGGCTGATGTTCATGATGTCCTCGGGCGGGCTCACCGCCGCCGAACTCTTTCAGGGCAAGGACGCAATCCTTTCCGGCCCGGCCGGCGGCGTCGTCGGCCTCGCCGAGACCGGCCGTTCGGCCGGCTTCGACAAGGTGATCGGCTTCGACATGGGCGGGACGTCGACCGATGTCGCGCATTTCGACGGCGAGTATGAGCGTGCCTTCGAGACCGAGGTCGCCGGCGTGCGCATGCGCGCGCCGATGATGCTGATCCACACCGTCGCCGCCGGCGGCGGGTCCATCCTGCATTATGACGGCGCCCGTTTCCGGGTCGGCCCGGATTCCGCCGGTGCCAATCCGGGCCCCGCCGCCTATCGCCGCGGCGGGCCGCTCGCGGTGACCGACGCCAATGTCATGGTCGGCAAGCTGATCCCGTCCTATTTCCCGGCGATCTTCGGCGAAAAGCGCGACCAGACCCTCGATGCGGAGAGCGTGCGGGCGAAGTTCGCCGCGCTGGCGGCCGAGGTCGGCGACGGACGCTCGCCCGAGGAGGTCGCCGACGGCTTCATCAAGATCGCCGTCGCCAACATGGCCGAGGCGATCAAGAAGATCTCGGTGCAGCGCGGCTACGACATCACCCGCTATGCGCTGAATTCGTTCGGCGGTGCCGGTGGCCAGCATGCCTGCCTCGTTGCCGATGCGCTCGGCATCAAGACCGTGCTGCTGCATCCGTTCTCCGGGCTGCTCTCGGCCTATGGCATGGGCCTCGCGGAGATCCGCGCGACGCGCACGGCGGCGCTCGATGTGCCGCTCGATTCCGAGGCCAAGGCGGCGATCGCCGTCATTGCCGAGCGACTGGGCGCCGAAACCACGGCCGAGGTCGCCGGCCAGGGCGTGCCCGCTGGCGACATCGCCATCCATGTCCGCGCCCATATCCGCTATGCCGGCACCGATACCGCGATCGCGACGCCGTTCGGCAGCCGCGCCGAGATGCAGGAAGCCTTCCAGGCCGCCCACAAGGCGCGCTTCGGCTTCATCGACGAGACCAAGGCGCTGGTCGTCGAGGCGGTCGAGGTCGAGGCGGTCGGCGGTGGCGCCCGCTTCGAGGAGGCCGAGGTCGCCGAGAGCGCCGGTACGCCGGCCGCGGCCGAGCATACCCGCCTGTTCTCGCAGGGACGCTGGCATGAGGCGGCCATCGTCCGGCGCGAGGCGATGAAGCCCGGCCAGAGCGTCGCCGGGCCGGCGATCGTGATCGAGCCGAACCAGACCGTGGTGGTCGAGGATGGCTGGACCGCCCGGCTGACCGCCAAGGACCATCTCGTCCTGACGCGCAGCAGGGCGCTGGTCCAGCAGGCGGCGATCGGCACCAGGGCCGACCCGGTGATGCTCGAGATCTTCAACAACCTGTTCATGTCGATCGCCGAGCAGATGGGCGTGACGCTGCAGAACACCGCCTATTCCGTGAACATCAAGGAGCGGCTCGATTTCTCCTGCGCGGTCTTCGACCAGACGGGGGCGCTGGTCGCCAACGCACCGCACATGCCGGTGCATCTCGGCTCGATGGACAAGTCGGTCGAGACCGTGATCAGCAATAATCCGGTGATCCGGCCGGGCGACGTCTACTGCCTGAACGCGCCTTATAATGGCGGCACGCATCTGCCGGACATCACGATCTGCACGCCGGTCTTCGACGAGCAGGACAAGGAGATCCTGTTCTGGGTGGCGAGCCGCGGCCACCATGCCGATGTCGGCGGGACCGCGCCGGGCTCGATGTCGCCGCTCGCGACCAATATCGAGGAAGAAGGCGTCTACATCGACAACTTCAAGATCGTCGACCAGGGCCGCTTCTGCGAGGAGGAGCTGGTCAAGCTCCTGACCGGCGCACGCTATCCGGTTCGCAACGTCGTCCAGAACGTCAACGATCTGAAGGCGCAGATCGCCGCCAATGAGAAGGGCGTGGCGGAGCTGAAGAAGATGATCCGCTCCTTCGGCCTCGATGTCGTGCAGGCCTATATGGGCCATGTCCAGGACAATGCCGCCGAGAGCGTCGCGGGGCTGCTCGCCAAGCTCCATGACTGCGAGTTCACCTATCCGATGGACCAGGGCTGCGCGATCAAGGTGAAGATCACCGTCGATCGCGAGAAGCGTGAGGCGACGGTCGACTTCACCGGCACCCCGCCGCAGCGCGAGGACAATTTCAACGCGCCGGCGCCGGTCACCCGCGCCGCCGTGCTCTATGTCTTCCGCGTCATGGTCGACGATGCGATCCCGATGAATGCCGGGTGCCTCAGGCCAATCAAGGTGATCGTGCCGGAGGGCTCGATGCTGGCACCGCGTTATCCGGCGGCCGTCGTCGCCGGCAATGTCGAGGTCAGCCAGGCGGTGACCAACGCGCTGTTCGGCGCGCTGGAGGCGATGTCGTCCTCGCAGGGGACGATGAACAACCTGACCTTCGGCAATGACGAGTACCAGTATTACGAGACGATCTGCTCGGGCTCGCCGGCGGGGCCGGGCTTCAACGGCACCTCGGGCGTGCATGTCCACATGACCAATTCGCGCCTGACCGATCCGGAGATCCTGGAGACGCGCTTCCCGGTCGTGCTCGAGGATTTCCACATCCGCATCGGCTCCGGCGGCAAGGGCGAATGGAATGCCGGCGACGGCACCAGCCGCACGATCCGCTTCCGCAAGAGCATGGACTGCGCCATCCTCGCCTCGCATCGCAAGGTCAGGCCCTTCGGGATGAAGGGCGGCGAGCCGGGCGAACTCGGGCGGACGCTGGTGCGGCGGCTGTCGGGCGAGGTCGAGGAGCTCAAGCCCTCCGACCAGACCTTCCTGCAGGCCGGCGAAGCGGTCACCGTGCTGACGCCGACCGCCGGCGGCTATGGCAAGCGCAAGAGCTGAGTTCTGAGGGTTTCGCCGTCATTCCGGGGCGAGCCGATAGGCCCGAACCCGGAACCCATGAACATGGCGGTGCAGGAAGAGCCTATCGATCGGACCGCTTTTTCGTTCGGTGTCGTGGTCATGGGTTCCGGGCTCATTGCTACGCAATGCCCCGGAATGACGGAGCGTCGGCGCGAGACGGGCTACGCCAGATCGGTTTGCGCGAAATCGCTGCCCTTGTAGAGCAAGGGCAAATCGCGGCTGCGAGCGCAGGCATAGGCGAAGCAATCGCCGAAATTGAGCGCGGCCGGGCTGCCGACCGCGCGGCTATAGCGTTTCGCGACCTCGATCGCTGCGCGGCCGATCTCCGGCGATACCGGAATTTCCTCGGCCCCGAGGTCCGCGACGAATTGCCGGACGCTCGCTTCGGCCTGCGTGATGATCTCTGCATCGGTCTGCCGACCTGCCGCGCGCGCCTTCTTGGCGGCGAGGCCGAGCACCGCCTCGAACAGTCCCGGCGGCGACACGACCAGGGGAGTGGCCGCCGCCTCCAGCCGTTCGATCAGTGTTTCCGCGTCGGATTCGCGGCCGAGGATCGCGACGATCGCGGATGCGTCGAGATACATCAGCGCCCGCCCCACATCTCGTCGGTGAAGCGCTTCATGTCGAAATCGCCGGGGGCGTCGCCCATCGCGTCGGCGAGTGCGAGGCTGCGTGCAAGTCGCTGGCGCAGCGGCATTTCGGCCTCGACGCGCGCGAGTTCGTTCTCCAGCGCAGCCCTGACGGCCTCGGTCTTGGTGCGCGCGCCCGTCGCCCGCTGCACGCGCTCGGCTAGAACGTCCACGGCGTCGTCGCGAATATAAAGCGGCACAGTCCGTCCCCGCGTGAATGATCAAATATAGGTCTTCGAATATTCATATATGCGTTGACGAATATTCACGCAAGCGGTCGGCATAGCCGGGTGACTAGCATGGCGGCGATGCCTATCTGATGCGTCGCAAGCAGGAGACCGAACGATGTCGCAGACCTGGATGATCACTGGCGCCAATCGCGGCATCGGGCTGGCGCTGACGATGGAATTGCTGCGGCGGGGCGACCATGTCGTCGCCGCGGCGCGCAATCCCTGGGGCGGGGCGCTGGCGGAGCTGGCCGGCAGCCATGTCTCGGCGCTGATGCCGCTGGAGCTCGACGTCACCTCGGATGCCAGCGTCGCCGCCGCCAAGCAGGCGCTCGCCGGCCGGCCGCTCGACGTGCTCATCAACAATGCCGGGCTCTATGGTCCGCGCGACCGCCAATCGGCGTTCGAGATGGACTTCGACGCCTGGCGCGAGGTCTTCGAAGTCAATGTCTACGCGCCCTTGCGGGTGGCGCAGGCCTTCCTGCCCAATCTCGAGGCCGGCAGCGGCCGCAAACTCGCGACGATATCGAGCCGGATGGCTTCGCTCGGCGGCAACCCTTCCGGCGCCATCGCCTATCGTTCGTCCAAGGCGGCGGTCAACATGGCGATGGTCGCCTTCGGCAATGCCGTGCGCGCCAGCGAGATCGCGGTGCTGCTGTTCCATCCCGGCTGGGTGCGCACCGACATGGGCGGCGGCGGGGCCGACATCCCGGCGACCGAGAGCGCCGCCGGGCTGATCGAGACGATCGACGCCTCCGGCATGGCGGAGACCAACAGCTTCCGGACCTGGAAGGGCGAGACGATTCCCTGGTAGCTGCCGCCATGCCTCAGTTGGTGCGGGCCGAGGCGAGCCAGAGCCCGCCGCCGATCAGGAAGCCGCCGCTGAACTTCGAGAGCAGGCGCACCCGCCGCTGCGAGAGGAAGCGGCCGGCCCGGCCGGAAAGCACGGCATAGGCGCTGTCGCTGACGGCCGCGAACGCCATCGCGGTCGCGCCCATGATCGCGATCTGCGTGGCGTAGTCGCGCGCCGGATCGAGGAACTGCGGGAAGAAGGCACCGAAGAAGAGCAGAGTCTTCGGATTGCTGAGCGCGACCAGGACGCCCTGGAGGAAGAAGCCGCCGCGCGGCGGCTTGGCTGGCGCCGCGCCTTCGGCACCGTCACCGGCGCTGCGATACATCTTCCATCCCAACCAGATCAGATAGGCGGCGCCCGCCAGCCGGACCCAGTCGAACCAGTGGCCCATCGCCGCGATGACCGAGCTGAGGCCGATGCCGACGATCGCGATCATGATGGCGAGACCGGCCTGGGTTCCTGCCGCATTCAGGAGGCCGGCGCGGCTACCATGCTTCAGGCTGTTGGCGATGATCAGGGTTACGGTCGGCCCGGGCACGATGACGATGACGAAGCAGGCGACCAGATAGGCGGCGAAGAGTTCGAAGGACATCGGGGGCCTCTCGGCGGTTCGGCGGCCGCCTCCCGGGCGGCATCCGATTCCTCCACCGTTTCCAGAGCTGAGTCGAGAGCAGGGCAGGGCGAGAGGATGGTAGCGGCAAAGTTCACGGTCGTCCCGCTCACGCCGGAGCATTGGCCGGCGCTGGAGGAGCTCTTCGGCCCGCACGGGCCCTGCTATGGCTGCTGGTGCAACCATTTCCGCATGCCGCCGAAGCTCAGGAAGCCGCTTCTTGGAGAGGGCGCGCGGCAGCTGTTCGAACAACGCGTCAAGGCGGGGCCGCCGCCCGGCGTGCTCGCCTTCGCCGGTGAGACGGCAGTCGGCTGGCTTCAGGTCGGCCCGCGCGCGCATGTGCCTGAGTGGAACAATCCGCGCCGCGCCTCGACGCCGCTGCCCGATGCACCAGCTGAGGACGAGCGCAACTGGGCGGCATCCTGCTTCTTCGTGCGCAAGGGCTTTCGCGACCAGGGCGTCACCGGCGCGCTGCTCGACGGCGCGATCGGCTTTGCGCGCCGCAGCGGTGCCCGGCTGCTCGAAGCCGCGCCGATGGCGAACGAAACCAAGCGCAGCGGCGAGGGGCTCTATGTCGGTCCCGAGAGCGTGTTCCGGCGCGCCGGTTTCGTGGAGGTCGCACGCCACAAGGAGGGCCGGCCGCTGCTGCGGCTCGTGCTCTAGTCGAACCGTCCTCGCGGCCGGCGCCGATGGACCTTGGAGGTCGGCTCCCCTAATCCTCGCTCATTCGAATCCTGCGAGGAGCCGTCCATGATCCGCATCACGCTCGCCGGCTGCACCGGCTGGGTCGGCAAGGCGCTGGTCGCCGCGATCATGGCGGCGCCCGATCTCGAACTGGTCGCCGGCGTCTCGCGCCAGGCGGCCGGGCGGGATCTCGGCGAGGCCGCGGACCTGCCGGCCAACGGGCTGCCGGTCTTCGCCTCGGTGGCGGAGGCGCTCGCCGTGCCCAGCGACGTGCTGATCGACTACACCAAGCCGGGCAGCGTGAAGGCCAATGTGCTCGCCGCCGTGGCCGCCTCGCGCCATGTCGTGGTCGGCGCCTCCGGCATGTCGGCGCAGGATTATGCCGAGGTCGCGGCCGCTGCCGAGCGCGCCGGGGTCGGCGTGCTCGCCGCCGGCAATTTCTCGATCACCGCCACCCTGCTGCGCCGCTTCGCCCGGGAGGCGGTGAAATACGTGCCGGACGTCGAGATCATCGACTACGCCTCGCCCTCCAAGCCCGATACGCCGTCCGGCACCGGGCGCGAGCTTGCCGAGACGCTTGGCGCCGAGCGCATGGCCGCAACCTCGATGCCGGTCGCCGAACTCGGCGGCGTGCGCGAGACGCGCGGTGGCGCGATCGGCGCGCCCCATTCCGTGCAGGTGCATTCGGTGCGCATGCCGGGCTTCGTGCTCTCCTGCGAGGCGGTGTTCGGCCTGGCGGATGAGCGGCTGGTGATCCGCCATGATGCGGGCACCTCGGCGGCGCCCTATGTCGGCGGCACCTTGCTGGCGGCACGCCGCGTCGGCGAGCAGATTGGCCTGCGCCGCGGGCTCGACAGCCTGATGGCATAAACTGCCCTTAGCCGCGTCTTTCCTAGAAGATTCAGCTTTTTCAATTGCTTAGCTGGCTTCGTTAAGAATCTGTTCGTTCGCAACTGCGAGAAGGGCCGCGCTTGGGATAGCGGTGGGGCAGGATGCGGCGCTTCGGTTTGACGGCGAAGATAACCCTGGTGTTCGCCCTGTTCGGGATCGCGGCGGCACTGGGGCTGGCGAGCGCGCTGGGCGGCCTCGCTGCGGTGCATCAGATCGATCGCGAAGCCTTCAACGGGCTCCAGCTCGCCAACCGGGCCTCGCTCCTGTCGAGCCGTGTGGCACAGGCTTCCCTGCTCAGCCGTTTCGACGACGGAGCCAGCCCGCAGCAGGTCGAGCGGGCTCTCGACTCCCTCGACGGGGCGATCGAGCTGGTCGATGCCGCGCGTGCCAGCCTGATCTCGGCGCTGCCGCCTGCGCTCCTGCAGGCTCATCCGACGCTCGATGCGAGCATCCGGACCTTCATCGACTTCCAGCGCGACATCGTCGATATCGGCCGCCGCGTTTCCGCCAAGGCGGCGCTGATCGAGGCCTCGGCGGAAGCCGCGAAGGAGAATGTCCGCCAGATCATCAGCGTCACCGCCACCATCCGCGACGATCTCGACCGGCAGGCCGGCCTCTCGGCTTCGAGTGCCGGGGCGTTGGCGGCGCAGGTGCGATTGCGGGTCATCCTGATCGCGGCCGGCCTGCCGCTGGCTGGCGGCGCGCTCGCCATCGCCCTGTTGCGCGCGCATCTGACCCGGCCGTTGCGCGAGCTGATGGGCGCGATCGCCGCGACCATGGCGAGCGACCATGTCATCGAGGTGCCGCACCGGCGCCGGCGCGACGAGATCGGCGAGCTCGCCCGGACGGTGCGGACGCTGAGCGAGGTTCGCGCCACGCTGGTGACGCGCGATGCCGAAGCCGGGCTGGCGCAGGCGCATCAGGCGCGCCGCACCGAAGAGCTGCATCGCATCGCCGAGGAGTTCGAGGCGCGCATCGGCCGGCTGCTCGGCGACATCGCCGGATTGAGCGAGGGCTTGCGGGCGGCGCTCGGCGATTCCGCCGTCCAGGCCGAGCAGATCTCGCAGAGCGGCGGCTCGGCGGCCGGCGCGGTTGCCGATGCCGCCGAGGAGGCGAACCGGATCTCCGACGCGGCCCTGCGGCTCGAGGACGTGGTCGAGCAGATCAACCGCGAGGTCCGGCGCGTCTCGCAGACGGCGACGGAAGCGACGCGGGATGCCGCCGGCACCGCAAGCCTGGTCGGCCGGCTGACCGACAATGCCGGCCAGATCCGCGATGTCGTCGCGCTGATCGAGGCGATCGCGCGACAGACCAACCTGCTGGCGCTCAATGCCACGATCGAGGCGGCGCGGGCTGGCGTCCATGGCCGCGGCTTTGCCGTGGTCGCGGGGGAGGTCAAGGCGCTGGCGGCCCAGACGGCCAGCGCCACGGCGCAGGTCGCCTCCCGCATCGCCACCGTCGAAGAGGCGCTGTCGCAGGCGGCAACGGGGATCTCCGGCATCGTCACGCGTGTCGGCGCCGTCGAGCAGGCGAGCACCGAAATCTCCAGCATGGTCGCCTCGCATAGCGGGTTGCTGCAGAATCTCGGCGAAACCATCGCCCGGATCTCGGAGGTGACGCGCCAGGGCGTCGAGGCGATGACGAGCATCGTCGAGGCCAATTCGCTGACCGTGACACGCGCCGAGCAGGGCGCGAGCGGTGCCCGGCGGCTCGACGAGCGCATCACCACGCTGCAAGCCGAGGCGAACCAGTTCGCCCACCGCCTGCGCTCTGCGTGATCGGCACTTGCCGGAAGCCTGCGACTCGCGGCCATGTGCGCCATGTCCGCAACCGAACGCCCCTCACGATGAACTGGTCGCCGCAGCAGGACGGAGCGCTCGCCGCCGTCGCAGCCTGGCTGAAGAGCGGCTCACCGCAGCTTTTTCGCCTGTTCGGCTATGCCGGAACCGGCAAGACGACGCTCGCCCGGCATATCGCCGAAGGCGTCGACGGCACGGTCGTCTTCGCCGCCTTCACCGGCAAGGCGGCTCTCGTCCTGCGCAACAAGGGCTGCGAGGGCGCACAGACCATCCATTCGCTGATCTACCGCTCGCGCGGGGTGGACGAGGAGAGCCCGACCTTCGTGCTCAACCGGGAGAGCACGGCGGCCAAGGCCAAGCTGATCATCATCGACGAGTGCTCGATGGTCGACGAGGATCTCGGCCGCGACCTGCTCTCCTTCGGGACGCCGGTGCTGGTGCTGGGCGATCCGGCGCAGTTGCCACCGGTCAAGGGCGGCGGCTTCTTCACGGAAGCTGAGCCGGACATCCTGCTGACCGAGGTGCACCGGCAGGCGGCCGACAACCCGATCGTGCGGATGTCGATGATCGTGCGCGAAGGCGGGCGGCTCGAAATCGGCGAATATGGCGAAAGCCGCGTCATCCGGCGCGATGCGATCACGCCGGAGACCGTGCTTTCCGCCGGCCAGGTGCTGGTCGGCATGAACAAGACCCGCCGGCTCTACAATGCCCGGATGCGGCAATTGATGGGCCACAGCTCAAATGTGCCCGTCGTCGGCGAGAAGCTGGTCTGCCTGCGCAACGACAAGAGCAAGGGCCTGCTCAATGGCGGCGCCTGGATCGTGCAGGAGCTGAAGACCTCGAAGAAGGGGCTCGTCACCATGCGGGTGACGCCCGAGGACGACACCGGCGGCAAGCCGGTGAAAGTCTCGGTGCTGCCGAACTTCTTCGACGGCACCGAGGAGGAGGTGCCCTGGGAACTGCGCCGGCACACCGACGAGTTCACCTTCGGCTACGCGCTCACCGTCCACAAGGCGCAGGGCTCGCAATGGGACGATGTCGTGCTCTTCGACGAGGCTTTCGCCTTCCGCGAGCATCGGGCGAGATGGCTCTATACCGGGCTGACCCGGGCGGCCGAGACGATCACCGTGGTGATGTAGGACGGCCTGGCCGGCACAGAAGCGGATGCCGTTCGCCCAGCGCCGGACATGCCGGCGTCAGTGCGCCGACAGCTTCATCATCACCAGGCCCGAAACGATGAGGCCGGCCGCAGCCAGGCGCATCGGCGTGGCAGCTTCGCCCAGCACCACGATGCCGACGACGAAGGCGCCGACCGCGCCGATTCCGGTCCAGATCGTGTAGGCCGTGCCGAGCGGCAGGCTGCGCATGGCAACGGCGAGCAGCGCGAAGCTGCCGATCATGGTGACGATGGTGATTGCGGTCGGCGTGATCTTGGTGAAGCCGTCCGACTGCTTCATGAAGAACGCCCAGACGATCTCGAGCAAGCCGGCGACGAGGAGGTAAATCCAGGCCATAATCTTCTCCCATGGAGACAGGCCGGGTCGTCCCGGAACATCTGCCCGTCATGGGGGAGGTCGTCCTCGCCCGCTTATGTTGCACTGCGAAGAGGAATTTTCAAGTCTCGGCTGTCGATCCGGCCAGAATCGGCTACCATCCGATTCCGGCGTGGCCCGCGCCTCCTCCCTTCAACCGGGAAAGCATTGCGCAGGGCAGGACATCATCGAACCGACTGTTCGAGCACGACGCATGAGGAGGGATTGCGCTAGCCGCTCGCAATGGGAGGTTCTCGCATGAAGCTGTCCGAACCCGTCGCAAGACTCAAACGCAAGGCCCGGTTGCTGTCGCGGGCGGAGGGAATTCCGCTGCACGCGGCTCTGGACCGCATTGCGGTGGGAGAAGGTTTCCGCAGCTGGGGGCTGCTCGCCGCCAGGGCGCCTTCGGCCGCCGGCGAAATCCATGCCGGCCTGACACCGGGCGATCTCGTCCTGCTGGCGGCGCGGCCGGGGCTGGGCAAGACGCTGATGGGCCTAAAGCTTGCCGTCGAGGCCGTGAAGGCCGGCCAGCGCGCCTTCTTCTTCACGCTCGAATACACCGAAAGCGATGTCCTGGCCCGGTTTCGGGCGATCGGCGTCGACCGGCGCGAACTCGGCGCTGCCTTCGCCTTCGATTGCTCGGACGCGATCAGCGCCAGCTACATCGAGGATGCGCTGGCGGCCGCCCCGAGCGGCTCGCTCGCGGTGATCGACTATCTGCAACTGCTCGACCAGAGCCGGGACAAGCCCGACCTGGACGGCCAGGTGCGCGCCTTGCGCTCATTTGCACAGCGCCAGGGCGTGATCCTCGTCTTCATTTCGCAGATCGACCGACGCTTCGCCCCGTCGCGCAACCGATTCCCCGCGCTGACGGACGTTCGCCTGCCAAATGCGCTCGATTTGTCGCTGTTCAGCAAGGCATGCTTCCTGAACGGTGCCGGATACAGCTTCCGTTCGCTGCAATAGCCTGTCCTGACACATTGCTGGGCCACCGCGCGGGCGGGCGAATGCCGTCCGCGCGGTGCTTCCACGGGAGGTCGTCAGAGCCGCTGCGCCGTCGTTCCCTTGGCGATGATCGGCCCCGTCGGCCGGCCGGTGGGCGAGCCGCTGGCGGGCTCGAGCGTGATCTCGAAGAGCTGGTCCTTGCCGAGCGGCAGGTTGTCGAGGCGCAGCGGCGTCGTGCGGGCACGGTCGATCAGGCCGACCGAGCGTGGGCCGACGGCACGGTCCCAGAGCGTCCAGATCTCCAGGGCCTTGCCGGCGGGAACGTCGATCGACTGCAGAGGCAGCATCTCGACTCGGCCGTCGGCATAGGTGTGCACCACGGCGGCCGCGATGCTGGCATCGGTCATCAGCACCGCGACCATCACCGGCTGGCGCCTGGCCCGGTCGAGCGCGCCATTGAGCCCGATGGCGAGCAGCAGGGCGGCGAGCGCGCCGGCGAAGGCGACGCCGCGCCAGACGAACAGGCTGTTCCACCAATCGGCGAAGCGGTTGCGGGCTGTAGATCCCGCTTCTGCGGTGACGGCTGCCGACGCCGCGGCCAGCGGCATGATGCCGGCAAGCCCGGCTTCGATGCGCCTCCAGAGATCGGCTGGAGGGAGTATCGGCGTCGCGGTCGCGTCGATGGCGGCGAGATGGCCGCGCCAGGTCTCGACGGCAGTCGCGAAATCGCGCTCGCTCGCATGGCGGGCCTCGGCGGCGGCGAATTCCGCGCCTTCGATCAGCCCCAGCACGTACTCGCCGGCGAGCGCATCACGCTCGGCAGGGGGCAGGGGGCTCTCGGCGACGGGGCTCATCCGAGGCACTCCTTGAGCGAGATCAGCGAGCGCCGGATCCAGGATTTCACCGTACCCATCGGCATTTTGAGGCGGCCTGCGATCTCGCCATGGGTCAGGCCCTGGACGAAGGCGAGCAGCACGAGGCTGCGCCTTTGCGGCGGCAGCAGCTCCAGGCAGGCGCGGAGCGCGCTGGCATCCGACAGCTTCGACATCACGGTCTCGGGGTCATCCTCTTCGCTCGCGGTTTCCTCGGCGAGCGGGGTGTCGCTCGTCTCGGCCCGCCTCTCGTCGCGCAGGATCGAGAGCGAGCGGTTGCGCAGGATGGCGTAGATCCAGGTCAGGCCGGCGCCGCGCTCGGGGTCGAAGCGGGCGGCGTGGCGCCAGATCAGCACGAAAGCGTCCTGCACGGCTTCCTCCGCCAGAGCGCGGCGCTTCAGCAGACGCTGCGCCACCCCCAGCATACGCGGCGACTCGGCATCGTAGATGCGCCGCAGCGCCGATTTGTCGCCGGAGGCGCAGGCCAGCAGCGCCTGCTCGATCTCGCCCGTGCTTCGCGGCGGCGCGGCGCCCGTCGCCATCCTCGTCTCCTCAGCCGGCAGCGCACGCCAGCGGGCGCGCCAATGCGATTCTACACAGCTTCCCCGGCCATGGATGCAGCGCCCGTTTTTATTTTTCCCGGCGCATCTGCCGGGTTGCAGCGGCTCTACCCCTCATGGCGGCCGCGCTCCAGGCGGCTTCGTCCAGGCTTTGAAACGCGACACGAACCGGAGGAATCCCTCATGCGCCATTCCCGCACCCTGCTTCTCGCCTCGACCGTTCTTGCGGCGGCGTTCACGCCGCTGGCGGCCCAGGCGGCCATGCTCGCCGCGCTTTCCGGCGACAACACGCTGACGATGATCGACACCGCCACCCAGAAGGCCGGCAAGTCGATGAAGGTGACCGGCATCAACGGCAAGATCGCCGGCATCGACGTCCGCCCGGCCGACGGCATGCTCTATGCGCTTTCCAGCGACGGCACGATCTACACCATCGATGCCGCCGGCAAGGCGACGATGAAGTCGAAGATGGACACCGTGCTCGCCGCGACTGCGATGGCGACGGTCGACTTCAACCCGGCGGCCGACCGGCTGCGCGTCATCGGCTCGGACGGCACCAATCTCCGCGTCAATGTCGATGACGGCAAGACCACGGTCGACGGCAAGCTGAAATTCGCCGAGACCGACATGCACAAGGGCGAGGCGCCGATGGTGGTCGCCGGCGCCTACAGCAATTCGGTGAAGGGTACCAAGGAGACGGCGCTCTACGACATCGACGGCAAGATCGGCGGGCTGCTCAAGCAGGCGCCGCCGAATGATGGCGTGCTCGGCGCGCTCGGCAAGCTCGGCGTCACCGCCAAGGCGATCGCCTTCGACATCGAAACCGCTGCCGACGGCTCGAACACCGGCTGGCTCCTGGCCGATGGCGCCCTGCACAAGGTCGACCTCGCCACGGGCAAGGCCTCCATGGTCGGCAAGGTCAGCGGGCTCAACGGGACGGTGCGCGACGTCGCGGCGCTGCCGGCGATGTGAGCCTCTGCGGGCCTTGACGCGGAAGAGCCGCCGCCTCGTCAGAGGCAGCGGCTCTTTTCGTGGCTGGAGCCGGCCGTGCAGGTGCCACGGCTCGGACGGAGCGGATTCAAGCCCAGGCGCGCTGCGCCAGCTTCTCCTCGAACGCCTCGATCTTCGAGGCCTTCTCCATCGTCAGGCCGATATCGTCGAGGCCGTTGATCAGGCAGTGCTTGCGGAACGGATCGATCTCGAAGGTCACGGTGCCGCCATCGGGCCCCTTGATGGTCTGGCTCTCGAGATCGATGGTCAGCGTCGCATTGGAGCCGCGCTCGGCATCGTCGAACAGCTTGTCGAGGTCCTCCTGCGAGACCTTGATCGGCAGGATGCCGTTCTTGAAGCAGTTATTGTAGAAAATGTCGGCGAAGCTGGTGGAGATCACGCAGCGGATGCCGAAGTCGAGCAGCGCCCAGGGGGCGTGCTCGCGCGACGAGCCGCAGCCGAAATTGTCGCCGGCGACGAGGATTTCCGACTTGCGATAGGCCGGCTGGTTCAGGACGAAGTCCGGGTTCTCCGAACCGTCCTCCTTGTAGCGCATCTCCGAGAACAGCGCGGTGCCGAGGCCGGTGCGCTTGATCGTCTTCAGATACTGCTTGGGGATGATCATGTCGGTGTCGACATTGATCACCTTCAGCGGGGCAGGGGTCGAGGTCAGGGTGGTGAAGGGCTGCATGGCGGGTACTCCGGCAGGTCTTTCTGGTCAGGATAGGGCGAGGCGCTGCGTCACAGCTGCGCCGTCAGGAGCTTGAAGCTGGCGAAGCTGAAGAAGGCGGCGAGGCAGGCTTCGGCGCGGCGGCGGATCCTGCGGTAGCCCGCAATCATCGACGCCGTCGAGAACAGGTAGGCATAGGTCTGGTTGATCGCGAGCGAGATCGCCAGGCAGCCGAGGATGATGGCGTAGAGCACGACCGCCGGCGTCTCCGGGCGTAAGCCCAGCGCGATGATCGCCGTCCAGCTCAGGATCGCCTTCGGATTGGTGAGGTGCATCAGGTAGCCGCGCAGATAGAGGCGGCGGCCGGTGCCACTCGCCTTGGGCGGCGCCATCTCCGCCTGCATGGCGGACCGCGCCGAGCGCCAGGCCAGGAACAGCAGATAGAGCCCGCCGATGATCTTGATGGCGTAGAGCGCCCCGGGATAGGCGACGATCAAAGCGGTGACGCCGATGGCGGCCAGGATGCCCCAGGTCAACGAGCCCGTCGTCACGCCGAGCGCCAGCGTCATCCCGGCCTGGCGGCCATGCTCCATCGAGGTCGCCATGACCTGGAGATTACTCGGGCCGGGGCTGGCGACGGCAATGAAGAAGGCCGAGTAGACCAGGGCCAGATCGGGCAGGTGGCGGATCAGATCGTCCATGGTCAGTTCATCCCGCCGCGCGCTCGATCGCTTCCATGTCGTCGTCGTCGAAGCCGAAATGGTGACCGATCTCGTGCACCAGGACATGGGTCACGATCGCCCCCAGGCTCTCGTCGTTCTCCGCCCAATAATCGAGGATCGGGCGGCGGTAGAGATGGATGGTGTTGGGCATCTGCCCGGTCTGCGGCGCATAGCCCTGCTGCGGCAGGCCGACGCCGGAGAACAGGCCGAGCAGGTCGAACGGGCTCTCCGCCTCGAGTTCCTTCAGGACATCGTCCTCGGGAAATTCGGTGACGTTGATGATCAGGTCGGCGCAGAGCCGGCGGAAATCCGCCGGCAAGCGGTCATAGGCGACCTGCGCCAGCTCCTCGAACGCGGCGATCGAGGGGGCATGGATGCCGTCCCAGCCGGGTTCCGGGGCAGCTTCAGCTGCCGCTGTGGACTTGATCGAGGGAACGCTGCCCATCACCAGATCTTCAGTTGATATCCGAGCCACCAGGACAGCCCGATGAAGGCGATCAGCGAAAGCCCGCGGCCGATACGGCGGCCCCAGAGCTCGATGTTGTCGCCTTCCGGCGCGTCCTTGCCGGAGAAGTGGTCGGCAGCGCGGCCCATGGACGAGCCGAGGAGAGTCTCGGAGTCGCGCTTGACGCGGTCCAGGGTCTCCTTGGCCTCGCCGGCGCGGGCAGCTTCGCGGGGATCTGTGCTCATGACGTCCTCCCGCGAACCGGCCGGCCTCAGCCCAGCGTGCGCACGTCGACGAAGTGGCCAGTCAGGGCCGCCGCCGCCGCCATGGCGGGGGAGACGAGGTGGGTGCGGCCCTTGTAGCCCTGCCGGCCCTCGAAATTGCGGTTCGAGGTCGAGGCGGCGCGCTGGCCCGGCTTGAGCTGGTCGGGGTTCATGCCGAGGCACATCGAGCAGCCCGGCTCGCGCCATTCGAATCCGGCGGCGATCAGGATCTTGTCGATGCCTTCGGCCTCGGCCTGCTGCTTCACCAGGCCGGAACCCGGCACCACCATGGCATAGTCCAGGCTCGCATGGATCTTCTTGCCCTCGACGATCTTGGCGACGGCACGCAGATCCTCGATCCGGCCATTGGTGCAGGAGCCGATCCAGATCACGTCGAGCGGGATCTCGGTCATCTTGGTCCCGGCGGTGAGGCCCATGTATTCGAGCGCCCGCTTCTTCGAGGCGCGCTTGACCTCATCGGCGATCTCATCGGGATCGGGCACGCTGCCCGCAACCGAGATGACGTCCTCGGGGCTCGTGCCCCAGGAGACGATCGGCGGCAGGTTGTTGGCGTCGAGCGTGACGATACGGTCGAAATGCGCGCCCTCGTCGGTGCGCAGCGTCTCCCAATAGCGCTGTGCAGCGTCCCAGGCGGCGCCCTGCGGCGCCCGCGGCCGGCCCTTGAGATAGGCGAAAGCCTTGTCGTCGGGCGCGATCATGCCGGCTCGCGCCCCGCCTTCGATCGCCATGTTGCAGACGGTCATCCGCCCTTCCATGGAGAGCGCGCGGATGGCCTCGCCGGCATATTCGATCACCGAGCCGGTGCCGCCGGCAGTGCCGATCTCGCCGATGATGGCGAGCGTGATGTCCTTGGCGGTGACGCCCTTGGCCAGCGTGCCGTCCACCTGGACGAGCATGTTCTTGGCCTTCTTCTGGATCAGCGTCTGGGTCGCCAGCACATGCTCGACCTCGGAGGTGCCGATGCCGTGCGCCAGCGCGCCGAAAGCGCCGTGGGTCGAGGTGTGGCTGTCGCCGCAGACGATCGTCGTGCCGGGCAGGGTGAAGCCCTGTTCGGGGCCGACGATGTGGACGATGCCCTGGCGGATATCGAGCTCGTCGAAATACAGGACGCCGAACTCCTTGGCGTTCTTGGCCAGCGCCTCGACCTGGATGCGGCTTTCCTCCTCGGCGATGCCCTTGCTGCGGTCGGTCGTCGGGATGTTGTGGTCGACGACGGCGAGCGTCTTCTCGGGCGCGTGGACCTTGCGGCCGGTCATGCGCAACCCTTCGAAGGCCTGCGGGCTGGTGACCTCATGGACGAGGTGCCGGTCGATGTAGAGCAGGCAGGTGCCATCGTCCTGGCGGTCGACGACGTGGTCCTCGAAAATCTTGTCGTAGAGCGTGGAGGGGGCTTTGGTCGCAGTCATTGGCTTCGTGCCTTCAGTACGGAAATCGATCATGGCGGCCGGTTGGGCCGGGAGCGCTGGCAACGGCCTGTCGCCGGCCGGATGGCCGGTCTCAGGCCAGGCTAAGGCCGGCTGCGAGCGAGGCCGTGAAGCGGCCGAAGAAGCGCCAGGGCAGGCGGGCGTGATCGTGCAACGCGGCAAAGCCCTGCGTCGTCGGGAAGCGGCACGGATTCAGCGTGCGGCGCAGCACGCGCCGGCAACCGTCCTGAATGGGCCGCTTCTTGTTCATGGCGTCGTTCTATCAGTTCCAATCTACGGCGGCAACGCGAAGCGGCGGCAGGGCGCCCTTGCGGCAGCTGCGTATTGGCGCGGTTGCGAAAGGGCGCCGGGGCAAATCGTCTTGCCGGACCTGCTCCCGCCGCAAAACTGCTTCCTCATGCGGGCGAACATGCTTTAACGGCTTTCGGCGTTCCGCAGCGGCAGGCGGCGGCGCAGGCAACAGCAGGGTGACGAGATGGCGCGGTTCTTTCCCTTCATGGTGCTGGCGGTCGTCGCCTATGGCGTCACGGTCGCCGCCATGGGCGTTCCGCTGTCGAGCGAAATCCTGAACCTGCGGCTGCCGTCGGGGACGGTCTTCACGCTGACCATGAGCGAGCTCCTGCTCGCGATCTCGACGGTGGTGCTGTTCTTCGAGATCATGAACGCGACCAGTGCCAAGTCGAGCTCGATCTTCAACCACGGCCTGTCGCTGGTGCTGTTCATTGCCTGCGGGCTGATCTTCCTGTTCGTCCCGGGCTTCGGCACCGGCACCTTCCTGATCATCACGCTGATGTCGCTGGTCGACGTCATCGCCGGCTATTCGATCAGCATCCTGACGGCGCGGCGCGACATGACCTTCGGCAATCAGGAGTAAAGGCGGACGTCCACCGCCTTTTCGCGCAGTCCTCATCCTGAGGAGCGCCGTAGGCGCGTCTCGAAGGATGGTCCAGCGATCTCCGGAGCCTCCTGAAGCATCCTTCGAGACGGCCGCTCGCGCGGCCTCCTCAGGATGAGGGCTGAGGAGAACTAAAGCTCGCTGCGCAGTTCCCAGAGCTCCGGGAAGAAGGAGCGCTCCAGCGCTGTCCTCAGGAACTTCACGCCGCTGGAGCCGCCGGTGCCGGGCTTGAAGCCGATGATGCGCTCGACCGTCTTCATGTGGCGGAAGCGCCATTGCTGGAACTGGTCCTCGACATCGACGAGTTCCTCCGCCAGTTCGTAGAGGTCGAAATAGCGGTGGGTGTCGCGATAGACCGTGAGCCAGGCCTCGCGCACCGCCGCGTTCGAAACATGCGGCTGGCGCCAGTCGCGCTCCAGGCATTCTTCAGGCACCGGCAGGCCGTGCCGGGCGAGCAGGCGCAGCGCCTCGTCATAGAGGCTCGGCGCCGCCAGCAGGGCCTCGAGATGGGCGTGGTGCGCCTCGTGGTGCTTGTGCATCGCCAGCATGCGCGAATCCTTCGCCCCGAGCCGGAATTCGAGAGCCCGGTATTGGTAGGACTGGAAGCCGGAGGACTGACCGAGCGCATCGCGGAAGGCGAGGTAATCGGCCGGGGTCATGGTCGACAGGACGTCCCAGGCGCTGATCAGCTGCGCCTGGATGCGCGAGACCCGCGCCAGCGACTTGAAGGCGGGTTGCAGCTCGTCATTGCGGATTGCGGCGATGGCACCGTCGAGCTCATGGGTCGCGAGCTTGAGCCAGAGTTCCTGGACCTGGTGGATGGTGATGAAGAGCAGTTCGTCGGGCGCGTCGCTGAGCGGCTTCTGGGCCGCGAGCAGGAGGTCGAGGCCGAGATAGGAGCCGTAGTCCATCCGGTCCTTGAAATCGGTCGTGATACCGGGTTCGATCCGGCTGCCCGTGCTGCCTGTTCCGCCCGCCATTTCTGCCTCCCTGCCCGCGATCCGGCACCTTGACGCAAGGGTGGTGCCAGATATTTTAAGCTTAAAGTATTTCCGTGGGCGGGCAAGCTTCAGCGAGGATGCGATGGCGGTTTCCGGCGAGGTTGTGACGAGCACGAGGGCGGATGCCGCTGCGCCGCCCTTCGATCTTTCGGCCGAGTTCTCGCGCTTTCGCCAGGGCTGGCCGGCGCGACTGCATTTCGCCGCGCACAGCCATCATTTCTGGCCGGACGCCACCCGCGAGGCGCAGCTTCGCTACTGGGACGATGCCGCCCGGCTGGTCGACGGCAAATGGGAGGAGGTGCTCGGCCCGGTCTGGCAGCGTGTCGCGCAGGGCGTGGCAAAGCATCTGGGCCTGCCCGGGATCGACGGGCTGGTGCCGGCCAACAACACTCATGAGTTCGTCAACCGGCTGATTTCCTGCCTGCCACACGATCGCAAGCCGCGCATCCTGACCAGCGATGCCGAGTTCCACTCCTTCCGGCGGCAGGTGGAGCGCTTGGCCGAGGACGGGCTGGTCGAACTGATCGTCGTGCCGGCCGAGCCCTTCGGCGGGCTGCAACAGCGGCTGATCGCGGCGGCAAAGGCCGATCCGGCGATCGACATGGTGTTCGTCAGCCAGGTGCAGTTCAATTCCGGCTTCGCCCTGACGGATCTGGAAGCGCTGGTCGAGGGCGTCTCGGCGCCCGGCCGGCTGGTGGTGATCGACGGTTATCACGGCTTCCTGGCCCGGCCGACCGACCTGTCCGGTATCGCGGGGCGCGCCTTCTACATCGCCGGCGGCTACAAATATGCGATGTCGGGCGAGGGCGCCTGCTTCATGCATTGCCCGCCGGGCTTCGGCATGCGCCCGCGCGACACCGGCTGGTATGCCTCCTTCGGCGCGCTCGCCGGCCCGCAGGGCGGCATCGGTTATGCTGAGAACGGCTGGCGCTTCATGGGCGCGACCTTCGACCCCTCCGGCCTCTATCGCATGGGCGCGGTGTTCGACTGGCTCGATGATCACGGCCTGGATGCGGGGAAGATCCATGCCCATGCGCTGGCCCTGCAGGACATCGTCGCTGCCGGTCTCGCCTGCCGGCCCTGCGGCGTGCTCGCTCTGGAGAACCTCGTCGTGCCGATGCAGGAAGC
>JAKFDB010000072.1:0-7129 GCA_036676315.1 Bradyrhizobiaceae bacterium
CATTCGGCTGGCGGTTTCAGGTTGATGATGGTTTCGAACATCTCGGTTGGGGCCGGGTCGGTTGCGGTCTGGGCCCGGCCGGCCTTGCCATAGACCGAGGCGACCTCCGGGAACGAGCGGATGATCTGGTTTTGGGTCTGGAGCAGCTCGGCAGCCTTGGTCACGGAGATGCCGGGCAAGGTCGTCGGCATGTACATCAGCGTGCCTTCGTTCAGTGTCGGCATGAACTCCGAGCCGAGCTGCCGCGCCGGCCAGATGCTCAGCCCGAGCACGGCCAGCGCCAGCAGGATCGTCAAAGTCTTGGCCTTGAGAACGCCGCGGATGAGCGGGCGATAGACGGCGATCAGGATCCGGTTGATCGGGTTTCTGCCCTCCGGGATGATCCGGCCGCGCACGAAGACGACCATCAGCGCCGGCACCAGCGTCACCGACAACAGCGCCGCCGCCGCCATGGCGAAGGTCTTGGTGTAGGCGAGCGGCCCGAACAGCCGGCCTTCCTCCGCCTCGAGCGTGAAGATCGGCAGGAACGAGACGGTGATGACGAGCAGGCTGAAGAACAGGGCCGGGCCGACCTCGCTTGCCGCCTCGATCAGGATTTCGATGCGCGGCTTGTCCGGCGGCGCCCGTTCGAGGTGCTTGTGAGCGTTCTCGATCATGACGATCGCGGCGTCGATCATCGCGCCGACGGCAATCGCGATGCCTCCGAGGCTCATGATGTTGGAGCCGATGCCGAGCGCCTTCATCGCCGCAAAAGCCATCAGGATACCGACCGGCAGCATGATGATCGCCACCAGCGCGCTGCGCAGGTGCAGCAGGAAGACGACGCAGACCAGCGCGACGATGATGCTCTCCTCGATCAGCGTCACCTTCAGCGTCTCGATCGCCCGCTCGATCAAGTGCGAGCGGTCATAGACCGGCACGATCTCGGCTCCGCCCGGCAGGCTGGAAGCAATTTCGGCGAGGCGCGCCTTGGCACGCTCGATCACGCCGAGCGCATTCGCCCCGAAACGTTGCAAGACGATGCCGCTGGCGACCTCGCCCTCGCCGTTGAGCTCGGTGATGCCGCGCCGCTCATCCGGCCCGATCTCGACCCGGGCGACATCTGAAATGCGAAGCGGCACGCCGCGCTCGCTCTTCAGGACGATGTTCTCGATGTCGGCGACCGATTTCAGGTAGCCGCGGCCGCGTACCATGAACTCGAACTCGCTGAGCTCGACCGTGCGCCCGCCGACATCCAGGTTGCTGTTGCGCACGGCCTCGCGCAGCGCCGCCAACGAGACGCCCTGGGCGCGCAGCCGCACGGGATCGACCACGATCGCATATTGCTTGACGAAGCCACCGACGCTGGCGACCTCGGCCACGCCTTCAGCCCGCGAGGCGGCGAAGCGCACCACCCAATCCTGCAAGGAGCGCAGCTCGGCCAGGGTCATGTCCTTGGCCATGACGGCGTATTGGTAGACCCAGCCCACCCCTGTCGCGTCCGGCCCGAGCGTCGGCGAGACGCCCGCCGGCAAGCGGCGCGTGGCTGCGTTGAGATATTCAAGCACACGCGAGCGCGCCCAATAGGGATCGGTGCCGTCCTCGAAGATGACGTAGACGAAGGAGACGCCGAAGAAGGAGAAGCCGCGCACGACGCGGGCCTTCGGCACGGTCAGCATCGAGCTCGTCAGCGGATAGGTGACCTGGTCCTCGATCACCTGCGGCGCCTGGCCGGGATACTCGGTGTAGACGATGACCTGGACGTCGGAGAGATCGGGAATGGCGTCGAGCGGCAAGGTCCTGAGCGCATAAACGCCGGCCGCCACGGCAAATGCCGCGCCGACAAACACCAGGACCAGGTTGCGCGCCGACCAGGCGATCAGGCGGGCGATCATGGCTTGGCCTCCGGCTGCGCAAAGCCGCTCAAGGCGGCCTTGAGGTTGCTCTCGGCATCGATCAGGAAATTGGCCGAGACGACGACACGGTCGCCCTCGGAAACGCCTTCAGTGATCGCGACCGTGCCGTCGCCGCGGCGGCCGAGTTTGACCTCGCGCGGCTCGAAGCGGCCCTCGCCGCGATCGAGGATGACGATGCGGCGCGTGCCGCTGTCGATCACGGCGCTGTCGGGAACCGCAAGCTCCGGAGTAGCGTCACCGGAGCCGATCTCGACATCGGCATACATGTTCGGCAGCAGCATGCCGTCGCGGTTGGCAAGCTCGACGCGGACCTTCGCCGTGCGGGTCGCCTCGACGATCTGGGGATAGATCAGGCTGACGCGCCCTTCGAAGGCCACCTCAGGACGCCCGCGCAGCCGGACCGTCGTTGGCGCGCCGATGCGAACGTCGGATAGCTCGCGCTCCGGCACGTCGGCCAGAACCCAGATTGTCGAAATGTCCGCGAGCCGGAACAGGCTCGTTCCGGCCGCCATCTTCATGCCGTCGCTGACGCTTCGCTCCAGTACGATGCCGTCGCGGGGGGCTGACCAGTTGATCGTCGGCGGCACCTTCCGGCTGCGCTCGATTTCGGCAATGATCTCGGCCGGAACGCCGAGGTTCTCAAGGCGCTGCCTTGCGCCGCCTTCGGGGACGCCGCGTGCAGCGGCATTGAGCTCGGTAACGAACTGGGCACCTGCCGTACTGATGTCAGGCGAGTAGATGCGCGCGAGCCGGGTTCCCTTGGCGACCCGCTCGCCGGTCGTGACCGGAGCGACCTCCTGCACGAAGGCATCGGCCCGTATCGCCACCACGGAGATGCGACGCTCGTCGAGTTGCACCACACCTGGAACACGAATGGTCTGGGCAATTGTCTGGCGACTGACCGGTTCGGACCGGACGCCGCTGCGCTGGATGCGCCGGGGCGAGAGCTTGATGATGCCGTCCTCGCTAGCCTCACCTTCGAAAACGGGGAGATAGTCCATCCCCATCGAATCTTTCTTCAGAACTGGCGAAGTGTCCGGGAGACCCATGGGATTGCGATAGTAGAGAATGCGGCCCTTGCCCGCTTGGGCGGCCTTCTCCTCAGTTGGTGGCTTCTCGTCGAAGCTGATGTCCTCGCTGGCATGGACAGCCGTGAATGGCCTGCCGTCCTCGCTCCGGCGCGGCTGCGCCGAATAGACCGGCTTCCGGTCCGGGTGCTGATAGTAGATCACCGGTCCGGTTCCGGCAGGCTCGTTCGTAGCAAGCGTGCCTTCGATGCTGAGCCATGCGCGCAGGCCAGGCACCGGAAGGGCCCGATGTCCGGCCCAATAGCCCGCACCTCCCGCCGCCAGAATGGCGGCGAGAGCCAGGCCAGTGAGGGCGAGGGGTTTCATGGCACGGCCTTGAGGATCAGCTTATTTGCGAGCGTGCCGGTCTCGCTCTGGACCTTGGCGCCGAGCGACAGGCGCCAGCCTCCGGCCATGGTCAGGTTGGTCTTGAAGCGATAGGTGCCGGGGTCGGCCGCCGGCATCGCCTCGATCGGCGACGCCATCATCTCCATGCCGTCGGGCGCCATGTCGATCCGCTGGGCAAAGATCACGGCGCCCGGGACCGGCTTGCCCGAGCGCTTGTCGATGAGCTGAACGGCGACGATGACGCCATTGCCCTGCTTGAGCTTGCTCCGCACGAGCCGGAACTCGTAGTCCTTGATGTCCGCCAGTGCTGGCTCCGCAATAGCGGCGAGCGGAAGCGCGGCGACAAGCGCGCGCATGGTGCGAAGGATGGTCATGATCGAAGTCCTGAGTAGGTCAGGCTGCCGCGCTGGCGCACAGCCCTGAACGCGGCGCCAGCCGCGGTTCACCGACCGCCCGGAGCTTCCGTGCGGCCGAAGCCGACGCGCTGGCGCCGGCTCTGTCTCAGGTTCGCGGAGGTCGCGCCGGCGGCTCGAATGGCCGCGAGGCGTGGGCGACATCGTCACCGGCAAGCCCGAGCACGGCGACGACGGGCTGAACGAGCGTGACGAAGCCAGTGGGTTCGCTCGCGAAGCACTTGGTCAGGCAGAAGCTCAGCGCCGGACAGTTCGTCGTGCAGTCCTTCGCCTTGCCCTGATCGGGCGGGCAGCACGGCATGTCGGCGTCCATCGTCATCGCCGCTTCCATGGCATCCGTCCGGCCATAGCCGGCCCCCGCCGGGCTGACGAAAGCCGCCAGAACGGTGGCCGTGACGAACAGGGCCAGAACCAGACAATGCGCGAGGAGCCGAAGCTTCATGGTAATAGCAATGTCATGACGGGGCCGGTTGCGAAAGCGGCACGGTTTCAAGACATCGTCATCGGCGATGCCGGTTCGCGTATATCGACTAGCTAACTCTTGGCTGACATGCGCCCTGCGGGCGGAATGGGGGCAACGTCAGGCGATGTTATCGGTCCGGCTTGGGCTTATTGACCTGCTTGAAGCCAGCCCCTCAGAGCCGCGTTGACCGCGTCAGGGTTCTCGATTGGCGTCATGTGACCGCTGCCGGGCACGGCGACGAGCCTAGCTTGCGGTACGAGGCGCGCCATCGCCTGGTGTTCGGCGAGCGGTGTCAGCTGGTCCTCCTCGCCGCACAGGATCAAGAGGGGGCAGGTCAGCCCGGCGAGGACGCCGGCGCCATCCTTCCGCAGGAGATTGTTCTGCCGCAGGAAGACCTCGACGCCGAGGCGCTGCGTCATGCCCCGGATGCGCTCGACAATGTGCTCGTCCTTGAGATTTGCCCCGCTGAGATAGGTCTTGAGAAGACGGTCGCCGAAGCCATGGAATTTGCCAGGTGCGCGGGCGGCCTTGTCGCGGATTTTTCGTACCGCCGCCCGTTCGGGATCGTCTGGCTGGATGGACGTGTCGAGCAGTGCGAGCCGCTCTATGCGCTCCGCGGCGATACGTGCCATCTCGACGGCGACATAGCCGCCGAGGGAGAAACCGGCGAGCGCGAAGCGCGGCGGCGCCTGCGCCAGCACGCTCTGCGCCAGCGCCTCGAGGCTTTCGCCTTGCGTGATATCGGCAACCCGGCACTCGGCAATGTCCGCCAGCGCAGCGATCTGGTCGCGCCACAGCTCGGCGTCGTTCAGCAGTCCGGGGATGAGGATGAGCGGAGGCAGAGCCATTCGAGATATTCCTCGGACAAAGAGCTTTCCAGGCGCCGGCTGTCGGCGGCGCCGGTTACCAGCGTCCGGTCGCTGCGAGCGGGCATTAACATCCGGTCGGGTCGATCGCCATGGCTGGAAGGTCAGCCTCAGGCGGCTGTCTCTCCGACTTGCTTCAGGATTGAGCGGGCCCGGAGGCGCACGGGCTCATCGACCATCGCGCCGTCGACCGCAGCCGCGCCATCGCCGCTCGCCAGCACTTTTCGGGCCCAGGCAATCTCGGCGGGATCGGGGGCAAAGCCTGTCCGGATGGCCTCGATCTGCCGGGGGTGGATGCAGAGCTTGCCGCTGAAGCCGAGCCCCCGGGCGTGGCGCGCATCCTCGGAGATGATGGCGGCATCGTTGATCGCAGTGGTTACGCCGTCGATCGGCGGCAGGAGTGAGGCAAGCCGCGAGGCCAGCACCAGCTCGTTGCGCGCCGCCAGCAGAGCCTCGCGGCTATGGGCGCAGCCGAGGTCGGCGCAGAAGTCGATGCTGCCGAAGGCGATGCGCGCGACATTGCCGGTCGTCGCGATCAGGCGGGCATCGGCGAGGCCGCGGGCGCTCTCGATCAGCGCGACCACGGGCATCGACATTTGCGCGCACAGGTTCGCAAAGGCCTCGCCGGCTTCCGCCTTGGGAACCATCACCGCGGCGAGCTTCAGGCCCGACAGAGCCGCGATATCGGCTTCGTGCCAGGGCGTGCCGAGCCCGTTGATCCGCAGCATGATCGGCAGATCGGTGAAGTCGTCCCGCAGTGCGGCCCGTGCAGCTGCCTTGTCATCGCGGGCCACCGCGTCCTCGAGATCGAGGATGACGGCGTCGCAGCCGGCCGAGGCTGCCTTGCCAAAGCGCTCCGGCCGGTTTCCCGGCACGAAGAGCGGCACCAGACAATCGAGTACCGCGCTCATGCCCAATGCGCCTTCGCCGCCGTGCAGGCCGTCCCGTTTTGCCGCGCCGTCCAGAGCTCGAGGCCGCCATCGACCTCGGTGGCATGGAGAGCGAAAGCGTCGTGCTCGAAGAGCGGGGAAAGACCGCGGAAGCTGAAGTGCTTCGGCGGCGCGCCCATGATCTCGGCGGCATAGTTGCAGAGCCAGGCCGCCTGCAGCGGACCGTGGACGACGAGGCCGGGATAGGCCTCGACATCGCGCGCATAGCTGCGGTCGTAATGGATGCGATGCGCGTTGAAGGTGAGCGCCGAATAGCGGAACAGCAGCGCCTCCCCGGCCTGCTGCGCGCGCCGATGCGAGCCCGGCTCGCGTGGTGTCGGCGTCTCAGCCTTGCCGCCCGGTGCCGCCGCCTCGCGATAGACGATCTCCTGCCGCTCCTCCAGAACGAGCCTCCCGTTCGCCTCGAGCCGGTGCTCGACCGTGACGAAGCAGAGCGTTCCGCTCCGCCCTTGCTTGAGCGCGACGTCAGCGATTCGGGAGACGCGTCTGGCGACGTCGCGGACCCTGAGATCGCCATGGAAGGTCAGGGCACCGCCCGCCCACATCCGCCGCGGTAGCGGCACAGGCGGTAGGAAACCGCCGCGGCTCGGATGACCGTCGGCTCCGAGCGTGGCGGTCGGCACGGCCGGTTGCGTCAGGCAGAAATGGATCAGCTGCGGCAGAATCTCGCCCTGCCGGGGAGACTCGCCGGGGAAATCCATCGTCGCATGGTATTTGCGCGCGAGGTCCTCGCCGACAAGGTCGACGCCGATATCCTCGCGGCCGATCCAGCCGCGCAGATGGTCGATATCGAGGGCAGGAAGCTCGGCATTCATGAGGCAGGCCTCGCTGCTGGTCCGGGTATTGCGGAATGGAATGACGAGCAGGCGGCTCGCACTCGCGAAGGGACGGCGGCCGCGCTCATGAGCGCCGCCACCTTGCCCGCCGATCAGGGCTTCGGGGGCTCGAGGCCGGGAGGCGCGCTCAGGTCGAAGCCGCCCGGCGTGCCGGAGCCACCCAGGCCGGGGATCTGGATGGAGTCGAACTGCTTGTTGATCTGCTGCTGGTCGAGCTGCACGGCCGAGGATTTGTAGTGCATCACCATTTGCGGGACGAACACGACGAGCGCGACCATGATGCACTGGATC
>JAKFDB010000073.1:0-13080 GCA_036676315.1 Bradyrhizobiaceae bacterium
GAAGTCACCGTGGCGATGACCTTCCCGGGCGGCACGCACGACCTGTGGATCCGTTACTGGCTCGCCGCCGGCGGCATCAACCCGAACACTGACGTATCGACCATCACCGTGCCGCCGCCGCAGATGGTGGCGAACATGAAGGTCGGCAACATGGACGCATTCTGCGTCGGCGAGCCGTGGAACGAGCAGCTGGTCAACCAGGGCATCGGCTTCACCGCTGCGACGACGGGCGAGTTGTGGAAGGGCCATCCGGAAAAGGCGCTGGGGCTCCGTAACGACTTCATCGACGCCAACCCAATGGCCACCCGCGCCATCCTGATGGCGGTGATGGAAGCGGCGCAGTGGGCCGACGACATGGCCAACAAGGAAGAGCTGGCGCAGATCCTCGGCAAGCGCGGCTGGTTCAATGTGCCGCCCGCCGATGTGCTGGGTCGCCTCAAGGGCGACATCAACTACGGCAACGGCCGGGTGGTGCAGGCGACCGGACTCGAGATGAAGTTCTGGAAGGACCATGCGTCCTATCCGTTCAAGAGCCACGACGCGTGGTTCCTCACCGAAGATATCCGCTGGGGGTACCTGCCGCCCGAGACCGACATCAAGGCGCTGGTCGACCAGGTGAACCGTGAGGACCTATGGCGCGATGCGGCGACGACGCTCGGCATCGCCGCGGCCGATATCCCGGCATCGAGCTCGCGTGGGCCGGAGACCTTCTTTGACGGCAAGGTGTTCGATCCGGAAAATCCGTCCGCCTATCTCGAGAGCCTCGCGATCACCGCTCTCGGCTGATGTCCCCGACTGGCGCCGGGTTCATCCCTGGCTCGGCGCCGCCTTTTCCCCTTTGAGTACGGACCCAGCGATCATGAGTGCAGAGGCCCAGTTCGAAACCGCAGCGCCGAGCCAGAAGGCGAAGGTGTTTGCCTTCCCAGCGAAGCCCGCAGGTCGGAAGATCGACATGAAGAAGGTAGCTGCAGGCGTGGCGCGCTCCGTCGTGCCGCCGATCATCGTCATCCTGTTGATGCTGCTGATCTGGCAGATCGCCTGCTCGACGCCGGGCGCGTCGCTGCCGCCGCCATCGGTGGTGTGGGAGCAGGCGGGCGAGCTGATCTGGAACCCGTTCTTCGACTACGGCAATGGCGATATCGGGCTGGCGTGGCGGGTGTTCGCCTCGCTGCAGCGCGTTGCGGTCGGCTTCGGTCTTGCCGCAATCGTCGGCGTCGCGGTCGGCGCGTTCATCGGACAATCGGTGTGGGCGATGCGTGGGCTAGACCCGATCTTCCAGATTCTCCGCACAGTGCCGCCGCTGGCTTGGCTGCCGCTGTCGCTGGCGGCGTTCCGCGACAGTCATCCGTCGGCGATCTTCGTCATCTTCATCACCGCCGTGTGGCCGGTGATCATCAACACCGCGGTGGGCGTCAGGAACATACCGAACGACTACCGGAACGTTGCCGCAATCCTCCGGCTCAACCCGATCGAGTTCTTCTTCAAGGTGATGGTGCCGGCAGCGGCGCCGTACATCTTCACCGGCCTCAGGATCGGCATTGGGCTCAGCTGGCTCGCCATCGTCGCGGCGGAAATGCTCACCGGCGGCGTCGGTATCGGCTTCTTCATCTGGGATGCGTGGAACTCGTCACGCCTGCCCGACATCATCGTGGCGCTGGTCTATATCGGCGTGATCGGCTTCATGCTCGATCGCCTCGTCGCCAGTTTCGGCGCCTTCGTCACCCGCGGCACAGCTGCGAACTGAGGAGAGCGCCATGGCCGCCTATCTCAAGATCGACCATGTCGACAAACGCTTCGAGCGCGGCGCCGTCTCGACCGAGGTGCTGAAGGACATCAGCCTCGTCATCGACAAGGGCGAGTTCGTCTCGATCATCGGCCATTCCGGCTGCGGCAAGTCGACCCTGCTCAACATCGTCGCCGGGCTGACACCGGTCAGCGGCGGGGCGGTGCTGCTCGAAGGCAAGGAGGTCCGCGACCCCGGGCCGGAACGCGCCGTGGTCTTCCAGAACCACTCGCTGCTGCCCTGGCTCACCGTCTACGACAATGTCGCACTCGCCGTGAACAAGGTTTTCGGCGGCAGGAAGAGCAAGGCCGAGCGGCATGACTGGATCATGCACAATCTCGACCTCGTCCAGATGGGCCATGCAAGGGATAGGCGCCCGGCCGAGATTTCCGGCGGCATGAAGCAGCGCGTCGGCATCGCGCGCGGCCTCGCCATGGAGCCGAAGATCCTGCTGCTCGACGAGCCTTTCGGCGCGCTCGACGCGCTGACCAGAGCGCATCTGCAGGATTCGATCATGCAGATCCACGCCGCGCTCGGGAACACGATGATCATGATCACCCATGACGTCGACGAAGCGGTGCTGCTCTCCGACCGGATCGTGATGATGACGAACGGCCCCTCCGCCCGCATCGGCGAGGTTCTCGATGTGCGTCTCGAGCGGCCGCGCAAGCGCCTCGATCTGGTTTCGGACCGCACCTACATCGCCGCGCGCGAGGCAGTGCTGAAATTCCTCTACGAGCGCCATCGCTTCGTCGAGGCGGCGTGAGCGGCGCAGCCATGAGCGACGATTTCACCCCTGACCAGAAGCGCTATCTCGAAGGCTTCACCAGCGGCATGCAGTCGGCCCGGGCAGCGCGTGGGCTGGGGCCGCTCGGCGGGGCGGGCGGTTCGTCGGCGGCCGTGCCGACGGGTCCGGACAAGGAACATACCGAGGCACAGGCCCGTACCGCCGCCGCCGGGGGCAAGCTGGTCGACCAGGAGAAATGGAAGGCAGCCGAGCACCCTTTCGACGCCTATGCCCGCTTCAAGGACCAGGCATCGTCGGGAACCTATCCCAAGCCCGAGGACAATTTCCGCTGGCGCTATCACGGCCTGTTCTACGTGGCGCCGGCACAGAACTCCTATATGTGCCGCCTGCGCATCCCGAACGGCATTCTCAAGGCCTGGCAGTTGGAGGGCGTCGCCGACCTCGCCGAGAAGTTCGGCGGCAGCTACAGCCACGTCACCACCCGCGCCAATCTCCAGATCCGCGAGATCGCGGCGGACGACGCGCCGCTGCTGCTGGAAGGGCTCGCCGATCTCGGCCTCACCGCCAAGGGCTCGGGCGCCGACAATATCCGCAACGTCACGGGATCGGCGACCGCCGGCATCGACCCGCTCGAACTCATCGACACGCGGCCGCACGCCCGCGCCTGGCACCACCATATCCTCAACGACCGCTCGCTCTACGGACTGCCGCGCAAGTTCAACGTCGCCTTCGATGGCGCCGGTTCGATCGCGACGCTGGAGGACACCAACGATATCGGCTTCCAGGCGATCGAGGTCGGCGAGGGCGCGGTCTGCGACGGCGCGGCGATCGATCCCGGCATCTGGTACCGGCTCGCGCTCGGCGGCATCACCGGCCATCACGACCTTGCCCGCGACACCGGCATCATCGTCGCGCCGTCGGATGCGACCGCGGTGGCCGATGCGATCGTGCGCGTCTTCATTGCCAATGGCGACCGCACCAACCGCAACAAGGCGCGGCTGAAATACGTGCTCGACGCCTGGGGCTTCGACAAGTTCCTCGCGGCGGTCGAGGAAAAGCTCGGCCGCAGGCTGATCCGGGTCGACGGAAGCTTCGTCAAGCCGCGCCCGGTTTACGACCGGCTCGCCCATATCGGCGTGCACAGGCAAACCCAGCCGGGGCTGAACTGGATCGGCGTCGCGCTGCCGGTCGGCAAGCTCACTGTCGCGCAGATGCGGGTTCTTGCCGCGATCTCTCGGCAATGCGGCGACGGCGATATCCGCCTCACCGTCTGGCAGAACCTGCTGATCTCAGGCGTACCCGATAGCGGGGTCGAGGATGTCGTCGCCAATTTGCAGGCGATCGGCCTTTCGGCGGAAACCTCGATCCTGCGCGCCGGCCTGATCGCCTGCACCGGCGCGACCGGCTGCAAGTTCGCCGCCGCCCACACCAAGGAGGATGCGCTGGCCATCGCCGCCCATTGCGAGCCGCGCATCACGCTGGATCAGCCGGTCAACATCCACCTGACCGGCTGCCACCATTCCTGTGCCCAGCATTATATCGGCGACCTCGGCCTGATCGGCGCCAAGGTGTCGGTGGGCGAGGAGGGCGACACCGTGCCGGGCTACGACCTGCTGGTCGGCGGCGGCTATGGCGTCGACGGCGGCATGGCGCGCCCGTTCCGCGAGAAGGTCCGGGCCGAGGAGGTGCCGGCGCTGGTCGAGGCGGTGCTGCGCACCTGGCAGGCGCATCGCGCGGCGCCCGATGAGAGCTTCGTCGCCTTCGCCCGCCGCCACGAGATCGCGGCGCTGCAGGCGCTGGTCACTGAGGTGGGGGGTGCGGCGTGAACGGGGAATGCTGCTCTTTGCGAGCCCTCATCCTGAGGAGCGGGCCGAAGGTCCGCGTCTCGAAGGATGTTCCAGGAGACTCCGGAGACATCTGGAGCATCCTTCGAGACGGCCCTTCGGGCCTCCTCAGGATGAGGGCTGAGGGTATTCCCCCGCAGACGGGAGAGGCGGCATGACGATCCAGGCGCCTTCACCGCTCGCCCAGATCATTCCGGAGACGGCGCCCTTCAGCGAGGAGCAGCGCTCCTGGCTGAACGGCTTCTTCGCCGGCCTGCTCTCGCTCGACAATGCCGGCATCACCGCGCTGTCGCCGGCTGAGAACGCCGCCGTGATGGGCGGAGGCGACGACGGCGCGCCCTGGCACGACCCGGCGATGGAGATTGGCGAGCGGATGAAGCTCGCCGAGGGCAAGCCGCTGCCGCGAAAGCTGTTCGCGGCGATGGCGCAGCAGGATTGCGGCCAGTGCGGCTATGTCTGCGAGAGCTATTCGGCCGCGATCGCCGCGGGCGGGGAGACGCGCCTCAATCTCTGCGCGCCCGGCGGCAAGGAGACGCTGCGCCAGCTCAAGGCGCTGATGGAGGAAGGCGGCGCTGCTCGCGCCGCCACGCCAGCGGAGGCCGCGCCCGCAACGCCCGCCGGCCCGCTCGGCCGTTCTCGCGAGAATCCGGCGCTCGCCACCTTCCTGTCGCGCCGCAAGCTCAATGGCGCCGGCTCCGAGAAGGAGACCTGGCATGTCGAGTTCGATCTCTCGGAATGCGGCCTCGACTACATCGTCGGCGACGCCTTCGGCATCGTCGCGCAGAACGACCCGCGCCTGGCCGATGCGGTGATCGCCCTGCTCGGCGCGTGGCCCGATGCTGATATCTGCGGCAAGACCCTGCGCGAGAAGCTGCTGGCCGATTGCGCGCTCGGGCCGGCGCCGGATGCGCTGTTCCAGCTGATCTCCTATGTCACCGGCGGCGAAACCCGCACCAAGGCCCGGCGGCTGGCGGCCGGCGAGGATCCCGACGGCGATCTCGACCGGCTCGACGTGCTCGGCACGCTGCACAAGTTCGGGCAGGCCCGGCTCTCGCCGGAGGCCTTCGTCGAGGCGCTCGATCCGCTGCAGCCGCGGCTCTATTCGATTTCCTCCTCCTGCAACGCCACGCCCGGCCGGATATCGCTAACCGTCGATACGGTGCGCTACAAGGTCGGCTCACGGCCGCGCTGGGGCGTCGCCTCGACCTATCTCGGCGAGCGCGTCCAGCCCGGTGACAAGGTGCCGGTCTATGTCCAGCGCGCCCATGGTTTCGGCCTGCCGGAAAATCCGGAGACGCCGGTCATCATGTGCGGCCCCGGTACCGGGGTCGCGCCCTTCCGCGCCTTCCTGCACGACCGCAAGGCGACGGGGGCGAAGGGCAGGAACTGGCTGTTCTTCGGCCATCAGCGCAGAGCCAGCGACTTCTTCTACGAGGACGAGCTCAACGCCATGAAGGCGGAGGGCGTGCTCACCGGCCTGACGCTGGCCTGGTCGCGCGACGGCAAGGACAAGATCTATGTCCAGGATCGGATGCGCGAGCGCGGCGCCGAGCTCTTCGCCTGGCTGGAGCAGGGCGCGCATTTCTATGTCTGCGGCGATGCCAAGCGCATGGCGAGGGATGTCGAGCGGGCGATGGTCGACATCGTCGCCGAGCATGGCAGGCGCCCGGTCGACGAGGCCGTGGCCTATGTCGCGGCGCTGAAGAAGGCAGGGCGCTATCAGGCCGATGTCTACTGACCGGTTTTCAGCGCAGGGAAGGCGGAGCGCGTGGACCGCGCCTCGCCTTCGGCACCGACCTGTCTTCCGGCCTACTGGGCTTGCAGGGTAACTTTCGCCTTGCCGGCGACGTCCTTCCAGCGGGCGATGTCGGCCGCCAGGAACGACTTGAACTCCGCCGGCGAGTTGCAGACCGTTTCGCCGCCGAGCACGGCGAGCTTCTCCTGGATCTGCGTGTCGGCGCAGGCCTTGACGATCTCGGCATGCAGGCGCTCGACGATCGCCTGCGGCACGCCCTGCGGCCCGAGCAGGCCGAACCAGGCGACGGTTTCATAGCCGGCAAAGCCTGACTCGGCGACGGTCGGCACGTTGGGCAGTGCAGCGGCCCGTTTGCTGGTCGTCACCGCCAGCGGGGTGACCTGGCCGCTGGTGACGAGGCCGATCGCCGGCGGCAGGTTCACCGCCATGAACTCGACCTGCCCGGCGACGATGTCGTTGAGGGCCGGGCCGGCGCCGCGATAGGGCACATGCGTCGCCTCGATCCCGGTCAGGACCTTGAGATATTCCGTGTTCATATGGGCCGATGAGCCGCTGCCGCCCGAGGCATAGCTGAGCTTGCCGGGATTGGCCTTCGCATGGGCGATCAGCTCGGCCATCGACTTCACCGGCAGCTTGGTGCTGGCGATGAAGATGTTGGGCGCCTTGTAGACCAGCGAGATCGGCGTGAAGTCGCGCATCACGTCATAGGGGATGTTGGCATAGGTCGCGGCGTTGATGCCGTGAGAACCGGCATTTCCCATGATGAAGGTGTAGCCGTCGGCAGGGGCTCGCGCTGCGGCCGCCGAGCCGACGACGCCGCCCGCGCCCATCCGGTTCTCGACGACGAAGGGCTGGCCGAGCGCGCTGCGCAGCTTTTCGGCGATCAGCCTGGCGGCGATGTCCGAGCCGTCACCCGGCGCGCTCGGCACGATGATCGTCACCTGGCGCTCCGGCCATTGCTGCGCCGTCGCGGGGCCCGCCATGGTGGCCGAGCCCAGTGCCGCGGACAGGCACAGCGCCATCCCGATGCCGATCCTTATCATCGTGTTCTCTCCAAAGATGATCAAAAAACAGTTCTTATGCTGGCTTGACAGGATGCCTAACTCACTCTTTTGATCAAATCAATGCAGACCACCCAAAGCCGCGCCGACACAGTCAAGGACTGGATCCGGGACGATATCGTTGCCGGCGGGCTCGCCTTTGGCGCCCGCCTGCGCATCGACGAGCTCGCCAGCCGCTACAAGGCGAGCCACATGCCGGTCCGCGAAGCCCTGCGCAGCCTGGCCGGCGAAGGTCTGGTCGTCTTGGAGACCAACAAGGGCGCGCGGGTGGTCACGGTCGACCGCCGCTATGTCGAGCATCTGTTCACGGTGCGCATCGCAGTCGAGGTCGCGCTCGCCCGCCAGGCGGCCCCGGCCATGACGCGGGACTGGCTGATCGAGATCGCGGCGCTGGAGCAAGAGCGCCTGGCGAGCGTGCAGCGGGGCGACTACGCGCAGGGCGTCGTGATCAACCAGCGCTTTCACCGGCGCATCTACGAGGCGGCAGGAAACAGCGAAGGCCTGGCGGTGCTGGATCGTCACTGGTTGCTGCTCGCCGCGCTCTGGTCGCGCCTCGGCTATCGCCCGGAGCGCCTCGGCGGCGTCGCCAGCGACCATGACCATATTCTCCGGGCCCTGCGCGACGGCGATGCCGAAGCCTGCGGGATCATGACCGCGGCCCATGTCACCAAGACGCGCCAGGACCTCCTCGACCTGATGGCGCAACGTACGGAAAACCTGTCGTGATGCATGCGAAGCTGGACGACCCGATCACGCAGATGCGCTTCCACATCGCGAGGATCACCGACAAGACGCTCTGGTCCTTTCTGGAGATCCGCTGCGCCTCCGGTGCGGAAGGCATCGGCGAGGCCAGTCTCGCCGGGCGGGAGCGGACGCTCGTCGACGCAGCCGTCGCGCATCTGCCGCGCTGGCTGGCTGGCGAGCCGCTTCCTGATCTCGACGTGCCGCCGCCGCTGCCGGTCGCGGCCCTGCGCACGGCGCTCGACGTCGCGCGCTGCGATGCCGCCGCGAGACGGGACGGCGTCAGCCTGGCGCGCCGGCTGGGCGGCGATGAAGCGGCGCGGGTACCGCTCTATGCCAACATCAACCGGCGAACCCGCGACCGGGCGCCGGCCGGGTTCGCGGCGAGCGCCGCGCATGCCGTCGGGCGCGGCTTCGATGCGGTGAAGATCGCACCATTCGACGAAGTCGGACCGCAGCTGCGCGACGACGCCGAGGGTTGCGCCGCGCTCGAGGAGGGCATCGCCCGGATCGCCGCCGTCCGGGAGGCGATCGGGCCCGATCGGCGCCTGATGGTTGATTGCCATTGGCGCTTCGGCGAGGCCCTGTCGGCACGACTCGTCGACGCCATCAGCCCCTTCGGGCTCTACTGGCTCGAATGCCCTGTGGCCGAGGAGCCCGCGCAGATCCCGGCGCTTTCGGCAATGCGCAGCCGCCTCAATGCGCGCGGCACCCTGCTGGCCGGGCTGGAGGAGTTCACCGGCGCGCCGGCCTTCCTCGCCTATGCCGATGCCTATGACGTGATGATGCCCGACATGAAATATGTCGGCGGTGTCGACGAGATGCTGCGCACCGCCGAGCAGCTGGCCGAGCGCGGCATCGCCGTCTCCCCGCACAATCCGACGGGCCCGATCTGCCACGCCGCGAGCCTGCAGCTTTGCGCCGCCCTGCCGGGCTTCACCATGCTGGAAATGCAGCTCGACGAGACGCCGCTGTTCTGGTCACTCGCGGAGCCCGGCCTGCCGCCGGTCGATGGCGGGCACTCCGCCGTGCCTGTCGGCACCGGGCTTGGCGTGTCGCTCGACCAGCAGGCCATCGCCGCGCTCTCGACGGTCGACATCCGTTTCCCCGGCTGAGGCGAGGTCACGGAGTCGCGGGAGCGTTCTGATTCTCGATCGAACCTCAGCGTCATCCCGGCCGTAGCGAAGCGGAGCGCCGGGATCCATCGAAGAGTGCCGGAGGCCTACGATGGATCCCAGAGCTGCGCCGCGGAGCGGCTTGTCCGGGATGACGAGGCGGCCAAAGACCGGAAAATCCTAGCAGAAGTCGAAATCGACGCCTTCATCGGCCTGCAGCACGTGCTCGTCATAGAGCCGGTCATAGCCGCGGCGCTGGATCGCGGGCGGTTTCGGCAAGGCCTGTCGGCGCGCTTCGAGCTCCGCCTCGCCGACCAGCAGGTCGAGGCGGCGCTCCGCGACGCTGAGCCTGATCCGGTCGCCGTCGCGCACCAGCGCCAGCGGGCCGCCAATGGCGGCCTCCGGTGCGACATGCAGCACGATGGCGCCATAGGCGGTGCCCGACATGCGGGCATCCGAGATCCGGACCATGTCCTTGACGCCTTGCTGCGCCAGCTTGCGCGGGATTGGTAGATAGCCGGCTTCCGGCATCGCCGCAGCGCTCTTCGGCCCGGCATTTTGCAGCACCAGGATATCGTCGGCCGTGACATCGAGACCGGGATCGTCGATGCGGGCGGCGAGGTCTTCCAGTGAGGTGAAGACGACGGCGCGGCCCTCATGTTCGAGCAGGCGCTTCTCGGCCGCGGCGCGCTTGACGATGGCGCCGCGCGGCGCGAGCGAGCCGAATACCGCGACCAGCCCGCCATCGGGATCGACCGGGTCCTGGCGCGGGCGCACGATCGCGCGGTCGACCTGGTCGATCAGCGGCTCGTCGATCAATTCGCCCAGCGTCCTGCCGGTCACGGTCAGGCAGTCGAGATGCATGAGGTCGCGCAATTCCTTCAGCACGGCCGGCACGCCGCCGCCGGCGAAGAAATCCTCCATGTAATTGGCGCCGACCGGCTTCAGGTTGACCAGCACCGGCGTCTCGTCGGAGAGCCGGTTCAGCCGGTCAAGATCGACCTTGATGCCGGCCCGGCGGGCGATGGCGGTGAGGTGCACGACGGCATTGGTCGAGCCCGAGATCGCCAGCAGCATGCGCCAGGCGTTCTCGATCGCCTTTTCGGTGACGATCTGCCGGGGCAGCAGCTCTTTCGTGCCGATCAGCGCGACGGCGCGCTTGCCGCTCTCCTCGGCGCAGCGCAGCCGGTCGGCATGCACGGCGGGAATCGCGGCCGAGCGCGGCAAGGCGAGGCCGAGCGTCTCGGCGATGCAGGCCATGGTCGAGGCGGTGCCCATCACGGCGCAGGTGCCGGCCGTGGTCGCGAGCCGGCCTTCGACCGCCTCGATCTCCTCCTGGTCGATCTCGCCGGCCCTGAAACGCGCCCAGAAGCGCCGGCAATCGGTGCAGGCGCCGAGCCGCTCGCCCTTGTGGCGGCCGGTCGACATCGGCCCGGCGACGAGTTGGACGGCCGGGACATTGGCCGAGAGCGCCGCCATCAATTGCGCCGGCACGGTCTTGTCGCAGCCGCCCATCAGCACGACCGCGTCGATCGGCTGGGCCCGGATCATCTCCTCGGTGCCCATCGCCATCAGATTGCGGAACTTTAGGCTGGTCGGGTTGAGGAAGACCTCGCCGAGCGAGATCGTCGGGAACTCGACCGGCAGGCCGCCGGCCATCAAGACGCCGCGCTTCACCGCCTCGAGCAGCTCGGGGAAATGCCGGTGGCAGTTGTTGAAGCCGCTATAGGTGTTGGCGATGCCGACGATCGGCCGTGCCAGCGCCTCGTCGGAATAGCCCATGGAGCGGGCGAAGGAGCGGCGGAGATAAGCGGCAAATTCAGGGTCGCCGTAATTGGTCAGCCCGCCGGCGATGCCGCGCTTCGGTTCAGTCTCGCTCATGGTACCGCACCATCTTCCTTCGAGGGCCGTGTCGTCGCTGCGCCGCCGCGGGACCTGCGGCGGCGCGGTATTGTGCATGCATGAGACGGCGGGGCACGTCATTCGCCGCGCGGCGGGCGAGCCCTACTGAATCCTGACCGGCCCCGTCGTCACCGTCAGCAGCTTCCAGCCCTCGGAGCGGGAGCCGGCGAGGTTGAGCCGGCCGGCCATGAAATGCAGGCGCTTGGTATCCTCGCTCTTCGAGGTACAGAACCTGTCCTGGAGATAGAAGGGTGGCGTCGCCTGGTAGAACAGGGTCGCCTCGATGGCCGCGGGCTTGCCGCCAAGCTCGGGCAGGGCGATGCGATAGAGCGTCGCGTCGCCGCCACCCTCCCGGTAGTCGGGATCGTCGCCGACCTGCACCGGGCCGGCTTCGTCGGCCAGTTCCGGGCCGGCGCCGAGGGAGGCAGCGAGCTTCACCCGGTCGTCGCGCGCGAGATAGCCCTTCGGCAGCAGGCGGTTGTCCTTCACATTCGAGCAGATCGACAGGAAGCTCGTCGTCAGCTGCCCGGCGGGCCGCGAGCCGATGCCGCATTGCGCCGGCCCCGAAAGCGGCGGGCTCGAGACCAGTTCCTGATAGATCTGGACCTGGTCCTGCCGCGTGATCACCTGGCGATGCGGCTGATGCGCGAGCGGATCGAGCCTGGCCGAGCAATCGGCGTTCCACCAGACTTCGCCAGCGACCGGCGCGCCCGCCCCGTCAGTGATGACACCGAGCGCATCGGCGCGCCCCGAGGCCCAGATCGCCTTGCCGCCAGCGTCCAGCACCTTGAACTCGATGAAGGCGCGGCGGAAGCCGACGCCGCTCGGGAATTTGTGGCCAGCCTTGTTGGTGACGCGCACTGACGCCTCCAGCGCCGTTCCAGTCATCCGGATGCTCTCGACGGCGATGGCGGCGGTGCGCTCGGCGGCCTGGTGGTCGATCGCCTTCTCGGTGAAGACGAGCGGATCGAGGCCTTTTTTCGTCAGCATCGGATCCTGCGTCCGGATCCCCATCAGCTCTGGGAACTGCTGCGCCATCTTGATCAGGAACGAGTTCAGCCCGACGAGGACATGGCTGGCGAAGCCGGAACGCACCGGCAGGTCGATCTCCTCGGGCGGCAAGCTGTTCTCCGCCTGCGGGAAGTTGGAATACTCCTGGATGCTGGCGATCTTGCTGCGATAGGGGTGCCCGTCCGCATCGCGGCTCGGCATGTGGCAGCCCTGGCAGGTCTCGGGGCTCTTGCCGGCGCCGAAGGGCAGCGGCCCGTCCGGGGAATGCCCCGTCCGGAAGTCGCTGAACGCCCATTCGGCATAGGTCGTCTGCTCGTAGACGTGGCCGATGACCTTGCCCTTGTTCAGAATCGGCAGATGCACCGTATGGCAGCTCCCGCAGAGCTCCGAGCTCTTGATGGCGGGGTTCTGCACCGGCGTCATGCCGAGCGCGTTCTCCATCGGCTTTGCCTTGGGGCTCTCGAACGGGCCCTTCATCTGCGTCATCTCGCCCATCAGGAAGCTGCCGGTGAAGGTCCTGGCGAAGCCGGTGTTCTCAGGGTTGAGCCGCTGCTGCCGCTCCTCGACGCAGCTGTTCTGCGGCTCCGCCTTGGCCCGGCTTCTTTCGGCTTCGCTCAGCGCCATGGCGTGGCAGGTGGTGCAGGACACGCCGTCGCGGGCGAGCGCGCCGTGCCGGGCCTCGAGGCCGGAATGGCCGGCGGGCCAGGGCACGGCGGCGACGGCCGCGCGCGAGAACGGTGTGCAGCCCTTGCCGCTGGCGCTCTGGTCGATCTTGAACTGCCTTTGCCCCATCACGCCATGGCAGCCGAGGCAGGTGTCCTGGACGAGGCCCGCGGCTTGCGGATGGAAGGTCTCGGTCTCGCTGGCGAGCTGGGCGAAGAAGACCGGGTCGCGCCCGGCCAGGCCCATGGGCGACGAGCTCCAGGTGCCATAGGGCGAGAGATTGAGGAAGCGGCCGCCCGGCCCCGGCAGCGTCATGTCGAAATGCAGCCCGGTCGATCCGGCATCGTGGCAGCCGAGGCACTGGTCCGAGGTCAGGAATTGCTGCCTGGCCTCGCGCCGGTTCGCGCTGGCCCAGGCCACGTCATAGGTCTGGGAGGGCATCTGCATCACCTTGTC
>JAKFDB010000074.1:0-1608 GCA_036676315.1 Bradyrhizobiaceae bacterium
TACACAGCAAGGCCGGTCGTCGCCGCGTCGGAGGCCCAGAGCCCGAACGAGATCTGGAACCAGATGAAGCATGTCAGGAAGCTCGCGAGCCCCCTGACATGAGGGGACCACCGCCCGTACCAGGTGCGGGAGAAGGTGCCGTTGATGATAAGCGCTAGGAGCCGGAAGGCGCCGGTCGCGATCGCGAGCCAGCCCCAGGTCTCTTCCCTCATCATCGCAGCCATTTGCGTCCATTCCGGATTGCCGGCGAAGGCCGGGCCCGGCGCGAGCAAGAGCCAGCCCCAAGCGATCATGATCCCGGCCAGCACCCATTCGGAGCGCCGCGCCGGAAAGTGATCATGAATGCCGAGATAGAGGCGAACCGGCAGGGGCTTGTCGCGATGAGGCATCACGGCGCCCTACCCTAGCGCGTGGTCACGGCGGGATCGTCGACCTTCCGCGCGATCTCCGGCGTGGTGACGATCTTGGCGACTTCGGGCAGCGCGGCGGCCGAGGCGACGAGCCCGGCCTTGCGGCGAATGTAGAGGCTGTAGACGGTCGTCACGATCGCCATGACGGCGCCGAGCAGGACCTGCAGCGAGGCCTCATCGAGATAGCCGCGCGTAACCATGGCGGCGCCCAGCATCTGCAGGAGCGTGCGGGCGAGCGACCAGAACTGTTCGATGGTGAACATCAGGATCTCCGTGATGATGATGGCGGCTGGCCCGGCCGCCGGCGGGATCAGAGATGGGCGGAGACAGCCGCCCGCAGCGCGTCGCCGCAGGCCTTGGCGCCCTTGAAATCCGGGTCGAAGGCAAGCCGGGTGAAGTCCCACTTGCCGCGCTGCTTGATGCCGAGCGTGCCCTGCACCTCCGCATGCGAGAGCACGGTCCTGGGCGTCACCGGGATGTCGTAACGGCGGCAGAGATCGGCGACGACCACCGCCAGCTTGTCCCACTGCTCGCGCGTCATGGGAGCCTTGCCCGGCTTGAACGGGCTTTCGACCGCGCCGGCCATGCAGCAGAGCGAGACGCCGATCGAGCCGGTATTGCAGTTCAGCGTGTGGCTGGCGCGGGCGCCGGTGCCACCGATGCCGTTGGCCGAGATCGCGCAGTCGCCGCGGATCAGCGTGCCGTCGCCCTCGATTAGGATGTGATAGTGCGCCTTGTCAGTCGCCGAGGCGCGGTGCTGGCCGGCCGTCCAGTGGCAGATGACGCGCTCGAGGCGGCCGCGCGGCATCCACTGCGCCGGCACGATCTGGCCAGCCGTCGGGATCGCCGACGCCGGCTTCGTGGCAGCCAAGACATCATGCAGCCGGGCGACGGTCTTCGGCCCGGCGAGGCCGTCCGCCTTCAGGCCGTTGCGGCCCTGGAAGTCCTTCACCGCCGCCTTCGTCTTCGGCCCGATCTGACCGTCGACCGCGACCGAATAGCCAAGCGCGACCAGCGCGGCTTGCACCTCGTTGGGGATCATTACGATGCTCCGGGCATGGAAAAGCCGCCCGAAGGCGGCTGGGAGTGGCAGTGCCGGGCGGCTCGGTTACTGGCCGAAGAACGCCGTCACGTCGGCGCCGTTGTAATAGTGGCTCGGCGCCTGGTTCATGTGGTCGATGTAGGGCTTGCCCCAGCC
>JAKFDB010000075.1:0-1760 GCA_036676315.1 Bradyrhizobiaceae bacterium
TGCTGGTCGCCCTGTTCATCGGCGCCACATCCGGCGGCCTGATCTCGGCGATCCTGCTGAAGATTCCCGGCACACCATCGTCCATCGCCACGGTGTTCGACGGCGGCCCGCTGATGGAGCAGGGCCTGGGCGTGAAGGCGCTCGGCGTCGGCATCGTGTTCTCCTTTCTCGGCACCATCTTCAGCATCATCGCGCTGATGTTCATCGCTCCGCAGCTGGCCAAGGTCGCGCTGAGCTTCGGCCCGCACGAATACTTCGCCATCGCCGTGTTCTCGCTGACGCTGATCGCCACCCTTTCCGCCGGCTCGATGGTCAAGGGGCTGTTCGCCGGCACGCTGGGCATCGCCGTATCCACCGTCGGCATCGCGCCGGTCGAGGCAGTACGCCGCTTCACCTTCGGCGTCAGCGAGCTGAACGGCGGCTTTTCCATGCTGACGGTGATGATCGGCATGTTCGCCGTGGCCGAGGTCATCAAGCTCGCCGAAACCGGCCGACATGCCGTGCGCAGCAAGGCCGGCTCGGTGAGCATGAAACAGATCAAGGGCTTCGGCTTTTCGCTGAAGGAATTCCGCCAGGAGCTGCCCAACGCGACCCGTTCCGGCCTGATCGGCCTGGCGGTGGGCATCCTCCCGGGGATCGGTGCCGGCACCTCTAACCTGCTCTCCTACATCGTCGCCAAGAAGCGCGCCAAGCAGCCGGAAACCTACGGCAAGGGCAACATCGGCGGCGTGGTCGCCAGCGAGACAGCGAACAACGCCGGCATCGGCGGCGCCATGATGCCGCTGATGACCCTGGGCATTCCCGGCGACACCACCACGGCAATCCTGCTTGGCGGCTTCCTGATCCACGGCATCCAGCCCGGCCCGCTGCTGTTCATCAGCCAGGGGCCGCTGGTCTACACCATCTTCGCCGCGCTGTTGGTGGCCTCGGTGATGATGCTGTTCATGGAGTTCTACGGCCTGCGCCTGTTCATCAAGCTGCTCGACGTGCCCAAGCACATCCTGCTGCCGATCATCCTAGTGCTCTGCGTGGTCGGTGCGTTCGGCCTCTCCAGCCGGCTGTTCGATGTCTGGTCGATCCTGCTGTTCGGGCTGCTCGGCTACGGCTTCGTCAAGGCGGGCATGCCGGTCGCGCCATTCATCATCGGCTTTATCCTCGGACCAATGGCGGAGACCAACCTGCGCCGCGGCCTGATGCTCTCCGACGGCAACTTCGCCTCCTTCTTCACCAACCCCATCGCAGCGACCTTCCTCGGTCTCGCCCTGGCCTTCGTGCTCTGGCAGCTGTACAGCGCGGTGCGGCCCAGGACCGGTGTTCTCGGCCAGGTGCTGCGCACCTGAACCTGCGCCCCTCTTCCCGCCGGAGGAGGGGCTTGGCTCAGCCGCGCTGACCGAACGCATCGCACGCCAGCGTCCAACCCACCACCTGCTCGCTGAGGCTCAGTCCCAGCCCGGGCCGGGTCGGCACCTGCGTGCAGCCATCGCGGATCTCGAGCCGCTCCTGGAACAGCGGCTCTAGCCATTCGAAATGCTCGACCCAGGCGGCATGTTCGTAGGCCGCGGCGAGGTGGATATGCAGCTCCATGACGAAGTGCGGCGCCATCACGATTCCACGCCGCCGCGCCGCCTCGGCCACCTGCAGGAACGGCGTGAAACCACCGATGCGCGGCGCGTCATGCATGATCACATCCACCGCCCCGTGCTCGACAAAGGCACAGGCTTCGGCCGCGCTGCCGAGCATCTCGCCAGTGCCGACCGGGG
>JAKFDB010000076.1:0-1634 GCA_036676315.1 Bradyrhizobiaceae bacterium
CTCTGCAGCGTCTCGCCGGCTAGCCCGGCTTTCAATGCGCGACGTGAAGCCGGACGTCTCACCATACTCGCCACCACGCAACTGATGCTGTCGGCCGAAGCCGGCGGCCCTAAGAGTTAAGCTGCTCGTCGTGGATGTCGTCGGCCCGTTCGAGGTCCGGGTCACGCTCGACCGCCTCGAACTTCCGGCATTCGACGAGGGGAACCGCCATCCAGGCGCCGGTGGCTTCCAGCCCGGAGGCCTCGGCGTCCTCGACCAGCGCCGAGATGAGGCTGTCCGCCTCCTCCGCGATCATTGCGATATAGGCATTGACGGCTCGGGCATCTCGTTCGCTTGGCTCACCCGCGGCGCCCAAGGTGCGGATGCACTTCACATCAGCGAGGCGGCCGGCGAAGGCGCGCGCCAGGAGAGCTATCTGATCGAGCGTATCAACCCAGCCATGCTCGGAATTGTAAGTCCGGTAAGTGATCTCTCGGGTATCTGAGGCCAGCCCGGCGCTAGCGAGCCGCAATCTCAGCTCCGCAACCTCGTGCGACAGCCGATAGATGGTTTGCTCGGCGCTGGTCTCGCGGGGCGGGGATTCGAGGTCAAGGGCGCCCTGCCTGGCATCGTCGCGTCTCGTGAGGCGGCTTTTGACCACGTCGGACGTCGGGCCAGAACGCAGGATCCGCTGGGCACACATGACGCAACTCCTCACACTGGAGTCGGAACGGAGCGCGCGCTGATTCGTTCCAGGATCGCGTTAACGAAAAAGGCCCGCATTCCCCATGCCGACCCGAGACATCGCCAACCACCCGCTAGCCTGGTCGCACCTCGCCGGCCGCGAGGTTTCGACCTGGTCGGAAGAGTGGAAGCACGAATGCGAGATCGCCTATCTCGCCGGCCTGCCGCCGCCGAAGCTGAGCGTCATGCTCGAAGGCGTGGCGGGCTCGACCGATCGCGAGGAGCGCGGGATCAAGGGCGTGCGTGGGGAAGCTGCGGTGGCCGCGCTGCGGGTTGAGATCGCCCGCTATAAGCAGATCAAAGCTCAATAGCCCGAGCTGTGCGGTGCGCGAATGGGACGCCGGTTCTAGCCTCCTCTGACGCCATCCGGCGCCTTGGAGAAGATCGATGTCTACCAGTTCCTATGAAGTGAAAACCAAAGCCCTCGCCGCAGCAACAGAAGCAGCCAAACTGCGGGTCTTGAAGGAAGGCACGCCGGCAGCGGAGGAAGCGCATCGTGAGGCGCTGAGCCGCGAAACTGAGCACCGGAACCATACGCGTCGGTAGCTCGAACGAAAAAAGGCCCGGCCCCGCGTGAGCGAGACCGGGCCAAGTCTAGGGAGGAAACGCCCAAGGAGGGCAGCCCCTTACGAGGGCCAGGCGACGGCCGGAGGGGCTGACGGGCTCCCCGGCAATTCGATCACCGCGGTGCGCGCGTTCTCTGCGCCGGCGGCAACTGCTTCAGCATCTGCTGGGCCATGATCTCGGCGCGGCGCATAATTTCCTCGTCCGCCGCTCGCTCGCGGGATAGCTCGAGCATGCTTTCGAGCGCCTCGGCGATGCGGAGGTTGGCGGCCGTCGTCCGCGCCTGCTCGGCCGCGAGCTCGCGGATTGGCTGCATGTCGGCGATCGAGACGCCCGGCACGATCCGA
>JAKFDB010000077.1:0-53443 GCA_036676315.1 Bradyrhizobiaceae bacterium
GTCTCCGGCCCGCGCGGCGTCCTGCGCGGGCCGCTGCTCGCCGCCCTGCACCGGCCGGAGCTCGCCGACAAATGGCAGCAGTTCGGCGAATTGCTGCGCTACCGCACCAGCCTGCCGCCGCGCCTCAGCGAACTCGCCATCCTGGTCACCGCACGGCACTGGAACTGCCAGCTCGAATGGTACCTGCATGAGAGCGTCGCGCGCGAGGCGGGGCTTTCCGGCGCTATCATCGCCGCCATCGCCAATGGCAGGCGGCCGGAAACGGCCGAACCGGACGAATTCGAGGTCCATGACTATTGCGTCGAGCTGCACAAGACGCGCACGGTTGGCGACGACACCTATCGTCCCGTGCTCGAACGCTGGGGGACGGTCGGCGTCGTCGAGCTCACTGCCCTCATCGGCTACTACACCATGGTCGCGATGACGCTGAACGTGCATGAGATCCCGCTGCCCGAGGGAGCGGCACCGCCCTTGTCGCCCTGCGCCGCATGAGCGCCACCCCTCGCTTGCGCCAGCCCTCGCCCCCCCGCCGCCCGCCGCCGGCAGGCGCGATCGACGCCCATACCCACATCTTCGGCCCGATCGAGCGCTTCCCGCCGGTCGGGACGCAAAGCTATCCACCGCCGCACGCCCCCTATGAGGCGCATGCGGCCATGCTGGCGACGACCGGGCTTTCCGGCGGCATCGTCGTGCAGCCGGGCGTCTACGGCCAGGACTGCGCCGCGCTCCTCGATGGGCTTGCCCGCAGCGGCGGAGCCCTGCGCGGCATCGGCGTCGCCGACGATGCGATGCCCGATGCAACCCTCGACAACTGGAACCGGGCCGGCATTCGCGGCCTGCGCTTCGTCGAGGTTCCCGATCCAAGGACCGGCGGCCGCTGGGCCGGCAGCGTCGGCTTCGACACTCTCGAGCGCATGGCGCCGCGCCTGCGCGAACTCGGCTGGCAGGCCCAGCTCTGGGCCGATTGCGAGACGATCCTCGCCGCCGCGCCGATGCTGCGCCGGCTCGGCATTCCCGCGGTGATCGACCACATGGCCCGCCTGCAGACCGCCCGGGGCGTTGCCGATCCCGGCTTCCAGCACCTGCTGCGCCTGCTCGCCGACGGTGAGGTCTGGGTCAAGCTCTCGCTCTGCCGGGTTTCGACGCAAAGGCCGGATTATGACGATCTGCGCCCCTTCCACGACGCGCTGGTCGCGGCCAATCCTGGGCAGCTGCTCTGGGGCTCCGACTGGCCGCATGTGAACATGGGCGATGCTGCCCCCGATGTCGGCCATCTCCTCGACCTGCTCGACGACTGGCTCGGCGATGACGGGTTGCGGCAAGCTATCCTCGTCGACAATCCCCGCAAGCTGTTCGGCTTCGAACATCACTGACGCACGCCGTCGTCACCGCGAAAGGGCATCTCCATGAGCGAAATCCTGGTCGAAACCCATGGCAAGGTCGTCCACGTCACCCTGAACCGACCGCCCGTCAACGCTCTGACCCTGGCGCTCTATGCCGAGATCGCCGACATCTTCGACGAGATCGGCCAGCGCATGGACGTGCATTGCGCGATCCTCGGCGCGACCGGCGCCAAGGCCTTCTGCGCCGGGCTCGACCTCAACGAGTTCATGGCCGCCAAGGTCGAGGATGACGAGGCGCGCGCCGCGGTCGTCCGCCGCACCTTCAGCGCCATTCGCCATTGCGCCATTCCGGTGATCGCCGCGGTCAACGGCCCGGCGCTCGGCGCCGGCTGCGTCATCGCCTCGGTCTGCGACATCCGCCTCGCCGCCGAGAACGCCTCCTTCGGATTGCCCGAGATCAATGTCGGGCGCTGCGGCGGCACCGCCCATATGGGCCGCCACATTCCGCAGGGGCTGCTGCGGCGGATGTTCTTCACCGGCAAGCCGATCGGCGCCCAGGAGGCGTGGCGCGCCGGCTTCGTCGACAGCGTCTTCCCGCTCTCCGATCTCGGCGACGCCGCCCGCACGCTCGCCGACGTCATCGCCTCGAAGGCGCCGCTCGGCCTGCGCATGGGCAAGGAGGCGCTCAACCGCGTCGAGTTCATGCCGGTCGAGGACGGCTATGCGCTGGAGCAGACCTACAGCACCCGCCTCCTCCATACCGAGGATGCGCGCGAGGCAACGAGTGCCGCCATCGAGAAGCGCCAACCAGTCTTCAAGGGACGTTGAGACCATGCTGAACCAGCGCATCGAGGGTTTGCGCGACTACCCTTTCCGCCGGCTCGCCGAGCTGATCGCCGGCGCGACGCCGGCCTCCAACCGCCCACCGATCGACCTTTCGGTCGGCGAGCCGCGGCACCAGCCGCCCGGCTTCGTCAACGAGCTGATCGCCTCGCGCGGAGACAGCTGGAACCGCTATCCGCCGATCAACGGCACGCCTGAGTTCCGGGCAGCCTGCGCCGCCTGGCTGACGCGGCGCTACGCACTGCCGGCCGGCATGATCGATGCCGAGACGATGATCGCGCCCTGCGCCGGCACCCGCGAGGCGCTCTATATGGCGGCGACGGTCGCGATCAATCCGGACGGGGACGGCGCCAAGCCGCTCGCCTTGATGCCGAACCCGTTCTACCAGGTCTATGTCGGGGCCGCCGTGCTCGCCGGCGCCGAGCCGGTCTTCCTCGCAGCGACCAAGGCCTCGAACTTCCTGCCCGATCTCGATGCGCTGACGCCGGAGACGCTCGACCGGACGCAGATCATGTATCTTTGCACCCCCGCCAACCCGCAGGGCGCCGTCGCCGACTTCGCCTATCTGGAGCGGGCCTTGCTGCTGGCGCGCAAGCACGATTTTCTGCTGGTCGCCGATGAATGCTATTCGGAGATCTATTCGACCGATACGCCGCCGACCGGCTCGCTCGAGGTCGCCGCGGCGCTCGGCGGCTCGCTCGACAATCTGATGGTCTGCCACACCCTGTCGAAGCGTTCGAGCGCGCCCGGCCTGCGCTCCGGCTTCAGCGTCGGCTCGCCCCAGGCGATCGGCCTGCTCAACCGGCTGCGCTCCTATTCCTGCGCCGCGACCCCGTTCGCCACCATGGAGGCGGCGACCGCGCTCTGGCGCGACGAGGCCCATGTCGACGAGACCAGGGCGCTCTACCGCGCCAAGTTCGACATCGCCGAACGCCTGCTCGCCGGCCGCTTCGACTTCTACCGGCCGCAAGGCGGCTTCTATCTCTGGCTCAATGTCGGCGATGGCGAGGCTGCGACCCGCAGGCTCTGGGCGGAAGGCGGCGTCAAGGTGCTGCCCGGCGCCTATCTCACCAAGCACGGCGACGGGCCCAATCCGAGCCAGGGCTATATCCGCATCGCGCTCGTCTCCGATCTCACCTCGACCGAGGAAGCGCTGACACGGGTCGCCGCGCTGCTCTAAAGTTTGATGCATAGGGCCGGAGCCACCGCGTCATCCCGGACAAGCCGCGAAGCGGCGCCGCTCCGGGATCCATCGCAGGGCTCCGGCGCTCTACGGTGGATCCCGGATCTCCGCTGCGCCGCGCCCGGGATGACGCGGTGGTTCCATCGAGAGGCAGCAGGCCATAGATTTCATAGGTCAGTCTATTGACCTTTATCTCATGCCTACCCTAGAGTTGATCCCGGATGGAACGAGCTGAGAGCGCCCCGCAAGGCGTCGGCCGCACCGTTCAAAGCCGCGAAAGCCCGACCATGGCCATCACTTATGATCTCGTGAAATCGGTGGCGGCGCAGCTCTACGAGGCGGCGCTGAAGAAGGTGCCGGAGGACACCAAGGACGCGCTCCGCCGCGCCTATGACGCCGAGACCAAGGAGGTCTCGAAGAAGACGCTGGCCTTCATGCTGAAGAGCGCGATCAAGTCCGAGGAGAAGGACCATCTCGTCTGCTCGGATGCCGGCATACCGGTCTATTTCGTCAAGCTCGGCAGCAATGCGAGCCTCGGCTTCGACATCAAGCAGGCGATCTCCGACGGCTTCGACCATCTCGTCGAGACGATCCAGCCGCCGATCCTGAAGCACGTCACCAATCCCCTGACCCTGGAGCGCGGCTACAAGGGCAAGGAGATGCCGATCACCACCTTCGACGTGATCGCCGGCGCCGACCATATCGACATCATGTGCTCGCCCAAGGCGCTCGGCTCAGGTCGCTGGGCGGCGCTCGAGATCTTCAGCTTCCCCTCGCTGGAGACGATCGAGACCTATGTCATGGACTGCGTGATGAAGGCGGGCTCGCAGCATTGCCCGCCGGTGGTCATCGGCGTCGGCATCGGCGGCACCTTCGACTATGCCGCCAAGCTCGCCAAGGAGGCGACCTTGCGCCCGCTCGGCTCGCTCAATGCCGAGCCGATCCTCAGGGACATGGAGGAGCGCCTGACCAAGGCGGTCAACGCCACCGGCTTCGGCCCAATGGGCACCGGCGGCGACACCACGGCGCTCGGGGTCCACGTCAATTACGCCGCGAGCCATGGCTTCGTGCCGGTCGCGGTCTGCTTCAACTGCTGGATCAACCGGCGCATGGGTGCGCGCATCGGGGCCGACGGCTCCGTCAGCCTCTACGAGTAGCGGCGATGGGGCAGACCTACACGCTGACCTTCCCGGTCGAGGAAGCCGATATCCGCAAGCTCGCGCTGGGCGACATGGTCTATCTCGACGGCGAGATCGTCATGACCGCCGGGCTGCCGACGCATCAGCGCATCATGAAGTGCCTGGAGGACGGCACCGCGCTGCCGACCGACCTGACCAATGCCGGCTTCTTCCATCTCGGCAGCTACAACACCGAGGATAACGGCGCCTTCGACGTACTCTACCTCAACCCGACGACGAGCACGCGCTTCAACCCCTATATGCCGACGCTGATCCGCGCCTTCGGCCTGCGCGCCGTCGGCGGCAAGGGCGGGCTCGATGCCGCCTGCGCCCAGGCGATGAAGGAGGTCGGCTGCGTCTACCTCTCCTTCCTCGGTGGCGGCTGCACCGTGCTCTCGGAAGCGATCCGCGAGGTCGTCTCGGTGAGCTGGAACGACATGATCTCGCATTACCGCATCGTGAAGCTGCGCGTGGAGCAGCTCGGGCCGCTGACGGTCGCGATCGATGCCCACGGCAACAGCCTCTACGACACGCTCCAGGCGAAGGCCGAGCAGGCGATGCCGAAAATCCTCGACGATTTGCGCGCCGCCCGCGCCGCCTCAGCCAGCACGGACAAGCCATGATTTCTGCCGCCGACACCGTCCTCGTCGTCACTCCGGTGCCGAAGGACCTGCGCGACGCGCTTTCCGCCGACTACGCGTTGCGTGACCATGCCCGCGGCGCCGACGGCGCCTGGCCTGCAGCCCCCGGCATCCGCGTCGCGCTGACGACCAGCATGGCCGGTGCCGACGCCGCACTGATGGACGCCCTGCCCGATCTCAAGCTGATCGCCTGCCAGGGCGTCGGCCTCGACAAGATCGACCTCGACGCGGCGAAGGCGCGCGGCATCGCGGTGGCGCACACGCCCGACGTGCTGACGCAGGACACCGCCGACTTCGCCATCGCCCTGATCTATGCGGTCTCGCGCAACATCGTCCGCGCCGACCGGTTCATGCGTGCCGGGCGCTGGGCGAGCGAGCGGATGATCCCCTCGCGCCGGGTCTCCGGCAAGAGCTGCGGCATCGTCGGGCTCGGCCGCATTGGCGAGACCGTCGCGAGGCAAGCCGCCGGCATCGGGCTGACCGTGCGCTATTCCGGCCGGCGCCCGAAGCCAGGCGCGCCCTATCCCTTCGTCGCCGATGTCGCCGAGCTTGCGCGGCAATCCGACTATCTCGTCCTGACCTGCCCGGGCGGGCCGGCGACGCAGCATCTGGTCGATGCAAGCGTGCTCGAAGCGCTCGGGCCCGACGGCATCCTGATCAACATCTCGCGCGGCTCGGTCGTCGACGAGGCTGCCCTGATCGCAGCCTTGCAGGAGGGCCGGATCGCCGGGGCCGGCCTCGACGTCTTCGCGGTCGAGCCGCAATTCGACCAGGCTCTGCTCGCCTTCGAGAACGTGGTGCTGCAGCCGCACTACGCCAGCATCACCTTCGAGACGCGCAAGGCGATCATCGGAATGCTGCGGGCCGCGATCGCGAAAGCCTTCGATAGCAGCACTTTCAGGAACCGGATCTCCAAAACCTAGGCCTGCAACGACAAGAACGGGAGGACACCATGACATCGACCTTCAAGGTCGCCGCGCTTGCACTCGCGGCGACGCTGCCGGCGCTTGCCGTTTCGGCAGGGACGCTCGAGGACACCAAGGCGCGCGGCTCGGTCAATTGCGGCGTCAGCCCCGGCGTGCCCGGCTTCTCGCTGCCGGACGCGCAGGGCAAGTGGAACGGCCTCGACGTCGACATCTGCCGCGCCGTCGCCGCCGCGCTGTTCAACGACGCCTCCAAGGTCAGCTTCACGCCGTTGAACCCGAAGGATCGCTTTGCCGCGCTCTCCTCGAAGCAGATCGACATCCTGGCGCGGCAGACCACCTGGACCCTGTCGCGCGAGACCACGGTGGCGCTCGATTTCGGTGCGGTCAATTACTATGACGGCCAGGGCCTGCTGGTCCGCAAGGCGCTGAACGTCAAATCGGCCAAGGAACTGGGCGGCGCTTCGGTCTGCGTCCAGACCGGCAGCACCAGCGAGCTCAACCTCGCCGACTTCTTCCGCGCCAACAATATCAAATACGAACCGGTCGCCTTCAATGCCGGCGACGAGGCGGTGAAAGCCTTTGAGGCCGGGCGCTGCGACGTGTTCTCGACCGATGCCTCGGCGCTCTTCGCCTACCGGCTGAAGCTCGCCGACCCCGCCGCCTTCGTCGTCCTGCCGGAGATCATCTCGAAGGAGCCGCTCGGCCCGGCGACCCGCAAGGGCGACGAGCAATGGTCCGACTTGGTGAAATGGAGCCATTTCGCCATGGTCAACGCCGAGGAGCTCGGCCTTTCCTCTGGAAATGTCGACGAGCAGCTGAAGACCGGCAATCCCGAGATCAAGCGCTTCCTCGGCGTCGACGGTAATCTCGGCGAGGGGCTGGGCCTCGGCAAGGACTGGGCCTACCGGATCGTCAAGCTGGTCGGCAATTACGGGGAGTCCTACGAGGCCAATCTCGGCGCGAACTCCCGCCTCGCGATCCCGCGCGGCCTCAACAATCTCTGGACCAAGGGCGGCCTGCAATACGCCCCGCCCGTGCGCTGAGGAGCAGTGGATCGGGCGCCGGCGCCCGACCTTCCGCTTTTGAAATTCTTGCCGTCGGGCTCACGCAGCGGCGGCGGCCTCGATCAGCACGAGCCGCCTGCCGGCCGAAACCGTTTCGCCCGCCTTACAGGCGACATCCGCGACGACGCCGGCGATCTCGGCGGTGAGCGAGGTGAACAGCTTCATCGATTCAAGGACGACGACGATCTGCCCGGCCTCGACCCGTTCACCTGCAGCGACCCGGACCTCGGCGACCACGCCCGGCATCGAGGCGAGCACGGCGCCCGATCCGGAAGCTGCGCCATTGGCCCCGGTCGCGATCCGCGTCGCGCTCTCGATGCCGATGTCGAAGCTCTCGCCGTCGAGCACCAGCCTGATGCGTCCGCCTGCGACGGCATGGCTGCCGCGCAGCACCCTGTCCTCGCAAGTCACCTCGAAGGTCTCGCCGCTGCTGCGCAGCGCGAGCTCGATCTCGCCTGCCTCGTCGCTGACCCGGCGCCGGCCGCCCGGCAGAGGCCGAATTGCCAGCCGGGTCGTCGCATCCTCCTCGCTCGCCATGACATGGCTGGTGGCGAGCCCGCCTGCCGGCGCCAGCACGCGAAACCCCGAGAGCCCTGCCCAGGCATCGCCGCCCGGCCGCGCTGCCTCCTGCCGCTCGAGCCAGAGCAGCGCGGCAGCGGCGCGCGCCAGGCGCTGCCGCGGGCGGGTCGCCGCCCAGCCACCGGGGAACGCCTCCTCGATGAAGCGCGTCGTCGCCCGCCCCTCGGCGAAGAGCGGGTGCTCGACCGCATCGATCAGGAAGGGCAGCGTCGTCGCCGGGCCGAGAATGGCAAAGTCGCGCAGGCCCGCCGCCAGTCGCGAGCAGGCCTCGGCCCGGTCGGCACCGGCGGCGATCGCCTTGGCGAGCAGCGAGTCGTAGAACAGCGTGATCTCGGAGCCGGCGCGCACGCCGCTGTCGACCCGGATCGAGCCGGGCTCGCGATAACCCTCGATCCGCCCGGCATCGGGCCGAAAGCCGTGGTCGGCGCGCTCGGCGGTGATGCGCGCCTCGATCGCGTGGCCGCTCTCGCTGATCTCGTGCTGCAGCGCCGGCAGCCTTTCACCGGCCGCGATCCTGATCTGCCATTCGACGAGGTCGTAGCCGGTGATCGCCTCGGTCACCGGATGCTCGACCTGGAGCCTGGTGTTCATTTCGAGGAACCAGGGCTCGTCGAAGCCGTCCTCGAGGATGAACTCGACCGTGCCGAGATTGTCATAGCCGATGGTGCGGGCCAGGGCGACGCCGCGCTCCAGCAGCTTGGCCCGGATGGCGGGCGAGAGATTGGGCGCCGGCGCCTCCTCCAGCACCTTCTGGTTGTTGCGCTGGACGGAGCAGTCGCGCTCGAACAGGTGCACGACATTGCCATGCTTGTCGCCAGCGACCTGCACCTCGAGATGGCGCGGGCGCATCACCAGCTTCTCGATCAGCAGCGCCGGATCGCCGAAAGCCGCCTGCGCCTCGGCGCGGGCCATGTCGAGGGCCGGTGCGAGCTCCTCGGCCGAAAAGACGCGGCGCATGCCCTTGCCGCCGCCACCGGCCGAGGCCTTGATCATGACGGGGTAGCCGATCCGCGCCGCGGCTTCGGCAAGCGTCGCATTCGACTGGTCGTCGCCGGCATAGCCCGGCACGCTCGGCACGCCGGCCCGCTCGGCGATCAGCTTCGAGCCGATCTTCGGCCCCATGGCGCGAATGCACTCGGCGGATGGCCCGACGAAGATGCGGCCGGCCTCCCGGCAGAGCAGCGGCAGATCAGGCTTCTCGGAGAGGAAGCCATAGCCGGGATGGATCGCCTCGGCGCCACTGCGGGCGGCCGCTTCCATGATCGCCTCGGCACGCAGATAGCTGTCGCGCGCCGCAGCCGGACCGATGCGCACCGCCTCGTCGGCATAGGCGACGTGCAGCGCGTCGCGGTCGGCATCGGAGAAGACGGCGATGGTGCGGATACCCAAGCGCTTGCAGGTGCGCATGATCCGCACGGCGATTTCGCCGCGATTGGCGACCAGGAGGGAACCGATCATCGCTGTCACATCCGGTAGACGGGACGATGCCCGGGCAATTCGATCTCGCGCGCGGCGAGCGAGAGGCACAGGCCGATCACGTCGCGGGTCTGCGCCGGTTCGATGATGCCGTCGTCCCAGAGCCGGGCGGTCGCGTAATAGGGTGTGCTCTGCTCCTCGAACTGGCTGCGCGTCGCGCGGTCGACCCGTTCGATCTCACCGTCATCGGCAGCGCCGCGCGTCAGGCTGGAGCGCCTGAGCTCGGTCACCACCGTCGCCGCGACATCGGACGACATCGTCGCGATGCGCGCATTGGGCCAGGCGAAGAGGAAGCGCGGCTGGAAGCCCCGCCCGCACATGCCGTAATTGCCGGCGCCATAGGAGCCTCCGATGATCACGGTGTAGCGCGGCACGCGGGCGTTCGAGACGGCATAGACCAGCTTGGCCGAGTGCTTGGCGATGCCGCCGCGCTCGGCCTCCGTGCCGACCATGAAGCCGGTGATGTTCTGCAGGAACAGCAGCGGAATCCGGCGCTGGTCGCAGAGCTCGATGAAATGCGCGCCCTTCAGCGCGCTTTCCGAGAACAGCACGCCGTTATTGGCGAGGATGCCGACCGGCTGGCCATGGATATGGGCAAAGCCTGTCACCAGCGTGGCGCCGTAATCTGGCTTGAAGGCATCGAAGACGCTGCCGTCGACCATCCGGGCGATGACCTCGCGCACATCGAAGGGCTGCTTCAGATCGGTGCCGACGATGCCCTCGATCTCGGAGGGCTCGTAGAGCGGCGCGCTCGCCGGACGCGCGGCGCGGCGCGGCGCCTGCGCCCAGTTCAGCGCGCCGACGATGTCGCGGAGCTTGGCGATCGCCTCGAACTCGCTCTCGGCGAGGTAGTCGCAGACGCCGGAGACCTGCGTGTGCATCTCGGCACCGCCCAGCGTTTCGCCATCGACGATCTCGTTGATCGCGGCCTTGACGATCGGCGGACCACCGAGATGGATCCGGCCCGTGCCGCGCACCATCACGACCTCGTCCGAGAGGGCCGGGATATAGGCGCCGCCTGCCGTGCAGCCACCGAACACCGCCGAGATCTGCGGCAGGCCGGCAGCCGACATCCGGCACTGCTGCAGAAAGGTGCCGCCGAAATGGTCGCGGTCGGGGAAGACGCGGTCCTGTTCGGGCAGGAAGGCGCCGCCGCAATCGACAAGGTAGATGCAGGGCAAACGGTTCTCTGAGGCGATCTCCTGCGCCCGCAGATGCTTCTTCACCGTCTCATGGAAAAAGGAGCCGCCCTTCACCGTCGCGTCGTTGGCGATGATCATGCAGGGCGTGCCGGAGATCATGCCGATGCCGGTGATGATGCCGGCCGAGGGCACCTGGTTGCCATAGAGCTCCCAGGCCGCCAGGGGCGACAATTCCAGAAAGGCCGAAAGCGGATCAACGAGCAGGTCGATGCGCTCGCGCACCGGGATCTTGCCGCGCTCGCGATGGCGCGCCTGCAGCTTCTCGCCGCCGCCGGCGAGCACCCGCCCATGCCGCTCGCGCAAGGTCTCGACCAGAACCGCATAGGCAGCACGCCTCTGCTCCTGATCCGCCCCGCTGCGTACCTTGCTTTCGATGACAGGCATTCGCCCGCGCCTCCCGCATTTTTTGCCGGGCCCGTCTGCGAATGCTCGCAGCCGCCTCGCCCATCCTCGCCGAGACCGCCTTGCCAGCGGGCCGCCTCGTTGCTACCTAACTACCGTTAGGGAGACACTAAAGGCAAGGCCATTCCGGCACCGAGCGCGCAGGGGGCCCTACGACAGCCCGGGAGGAATTCGATGGGTCGCGTCTATGACGAGTTTTCGATCGGCCAGCGTTTCGCGACGCCGGGCCGGACGATCACCGAGGGCGATATCGGCGCCTTTGCCGGCCTGACCGGCGACTACAATCCCGTCCATACCGATGCGGAATTCGCGGCGAAGACTGAGTTCAAGACCCCGGTTTCCCACGGCCCGATGGGCATCGGCATTGCCTTCGGGCTGGCCTCGCGGCTAGACCTGATCGACGGGACGGTGATCGCGCTGCTCGGCGTCAGCTGGGATTTCTCCGCCCCGGTCCGGCCCGGCGACACCATCCGCGCAGTCATCGAGGTCACCGAGATGCGAGCAGTCAAGCACCCCGATCGCGGCCTGATCGGGCTTGCGATCGCGCTGGAGAACCAGCATGGCACGGTGGTGCAGAACGGTTCGGCGCGCCTGCTGATGCGGCGCCAGCGGATCGCCGGCACGGCCTGGGGCGAAATTCGCGCGGAGGAGCCCGGCTCGGGCCTCTCGTCGGGCGACATTCCGTGACGCAGGACCCGGCCAGCAATCCGGCGGCCGGCCAGCGCCAGCGCCCGGAGGGCGGCGCACGCCGCCAAATCCTCGACGCCGCCGCGGCATTGCTGCGCCAGGGCTATGACGCCACGACGACCCGTGAGATCGCCAGCCGGGTGGGGATCAAGGCCGGCAGCATCTATCACCACTTCGCCTCGAAGGACGACATCGTCGGCACCGTCGTCAACGAGGGGGTACGCGTCGTCCACGACGCGGTCACCGCCGCACTCGAAGCGCTCGGGCCATCGGCATCGCCACGCGAAAGGATGCAGGCCGCGATCAAGGCGCATCTGCGCGCCTCGCTCGAACACAGCGACTATACTTCGGCCAGCATCCGCGCCTTCGCCTTCCTGCCGGCCGCGGTTCAGGAGGGTTGCCGCGTCGAGCGCCGGCGCTATGAGGAAATCTGGCGCGAACTGGTGGCGGAGGCGGCCGCGGCGGGGCTGCTCGCTCCCGCCGTCTCGCAGGATTCGGTGCGCCTCTTGCTGCTCGGCGCGGTCAACTGGGCCGGCGAATGGTACCGGCCCGAACGCATGAGCATCGACGAGATCGCCCACGACTTCGCCGCCAGCATCCTGCGCTAGCTCCTGCCGCGTTCTCAGAGCTACCCTGTCATGCTCGGGCTTGACCCGGGATCCATCCTAGAGGGCCAGAGCCTTGCGACAGACCCGGAGCTGCGCCGCTTCGCAGCTTGTCCGGGATGACCAAGAGGTTCCCTGGGAAACGCTCCTACGCTGCCGCAGGCTGGGCCGGCGCGCCGGCCCATCGCGTGTGGGCCGGGATCGCCTCGCCCTTCATGACGATGGTGAGGTTGCCGAGCCGGGCATAGTCGCCGATGCGCGTGTCGTAGAGCACCGTGGTCAGCGCCGAGATCGCCGTCCCCTGACCGATCTCGATCCGGCCGACCTTCATCACCCGGTCCTCGAACAGATGGGTCTGGAGATTGGAGGTCGCGTTGATCGCGGCATGGTCGCCGATGTCGACGCAGTCGAACTCGGTGATGTCGGTGCTGTCGAGGAAGACGCCCTTCCCGACCTTCGCGCCGAACAATCGCATCGCCCAGGGCAGCATCGGCGTGCCGCGCAGGGCGTTGAGCAGCAACGCCCCGGCCGTGCCCCAGTAGAGCGTCGTCATCGCCTCGGTGCGCAGCGCCCACCACGACCACAGGCCGTGATTGCCGGGCCGGTAGACGCCCATCATCAGCCATTTCACCGCCAGCACCACGCCGGCCAGGATGAAGGAGCAGGCGACGCAGGTGGCGATGAAGAGCGGAGCGAACTCGGCCCAGCTCTCTGCCTTCCCGAGAGCCGGGAACAGCACGTATTCGGCGGCGAAGGTACCGAGCGTGATGAACATCATCGTCGGCATCGAGGCGCTGAACAATTCGAACACCGCCCGCAGCGCCCGCCGCCAGGCCGGCGGCTGGAAGGTCTTGGCGATGTCGGCATCGTCGAAGCGCTGGCGGCCCGGCAGCAGGATCGGCGGGCTGCCGAAGCGGGTCTCGTTCGGCAACATCGGCTGGCCGGATGGCGGCTTCGACTTGATGCCGATCAGCGCGCCATCGGGAATGGCGGTTCCTGGCGGCAGCACGGAATCATTGCCGATGAAGACGCGCGAGCCGGTGCTGACATGGCCGGAGGTCATCCAGCCGCGGCGGACATCCTCGTCACCCAGCACCACCTCGTCGGCGACGAAGCAGTGGTCGCCGATCTCGATCGTGTCGTAACGCCCGGCGAAATTGGTCGCGATCTCAGTGTCCTTGCCGATCTTGGCGCCCATCAGCCGGTACCAGACCCGCATGTAGATGGTCGAGAACAGCGAGCTCAGGCTGTCGAGCATGACATCGGAAGCGAGCCCCACGGTCCATTTCCGCACGGCGAAGCCGGAATGGATCGACTTCGTCCCGGCCGGCGCGCTCGGCAGCACGATCCAGCGGATCGCCGCCACCAGCAGCACGGTGCCGAGCATCATCAGCATCGCGGTCGGCCAGGTCAGCACCGGCAGGAACCAGTGGTAGTCGACCCCGATCAGCTCCTGCAGCACCGTGTCGTAGCGGTCGAACAGATAGAAGGCCGGGAAGATCGGCAAGAGGCTGAGCGCCGGCATCAGCAGCACCATCAGCGCGTAATAGACGGTCTGCATTGTCTGGACGAAGGCGGAGGGCGCCGGCGCATGCTGCGGCCAGCTGGCGGGGTCGACCGTGCCGATCCGGTGGCCGGGCGAGCCATCCCAGTGCTCGAAGGCGCCGACCCGCATGCCGGGCGACAGCGCGGTCAGATCGGAAAGCTCGGCGCCCTCGCCGACGACCGTGTCGTGGCCGAGCGCGCAGGAGGTGCCGATATAGGCGTCCCGCCCGATCGCCACTTTTCCGATGACCAGTTCGTCACCGATCACCTCGGCATTGGCGATGCTGAGCTTGCCGCCGAGGGTGACGTCGTCGCCGATCTCGACGAGATCGACGGCGCCAGCCTCGAAGCCGCTGAAATAGACCCGTTTGCCGACCTTCGCGCCGAGCAGCCGCAATACGAACGGCCCGAGCGGCGTGCCCTGCATCCGGTTGAGATGGATGAAGGAGGTGAGCTGACGGGCCAGCCACCAGCGGAAGAAGTACACGCCCCAGACCGGATAGCGTCCCGGCTTTGTCCGCCACATCACCAGCCGTTTGCCGACGATGCCGGCGATCAGGATGGCGAGCGTCACCAGCATGTAGACGCCCATCAGCATCAGGATCTCGCGACCCTCGACCTTCTCGTCGACTGTGATCATCTCATAGGTGACGAAGATGGTGAGCCAGGGCCCGGTCAGGGCCAGCAGCAGCAGCGGCAGGCAGGCGAGCTGTGCCAGGCCACAGAGCACGCGGCGCAGGAGCGGCGGCGGTGTGAAGCTGAGGTCGAGCCGCTTGCGGCCGCCGCTGGCCTGCTCGCGCTCGTCGAGGCGGGCGGCGATCGCCCGCAGGCTGCGCAGGCTGTAAATGTCCTCCAGCGTGATGGCCGGCAGGTCCGGATTGCCGCGCACCGCCGCCAGGAAGGTCGCGGCCAGCAGCGAATGACCGCCGAGATCGGCGAAGAAATCGGCGTCGAAGGCAATGTTCTGCCCCGGGAACAGCGGCTTTGCGGCGGCCAGAAGCGCCGCCTCGGTCGGCGTCTGCGACTCTTCCTGCTCTTCGCTTTCGGCGGGCGCGCTGAGTGGCGCGGCCTTCAGCGCCTTGCGGTCGGCCTTGCCCGAGGTCAGGCGCGGCAGCACCGCCATCTCCTCGAAATGCGAAGGCACCATATAGGGCGGCAGCGTCTGCTTCAGCGCACCGCGGATTTGGGCGCGGTCGAGCGCGCCGCCGGCTTCCGGCACCACGAAGGCGACCAGCCGGTCGATGCCGTCATCGCGGCGCAGGACGACCGTCGCCTGCGCGATGCCGGGCAGGTCGGAAAGGCGCGCCTCGATCTCGCCGAGCTCGAGCCGGAAACCGCGCAGCTTGACCTGGTCGTCGATGCGGCCATGGAACAGGATCTTGCCGTTCTCGGCGACGCTGACCGCATCGCCGGAGCGGTAGAGCACCGGGTCACCGGCACCCGGATGGAACGGATTTGCGATGAACTTCTCGGCGGTCAGGTCCGGCCGGCCGAGATAGCCGCGCGCGACGCCCGGCCCGCCAATCAGCAATTCACCCTCGACGCCCGGCCCGACCAGCCGCATCTGCTCGTCGACGACATAGCAGGTGTAGTTCGGGATCGGCACGCCGATGGTCACGACCTCGTCCGGCGTGACCTCATCCACCGTCGCGACGACGGTCGCTTCCGTCGGGCCATAGGAGTTGAATATCTTGCGGCCGGGGCGGCACCAGCGCTGCTTCACCGAAGGCGGGCAGGCCTCGCCGCCGAGGATGATGATGCGCAGGCTCGGCACGTCCTGCGGCAGCATCGCCAGCAGCGTCGGCACCGTGTCGAGGACGCTGATGCCGGCCTCGTTCATCAGCACCGGCAGGCGCTCGACCTCGCCGAGCACCTTCTGAGAGGCGACCCAGAGTGTCGCACTGACCAGGTACGGGACGAAGATCTCCTCCAGCGACAGGTCGAAGGCGACCGAGGCGCCCTGGAAGGAGACGTCATCCTGCGTCATCCCGTAGATCGCGTTGGACGAACGCAGATAGTGGCAGATGTTGCGGTGCTCGATGACGATGCCCTTGGGCTTGCCGGTCGAGCCCGAGGTGTAGATCGCATAGGCCGGGGTTTCGGGCGTGACGCCGTCGGCGCGCAGGTCGATCGGGCCGCCCTCCCCGCCCTCGGTCACAAGGTCGAGGCAGTGGCGCGCCGTCGCCGGCAGCTCGCGATCGAGCTTTGCGGCGGTCACCGCGTCGATGACGATGACCTTCGCCGCGCAATCGCTCAGGCATTCGCCGATCCGCTCCGGCGGGGCATCGACATCGAAGGGGATATAGGCCGCGCCGCTCTTCAGGATGCCGAGCAGGCCGATATGCAGGTCGAGCGAGCGCGACATCCACAGGCCGACGAACTCGCCCGGCTTCACGCCTTGCTTACGCAGGGCCCGGGCAACCCGGTCGGCCAGCGCATTGAGCTCGGCATAGCTGACGCGGCGGTCCTCGAAGACGATCGCGGTGCGCTCCGGCGTTCGCGCCGCCGACGCCGCGAAGATCTCGGAAAGCAGCTCGTCCCGCAGCAGCGAGGGATCCACGACACCATGCAGCACGCCGTCGCGGCTACCGGTTACGGACATGTCCATCGAACCACCCCCCAGTGCGGGCGCGCACGGCCGGGCGGCAGCGCGATGCCCAGGCATCGCCGCCATCCATAGGGGTGACGTTGTGTAAATTGCGTTATCGCACGACCGAAAAGCAGAGCAGACGCCGGAAATAGGACAAAGGAAGGCTGCCGCAGCGCCGGGCGGCCGTACCGAGCCAGTCGTCCTGCCCATGACCGGCCTCGCCGGGGTCGCCATCGGAACAGGACCGCGCAGCCAGCCGCTCTTTTCGGATGGGCGGGAACCAGCTGGGCCGCTGTTCGTTGTAACAGCAGCGGCCGAAAATGCCGTTTACCCACAAGGAGATAACAATGCGGAACGTGGTTCTCACGTCGATTTTCTGCGCCTTGCTTTCGACAAGCGCGCTGGCGCAGACGTCGACCACATCCCCGACACCGGCGCCGAACGCTCCGGCCGATGCCAACGCGCCATTGCCGGGCGCCAACAGCTTCACCGAGGGCCAGGCCAAGAGCCGGCTGGAAGCCAGTGGCTACTCGAACATTGGCGGCCTCAAGAAGGATGACAAGGGCGTCTGGAAAGCGACGGCAACGCATTCAGGCGCGCAGGTCAACGTCACGGTCGACTATCGCGGCAACATCACCCGCAATTGAGCGAGCCGTCAGCAATATTGGGAGAGGAATCAACATGACCCAAACCATCACGCGATCCTATGACGACTACGAAGCCGCCAGCACCGTCGTCGCGCAGCTCGAGGCCGCCGGCTTCTCCGACTCGGAGGTCAGCATCGTCGGACGGCATGAGAAGGCCGATGACAGCAATGCCGGGGAAGGCGCCGGCATCGGCGCTGCGCTCGGCGGGGCTGCCGGCCTGCTGGCCGGCCTCGGACTGATCGCCATACCCGGCGTCGGTCCGGTGGTCGCCGCGGGCTGGCTTGCCTCGACTGCGGCGGGCGCCGTGGCCGGCGGAGCGACCGGCGGCATTGTCGGCGCCCTGACCAGCGCCGGTACCAGCGAGGCCGATGCGAACTACTACGCCGAGACGGTGCGCCGCGGCGGAACGGTCGTCTCCGTGCAAACCTCCGATGATCGGGCGCCTGCCGCCGAAGCGATCATGGACGGCGCGACGCCGATCGACCGGGACGAGCGTCTCGCCGAATACAGGCAGAGCGGCTGGAGCCGGTTCGACGAGAGGGCCGAGCCCTATCGCGGCCCCCTGATCTGACCCGCGCTTCCGCTGCCGCGGAAACTCGACCTGCAACCCCTGACAGGAGAATCCCAATGGATTGGAATCGCGTCGAAGGAAACTGGAAGCAGCTCAAGGGCAACGTCAAGGAGCAGTGGGGAAAGCTGACCGACGATGACCTCGACGTCATCGCCGGCAAGCGCGACCAGCTCGAAGGCAAGATCCAGGAGCGCTACGGCATCGAGAAGGACCGCGTGAAGGCGGATGTCGACACCTGGTACAACCGCCAGAGCTGGTGAAGCAGAATCGCCTGAGCCCGCGTGCTGCCCAGCCAGGGCTCGAGCGATGGCCCGCTGCCGAACAGGCGGCGGGCCATGTCGTTCCGGTGGGAGAAGTCAGCGGCCGCTGGAGAGGTCGCGGCGGAGATAGCGGCCTCGACCGAGCGAATCCTCAGCGAGCTCACCGTCCCGCCAGGCGAACTGCCCACGAACCAGGCTATGGCGAACGCGCCCCTTGAACCGCCAGCCCTCATAAATCGAGTAGCCCGCGCTGGAGACGACGTCCTCGCGGGCGAGTGTCCATTCGGCGTCGAGATCGATGAAGGCGAAATCGGCATCGAGACCGATGGCGATGGCGCCCTTGCGATGGCCGAGGCCCATGATCCTTGCCGGGTTCGTGGCAGTGATCGCGGCGATGCGCTCCAGCGCAATGCCGCGCTTGTGGTGTCCCTCGCTCAGCATCACCGGCAGCATGGTCTCCAGGCCGGGGCAGCCGGGCGAAGCGGCCCAGATGCCACCGCCCTTGGAGGAAAGGTCGCGGTGGATATGGTCGGTCCCGATCGTGTCGACCTCGCCATTCGCCACGCCCTGCCAGAGCCGCTCGCGGTCGACGGCATCACGCAGCGGCGGGTTGATCTTGCCGATGTCGCCCTTCTCCCAGCCGATGTCGTGGGTGAGATAATGCGGGCAGGTCTCGACATGCACGGTGGCGCCGGCACGGCGATGGCGAAGCGCCGCCTCCAGCGCCTCGGCCGAGGAGGTGTGGACCACGTAAAGCGGCGCGCCGGCCGTATGGGCGACATAGGCTGCGCGCTGCACGGCGTCGGCCTCGACGAAGGGCGGACGCGAGGCGTTCCAGGTGACAAGACCGCCCTTGCCGTCCGGGTCCTCAGCCTTGACGCGGTCGCGCAGCACCCAGGCGAGTTCGATCGTCTCGGGATGCGGGCAGACCATGCCGCCGTGCATCGCCGCGGCCTCGCTCAGCCGGAACAGGAAGCCGTCGTCGATATCGGGCAACCCGAGCCGCGCTCCCTCGCCGCCCCGGTTGTTCATGAAGATCTTGAAGCTCGGCGCGCCGTAATCGGAGACATAGCGCGGCACACCGGCAAGCTGTGCCTCAGTCGAGATCACGAAATGGTAGCCGAAGTCGATGCGCGCGCCGGCCTCGGTCACCGCGACGACCTCGTCGAACAAGGTCTCGAACGGCTCCGTCGCCATCAGATATGGGATGAAGGTGGTGACGCCGCCGGCCGCGGCGGCAGCCGTCTCGCGGGCCGCGTCTTCAGGAACCCGCGGACGGGAGATGTCCTTGCCATGGCCGAGATGGAGATGGACGTCGATCGCCCCCGGCATCACCACGAGACCCTTGGCCGAGAATTCCTCCACGGCCGTTGCGGCAGCCCCCGGCGCCATGATGGCGGCGATACGGCCATCCTTGACCGCGATGTCGCAGGCGGTCAGGCCCGTGCCCGGCAGGATCGCCTCGCCGCCGCGAATGACCAGATCAAACCCCGCCATCGGCGTACTCCTCAGTTTTCATTCCGGCTGCGCAGCGCTGCCGTCAGTTCTGCAAGCCCGTCCGCCCGGTCGAGCCGCGATACGGCTGCCTCCAGCGCCGCCACCGCGTTCCCGGACAGCGAGCGGCCAGCATTGGCGCGGAACTTGGCCAGCACGGCGGCAGTCTCCGCCGGGCGGCTGCGATTGCCGTAGACGTCTTCGATGCGAACCGATTGCTCGCTGCCGTCGTTCAGCAGGCAGGTGATCTCGGCCTCGAAACGGCGCGGGAAATCGGCTCCCACCAGCGGCTCCCAGTCGATCCGCGCCGCGAGCGCCCGCACGGCCTCGGAGGCCGGCTTCTCGAAGCTGTCGAGGTCGATCCGGCCTTCGACAAGACGCGCGGCGACGACGACCGGCAGGCTCCAGCGCGCCGCATGCCCCGAGGCCGGAGCAAGCTTCGCCGCCCAGGGCTCGCAGATGATGCCGGCCGCTCCCTGCGGCACGCGGCAGACCAGCTTCGCAACCGAGTTGGCGCTCACGCCGCGCTCCGCCAGCAAGCCCGCGGCCTCGACGAAGGGGTGCAGGTAATGGCAGCAAGGATGGAACTTGAACGCCGCGTCCGGCAGGTGCCAGACTTCGCCGAGCGTCACGATCTCGGCTTCGAGCCGCCCGGCCGCCGCTTCGTCGCGAGCAAATCCGCGGAACAGGCCGAACTGGCCCTCGAGGCTGGTCTCGGGGCCGGTCAGCCCGGCCTCGGCGAGACCCGCGGCAATGATGCCGGCATGGGCGGCCCAGCCGGGATGCAGCGACTTGACGGTGGCGCCGTTGCTCAGGAACTCGAACACGCCCGAGGCCTGGCTGAGCGCGATGCCGACGGCCGCGACGGTCTCATCCTCGCCGAGGCGGGCGAGCCGGGCTGCGATCAGCGCCGCGACGAGCGCCCCGCCGACCGAGGTGACCTGAAAGCCAGCTGCCTGGAAGCTGCCGGGCGCCGCCTGTCCGATCCGGACGAGCACCTCCCAGCCGAGCGCATAGGCGCGCAGCAGATCGGCGCCGGAGGCAGAATTTGTCTCGCCGGCCGCGAGCACCGTCGCTGCCAGCACGGCGCTGCCATGGACGATCGAGGCCGTATGTGTGTCGTCGTATTCGAGACTGTGAATCAGGCCGCCATTGAGCATCGCGGCATCGGCCGGAGCAGCGCCCGTCTCCCGGCCGAAGACGCTCGCTCCCCCTTCAGCGGTGCGACGTTCGGCATAGGCGCGGTACGGTGCCCCGATCGCGCTGCCCGCCGAAGCGAGGCCGACGCCGATGGCATCGAGCAGATGCAGTCGCGCCGCTTCCGCGACATGTCCGGGCAGGGCTGTCCCCTCCAGCCGGGTCCAGCGCCTGACGATCTGGCGGGCGAGCGTGCTCACCCCTCGCTCCGGACTTCGCGGGCAGCGGCGAGCGCGGCCAGCCGGCCGAGCGCGATCGCCGAGAGAAGGCCATTGCCGGAGGCATAGCCGAGCGCGCCGGCGCGTCCGCTGATGCCGGCCGCAGCGCCGCCACCGGCAAAGAGGTTCGGCACGGCCGCACCGTCCGCCTTCAGGACGCGGGCGTCGCCGTCGATCCGCAAACCGCCCTGCGTGTGGAAGAGACCGGGCACCGTGCGGCAGGCATAGAACGGGCCGACCAGCGGGCCGAGGCCGAAATCGGCGCGGCCGAACCGGTCCTTCTCCTGTCCGGAGGCAGCCGCGTTGTAGCGCAGGAGCTCCTCGGTCAGGGCCGCCGCGTCGAGCCCATAGGGTTCGGCGAGGCTAGCCATGCTGTCGGCCTTCTTCAGGCCGCCATAGTTCGCGAGCTCGGCGAACTCCTCCTCCTGCATGGCGATCTCGAAGATCTTCTGGTCGAAGACCGCGTAGGAGAACTCGCCCTGCCCGAGCACGATGCGGGCATAGCCGGAATAGCCCAGGCTCTCGTCGCCGAAGCGACGGCCATCCGCACCGACGAGGAAGCCGCCCTTCTCGATCGTCGTCCAGGAGAGCAGGCTGCCATGCGGATGGGCAACGGCGGCATAGCCCTGATAGGCGGCCATGTTGGCCATGTCGGCACCGAGCGCCTCGCCCCAGCGGATCGCCTCGCCGGTCGAGCCGAGCGCCCCGAAATACTGCGCGCCCGCAATCTCCGGGCAGAAGCGGCGGACCAGCGCGGGATCGCCCGCGAAGCCATTGACCGCCAGGAGGACCTTGCGGGCGGTGATCCGGGAGAGGCCGTCACCGCTGTCGATGACCGCGCCCTTCACCGCGCCGTCCTCGACGATCAGCTCCTTCACCGCATTGCCGACCGCGATCGGGATGTCGCGCTTCTCGACCGCAGCGACGAGATCGTCGACCAGATCCTGGCCGCGACGCGAGACCGGGGCGTGCAGGCGCGGCACGGAATGGCCGATATGCTTGTAGGCGGTGATCAGCTGCATCCGCGCGCCGACGGTGTCGACGAGCCATTCGACGGTATCGGCGGAGACCTCGGTCAGGCGCTTCACGAGCGCAAGATCATCGGTCTCCTTGGCGATGCCCATCAGGTCGCGCGCATAGGTCGCAGGATCGTCGATGATGCCGGCTTCGCGCTGGAAGCGGCTGTTGGCCGCCGGAACCGAGCCGGTCGAGAGCGAGGAGTTGCCGCCCGGCCGGTCCAGTTTCTCGACAATGGCCGCGGAAAGGCCGGCATCGTGACCGGCGATCGCGGCGGCCAGGCCGCAGCCGCCGGCGCCGATCACCAGGAGGTCGACATCCGCGCTCATCTTGCATTCTCCGTCAGCATCGCAGCGAGCATCTCGCGCCAGCGGCGCCCGCTCCATCCGTCTTTATTGCGCACCAGCGCCGTCAGCGGCGCGGCCATGCCGGGGAACACCGCGCGGGTGCCCTCGGCCAGCTTGTCGATCATCGTCTCTTCCGAGAACGGCTGGTCGGCGCCGCCGCGCGCGCTGGCGCATTCGGCGCTCCAGCTCTCGCCATCGGCGAAGCGCCAGGTGACCCGCGCCGGGCGATCATTGGGGGGAGCACCGATTGCCCCATGCGGCACGAGCCTCACCTTGCGCCGCAGCGTCGCGATGGCGGGATCATGCAGCGTCGCCGCGGTGAAGGCGGCCTGCCCGCCGGTGCCGAGCACCGCTCCGGCAGCGGCGGCATGCGGCATCGAGAATTTTGCGCCGAGCACGGTGCTGGGCTCGACCGTCACCAAGTTCATCCCCTTGGGATGGGTCTCGACGGTGATTTCGGCGAGATCGGCGGATGAGCGCCCTGCCCTGGCGGCGCGCTCGCCGAGCTCCAGCGTCGCCTCCAGTGCCGAATGGGCATATTGGCAGCAGGCGAAGACCTTGTGATAGCCGTCCTCGACCGCCCAGTGCTTGCCCAGCCCCCCGGTCATCGCTTCGGGTGCGCTGCCCGTGCCGAAGACGGTGACGAAGACGTCATAGGGCGTGCTGGCGAGCCCGGCGATGCCCTGCGCCGTCCAGTCCGCCGCCCGCAGCCCGATCCAGGCCCCGGCCGCGGTCCAGGCATTGCGCACGAGGGCGCCGTCGGGCGCGATGCCGAAAGGTCCGGCAAAGGTCATGCTCGCTGCCGCGGAAACCGCATCGGCGAGCTTGCCGCCATCGAGGCCGCGCATGACGGTAGCGCCAGCAGCGGCGCCGATCGTCGCAAAGGCGGCGTGCGGATGCACCGTCATGGTTGCGAACGGGAAAGCCAGCGCCAGCCGTGCCGTCAGTTCATAGGCCCGCGCCAAGCCCGACAGGACCTCGGCGACGCTCGCGTCACGCGCCTCGGCCTCCGCGAGCAGCGCCGGCAGCAGATAGGCGCCGGCATGGCAAGGCGCGAGGCGAAAGCCCTCGTCGAGCTCGCACCAGGCGGCGGCCATGCCGTTGGCGGCCGCCGCCGCATAGCGATCGAGCCGCGGCGCCGCCGGAGCGAAGACGGTCGCCTCCGCTATGGGAGAGGATGAAGCTGCAAAGCCCTTGGCGGCTGCCGCCACCTGGGGCTCGCCGGAGGCCGCGACCATCGCGCCGATATCGTCGGCGAGGATCAGCGCGGCGCGCCGGCGCGCCCGCTCGGGCAACGGCCGCGAAGCGTCGGCAGCCCAGTCGCACAGCGCCCGGAAGGCCTCGGCCGAACGCGCGCGCTCGGCCGGCGAGCCCGCCGCCATCAGAACCACTCCCAGAGATCGGGCTTGGCCTGGAGCTCCGCCGCCGAACCCTGGAACACGGCGCGGCCGGACTTCAGGATCAGCGCGCGCTCGACCAGCTTGAGCGTCGCCGGCACATTCTGCTCGACGACGATCAGGCCGGTGCCGAAGGCCTCGTTGACCTTGCGCATCTGCACCATGACGTTGCGCACGATGACGGGGGCGAGCCCGGTCGAAGGCTCGTCCAGCAACAGCCATTTCGGCTGCGTCATCAGGGCCATGCCGAGCGCCAGCATCTGCTGCTCGCCGCCGGACATCGAGCCGGCCCGCTGAGCCTTGCGCTCCTCGAGCACCGGGAAGACCTTCAGCACCTCGCTGACGAAGCTCTGGTCGAAGAGCAGGCCCGCGACGTGCAGGTTGCGCTCAACCGAAAGGTTCGGGAAGACATTGTGGCCCTGCGGCACGAAGGCGATGCCGCGCCGCACGGTCTCGGGCACCTTGCCGGGCTCGATCGCTGCGCCATTGAACGTCACCGACCCGGCGAAGGGCGCGTGCGCGCCGACGATGCAGCGCAGCAGCGTCGTCTTGCCGGCGCCGTTATGGCCGAAGACGCCGAGGCGCGCGCCCGGTTCGAGCGACAGCGAAATGTCCTGCAGCGCCGTGAGCGTTCCAAAGCCCGCGCTCAGCTTGTCGATCTCGAGCATGGCTCAGGTCCCGAAATAGAGTTCGGTGAGGCGCGGATCGGCGATCAGCGCCTCGACAGGGCCGCGCGCCAGGACCTTGCCGGCGAACATGAAGACGCCCTCGTCGCAGAGGTCGCGGATGAAGGCGACGTTGTGCTCGACCACGCAGACCGCGACGCCGCTGGCGGCGATGTCGCGCACGACCTTCTGGATGGTCTGGTAGGCCTGCCCCTCGACGCCAGCCATCGGCTCGTCGAGCAAAAGGCAGCGGCAGTCGTTCATCAGCGCGCGGGCGACGCCGACCAGCTTCTGCTGGCCGAAGGTGAGATCCGAGGCCGGTCGCTCCGCGACGGCCGCGAGGCCGGTCCGTTCGAGCACGTCGAGCGCCTTGCGGTGATCCTGCCGCCCCGCCTCGCGCACCGCGCCGGGCGTGAACAGCAGCCGCAGCAGGTTCTCGCCGGCGTACTGGCGCGGCGCGACCAGCAGGTTGTCGAGCACGGTGAGCGACGGGAAGAGCCGCAGGTTCTGCCAGGTGCGGCTGAGGCCGAGGCGCGCCCGCTCATAGGGCTTGCGCCCCTTCAGCGGCTTGCCGTCGAGCATGATCGAGCCGCTGTCCGGCGGGAAGATGCCGGAGACCAGGTTGAACAGCGAGGTCTTGCCGGCGCCGTTCGGCCCGATCAGCCCGACGATCCGCCCGGCTTCGAGCTTCAGGTCGATCCCGTCGGCGACGACGATGCCGTCGAAGCTCTTGTTGAGCTGCGCGATCTCAAGAACGGGCATGATCGGCATCCTTGCGCGACGCGGACCAGACCTCGCCCGCCGGCACGAGCCCTTGTGGCCGGACGAACATGAAGACGAGCACGAGGCCGGTGAAGAGGAGCCCCTGCAGCGGACCGAGCACGGCAGGCGGCAGGTTCACGAAGGTGATGGCCTGCGGCAGCGCCTGCAGCAGGATGGCGCCGATGACAGGTCCCCAGGCCGAGCGGATTCCGCCGACCACGACCATGGTGAGGATCACCGAGGACTGCAGGATGTCGAACTGCTCGGGCGCGACGAAGCGGAAGTAATGCGCATAGAGCGCGCCTGCGAAGCCAGCCAGGCCGGAGCCGAGCGCGAAGATGCTGACCTTCATCGCCACGGCGTTGCGCCCCAGCGCCGAGAAGGCGAGTTCGTCGTCGCGCATCGCCGCCATCGCCCGGCCATAGGGGCCGTGGGCGATCGCGCGCACCAGCAGCACCGCGAGCGCCGCCACCACCACGACGAGCGCGACATAGACCTCGCGCGGCGTCGATGCCGAGAGCGCCGGCGGGATGTTGGTGAGCCCGCCTGCCCCGCCCGTCCAGGACGCGTTCTTGAAAACCTCGATCAGCCCGAGCTGGAAGCCGATCGAGGCTATCAGCAGATAGTCGCCGGAGACCCGGAGCGAAGGCAGGGCCACCATGATCGAAGCGACGAGCGCGATCAGCGCACCGGCGAGCATGGCGACCGGAACCGGGAAGCCGTAATCGCGCGACAGGATGGCCGAAGCGTAGGCGCCGATGGCGTAGAAGATCGGATGAGCGATCGAAATCAGCCCCCCATAGCCGATGATCAGGTTGAAGCTCGAGGCGAGGACGATGTAGAGGCCGATCAGGATCACGACCGCATAGAGGTATTCCACGATCAGCTCTCCTGGCTGCCGGCGCCGGCGAGATCGGGCGCGGCGGTCTTTCGGGCGAGGCGGCGGCGCGTCGGCAGCTTGATCCCGTTGGGCAGGAAGACGATCGCGACGAACAGGAAGAGGTAGAGCAGGAAGCCCTGCCACTCCGACGGAATGAACAGCACGCTCGAGTTCTGGACGACGCCGAGGACGACAGCGGTGAGCGCCGCCCCCCAGAGATTGCCGATGCCGCCGATGATGGTCGCGGCGATGGCGAAGAGCATCAGGTCGATCGATGTCGTCGGCTGGACCTGGGCGCGGGTGCCGTAGAGGAACATCCCGACGGCGACGAGGACGCCGGCGGTCAGCATGGTGGCAAGGTAGATCCGCTCCTTGGCGATGCCGTAGAGCTCGGCGAGATCAGGGTTGTCGGCGACCGCGATCATGAACTGCCCGGTACGCGAAAAGCGCAGGAAGCCGAACAGCACCGCGACGCATCCGAGCGTCACCACCACCGCCGGAACGTCCCACTGGCTGATCGCGACGTTGCCGACGAGGGTGACCGGCCAGAACAGCGACGGAAAGATCGTCGACGGCCAGGTGCCGAAGACCAGCATGGCGAGGAACGCGACGACCTCGGAAACGATCAGCGTGAAGATGAAGACGAAGATCTGGGCGGCGCGGCGCTGACGCAGGATGCGGAAGCCGAAGATCTCGATGGCGAGTGCGAGCAGCAGGCTCGTCGCCAGTGCCGCGAGGAAGCCGACCCAGCCGGGCAGGCCAAGCAGCGCGACGCAGGTGAAGGCCGCATAGAAGGCGACGGTCATCATCGCGGCCTGCGCGAAATTGAACGCGCGGTTGACCTTGAGCACCAGGGCGAAGGCGAGCGCGAACAGGACGAAATAGCTCGAAGTCGCGAAGGACGTCCAAAGGATCTGCGCGATGATGTCGAAGGAGAGCATTGCACCGGCTCCGGGCGGCTCTTCGCCGCCCACATGCGAGAGAGGCCGGGACATCCGTCCCGTCGTCCCGGGCGAGGCCTCGTGCGGTCAGCGCCGCAGGAGGCCCCGGATGATCACTCGACGACCGCGAGCTGGCCCCACTTGCCGTTCTTGACCTCCATCAGGAAGACCGGCTTGTTGACCGTGTGGTTCTCGTTGATCACGAGCCGGCCGGTGAGCGGCAGGTCGAAGGTCTTCATCGCGACCATCTCGCGGCGGAAGTTCTCGCCGGTCAGCGGCAGCTTCTTGTCCTCGAGCGACTTGAACACGGCAGCGACGATGAAAGGCGCGTCGTAGAGGTACTGCGTGTAGGGCAGGCCGTTCGGCTCGCGACCGACCTCCTTCTTCCAGCGCTCGATATAGTCGGCGACGGCCTTCTCCTCGGCGCCCGGCGCGAGCGAGGTGGCGATCACGCCCTCGGCGGCCTTGCCGAGCTGTTCGATCAACTTGGGATTGTAGACGGCCGAATAGGACGAGACCGGCACGGCCAGGCCAAGCTGGCGCATCTGCGCGATGACCTGCGGGGTGTCGGCGACGAGACCCTGGATATGGATGATGTCCGGGTTGGCGGCGCGGACCTTGAGCAGCGAGCCGGTCCAGTCCGAGGCCTTCGGATCATAGGCCTCGTAGGCGACGACCTGCCCGCCCGCCTTGGTGAAGACGTCGCGGTAGATCTGCGCCGCGACCACGCCGGTCTCGTTGTTGATGTAGAGCACGGCGGCGCGCTTCTTGCCGAGCTTGGTCGCCGCGTGATTGGCGACCGCGGTGATGTCGATGTCGGCGAGCGGGAAGGTCGTGTAGGTGAAGTCGCCGAGCTTGGCGATGTCGGCGGAATTGGCGCCGACCGAGAGCTGCACGACCTTGTTGTCGTTGGCGACCGGCGCGATCGCCTTCACGACGGCCGACCAGGCGCTGACGAAGACCGGGACCTTCTCGACCGAGACCAGCCGGTTGGCCGCCTGGATGCCGGCCTGCGGATCGGCTCGGGTGTCGAGCAGCACCATTTCGAGCTTCTTGCCGTTGACGCCGCCGGCGGCATTGATCGCGGCGACGGCCCATTCAGCCGCCTTGACCTGGTCCTGGCCGTACAGCGCCTGACCGCCGGACAGCGGCATGGCGAGGCCGAATTTCAGCGTCTCCTGCGCCGAAGCTCCGGTGATTGCGAGACCGGCGAAGAAGCCGGCGGCGGCGATGAGTGCCCGCCGTGTCGTCGCATGCATTGTCTGCGTCATGATGATCTCCCTTCGGCTGTCGCGTCCTGTCGGACTTGTCGTCGATTTCCCCTTGGCGCCGTCCTCAGGCGACCTGCCGCAGCGCGGTCAGGGCATCCTCGGTCGGCATCACGTCGGCGTACTTCGCCGCCATGTCGAACAGATTGACCGCGTGGGAGGTGGCGGAGCGGTCGTAGACGGCATCCTCCGGCACCAGGACGCGGAAATTATAGGCGAAGGCGTCGACCACGCTGCCACGCACGCAGCCGCTGGTGCTGCACCCCGTCACGACCAGCGTGTCGGCCCCGACATTGATCAGGTAGCTCGCCAGCGGGGTGCCGAAGAAGGCGCTCGGATGCTTCTTCGGCAGCAGGATGTCGGCTTCAGCCGGGGCGATCGGCTCGACGAACTCATAGCCCTTGGCCGCGACGTTCATGATCGCCGGGACCTTGTCGGACAGCCGGCCCATGTCGAAGCTCTGCTTCGGCGCGACATAGGGGTAAAGGACCGGCCAGCCGCGCTCGCGGAAGAGGCCGAGCAGCTTGGCGATATTGCCGACCGCGTCCCAGGCGACCTCGCCGCAGGAGGTCGGATACTCCTTGATCGCTTCCCAGAACGGCATCCGTCTGGTGCCGACGGTCCGGTACTGCACGTCGATGATCAGCAGCGCCGGTCGCTTGCCGAGGCCGGTGCCGCGACCGAAGCCGGCGGCATTGTAGGCCCGCTGCTCTTCCTCGGAGATGATGCCGTCCCAGGGTTTCGCCATCGTCTCTCTCCCTCAAGCGCCCAGACGGTACCGCGCCTCGAGCGCATCCCAGCGATCCTTGGCAACGGCGCGCTGACGCTCCTCGAACGAGGCCAGGCGATCGGCAACCGTCGCCAGCGTCCCTTCGCGCTTGAGCGCACCGAGCACCTCATAGGAAGCGCGCAGCGCCGCCTGCAGCGCGGCATTGGCATAGAGCACGACGGAGAAGCCCATCTCCGCGAGCTTCTCGCGCCCCGGATCGGGCGTCCTGCCACCGAAGACGATGTTGGCGACCTGCGGCACCGCCAGCGAGGCCGGGATGCGGGCAAGCTGTGCGGCCGAGGTTGGCGCTTCGACGAAGGTTGCGTCCGCGCCGGCCTCGATGAAGGCCTGGGCACGCTCGATCGCGCGGTCGATGCCCTCGATCGCGGCGGCATCCGTGCGCGCCACGATCTGCAGGCTCTGGTCCTGACGACTGTCGACGGCCGCCTTGATCTTCTGCACCATCTCGTCGAGCGGAATGACCTCTTTGCCGTTGAAGTGCCCGCACTTCTTCGGGAAGACCTGATCCTCGATCTGGAGCCCGGCCGCGCCGGCGCGCTCCAGCAGGCGTACCGTGCGCACCATGTTGACGGCATTGCCGAAGCCCGTATCGGCATCGACCAGCAGCGGCAATGACACCGTGTCGGAGATCGCGGCCACCGTTTCGGCGACCTCGGTCAGCGTCGTCAGGCCGATATCGGGCACGCCAAGCGACATGTTCGCGACACCGGCACCGGTGACATAGACGGCCTCGAAGCCGAGATCCTCGATGACGCGGGCAAACATGGCATTGGCAGCTCCCGGAAGAGTCACCGCGGCGCGGCGCGCCATCAGAGCCTTGAGCTGGTCGGTTGAACGCATGCCTTGATCCTGAACGGCCGGCTCGATCCCGAGCCGGAGGCGAAAATAGCCGGGCCGAGCCAACTGTCAACAGTTTTCAGATAAGGACTGCAGCGCCTCCTCATAGCTGGCGCGAGCCGAAGCAGATTGCCGTGACAATGAGCAAAATCCCGGAAATACTGCATGATTGCGCGGCATGCTGACTGTTGGCAGATGTCGCTGTCCGGATCTCGATCGCCGTGTTACCAGAGGGCACCAACGCAGGATGCGAGCATGAGCGTACTTCACCCGATTGCAGGCACCTCCCTCGCAAGCGAGGCATTCACCAAGCTCGTCGAGGCGATCACCTCCGGCGAATTCGAGCCAGGACAGAAGCTCTCCGAATCCGAGCTCGCGCGGCAGCTCGGCATCAGTCGCGGCCCGCTCAGGGAGGCGCTGGGCCGGCTGGAAGGCAGGCTCGTGACGCGCACGCCAAGGCTGGGCGTCAGCGTCATCACCTTCAGCAGGTCCGACCTCGAGCAGTTGTTCTTCGTTCGGGAGGCCCTGGAAGGCATGGCTGCCCGCCTCGCCGCAGAACATGTCACCGCGCGCGAGCTCGACCACCTCGAAGAGATGCTCGCCCATCATGCCGAGCAGCCGGCGCTTGCGGCTGGTGAGGCCTATCTGCAGCGCTCGACCGACGAGGATTTCCACTTCGCGATCGCAAAGGCAGCGCGCTGCGAACGACTGGAGCTACTGCTGCTGGACGAGGTCTATTACCAGCTAAGGCTGCACCGGCTGCGCTCCAGCACCCGGCCGGGCCGGGCCCAGGCCGCCTTCAGCGAGCACAAGGCCATTCTCGCCGCCCTGCAGGGGCGCAATCCCGCGAAAGCCGAAGAGGTGATGCGGGACCATGTGCGAAGTGCGCGCTTCAGCGCCCTGGCCGCCTCGGAGGACGCCCGCGGACCACGGCCGGCCACAGCTGCGAAGGGCGCCCGCGGCTAAGGCTCAGCTGAGGCGACCCGACCATCCTCGCTTGTCCCCGCCTATCATGGCGGCGCTCTTTGGCGCACCGGCTCAGGTCAGGCCGAGCATCCGGCGCGCGAGGTCCGGACCGCCGCCGCCGGTGAAATCGTCGAAGGGCTTGTCGGTGACGCGGATCATGTGATTTGCGATGAAGGATGCGCCCTCGCGCGCGCCGTCTTCCGGGTGCTTCAGCGCACACTCCCATTCGAGCACTGCCCAGCCGTCGAAGCCGTATTGCGCGAATTTCGAGAAGATCGCCTTGAAGTCGACCTGGCCATCGCCCAGCGAGCGGAAGCGCCCGGCCCGCTCGACCCAGGAGGCGAAGCCGGAATAGACGCCCTGCCGGCCATTCGGGCGGAACTCCGCATCCTTCACATGGAAGGCGCTGATCCGCTCGTGATAGATGTCGATGAAGGCGAGGTAGTCGAGCTGCTGCAGCAGGAAATGCGAGGGATCATAGTTGATCCGGCAGCGCCTATGCCCGTCGAGCCGGTCGAGGAAAAGCTCGAAGGTCGCGCCATCGAAGACATCCTCGCCCGGGTGGATCTCGAAGCCGATATCGACGCCGTGCTCCTCATAGACATCGAGGATCGGCCGCCAGCGCCGCGCCAGTTCGCCGAAGCCCTCCTCGACCAGGCCCGCCGGCCGCTGCGGCCAGGGGTAGACGAACGGCCAGGCGAGCGCCCCCGTGAAGCTCACCGAACCGTCGAGGCCGAGCCGCCGCGAGGCCTTCGCGGCAAGCTTGACCTGCTCCACCGCCCAGGCCTGCCGTTCTGCCGGCCGTCCATGGAGGGCGGCGGGGGCGAAGGCATCGAAGGCCGCGTCATAGGCCGGGTTCACCGCGACGAGCTGGCCCTGCAGATGCGTCGACAGCTCGGTGATCGCGACGCCGTTCTCGCGCGCGATGCCGGCGATCTCGTCGCAATAATCCTGCGACTGGGCGGCGCGGGCGAGATCGACGAGGCGCGCGTCCCAGGAAGGCAGCTGGACGCCGCGATAGCCGAGGCTGGCCGCCCAGGCGGTGATCGAGCGCCAGCTGTCGAATGGCGCCTTGTCTCCCGCGAACTGCGCCAGAAAGATCGCAGGGCCCTTCATCGTCGCTGGCATCGTTTCGTCCTTTCGCTGCCCGTACGATGGCGCAGGATCGTGCGGACGGTCCAGAGCGCGACGCCGCCGCATAAGGCTTTGCTTCATCCAGACTTTTGCTTGATCTAGGCCGAAGTTCGGTCTTGAGCAGGCGAGCGGTTCGCCCCTAGCCTCATCTCACACGGCTGGCACAAGGCCGATCTAGGAAACGCGGGAGGCCGCCATCGCGCTGCCCTGGCACGCTTTGAGTCCCGACGAGCTCGCGCTGCTGGAAGCGGCCTTCTGGGCTGGCGGCGTCGCGCGTCACGCTCTTTCCGACACGCTCCAGTTCTCGCGCAGCAAGACCAACGCGCTCGCGGCCGGCCTGCTCGACCAGGGCCTGCTCGACGAAGCCGGTGTCCAGCATTCCACCGGCGGGCGGCGCCCCGAGACCCTTCGCGTCCACGGCCGCATCGGCGTCCTCGTCGGCATCGACATCGGCGCGACCAGCCTCGACGTCGCGCTGCTGCAGCCCGATCTCGGCATCATCGCGCGCCATTCGCAGGAGGCCGACGTCCAGGCCGGCCCGGGCCCGATCATGGCGCGCCTGCGCAGCCTGCTTCCAGCCATGCTGGCACAGCACGGAATTCCGCGCGATCGCGTGCTCGCGATCGGCATTGGCGTGCCCGGCCCGGTCAATTTCGCCGCCGGCCAGCTCGTCAACCCGCCGCTGATGCCCGGCTGGGACAGCTATGCCATTCGCGACGATTTGCGCGAGATCACCGACGCGCCGGTCTTCGTCGACAACGACGTCAACCTGATGGCGCTGGGCGTGCTCTGGCGCCAGCGCCGCCAGATCGAGAATTTCCTCGTCATCAAGGTCGGTACCGGCATCGGCTGCGGCATCGTCTGCCATGGCGAGCTCTATCGCGGCGCCAGCGGTTCGGCCGGCGATGTCGGCCATATCTGCGTCGACCCCGAAGGACCGCTCTGCCGCTGCGGCAATCGTGGCTGCGTCGAGGCGATGGCGGCCGCGCCGGCGATCGTCGCGATGGGTCGCGAGGCGGCAGAGACCGGGCGCAGCGCCGCGCTGGCCCAGCGACTCGCCGAAACCGGGCGGCTCGAGGCCAGCGATATCGGCGCCGCCTGCCGCGCCGGCGATGCGGAAGCGGACGCGATCGTGCGCCGCTCGGGCCGCCTGATCGGCCAGGTGCTGGCGGCGCTGGTCAATTTCTACAATCCCTCGCATGTCTTCATCGGTGGCGGCGTCTCGCAGATCGGGCCGATGTTCCTCGCCGCGATCCGGCAGAGCGTGAACCAGCGCTCGCTCGCGCTCTCAACCCGCCATCTCGAGATCACCTCGGCGCCGCTCGGGCCCGAGACCGGGCTGATCGGCGCGGGCGTGCTCGCCATGCGCGAGGCCCTGCGCAGCGGAGGGCCGCGATGACGACGCAGGGTCCGGGCCTCGCCGTCGCCTTCGACGGCATCGTCAAGCGCTTCGGCCCGGTCGAGGTGCTGCATGGGGTCTCGTTCGCGCTGGAACCCGGACGGGTTTACGGCCTGCTCGGCGAGAACGGCGCCGGCAAGTCGACGCTGATGAAGATCCTCGCCGGCTATGAGCAGCCGAGCGAGGGCCGGGTGCTGGTCGGCGACGAGCCCGTCGCCTTCTCCGGCTCGCGCGACGCCGAGGCGCGCGGCATCGTCCTGATCCATCAGGAGTTCAACCTCGCCGAGGACCTGACCATCGCCGGGAACATCTTTCTCGGCCACGAGCGCAAGAAGGGCTGGTTCCTCGACGAGGCCGCCATGCGCCGGGAAGCGGAGTCCGCCCTGTCGCAGGTCGGTCTCGCCCGCGCCCCCGACACGCCGGTTCGGCGGCTGATCGTCGCCGAAAAGCAGCTCGTCGAGATCGCCAAGGCGCTGTCGCGCAAGGCGCGGCTGCTGATCATGGACGAGCCGACGGCGACGCTGACGCCATCCGAGGTCGCGCGGCTCTTCGCGCTGATCGAGCGCATGCGCGCCGACGGCGTCACCATCGTCTACATCTCGCACAAGCTCGACGAGGTCGAGCGCATCACCGACGAGGTGGTCGTGATGCGGGACGGGCGCCTGGTCGGCCGGGCGCCGACCGCCTCGCTGACCCGCCACGACATGGCGACGATGATGGTCGGCCGCGAGATCGCCGATCTGTTCCCGGAGAAGGCGCCGTTCGACGAGACCGCGCCCGCGGCGCTGAAGGTCGACGGCTTCGCCGTGCCGGGCTGGGCGCAGGACGTCTCCTTCGCCGTGCGCCCGGGCGAGATCCTCGGCTTCGCCGGGCTGGTCGGCGCCGGCCGGACCGAGCTGTTCGAGGGCATCCTCGGCCTGAGGCCGGGCAGCGGCCATGTCGAGGTCGCCGGGCGCCCCGTCACGCTGCGCACGCTCGGCGAAGCGACGCGGCACGGGCTGAGCTATCTGAGCGAGGACCGCAAGGGCAAGGGGCTGCATGTCGGCTTTCCGCTCGCGCCGAACCTCACCTTGATGGCGCTGGAGCGCTATGCCAGCCCCTGGCTCGACCACGGCGCCGAGCGCCAGGCGCTGGAGCGCGCCGTCGACGAGTTCGGCATCCGCGCCGGCTCGCTCTCGATGCGCGCCGCCGCGCTATCCGGCGGAAACCAGCAGAAGCTCGCGCTCGCCAAGGTGCTGCATCCCGAGCCGAAGGTGCTGGTGCTCGACGAGCCGACGCGCGGCGTCGATGTCGGCGCCAAGCGCGAGATCTACTTCCTGATCCAGCGGCTCGCCCGGCAGGGGCTCGCGGTCGTCGTGATCTCGTCCGAGCTGGTCGAGCTGATCGGGCTGGCGCACCGCGTCGCGATCATGCGGGGCGGCCGGCTCGTCGCGACGGTAGAGGGCGCCGGGATGACGGAGGTGGAGATGATCGCTCATGCCACGGGAACGCGTCATGTCGCAGCCTGATTCCACGGCCGAGGCCGTTGTCGACATGCGTCGCCCGAACGGCGGCACGCCCTGGCCGGAACGGCTGGCCAGCGTCGGCCCCATCGTCGGCCTCGTCCTGCTCTGCCTTGTCGGCGCCGCCCTGAACGGCGACTTCGCCACGCTCGACAACGCGCTCAACGTCCTCACCCGCACCTCCTTCATCGGCATCATCGCGGTCGGGATGTGCTTCGTCATCATCCTCGGCGGGATCGACCTCTCGGTCGGCTCGATGGCGGCGCTGATCGCCGGCTGCGTGATCATGTTCATCAACTGGGCAGCCGGCTCGCTCGGCTCGCCGCTGCTCGCGGTGGCGGCCGGCGCCGGCCTTGCCGTCGTGCTCGGCGCGCTGTTCGGGCTCGCCCATGGCGTGCTGATCGCCAGGGGCCGGATCGAGCCCTTCATCGTGACGCTGGGCACGCTCGGCATCTACCGCGCCTATCTCACCTATTTCGCCGATGGCGGCGCGCTGACGCTGCAGAACGAGCTCGCCGACCTCTATGCCCCGGTCTATTACGGCAGCATCCTCGGCCTGCCGATCCCGGTCGTTGCCTTCCTCGTCGTCGCCATCATCGGCGCCGCGATCCTGAACAAGACGGCCTTTGGCCGGCATGTGCAGGCGATCGGCTCCAACGAGACCGTCGCGCGCTATGCCGCGGTCGATGTCGAGCGGGTCAAGATCCTCACCTACATGCTGCTCGGAATCTGCGTCGGCATCGCCACGCTGTTCTACGTGCCGCGCCTGGCATCGGCCTCGCCGACCACCGGCCTGCTCTGGGAGCTCGAGGCGATCGCCGCGGTGATCGTCGGCGGCGCGGCGCTGAAGGGCGGCCAGGGCAGCATCGTCGGCACGGTGGTCGGCGCGATCCTGCTCTCGGTGATCAGCAACATCCTCAACCTGACGAGCCTGATCAGCGTCTACCTGAACGCCGCCGTGCAGGGCTTCGTCATCATCACCGTCGCGTTTTTGCAGAAAGGCCGCCGCTAGGGCGCGCCATAAAAGGGAGAGAAGCGATGTCGACCAAGACCAGACGTGCCGTCCTGCTCGCCACCGTCGCGGCGGGGCTCGCCTATGCCGCAGCGCCCGCAGCCGCCGAGCCGGTCCATCTCGGGGTTTCGATCCCGGCGGCCACCCAGAGCTTCATGGGCGGCATCAACTATTGGGCCAACCAGGCCAAGAAGGACCTCGAGGCCAAGCATAAGGACCTCAAGATCACGATCCGCACCGCCGCCAACGCGACCGAGCAGGCAAACCAGCTGCAGGATCTCAGCACGGTCTCGCGGATCAACGCGCTTGTCGTCTTCCCCTTCGAGTCCGCGGCGCTGACGCGGCCGGTCGCCAACGTCAAGGCCAAGGGCACCTATGTGACCGTGGTCGACCGCGGCCTGACCGACACCTCGGCGCAGGACGCCTATGTCGCCGGCGACAACACCGCCTTCGGCAAGGTCCCTGCCGAGTACATCGCCAAGACCCTGGGCGGAAAGGGTAATGTCGTGGCCCTGCGCGGCATTCCGACCACCCTCGACAATGAGCGCATGGACGCCTTCTCCGCCGTCCTCAAGCAGCATCCCGACATCAAGCTGCTCGACGCGAAATACGCCAACTGGAACCGCGACGACGCCTACAAGGTCACGCAGGACTTCCTGACGCGCTTCAAGGACATCGACGCCTTCTGGGCGGCGGACGACGACATGGCCTTCGGCGCCATCCGCGCCATCGAGCAGGCCGGCCGGAAGGACATCAAGGTGATCTTCGGCGGTGCCGGCGCGAAGGACATGGTCAAGCTGATCATCGACGGCAAGGATCCGCGTATCCAGGCCAATGTCAGCTATTCGCCCAAGTTCATCTACGACGCCGTCAAGCTGACCGCCGAGGCGCGGCTGAAGGGCGAGAAGCTGCCGGCGACGACGATCATCCCCTCGGTGCTGATCGATAAGAGCAACGCCAAGGACTTCTATTTCCCGGACTCGCCGTTCTGAGGCCGACCTAATTCCCGGCCGCCCCTGCGCGGGGGCGGCCGGCGCTACGCTTCACGGGAGGGGCCGATGACTGACGAAACTCCGCGCCGGCTGCGCTATGCCATGGTCGGCGGCGGCCAGGGCGCTTTCATCGGTGCCGTGCATCGTCATGCCATCGCGCTCGACGGGCTCGCCGAGTTCGCCGCGGGCGCCCTCTCCTCGACCCCCGAGCGGTCACTGGAATCCGGCCGCAGGCTCGGCCTGCCGGACGCGCACAATCATGCAAGCTGGCAGGCGCTGCTCGAGGCCGAGCTGAAGCGGCCGGCAAGCGAGCGTGTCGACGCCGTGGTCATCGTCACGCCGACCGACAGCCATTTCCCGATCGCGCAGGCCTTCGCCGAGGCCGGCTTCAACGTGGTCTGCGACAAGCCGCTGGTGCACACCGGCGAGCAGGCCGCCAGGCTCGTCACAACCGTCGCGGCGCAGGGCACCGTCTTCGGCGTGACCTACAACTACACCGGCTACCCGATGGTCCGGCAGGCGCGCGACATGGTGCGCTCCGGCGCGCTCGGCGCCATCCGCAAGGTCGTCGTCGAGTACAATCAGGGCTGGCTCGCCACGGCGCTCGAGGCGACGGGCAACAAGCAGGCGGGATGGCGCACCGATCCGGCCCGCAGCGGCGTTGCCGGCGCGCTCGGCGACATCGGCTCGCATGCCGAGAACCTCGTCTCGACGGTGACCGGGCTCGCCATCGAGGAGCTCGTCGCCGATCTCGGCACCCATGTCGCCGGCCGGGCGCTCGACGACGATGCCAGTATCCTGCTGCGCTTCCGGGGTGGCGCGCGCGGCGTGCTCGTCGCCTCGCAGATCAATGCGGGGCTTGAAAACGACCTGCGCCTGCGCGTCGCGGGCGAGCGCGGCACGCTCGAATGGCGCCAGGAGGAGCCCAACCGCCTCCTCCACCACCGCCATGACGGGCCGGCCCAGATCCTGACGCGGGGCTCGCCCTGGCTGAGCGAGTCGGCACGCCGGGCCGGCCGGATTCCGCCCGGCCATCCCGAAGGCTTCATCGAGGCTTTCGCCAATGTCTATCGCGGCGTCTTTGCCGACATCCGCGCGCGCAGCGCAGGAACCAGCGCCGATCCGCTCGACGCCGACTATCCGACGGTGAAGGACGGCGCGCGCGGCGTCCGCTTCATCGCATGCGCCGTGGCATCGTCGACCGGGCGCAGCTGGCTGCGTTTCGACCATTCCGGCGGCTGATGGGCTCCCTCACCTCGGCGAGGTCGAGCCCGGAGCTGGCGTCAGGCCCCTGCCTTGACGCGGAGACGGGCGAACCGAGCGCAGGCTAGTTCGCGATCTCCTGCACCTTGCCGCAGGCGACGACGAGTGAGGGCAATTGGCGCTCGACGATGACCTGCGGGAGATGCGCAGCCTCGAACGCCACGAGATCGGCGCGCGCCCCGGGCCTGATCTCACCCGGTCCAAGGCCGGAGAGGCGGGCCGGGATGCTGGTGACGTGGTCGAGCAGAGCGGCGATGTCCGCGTCCTGCCTCAGCCCGAACCGGTAGGTCGCGAGCATGGCGCGGTCGACCATCCCGATCACCGTCGCCGGGTTCCAGCAGTCGCGGATATTGTCCGAGCCGAAGAAGACCTCGACGCCCCGGGCGCGCAGGCGGGGGATCGGCGGGCAGCGATCGCCGCCGGAAATGCTGGACAGGATCGCGACACCGGCCTCCCGCAGCGCATCGGCGGTGGCTTCGAGGCGCCGCTCGTCGGCGTCCGCCAATGCGAAGGCATGGCTGATCGTCACCTTGCCGCCGAGCCCGCCGGCGCGGGTCCGCGCGATGATATCGTCGATCTCGTCGAGCCCTTCCGGCCCGCCATCATGCAGATGGATGTCGATGCCGCGGCCATATCTTTCGGCCAGCCCGAAGATGATCGCGAGATGGCCATCCCGGTCGCCGTCTATGCCGACCGGATCGAGGCCGCCGACCAGATCGGCCCCCATGCGCAGCGCCTCCTCCAGATAGCCGGCGACGGGCGGGCAGGACAGGATCCCGCTCTGTGGAAAGGCGACGATCTGGATCTGCACCCGATCGGCCCAGCGCTCCCGCAGCGCGAGCAGCTGCGCAAGATTGTCGAGCTTCGTCACCTCGTCGATGTCGACATGGCTGCGCAGGCTCGTCGTGCCGCGGCGCAGCGCCGCTTCGAGCAGGGCCTCGGCGCCTTGCTCGGCGAGCGGGATCCGCGTCGTGCGGCGGTATTCCTTTTCGGCCTCGATCCGGGCGCGGATCGACGGCGCCGCCTGATGCGGCCGCCAGGGCACTCCGAGCAGCGTTTTGTCGAGATGGACATGGCCGTCCGTCAGGCCGGGCAGCACCAGCGCGCCGCCGAGCTCAATCATGCGTGTTGCGGCGGGCGCCTCCTCGCCGGCCGGCCGCAATGCCGCGATCCGGTCCCCGACGATGTCGATGGACAGCAGCTGGCCGTCGGCCAGCCTCGCTTCGCAGAGGCGCAGATCGGGAATTGGCGTCGTCATCAGCGTCTCGCGTTGAAGCTGCGGAAGGCATCCGCCGCGTCCGGCAGCGGCCAGTCGGCGTAGAAGGCCCGCAGATGCGGGTCGAGCGCCTTGACGAAGGCGCGCCTCGCCGCCTCCGCCTCGCTCGGTGGCCGTTTCATCGCGGCTTCGATCTCGCCGAGCAAGCTCTCCTTGTCGATGGTCGCGATGCGTCCGTCGCGGAGCACATGGCGACCGGCGATCAGGACGTCGCGGATCATGCCGGTCCTGGCGCGCTGCACCAAGGCCGAGACGATCTCGGTGTCGGGATCGAGATAGGGCCGGGCCAGCTGCGCCCAATCGACGACCACGATGTCGGCGGCACGCCCGGGCTCGAGCCGGCCGGTCAGCTTGGCAAAGCCGGTGGTCGCCGCGCCGTGCTCGCTGGCCATGCGGAAGATGCGTGCCTCCGACAGCGGCTCATAGGCGTGGCCGGGCGTGCGCTGCAGGTTCCAGGCGAGGCGCATCTCCTGCAGCATGTCGCGATCGTCGTTGATCCCGGCCTGGTCGATGCCGAGCGCGACCGGGATGCCGGCCCGCTCGAATTCCCTGACCGGCGCGATGCCGCTGCGCAGCCGCAGGCCCGAGCTGGCATTGTGACAGACGCAGGTTCCGGTTTCGGCGAGCAGTGCGATGTCGGCATCGCTGCACCAGATGCCGTGCCCGATCGTCATCGTCGGCCCCAGCAGGCCGAGATCGGCGAGATGGCGCACCGCCGAGCCACCGGTGTCGATTTCAGCGAAGCGGCGCTGATAGGGCGTCTCCAGCAGATGCATGTGCAGGCCGACGCCATGGCGATGGGCAAGATCGCGCTGCGCGGTAAGGCTTTCGCGCGTGCACCATTGCAGATTGGCCGGGGCGAGCTGGACACGGCTCAGCCCGTCGGTCGGATTGCCCCAGCGCTCGGCGAGGGCCTCGAAATGCTCGCTCAGCGCCTCGACCGAGGTTCGGCCATTCGCCAGAATCGCGGCCAGCTGTTCGCGCAGCGGGGCGGGCAGCTTCGCCAGAAAGGCGTCGTCGGCGCCGTAGACGACGCGGTTGCGGTCCCGCCACATGAATGAGAAGGAGGCGCGCATGCCGATCTGCGCATAGGCGCGCATGATCGCGTCCGGCGCGTCGAGCCAGCGCTCGCGCGGCCCGGTCGGCCCGCCATGGATGTGCTGGACGGTGGTGACACCCGACTCGACCATCTCGATCGCCGAATAGAGCGTGTCGAGATAGGGATCGAGCGCACGCCAGCCCATGAAGCGCGGCAGCCAGAGCTCGAGCGGCAGGAACGGCGTGCCGTGCTGGAGCGGCGTCAGCCCGGTGTGATGATGGGCGTTGACCAGCCCCGGCATGACGAGATCGCTCGCCTGCCCAATGCACTCGGCATGCGGATTGCGGGCGATCAGCTCGGCCGCCGGACCGATCTCGACGATGCGGCCGGCCTCGACGAGCACAGCGCCGTCGCTGATGATCTCGGCCCGGTCCAGATCGTCTATGCCGCACAGGACATGGCGGCCCCTAACAATCGTGCTGCCCGTCTTCGCGGTGTTCTCGCTCAAGATCGGTCAGCCCTTCGGGAAGGCGCGGCACTCGCCGGAGAGCCAGCCCACTTCGATCCGCGTGCCGCGCTCGAGTGCCACGGGCAACCGCATCGGATCACCCTTCGCCACGAGTTCCTGCCCGCCAAGCTGGAAGATGATCCGCGTCGCCTCGCCGAGATAGACCAGGCGCGCGATCTCGAGCGTGAACCGGTTGTCCGTGGCCTTCGGTGCGATGCAGATGCGTTCCGGCCTGAGGCTCAGGACCGCGGCGTCGCCGACGCCGAGCGTGCCGACGGCCTGGGCCGACACCTCGATCTGGTCCGCGATACGCACCTTGACCGTCTCGCCGCTGCGGCCGGTGACGACGCCCTCGAGCGCGTTGTTCTCGCCGACGAAATCGGCGACGAAGGCGTTGGCCGGGCGCTCGTACAGTTCTTCCGGCGAGGCAAGCTGCTGGATCCGCCCCTGGTCGAAGACGGCGATGCGGTCGGACATCGTCAGCGCCTCCTCCTGGTCATGCGTCACATAGACCATGGTGACGCCGAGTCGCTCATGGATCTGCTTGAGCTCGTACTGCATGCGCTCGCGCAACTGCTTGTCGAGCGCGCCCAGGGGTTCGTCGAGCAGGATCAGCTCGGGTTCGAAGACGAGCGCCCGCGCCAGCGCGACGCGCTGCTGCTGGCCGCCCGAGAGCTGCGCCGGCATGCGCGTGCCGAAGGGGCCGAGCTTGACCATGTCGAGCGCGCTCGCGACCCGCCGCGCGATCTCCGGCTCCGCGAGCTTCCGGGCCCGCAGCGGATAGGCGACGTTGTCGGCGACCGTCATGTGCGGGAAGAGCGCGTAGTTCTGGAAGACCATGCCGATGCCGCGCTTGTAGGGAGGCAGGGCGGTGATGTCGCGTCCCTGCAGGGTGATGCGGCCATTGGTCGGCGTCTCGAAGCCGGCGAGCATCATCAGGCTCGTCGTCTTGCCCGAGCCTGAGGGTCCGAGCAACGTCAGGAACTCGCCACGGGCGATGTCGAGGTTCAGGTCCTTCACGACGAGGACCTCGCCGTCATAGCTCTTCTGGACATGCGAGAAGCTGACCAGAGGCTCCCCGGCCGAGGGCTGGCTGCGGATGGCGGTCGCGGCGGCTGTCATCGGGTCACTCCGTCCAGGCGCGCAGGGCGGGCGGGAAGCGCTCGGCCACGCTGCGGCCGAGCAGGTCATGGGCTGCATGGCCTTGCCAGACGGCATGGCTCGAGCGCTGGGCGGCATCGAGGATCTCGTCCTCACCGGCGACCAGCAGCCGCTTGCCCTCGACGAGGGCGCGGCCGGCGACGATCACCGTGTCGATCATGTCCGGCGTCGCCAGATGCACGAGCGCCCGGATCGGATCGGGATTGATACCGAAGGCGAGTGCGCGCGGATCGACGATGACGAGGTCGGCCTTGGCGCCGGGCGCGATCCGTCCGAGATCGGGCCGGCCGAGCGCCTGCGCGCCGGCAAGGTTGCTCGCGGCGAAGACGTCCGCTGCCGGCGCCTCCTCGTGGTTGTTGTCGGCGAGCTTGTTCATCAGCGACGCCATCCGCATCTCCGAGAACATGTCGAGCGGGTAGGTATCGGTGCCGAGCGCGACATTAACGCCGGCGCGCCGGTAGCGCGAGAAGCTCTCCAAAGCGAGGCCGCGCCGCGCGAAGGCCACCGGCGAATGCGCGACATTGACCTTCGAGGCGCCGAGGATCGCGATGTCGTCCTCGAGCGGATAGGCGACGGCGCCATGGGAGGCGATGTAGACGCAATGCGCCAGGATGGTGCCTTCGTCGAGCACCTCCTCCTCGGCCAGGCACTGCACCGGGGTCAGCCCGGTCGCGACCATGGTCTCGAAGAATTCGCGGTGCTGCTCGACGAAATGCAGGGTGAACGGCACGCCGAGCGCGCGCGCCACCTGCTTGGCCTCGCGCCGCAGGGCCGGGCTCGAGACATAGTATTCGTCGAGCGCGATGACGCCCGAGAGGCGGCCGTCGAGCGCCCCGCGATGGGCCTCGACGAAACGTGCGGCAGCCTCCAGCGACTTGCGGCCGGCGGCATCGTCGAGTTCGCGCACGACGCGTCCGTCGCCCTCCAGCCAGTAGCGCCCGCCGGCGACGACTGGCGCCCAGACCAGCCTGATGCCGAACTCGGCCGCCACCTCCAGCATCAGTTCGCCATCGCGCGGCCCGGCCGGCGCGAAGGCGAGGACGGTGGTGACGCCATGGCGCAGCAGCGTGGCGAAACCGTAGCGCAGCGAGGCGCGGGCATCCTGCGGCGCCATGAAGCCGGGCCCGCCATCGCGGCGCGTCGGCAGGAAATGCAGGAAGCTGGAGCGGATGAAATCGCGCCGACCGGCATCGATCAGCAGGCGCGGCCCCTCATGGGCGCCGATATGCGCATGGGTGCTGATCTGGCCGGGGATGACGATGCGCCCGCGCGCATCGATGCGCCGCTTCGCCTCTCCGACGAAGCTCTTTCCGAGGCCGACGATCTCGTCGCCGGCAATGGCGACGTAGCCGCCCTCGAGCTGACGGTGCTCCTTGCCGTCGAACGCGACGATCGTGCCGCCTTCGATCAGCAAATCGGCCGTTACGGGGCGCATCATGCAGTCTCCATGGGGTTTCGCAGCCGCTGCGACCTGATGCGCAGCCACTCCATCACGAGCATCAGCAGCACCGAGACGACGAGCAGGACGACGGCTGCGGCAGTGATCGTCGGCGAGATGTTCTCGCTCACGCCGCTGAAGATCTGGCGCGGCAGCGTGCGCTGCTGCGGGCTGGTCAGGAACAGCGCGATGACGAGCTCGTCGAAGGAGGTGACGAAGGCGAAGACCGCGCCGGAAGCGACGCCGGGCGCGATGATCGGCAAGGTCACCGTCCGCAGCGTCCGGAGCGGGGAAGCGCCGAGGCTCGCCGCCGCGCGCGGCAGATTGGGATCGAAGCCCTGCAACGTCGCCGATACCGTGATGACGACGAAAGGCAGGGCCAGCGCGATATGCGCGAGGATCAGCCCGATATAGGTGCCGACGAGATTGAGCGCCGCGAAGAAGTAGAAGGCCGAGACGGCGATGATGACGACCGGCACGGCGATCGGCGTCACCAGCAGCGCCATGATGACGGGCTTCAGGCGGAAGCGGGCGCCGTGGAGGCCGAGCGCCGCCGTCGTGCCCAGCGCCGTCGCCGCCACGGTGGTGACGAGGGCGACGAACACGCTGTTGGCGAGAGCCTCGGTCCAGAGCGGGCTGGTGAAGAACTCGCGGTACCATTGCAGCGAGAAGCCCGGCAGCGGGAAGACGAGGAGCTGCCCCGCCGTGAACGACAGCGGCAGCACGACGAAGATCGGCGCGACCAGGAAGACGAAGACCAGCGCCGCGAAGACGCGCGATCCCGTCAGGACGAACCGCTCGGTGGCGGTGACATGCGATCCCGCCGCCATCTCAGCGCACCCTCAGCCGGTCGAAGCCGACGAGCTTGCCGAGCGCGAGATAGATCAGGGCGACGACGAGCAGCAGGAACGCGCCAAGCGCCGAGGCCAGCCCCCAGTTGACCGCCGAATTGGTGAAATAGGCGATGAAGTAGCCGATCATCTGATCGCCCGGCCCGCCGACCAGCGCCGGCGTGACGTAGAAGCCGACCGAGAGCACGAAGACCAGCGTTCCGCCGGCGACCACGCCCGGCAGCGTCAGCGGCAGATAGACCGTGCGGAAGACCCGCAGCGGCGGCGCGCCGAGCGAGGCGGCAGCCCGCAGATGATTGCCGGAGATGCCCTTCATCACGCTGTAGATCGGCAGGATCGCATAGGGCAGCAGGACATGGACCATGGCGATGAACACGCCGGCGCGGTTGAAGATCAGCGGCAGCGGTTTGTCGATCAGGCCGAGCGCGATCAGGCTCTTGTTCACCAGCCCTTCGTTCTGCAGCAGGATCACCCAGGCGGTGCTGCGCACCAGCAGCGAGGTCCAGAACGGCACCAGCACCAGCATCAGCATCCAGCTCGCGGCGCGCGGCCCGGCGCGGGCCATCACGGCCGCGACCGGATAGGCGATCAGCAGGCAGAGCGCGGTGACGCCGAGGCTGACCGTCAGCGTCCGGCCGTAGAGGTCGATGAAGATCCGCTGCTCGGGCGCGACCTGCCGGGTCTCGCCCTCCGGCGATTTCTCGAGATCGAGCGCCGTCAGCAGGTAGAAACTGGTCAGGCGGCCCGATTGCTGGTGCAGCACGCCCCAGACCGCCGGATCACGCCATTTCTGGTCGATGGCGAGGAAGGCGGCTTTCACCGAGCCCGCATCCTCGGCCGGCAGGCGCCGGGCGGTCCGCGTCAGCAGGCCCCTGAAGCCGGGCAGCGCATAGTTGAGCCGGCGCCCGATCAGCCCGAGCGCCGGCGTCTCCCGGATCGCCCGCAGATCCGCCGCAAGTGCCGTGAACGCCGCCTCATTGGGTTCGCCCTCGCCCGACCAGCCCTGCATCACCGCCGCGGTTCGCGGCAGATGGCCAGGGATCTCGGGATTGTCGACGCTGCGGAACATGAACAGCGCCAGCGGGGCCGCGAAGAACAGCGCCGTGAACAGCACGCTCGGCGCGAGCAGAGCGAGCATTCGCCAGAGATGGCGCCGCTCGGCCGCCCCGACCTGCGCCGCCAGGCTGGAGCGCGGCGGAGCCGGGGCAAGCGGCAGCTCGCGGGAGGCAGCGGCCATCGTCATCACTGCGCCACGAAGGTGGCGAAGCGCTGGCGGATGGCGTCGCCATTGTCGAGCCAGAAATTGATGTAGGTCGAGCCCGCCTGCATCATGCCGTCACGCGAGGCCGGGTCGGGCAGCGCCGCGCGCCGTGCTTCGCTGAGCAGCGGATTGGCGGCGGTGTTCGCGGGCGGGTTGCCGAGCTGCTCCATATGGCGGGCCTGCACCGGCGCCGAAAGCTGGTAGGCGATCAGCTTGATCGCCGCCTCCTTGCGCGGCGAGCCCTTCATCACGCCGAAATAGATCAGCGCATTGGTATAGCCGGCATTCCAGACGATACGCAGCTTGCGATTGTTCGAGGCATTGGCTGCGTTGACGCGGCCGAACCAGCCATAGCCCATGGCGACCTCGCCGGTGAGCAGCAGCTGCATCGACTCGTCGCCGCTCTTCCACCATTTCACATGCGCCTTGATCTCGGCCAGCTTCTTGAACGCCCGGTCGACGCCCCCGGGGCCGGTCAGCACCTTGACCACGTCGGCGGGAGCAACCCCGTCCGCCATCAGCGCGATCTCGAGGGTCTGGTCGGGCTGGTACATCAGCGCGCGCTTGCCGGGGAATTTCGCGACGTTCCAGAAGTCGGCCCAGTTTTTAGGCGCCGCGTCGCCGGTCAGCTTCGCCGAATCGTAGACGAGCGCCCCGGGCGAGGCGAGATAGGGCGCGCCGCAGGCGCCGAAGCCGCCGACCGCTTCGAAGGCCTTCGCATCGGCATGTTTCGACCAGTCGATCTTCTCGAGCAGACCTTCCTCGCAGCCTGCCGCCTCGTTGATCGGGTTCAGGCTGACCGCGTCCCAGACCAGATTGCCGGTCTCGACCTGGGTCCGGATGCGAGCCAGTTCCTGGTTGAACGTGTCCAGCCGGATGGCCGTGCCCGTTTCGGCGGTGAACGGCTCGAACACGGTCTTGCGCTGGACGTCGCCGGGCTGGCCGCCCTGGGTCACGACGGTGAGCGTTTCGGCGGCGGCGCCCTGCCCGCCCAATCCGGCGAGCGCGAGCGTCAGCGCAATGGCGATGGTGGCCTTGGCAGCGATCTTCATCTTGCGGCTCCCGGACCCGGCTACTGCGCGGCGAAGGTGATGAAGCGCTGCAGCAGCGCGTCACCATTGTTGAGCCAGAAGTCGAGATAGAGCTGGCCGCTCTGCAGCGAGGCGAGGTGCAGGTGATCGGCCGGCAGCGTCGCGCGCTCGGCCGCGCTCATGAAGGCGTAGGCCTTCGCATTGGCGGGGGCGTAGTCGATGGTGCGGGCGAAGGCGGCCTGCGGCTCAGGCGAGGAGGCGAGCTTCAGGAACTCCAGCACGAGCTCCTTCTTCTTGGTCCCCTTCATCACCGCGATCATCTGACTGCCGGAGACATGGCCGGCGCCGAACTCGATCTTGAGATTGCGCTTGTTGGCGCGGTTGGCCATCGCGACGCGCCCGTTCCAGGCGAAGGTCATGACGACTTCGCCGGTCAGGAGGTTGGTCATCGACTCGTCGCCGCTCTTCCACCATTTGATGTGCGGCTTGAGCTCGGCCAGCTTTTTGAACGCCCGATCGACGCCGCCCGGCGCAGCGAGCACCTTCATCGCGTCGGCCGGCGGCACGCCATCGGCCATCAGCGCGACCTCGAGCGTCTGCTCGGCGCGGTACAAAAGGCCGCGCTTGCCCGGGAATTTCTTCACGTCCCAGAAATCGGCCCAGCTCTTGGGAGCGTTGCCGTCCTTGTAGGCGCTACCGTCATAGACCAGCCCGCCCGAGACGAAATTGTTCGGCAGCCCGCATTTTCCGAAGCCGCCGACATCGGCGAAGTCCTTGGGATCGAGATATTTTGACCAGTCGATCTGCTCGAGCAGCCCCTCATCGCAGGCCGTCGCCTCGTTGATCGCGGTGACGCTGACGACGTCCCAGATCAGGTTGCCGGTCTCGACCTGCGAGCGGATCTTCGCGAGCTCCTGGCTGAAGGAATCGTCGACCACCGTGTGCCCGGTCTTGGCGGTGAACGGCTTGTAATAGGCCTCGCGATAACCGGCGCCGGCGGCGCCGCCATTGTTCGCCACCGTGATCGAGTCGGCCATGGCGGCCATCGGAAGAAGGCACCCGAAGAGCGCCAGACAGCTTGTCAGCCTGCTTCGTCCCGCCATCGTTCCGATCTCCGTTCCCGTTTAATTGGTTGCAATCTTGGTTGCGACTGCCATCTTGCCGTGGCGGTGAGATCGCAGTTCATACTCCAAGTTTGATCGTGTCAACTCCAATTTTGATTGACATTACGTGCAAAGCTTGGGCAACTGCACTCAACCAAATCAGAAATTGGTTGCAATTATGACTCGCCAGCGAATAACGGATGAGATTAGATCGGCGCTCGAAGAGGACATCGAGCGGATGATCGAAGAGGCTGCCCGGGGGACCGATAGACGCCTGCCGACCGAGCGCGAGCTCGCCGTGCGGTTCGGCGTGACGCGGCACGCCGTGCGGCAGGCGCTCGAACGGCTGGAGACGCGCGGGGCGCTGTGGCGGCATGTCGGGCGCGGCACCTTCCGCGGGCGGCGCAGCGAGACCGATGCCTGGGCCGAGGGGGCGTCGGCGAACTGCAGCCCGCGCAACATTCATGACGCCCGCCGGATGCTGGAGCCGTCGATCGCCTCGCTCGCCGCGGTGAACGCCAGCGCAGCCCAGATCGCCGAGATCGAGGCGGCCTGCCGGCGCTGCGCCGCCGCCCGCAACATGGATGCCTACGAGGTTTTCGACGAAGGCTTCCACCGCGCCGTCGCCGCCGCCTGCGGCAACCCGCTGGCGATCGAGCTGTTCGAAACCGTCAACCGGGCGCGCAAGGAGATCGTCTGGGGCGCGATGCGCCGGGCCATCCTGCAGCCCGAGCGGCGGGCGCATTTCAGCGCCGAGCACCGCCTGATCGCCGAGGCCATCGCGCGTCGCGATCCGCAGGAGGCCTGGCAGGCGGTGATGACGCATATGGCGACGATCTCGCAAGCTTACGACGCGCTGCGACCGGGCGAACCCTTCATTCTCTGATCATCGGACAGGAGCCTTCCAGTGCAGCAGGAAAGCGTCGATCTCGCGGTGCGTGGTCGCATCGTCACCATGGACCGGCAAAGGACGGTCATCGAGGACGGGATGGTGGTTTCCCGCGCCGGCCGGATCCTGGCGCTCGGACCGCGCCAGGAAATCGCCGCGCGCTATCGCTGCGAACGGATTCTCGGCGACGAGCACGCCATCGTCATGCCGGGCTTCATCGATGCCCACACGCATTGCACGCAGTGCTTCGTGCGCTCGCTGACCAGCGGCGAGCTGCCGATGATCCCGCGCATCTACAGCCCGGCCCAGCGCTCGCTCGATGCCGAGCAGGCAGGCGCCACCGTCCGGCTGCTCGCCGCCCAGCTCCTGCGCTCCGGCATCACCACCATGTGCGAGGGAACGCTGAACCCCGCCCACGAGCCGGCGATCGTCGCCGCGCTCGAGGAGACCGGCATGCGCTGCGTGATGGCGCGCGGCGCCGCCGACCAGGATTTCCACCACGCCGCGCTCTACAGCCAGATCGCCGACCGCTCCTGGTACAAGGCCCGCGAGGGCGAGGCCGAGCGCGAGCTCGCCGCGACCGAGGAGTTCCTGCGTCGCCACCCGCCGCGCGGAGAAGGGTTGATCCGCGGCTCCGTCAATGTTTCCGCCCTGATGAACTTCTCCGAGGCCTATTTTCGCGGCGGCGCGGAATTGGCCCGGCGCCATGACACGACGATGCAGGTGCATATCGGGCGCGATCGCGAAGAGGTCGAGTTCTGCCTCTCGGTCTTCGGCCGGCGCCCGGTCGAGCGCCTGGCCGATCTCGGCGTCATCGACGAGCATCTGGTCGCGGTCCATGCCGTGCTCGCCAGCGAGAAGGAGATCGAGCTGCTGGCCCGTGGCCATGCCGGCCTCGCGCATTCGCCGGTCGAATGCGTCGCCAATCTCAACGCCATTCCCAACCTGCCGCGCTTCCGCGCCGCCGGGATCAGGGTCGCGCTCGGATGCGACAACCAGGCGAACGACATCTTCGTCAACATGCGTGCCGCCTGGCTCATCCACGGCGCGAAATGGGGCATCGCCGGCTATGACGGCGAATTCCTGTCGGCCGGCGACATCATCGACATGGCGACCATCGAAGCGGCCTCTGTCCTGCGCATCGACGACATCGTCGGCTCGCTGGAGACCGGCAAGGCGGCCGACATCGTCGTCCTCGACGGCAGCGGCCCGCACATGATGTCGATGCAGCATCTGTCGAGCGAGCTGCTGCGCTATGCGAGCCGGGCCGAGGTCCGCAGCACCATCGTTGCCGGAAAGGTCCTCTATTCCGACGGTGACTTCACGACGATCGATATCGACCGGCTGCGACAGGACGCCATTGCCGGGCGCGACCACGTCCGCGAGGTGGTCGCGGCGCGTCGCTATCGCCCCTTGCCCGCCTGGTGACCTGAACTCGGATAGCCCCGGCAATTTGCTGTCGGCCTTGCGCGTCGCTTTCCGCGCAAGGGATACTGCGATGCTGCGGCTACTTGTCCTGGGGCGGTCCCCGGTCCTTGTCGTCAGCCTCCTGCAGCAGCTCGGGCTGCTGCTCGGAAGCCGGGGCGATGCCTGCCGCAGCAGCCTTGCGGGCAGCGCGCTTGCGCTTGTCCAGGCGGTCGAGGATGCGGGCAAGACGCAGTGAGGGGCGGCGCGACGACATTGACGTCTCCGATTGCGCTATTCTGGGGCAAGGCGTTTCGAAATTGGACGGCATCGGCACAGTCGCCATACTCCGCGCAAATCACGCGCCAGCGATGCTTGTTCCGTCGCTGATCAAACTCCTGCCAAATCTCGGTGCTCGGCTGCCCCCCTCGAAAAAGGAGACCGAAATGCGACTGACATTGGCCATCATCGCCCTGGCGCTCACCGGCTGCAGCGGCGGGCAACAGCCGCAAGGCTCCGCGCCCAATCTGACGGTCGGAACGGCGCAGTGCGCGAAACATTCCTGGGGAACATCGGCGATGGCCGAATGCCTTGATCGCGCCGCGGCGAGCCAGTCCGCCACCGTTTCCGAAGCGCCGGCGGGCGGCAGCGGCTGAGCGCAAGCAGGCCCGCCCCGGGACCGCACTTGGCCAGCAGCCTTGTGCAGTGCAGCAAAAATCCCTATCTCTGAGGTGCCCAAAGCAACCCTCCCCCAATTTTTGAAAGGAGAGACTCATGCTTGAACGGCACGATTCCGACGGTGCGCTCGACGTAGAGCACGAGGACGACATCGAGACGCCCCAGCAGGACGACTCGGAAACGTTCTCGCCCCGTGCCCACCAGGACGGATTTTGGAGCTAGAGCCGGACGCCTTCAGATGGAAATGCGAAGCGCGGTCATCTGAAGGCTGAATCGGTCTCTCATCAGCAGCCTGGAGCAGGATCTACGCGAGAAGCCCTCTCGCTTTTTTTCGCGCCTGCTTCAGGCATTCCAATGCAAATGACGCGGAGGGCTGGATGGCCCTCCGCTGCCAAGACACTTGGTCGGGGCGCTCTGCCGCGCCTCTGGCCGGTAAGGCGAGCATCACTCCGGCTCGCCCTTTCGCCTCGCCCAGGGCAGGCGCTGCGAACGAACCCCGGATGTGAAACGGGGACCGACGTCGTCAGGCGCCGCTTGGCCGTCAGCCGGCCTTCCTGGCTACCACGGTCAGTTCGCCGTCGTCGTTCACCTGGGCCATCACCACGTCGCGGATCGAAAATCCCTTCGCCTCCACGGCGGACTTCACGGCCGGCGCTGCCTCGATCGCCTTCTGCAGCTGTTGCAGATCGTTCGCCGTGCGCGCCGCGACCAGCTGATTTACCTGCGCCCGGGTGGCCTCGGGGAGTTCGTCGAGCTCGACCACATTGATCGACTTGATCGTCGGCGCGGTCGACGGAGTCTGCGGTGACGCAGCGGGTGGCTGAGTCGACGGACGCTCCGTCGAGGGCGCCTGCGCATTGGCAGCGCCAGCCAGGATGAATGCGGCACCGGCAGCGGCAATCGTGATCATACGCATGGCGTTTCCTTCCATCAGTTGCGGGGAACGATGGATTTGACACCGAGAATGGGTTGAGACGCTGAAGTCGATCGGGTGATTTCGTGACCATGTCGCGGCAGGCCTGTGGCTGATCGCCATCGGGCTCCCTCTCCCCGCCGTCGTCACCGACATCATCGAAAAAGCCGCCCAGGCCAAGTGAGCAAGGGCAAACCGTAGCGCGCAGCGCGGGCAACCGGTCGCATCTCCTCGACGACCAATGACAACAGCGGGCCCATTTGGGCCCGCTGTTTATGCGTGGTGGGGTAGCGACGAAACCAGGCTCAGGCCTCACTGCTCAGAGCCCGAGATACGCAGCCCGCATCTTGGGATCGGCCAGCAACGACTGGGCCGTGCCCTGATGAACCATTTTACCGGTCTCCAGCACATAGCCGCGATCGGCGATGGCCAGGGCGGCCGAGGCATTCTGCTCGACGAGGAGGATCGTCATCCCCTGATCTCGCAGCGAGACGACGGCATTCAGGATCTGGTCGACCAGCAGCGGCGCGAGGCCCAGTGACGGTTCGTCGAGCAGAAGCAGCTTGGGAGCGGCCATCAGGGCGCGAGCGATCGCGAGCATCTGCTGCTGCCCCCCCGACAGGCTCATCGCCGGAATCGCCCGCTTCTCCCCAAGGATCGGGAACATCGCATAGGCCTGCGCCAGCCGGTCGCCAAAGCCGGCGTCCTGTTTCCGGAAGGCGCCCAGGCGCAGATTGTCCTCGACGCTGAGCGGGCCGAAGACCTGCCGCCCCTCGGGCGACTGCGCGATGCCAAGTCCGACACGGGCGTGGGCGGGCGTGCGCTCGATCGGCTGCCCGTCGAACAGGATGCGTCCGCCCGTCAGCGGCTGCACACCGGAGATGGTGCGCAGCAGCGTCGTCTTGCCGGCCCCGTTCGAGCCGACCAGCGCGACGATCTCGCCCTTCGCCACGGTCAGGCTGACCTCATGCAGAACCGCAATCCGGCCATAGGCCGAGGACAAGCCCTCAACCGCGAGCACGACCGGCCTCCCTGCTGCCGTGATCGCCGAGATAGGCCGCGATCACCGCCGGATCGTCGCGCACGGCGCGCGGCGTCCCTTCGGCGAGACGACGGCCTTGCGCCAGAACCAGGATCCGGTCGGAAATCCTCATCACCAGCTTCATGTCGTGCTCGATCAGGACGACGGCCGTGCCCGATCGGGCGATCTCGACGATCAGCGCGTCGATCGCCTCGGTCTCGATCGCGTTGCAGCCGGCCGCCGGCTCGTCGAGCAAGAGCACCTTCGGCTCGGCGGCGAGCGCCCGCGCGATCTCCAGGCGCTTGAGCGCGCCATAGGGCAGCGAGCCGGCATTCGCGTCGGCATAAGCTGCAAGGCCGACACGCTCCAGCAAGGCGAAGGCCGCTTCGCGCGTCAGGCGGTTCTGCCGCGCGACGCCCGGCAGGCCGAGAAGGTCCGCCAGGAACGACGAGCGCTCAGTGAGATGGCGACCGACCATCACGTTCTCGATCGTCGTCATCCGGAAGAAGATCTGCAGGTTCTGGAAGGTCCGCGCCATGCCGCGCCGCACCAGGAGATGCGGGGATTGTCCGATCATCGACTGCCCGTCGAGCCGTACATCGCCCCGCTGCGGGCGATAAATGCCCGTGACGAGGTTGAACAAGGTGGTCTTGCCGGCGCCGTTCGGACCGATGATCGAAAACACCTCGCCGGGGGAGACCGAAAAGCCGATGCCATCCACGGCCACGACGCCGCCGAAGCTGATGCCGAGATCGGAGACGCTGAGCAGGCTCACGGCAGTCGCTCCGTCAGCCAGTTGCGCAGCGACGGCACGATCCCGGCCGGCAGCACGATCATGAAGACCATGATCAGCAGGCCAAGCACGGCCTGCTCGTATTCCTGCAGGGAGGTCAGTGCCTGGGGCAGGACGATCAGGAACGCCGCCCCGACGACCGCTCCCAGAACCGAACCGAGGCCGCCAATGATCACCATCGCGACGAATTCCACCGAATGCATGAAGCTTGCGGCATCGGGCGTGATCAGGCCGTTCATGCAGGCAAGCAGCCC
>JAKFDB010000078.1:0-57011 GCA_036676315.1 Bradyrhizobiaceae bacterium
ATGACTTCCATCAGGGCCGCGACATCGCGCTTCTCCAGCGACTCGATCATGGTCTCGTGCTCGGCGACGGCGCCCGCCCATTTTTCCGGGCCCTCGTTGCCGATGAAGCGCAGCCGCTTGATGCGGGCCTGAAGGGTGCCGTGCATCTCCATCAGCACGTCGTTGCCGGAAGCGGCGACGATGGCGGAATGAATGGCCTGGTTGAGCTTGAAATACTCCAACCGGTTCCTGACGCGGTATTGTTCCATCATCGCGTCGTGCAGTGCCCGGATCGCCGCGATCGTCTCGTCGGAGGCGATCTCGCAGGCCATGCGTCCGCCGAGCTGTTCGAGGCTTTTGAGGACCTCGAGGATGTGGCGCATGTCGGTCGAGCTGAACTTGCGCACGATGGCGCCCTTGGCCGGCTGGATCTCGACCAGGCCTTCGCTGGCAAGGGTCTTGATCGCCTCGCGCAGGGGAGTCCGCGAAACGCCGAGCTGGGCACCGATAAGGCCCTCGTTGATCCGCTGGCCCGGCGCGAGAGTGCCCTCGATGATCATGTCGCGCATGCGCTCGAGCACCTCGTCGTGCAAGGTCCGGCGCTGAATGCGTGGATAGGCTTCCGGCGCTTGGCTCAACGTCCCGGCTCCGCTCGTCATCGCCGCTCCTTCTCAGTCATCCTGTACGGCATGACCATTTCCCGGTGTCAACGCAGCGGGCCGCAGGCTCGACGGCTGTCGCCGTGGTGGCGCCCGGAAGCTGTGGAAACGCCCGTTTTCGACCATCGGGCAGCTTGCCCGAGATCGCAGCCTGAGGCCATCTTACGCCAGTCTGATTATGCTGCATACAGAATACTTGCCTGGCTGCCGGGCGCATGATAGGCCAAGTTCAAGTGACCGGCTCAGGGCCGGATCGAGGGAGGATTGTTTGGAAACGCAGGCGAATGTCGCCCTGCCGGTGATTGCGGTCGCAATGGGCGATCCCTCCGGCATCAGCCCCGAGCTCACTGCACGCATTCTCGCCGAGCCGGATCTGCGTTCGGCGGCGCGCTATGTCGTCTTCGGCGACCTTAGGCTCTTCCAGCTCGGCGCTGCCGATGCCGGCCTGGCGCCGGACCTGCATGTGGTCGGGGAGGGCGACGCCCTGCCGGTCGAGGCCGGCAAGCCGGTTTTCGTCGATCTCGCCAACCATGATCCCGCCGATCTCCAGCGCGGCAAGGCGACGCTCGCCGGCGGCAAGGCGGCGACGGACAATTTCCGCCACGCATTGCAGTACGCCGCTGCCGGCAAGGCCGACGCGGTGTTCTTCACGCCCTTCAACAAGGCGGCGATGCGCTTTGCCTATCCGGGCTATGACGACGAGATTCGCTTCGTGCGCGACGCCATCGCTTTCGAAGGGCCGGCGAGCGAGTTCAACGTGCTCGACAAGCTCTGGAATGCGCGGGTGACCTCGCATATCCCGCTGTCCGAAGTTGCGGCGAACATCAGCCAGGAGCGCATCCTGCGTGCGCTCGACCTCGCCGACAAGAATCTGCGGGCGGCCGGCTTCAACCCGCCGCGCATCGCGGTCGCGGGCATCAATCCCCATGCCGGCGATGGCGGCAATTTCGGCCGCGACGAGATCGACACGATCGAGCCGGCGGTGCAGGCCGCCAAGGCCAAGGGCTACACGGTCGAGGGGCCATTCCCGTCGGATACCGTCTTCCTGCGGGCGAAGAATGGCGATTTCGATGCCGTTCTGACGATGTACCACGACCAGGGCCAGATCGCGATGAAGCTGATGGGCTTCGATCGCGGCGTCACCCTGATCGGCGGCTTCCCGTTCCCGATCTGCACGCCGGCCCATGGCACGGCCTATGAGATCGCCGGCAAGGGCATCGCCAATCTCGGCGCGACCCGCGCGGCGCTGTCGCTGGCCATCAAGATGGCGAGCGAAGGAAAGGCGGCGCGCAAGGCTGCGGCCTGACGCGTTCCGGCAGGGCGGCCACGCAAGAGCCGCCCTATCAATCGAAGCAAGGGAGAGAAGAGCATGAAGAAGTTCACGATCGCGGCGAGTTTCGTCGCCGCGTCCTTCGCGACGGCGATGCCGGCGCAGGCTTGGCAGCCGACCAAGCCGATCGAGTTCGTCGTGGCCTCGGGCCCCGGCGGCGGCACCGACAACTTCGCCCGCATCATCCAGTCGATCATCACCAAGCATAAGCTGGTCGAGCAGCCGATCGTCGTGCTCAACAAGGGCGGCGGCAGCGGCGCCGAGACCTTCGTCTATGGCAAGGGTGGCAAGGGCGACGCCCACAAGGTCATCTTCGGCACCAACAACGCCTATCTGCTGCCTTATGTCGCCAAGCTCGGCTACAAGTTCTCGGACCTCACCCCGGTCGCCGCGCTGGCGCTCGACGAGTTCCTGATCTGGGTCAACGGCAACTCGCCCTATAACGACGCCAAGGCCTATATCGATGCGGTGAAGGCCAAGCCCGGCGGCTTCAAGATGGCCGGTAGCCAGTCCAAGGACACCGATCAGACGCTGACCGCGATGATCCAGGAGGCGACCGGCGCCAAGTGGATCTACGTGCCCTTCCAGGGCGGTGGCGCGGCTGCGACGCAGCTCGCCGGCGGCCATGTCGACTCCAACACCAACAACCCGAACGAGAACCTCGGCCAGTGGAAGGCCGGTCAGGTCAAGCCGCTCTGCGTCTTCTCGCCGGTGCGCCTCGCCAAGGGCGAGCCGGTCCACAATGGCAAGGGCTGGGGCGACATCCCGACCTGCAAGGAGGCCGGCCTGCCGCTCGAATCCTTCCAGATGCCGCGCACCGTCTGGCTGCCGGCCGAGGTTCCGGCTGACGCCATCGCCTACTATGCCGACGTCATGGAGAAGGTCAGCAAGACGCCGGAATGGATCGAGTTCGTCGCCCGCACCGCGCAGACTGCCCGCTTCATGAAGGGCAAGGAGCTCACCGACTTCGTCGCCAAGGACGAAGCCGCCAACGCCAAGACCTTCAAGGCCGAGGGCTGGGTCGTCAACTGAGCTGCTGAGTGGGATGGTCTGCCGGGCGCCGTCAGCGGCACCCGGCAAGCCCCATCAGACCTCGATATAGCAAGACTTCGGGGGGCGGGCCTTTCGTCCGCCTCCCGCCGCAAGAACCGCCAGGGATGGAAGGCTGCCGATGATCACCCGCTTCCAGGCCGAAATCGCGACAGCCCTGGCGACGCTCGCCTTCGGTCTCGTCATCATCAATGGCGCCCGAGAGTTCGGCATCGGCTGGGATTCCTCCGGCCCGCAGCCCGGCGCCTTCCCCTTCTATTGCGGCCTGCTCATCGCCTTCGCCAGCGCCGGGACGATCGTCGCCACCGTCGGCAGGCGCATGGGGGGCTCGGTGGCTCTCGCCGGCACCTTCCTGGACCGGGAGCAGGGCAAGCGCGTCCTCGCCTTCTTCCTGCCGATGGTCGCCTTCATCGTGCTCAGCGTCACGCTCGGCATGTATTTCGCGATGATCGTCTATCTCATCTTCGCGATGCGCTTTCAGGGGCGCTATGGCTGGCTACCCTCGCTGGCGACGGCTTTCGGTACCGCTGCCTTCTTCTATTTCGGTCTTGAGAAATTCGCCCAGGTCGGCCTGCTGAAGGGCCCGATCGAGACGATGCTCGGCCTCTGACAATCGCGAGCCGGATCGTCCCATGGAAAATTTCGCCTCGCTCCTCCACGGTTTCGAAGTCGCGCTGACCGCGCACCACCTCATGCTGATGATGGCCGGCGTGCTGCTCGGCATCCTGGTCGGCGTGCTGCCGGGCCTGGGCGCGCCCAACGGCGTCTCCCTGATGCTGCCGCTGACCTTCACCATGGATCCGGTCTCCGCGATCATCCTTTTGACCTCGCTCTATTGGGGCGCGCTGTTCGGCGGCTCGACAACCTCGATCCTGTTCAACATCCCGGGCGAGCCATCATCCGTCGCCACCACCTTCGACGGCCACCCGATGGCCAAGCAGGGCAGGGCGACGGAAGCGCTCTCCTTCGCCTTCCTCTCGGCCGGCTTCGGCGCCATGGCCGGCGTCATCCTGATCACGCTGCTCTCGGGCTGGGTCGCGCGCTTTGCGCTGAAATTCTCCTCACCGGAATACTTCGCCGTCTACTTCATGACCTTCGCCAGTTTCGTCGGCCTCGGCGGCGCCTCGCCGCTGAAGACCATCGTCTCGATGGCGATGGGGTTCACCTTCGCCTCGATCGGCATGGATTCGGTCTCTGGCAATGTTCGCCTGACCTACGAGTTCGACGTCTTGCTCGCGGGCGTCAGCTTCCTGATCGCGGTGATCGGCCTGTTCGGCCTGGGCGAATTGCTGCAGACCATGGAGGACGGGCTGCGCTTCGACGGGGTGAAGGCCAAGGTACGTCCGCGCGACGTGCTCGCGACCGCGCTCAAGCTGCCGCGCTACTGGGTCGCTCTGCTGCGCTCCAGCATCATCGGCATCTGGATGGGTATCACGCCTGGCGGGCCGACTGCCGCTTCCTTCATGAGCTACGCCATGGCCAAGCGCTCCTCGCGCAACCCGGAAAAGTTCGGCAAGGGCGAGCCGGAGGGCGTGATCTCCCCGGAGACGGCCGACCACGCGGCCGGCTCCGCCGCCATGCTGCCGATGCTGGCGCTCGGCATCCCCGGCTCGGCGACCGCGGCCGTGATGATGGGCGGGCTGATGATCTGGGGCCTCAACCCCGGCCCGATGCTCTTCGTCGAGCGGCCTGATTTCGTCTGGGGCCTGATCGCTTCGATGTATCTCGGCAACGTCGTCGCCGTCATCGTCGTGCTTGCGACCGTGCCGCTCTTCGCCTCGATCCTGCGCATTCCCTTTGCGATCATCGGCCCGGCGATCGTCGTGGTCTGCTTCTTCGGCGCCTACACGGTCGGCAGCAAGGAGTTCGACATCTGGCTCGCGCTCGCCTTCGGCATCGTCGGCTACTTCTTCAAGAAGCTCGACTACCCGATCGCGCCGCTGGTGCTGGCCATGGTCATCGGCGACAAGGCGGAGGATGCCTTCCGCCAGTCGATGATCTTCTCGCAGGGCTCGCTCTCGATCTTCTGGTCGAACCCGCTGGTTTCGACGCTGATGGCGATCGGCCTCGCACTCCTCCTCTTCCCGCTGTTGGGTTCGGCCTGGCGCCGCATCCGCAAGCTGACGACGGCGCGGGCTGCCAAGGCTTGAGCCGCAGGCGCTGCTGGCTGTCGCCGCCTGCGCCCTGCTGAACGGGGACCGAAGCGAGCCGAAAGGGGGAGCGCGATGACAGATGCCAGGCTGCGGGCCGTCCGGGCGGACATCACGACGCTCGCCGTCGATGCCATCGTCAACGCGGCGAACAATGCCCTGCTCGGCGGTGGCGGCGTCGATGGCGCGATCCATCGCGCGGCCGGTCCCGAACTCCTGCAGGAATGCCGGCAGCTCGGCGGCTGTCAGACCGGCGACGCCAGGCTGACCAAAGGCTACCGCCTGCCGGCGCGCCATGTGATCCACACGGTCGGGCCGATCTGGCACGGCGGCGGGCAGGGCGAGGCGGAACTGCTCGCCTCCTGCTATCGCCGCTCGCTCGCCCTCGCCGTGGAAGCCGGCGTGCAGACGATCGCCTTTCCAAGCATCAGCACTGGGGTCTACGGCTATCCGATCGAAGACGCCGCCAGGATCGCTGTGACGACGGTCGACGCTGCGCTGCGTTCCGGGGCCGATCTGCGGGAGATTACCTTCTGCTGTTTCTCCCCCGATGACCTAGCCGTCTACCAGCGCGAGCTCGCCGCCATCGGCGATCTGCGAGCGCAGTAGCTTTCTCCAGCCTCCAACAGCCGAGAGCTTTGCCATGACCGAACCGTACAAGGGCATTTTTCCGATCGCGCCGACGATCTTCCACGACAATGGCGACCTCGACATCGAGGGCAACAAGCGCGTCATGGACCTGATGGTCGACCAGGGCGTCGACGGCATCTGCATCCTCGCCAACTATTCCGAGCAGTTCCTGCTCACCGACGAGGAGCGTCACCAGGTGATGCTGCTCTCGATCGAGCAGGTCGCCGGGCGCGTCCCGGTCATCGTCACCACCTCGCATTTCTCGACCCGCATCGCCGCCCAGCGCGCCAAGGCCGCAGCCGATGCCGGCGCCAAGATGCTGATGATGATGCCGCCCTATCACGGCGCCCTGCTCAAGGCCGACGAGGACGGCATGATCGAGCATTTCGCTCGCGTCACCGAGGCTTGCGGCCTGCCCGTCATCCTGCAGGATGCGCCGCTGGCCGGCGTGCACATGAGCGTGCCGTTCATGGTCCGGCTGGCGAAGGCAGTCCCGCTCGTCAGCTATTTCAAGATCGAGATGCCGGGCACCGCGGCCAAGCTGCGCTCGCTGATCGAGACCGGCGGCAAGGCGATCATCGGCCCCTTCGACGGCGAGGAGGGGATCACGCTGATGGCCGATCTCGACGCCGGGGCCACCGGCACGATGACCTCGGCCATGATCCCCGACCTGATCAAGCCGATCGTCACCGCCCATGCCGCTGGCGACCGCAAGAAGGCGGCGGCGCTCTATCGCGATGTCCTGCCGATCATCAACTTCGAGAACCGCCAGTGCGGCCTGCGCGCGACGAAGTCGCTGATGAAGGAGGGCGGCGTGATCAAGAGCGAGGCCGTTCGCCATCCGCTGGTGCCGCTGCATCCGAAGACCCGCGAGGGCCTGATCGAGCTGGCGCGCGAGCTGAACCCGCTCGCCCTGCGCTGGGGCAAGTAGCAGCGGCTGCGCCTTGGCGGCCTTGCTGGAAGCGAAAGGCTCGGCGGGGGATCAGTACGCCCCGATGCCTCCTGCCGGCGGCGGCAGGTTGCCGCGTCGGTCTTTCGTGATGAAGTCCGGCGTCACCTGGAGCGCTCTGGAAAGCCAGGTGATGTAGGCTGACAGCAACTGCATGATGGCATGCATGGGGTGCCTCCACATTTGCGGAGGCACCTTATCACAAAAATGGCTTTCCTGGGCGGGATTCGCGACGAAGCTGCTCAGCCCTTCGTCCAGACCGCGAGCTCGTAGCCGTCCGGATCGGCGAAATGGAAACGCCGGCCGCCGGGGAAGTCGAAGACCGGCTGGACGATCCTGCCGCCGGCAGCCTCGATCGCTTTCTGCGTGGCGGCGAGATCGTCGGCATAGAGGATGACCAGCGGCCCGCCCGGCTTCGGCGTGCCCTGCGTGGTGAAGCCGCCTTCGAGCCGCCCGTCGGCGAAGGCGCAGTATTGCGGGCCGTAATCGGTCATCTTCCAGCCGAAGGCAGCTTCGTAGAAGGCGCGCGCCCTGGCGATGTCGGCGACGATGAATTCGACATAGTCGATGCGGCGGTCGTTCTCGGATGTGGCCATCGATTCTCTCCTCGTCGTTGCGTGCGCCATCCTTATCGCGGCTTCCGTCAGCGCATGGCGGCAATCTCGGCGCTCCTGGCGAATTCCCATTCGCCGGACGATGCTGTAGCCAAGGGGGCCGATGAGGCCGCTGCGACAGGAACCAAGGACGATGGCGACGATGACTGAAAACCTTGCCGAGGCGCTGATCGGCGCCCGCCGCGGCCATGGCCTGCTCGATATCGAAACCCTGCCGGTTCCCGCCGATATCGACGCCGCTCTCGCGGTCCAGGCTCAGGTGCAGCGCGCCATGGGCTATGCCGACGCCGGCTTCAAGGTCTCGATCGCCGAAGGCGGCCGTCCGATCGCCGCCCCGATGCCCGGTCCCTATCTGAAGTCCGGCGATACCCATCGCTCCGCCCATGGCGCCGAACTGCGCGTCGAGATCGAGCTCGCGGTGCGGCTCGGCCGCGACATGCCGCTGCGCCCCGGCCAGCCCTATACGCGCGCCGAGCTGATCGACCATTGCGACGCCGCTCTGATCGGCATCGAGATCGTCGAGAGCCGTATCGCCGACTGGACCCATGTCGCCTTTCCGCTCTGGCTCGCCGACGCCCTCGGCCATGGCGCCTATCTCATCGGCCCGGAAGTGCCCTTCAGCATCTTCGACGACGTCTCGGCGCTGACCTGCACCGTCGAGCTCGATGGCGATGTCCTCTATGAGCGCCCCGCCGAGCACGCCAATGGCGACCCGCTGGTGACCGCGCTCGCCTGGGCCAACCGCCCCGCCGAGACGCCGCTCGGCGGCCTCAAGGCTGGTCAGATCATCACCACCGGCAGCCTCTGTGGTGGTGTCCTGGCGCCGACGCTCGGGCCGGTGATCGCCCGGCTCGACCCGGTCACGGCGATCTCCTTCGCGCTGGCGTAAGATGACCCAGCGCTCGCGGGGGCGATGCGCTCCCGCGAGCGCTGTCGGTGCGGGTCGCGTAACGGCGTGTTTACTTTCGCGGTGCTCGGATTGCGCCGCGCTCTTGCAGCGTTGAATTGTGATCAACTGACGGCAGGATCACAAAAAGAACTCATTCTCTGCATTTTAGTTGGGTTGCGTTGGAGGTTTGATGCGGTCATGGCGGAGGCGGGGGCTCGGTATTGCGGGCGGGAGCGCATGCGCTTTCGTCGCGATGCTTGCGGCTGAAACCCCGCCGGCACGCGCTTTCGACCTGTCCTCGCTCGATGTCTTCGGTCTGTTCGGCTCCAAGGAAAAGCCGCCGCCGGTCGGCACGGCGACGCTGCCTTATGAATTGCGCTTCGAGCTGGGCGATGCGCCTGATGCCAGTGCGCTGACGCGCAACCTGCAGGACGCCTCGCTGCTCTATCGCCTGCGCCAGGATGCGCCGCCCGATGGCGAGACGCTGGCACGCCGGGCCAGTGCCGACATCGACCCGCTGCTCGATGCGCTCTGGGCGCGCGGCTATTTCAACGCGCAGGTCACGGTCGCGCTCGACGGCGTCGCCGTCCGCCAGGCCGGCGAGCCGCCGCCAGGCTTTGCCGCCGCGGCCGAACGCTATCGCAACCGCGCTCCGGCGCCGGTGGTGGTCACCGTCGATCCCGGGCCGCTCTTCGCTTTGCGCAAGGTCGATATCGTCGCTGGCGAAAAGCGCGATCCGACCGCCGTCATCGCCGACCCGGCCAAGGTTTCGGGACTGAAGCCCGGTGATCCTGCGAGCTCCGCCTCGCTGCGCGCGGCGCAGGCCGCGCTGGTCGACTATTGGCGGGCTCGCTCGCGCCCGCTCGCCAGGGTCGTCGAGATCCGGCCCACGGTCGACCACGCCGCCAAGATCATGGATGTCGCGCTGGTGGTCGATCCCGGCCCGGTGGCGGGCTTCGGCGAGTTCGGCATCGGCGAGACCGGCGACATTCCCGAGCCGGTGATCCGCTCCTTCATCTATCTCGAGCCCGGCGATCCCTATTCGCCCAAGGCGCTCGCCGATACTCGCAAGTCGATCGCGACGATCCCCGCGGTCGGCGCGGTGCGGATGCGGGAGGGGACGGCCCTCGACGCGCGCGGCAATCTGCCGATCTTCGTCGAGGTCACCGAGCGGCCCAAGCGCCTGATCGGCTTCTCCGCCCGCTATTCGACCATCGATGGCCCGGCGGTGAGGACCTATTGGGAGCATCGCAACCTGTTCGGCGGGGCCGAGCGCCTGCGGCTGGAGGGCGATCTCTTCTTCGCGCCGCGCATCGACGGCACCAAGATCCAGCGCTTCGGCGACTTCCTGCCGTCCGATCTCGGCGCTCGTTTCTCGATCGGCTTCATGAAGCCGGCACTCGGAGGCAGCCGCAACGACCTGCTCGTCGATGTGGTCGGCACGCGCGAACGCGTCGGCACCAACCGCTATGGCGGCTACACCGCCCGCTACGCCAACATCACCACCAGCGTTCGCCATCGCTTCAGCGATGTCTTCTCGATCCAGGCCGGTCTGGAGGCCGAGCGTGGCCAGACCAGCGACGTGCTCGGCCAGGTCGACTACACGCTGGTCGGCGTGCCGCTCTCGCTGCGCTACGATTCGACCGACAGCCTGCTCGACCCGACGCGTGGCATCCGCCTGACCGCCTCGGTCGCGCCCTATGCCGCCTTCGGCCATTCGACGGCGCCCTTCTTCCAGAGCAAGGCCTCGCTGTCCGGCTATTATTCGCTCGACGAGGATGGGCGCTACGTGCTCGCCGGCCGCGTCGGGCTGGGCTCGGTCGCCGGTGCCGATCTCGACGAGATCCCGGCGACGCGGCGCTTCTATGCCGGCGGCGGCGGCTCTGTGCGCGGCTATGCCTATCGCACGCTGTCGCCGCTCGGGCCGCTGAACCACCTCACCGGTGGGCGCAGCCTGTTCGAGGCGTCGGTCGAGGCGCGCATCAAGATCACCAACACGATCGGTATCGTGCCCTTCTTCGATGCCGGCATGGCCTTCGAGTCGCAGGTTCCGAATTTCAAGGAGAAGCTGCAATACGCCGCTGGCCTCGGTTTGCGCTATTATACGCCGATCGGGCCGATCCGGGTCGACGTCGCCGCCCCGCTCAACCCGCGCAAGGGCGACAAGCCCGTCGCCCTCTATATCAGCATCGGGCAGGCTTTCTGATGGGCACTCTCCGCCTCCCCAGCTTCCTCGGCGCCATTGCGGCACTGCTCATCGCCGGAGCCGCCTTGCTGTTCACCGGTCTCGGCGGCTTCGCCCAGAACGCCGGCGAGCGCGGCGTGCTTGCCGACCTGATCTCCAAGGCGCTCTCGACCGATGGCAGCCAGGTCTCGATCGGCGCAGTCGACGGCGCGCTCTCCTCCGACGCCACGATCCGCGACATCGTCATTTCCGATCGTGACGGTCCCTGGCTCCGGCTCGATCGGGCGCGGCTGATCTGGACACGCTCGGCGCTGCTGCTGCGCCGGCTCGAGGTCAACCGGCTCGAAATCGGCAAGCTCGAGATCCTGCGCAGGCCGCTGCCGGACCCGGCCGCCGCGGCGGCGCAAGCCAACGACGCGCCGCTCTTGCCCGAACTGCCGCTCAAGGTGATCATCGAAGCCTTCCAGCTCGGCGAGCTCACTCTCGGCCCGACCGTCATCGGTGCGCCGGCACGCCTGTCGGCCACGGGGGCGGCGCGGCTCGGCCCACCCAATGAGGGGCTCGACCTGCGCCTCGCCGGACGCCGCCTCGACATGGCCGGCAGCCTCGACGTCAATGCCCGTTTCGTGCCGCAGACGACGCAGCTCCAGCTCGCGCTCAAGCTCGACGAGCCGCAGGGTGGCCTGCTCGCAACCATCGCCGATCTGCCGGACCGCCCGCCGGTCAAGCTCGACCTCACCGGGGACGGCCCGCTCGACCGCTTCAAGGCGACGCTCGCCTTCAGCGCCGGGCCGACCATCGGCGCCGACGGCACCGCCGATCTCTCGCGCCGCGGCGCCGGACGCCGCCTGCTGCTCGCCCTCGATTCCCGTGTCGCGGGCCTTATGCCGCCGCCGGTCGCTCCGGTCTTCCAGGGTTCGACCCGGCTCGACGGCGCCGTCGGCTTCGCCGATGACGGCGCGATCGCGATCGAGGAGCTGGCGCTGGTCTCGGCCCTGGCGCGGCTCGACGTGAAGGGGCTCTACGGCGCCGACAAGAACCTCGACTTCACGGTGACGGCGGCGGCCCGGCCGAATGCCGATGGGCGCACCGTCGCTTCCGGCGCCGAGATCGCCAAGCTCGCCTTCGACGCCAGGATCCAGGGGCCGGCCGCCGGGCCGCGCGTCGATGCCAGCTTGCAAGCGGAGGGCGCCTCGGTGCCGGCCGGCAAGCTCGGCAAGCTCGGCCTGACCTTCACCGCGACGCCGAACGGGCCGCTCGGCGACCCTGCGACCCGCACCGTCCTGGTCTCCGACGGCGAGGCCTCGGGCGTCGCCCTCGCCGATGCCGGGCTGGCACGCTTCATCGGCGATCGCCTGCGCTTCACCTTGCGCGGCACGGCGAGCGAGGGCGGCGGCGGCGAGTTCGAGACGCTGAAGCTCGCCTTCGGCGGCGCTGAATTGGACTATGTCGGTCAGCTCGGCCCGAAACGCATTCTCGGTAAGGCCCAGGCCCGGCTGCCCGATCTGTCACGCCTGAGCGGCTTGGCCGACCGCAAGCTCAAGGGCGCGGCGACGGTTGCCGCTGCGGTCGATGCTGAGCCCAACCGCAAGAGCTATGCGGTCAAGCTGGACGGTTCCGCCGAGGCGCTCGGTCTCGATCAGGAAGCGCTCGATCGCCTGCTGGCCGGAAAGCTGACGCTCGGCGGTGAGGTCCGGGTGCCCGGCAGCGGCGGCCTCGTCGTCAACGGTTTTCGCGTTGCCGGCACCCATGTCACCGCCACCGCCGACGGCGCGCTCAGCGCCCAGGGCTCGGAGCTGCGCGCCAACATCGCCATTCCCGATCTGCGCCGCGCCGATCCGCGGCTGTCGGGGCAGGGCGCTTTCGACGCCACCCTGTCCGGCCCGCTCGACAAGCTCGACGCGACGCTTCGCGCCGGAATCAGCAATGCGACCGCGCTCGGCCGGCCGGTGCCACGCCTGGCCCTCGACGCGACGCTGCGCGATCTGCAGGGCGCGCTTACCGGCGACGCCAGGCTCTCGGGCGAGGTCGAAGGCAAGCCTGCGACCGGCACGCTTCGCTTCGCCAGGCGCGACGCCGGCGGCTGGAGCCTGCCGCAGCTCGACATCGCCATCGGCTCGGTCACGCTGGGCGGCGCACTCGATCTCGACGCCGCCAATCTCGCCGAAGGCAGCCTGAAGCTCGCAGCCCGCAATCTCGACGACCTCTCGGCCCTGGCGCTCGCCAAGCTCGGCGGCCGCATCGATGCCGATCTGCGCCTGGCGCGGCCGAATGGCGGCCAGAACATCGACCTCAAGGCCAATGCCCAGCGTCTCTCCGCGCCGAGCCTGACGATCGACAAGCTCGACGCGACCCTTGCCATCGTCGATGCCCTGCGCAGGCCACGGATCGACGGCAATATTCAGGTCGACCGGGCGGTCGTCGCCGGCGAGCCGGTCAGCGCGATTAGGCTGGTTTCGCAGGGCGGCGCCGAGACCAGCAACATCAGCCTCGATGCCACGGCCCGCGGCCTCGTGCTGGCGGCGAAGGGCAAGCTCTCGGTGGCCGAGCCGCTGCGCTTCGATCTCGCCAGCTTCACTGCCAACGGCAACGGCCGCCGCATCGCTCTCTCCCGGCCGGCAAGCTTCACCGCCATCGAGGGCGGCGTCGCCATTGGCGATCTCGCCATTGCCGTCGATGGCGGCCGCATCACGCTCGATGGCGAGGCCGGGCGCCGGCTCGACCTGCGCTTCCAGGCGCAGAACGTGCCGCTTTCGGCCGCTCGTCTCGCTGCGCCTTCGCTCGATCTGTCCGGGACGCTGGAGGCGGAGGCGACGATCAAGGGAACGCCGGAAGCTCCGACCGGCCCCTGGCGGCTGAAGATTGCGCGCCTGGTTGCGCCGCAGACCCGCCAGGCCGGCCTGCCGCCGATCGAGATCGCCGGGCAGGGCGCCTTGAACGGTCGCCAGACCAGCCTCGACGCCAGCCTCAACGCCGGCCGCTTCATTGCCCTGACGGCGAAGGGCACGGCACCGCTCGGGGGCAGTGGCGCGCTCGACCTTGCCGTGCAGGGCCGGGTCGACGCGGCGCTCGCCAATGCGCAGCTCGCAGCCGATGGCCGGAACCTGACTGGCCAGATCGCCATCGACATGCGGGCCAGCGGAACGATGGCCGCCCCGCAGCTCTCCGGTGGCGCGACGCTCTCGAACGGCAGCTTCAGCGACGCGCTCCAGGGTGTCAGGCTGACCGGACTAGAAGCGCGTCTCGCCGCCAAGGGCCCCGAGCTCGCGATCGAGCGCTTTTCGGCGCAGACGCCGGGCGGCGGCACGCTTTCGGCCCGCGGCAATGTGAAACTCGATCCCGAGGCCGGCTTCCCCGGGACGATCCGCATCGAGGGCAAGCGCGCCCAGCTCGTCGCCAACGGCCTCGTCACCGCCGTGGCCGATCTCGCGCTCGACCTTGCCGGGCCCCTGGCCCAACGGCCGCGTGTCGCCGGGAGGATCGGCGTGGTCTCGATCGAGGTCGCGGTGCCGGACCGGCTGCCGTCGAGCCTGCGGCCGGTCGACGGCATTCGCCACGTCAACGCCAAGGGCCAGGCGGCGCAGCGCCTCGCGGCGCAGCGCAAGGCCCGCGCCGCAGCGAATCGCAAGGGCGCCCGTGCGCCGGCTTTCGATGTCGCGCTCGACATCACGGTTTCCGCCCCGGGCCGCGTCTTCATTCGCGGTCGCGGCATCGACGCCGAGCTCGGCGGCGAGCTGCGGGTCGGCGGCACTTCCGCCAGCCCCGTGCTGAACGGCGGCTTCGACCTGCGTCGCGGCCGCCTGAGCGTCCTCAGCCAGCGGCTCGATTTCAGCCGCGGGCGCGTGACCTTCTCCGGAGATGTCATGCCGGAGCTCGATTTCGTCGCCGAGACACGCGCTGCCGACGTCACCGCCCGGATCATCGTCAGCGGCCAGGCTTCGGCGCCGGAATTCACCTTCTCCTCTTCGCCCGAGCTGCCGCCAGACGAGGTGCTCTCGCGGCTGCTTTTCGCCCGGGCTTCTGGCTCGCTCTCGCCCTTCCAGGCGCTGCAGCTCGCCCAGACCGCTGCGCAGTTCTCGGGAGCCGGCGGGGATGACGTGTTCGAGAAGCTGCGACGCCAGCTCGGCGTCGACAATCTCGATGTCCAGGTCGGTCCCGACGGCCCGACGGTCGGCGTTTCGCGCTCGCTTTCCGACAATGTGACCATCGGCGTGAAGGCCGGGGCCAAGCCGTCCGACAGCGGCGTCTCGATCGGGATCGACGTGACGCGGCGGCTGAAGCTCCAGGCCGAGACGAATGCCGATGGCAGCGCTGCGGTCGGTGTCGGGGCCGAATGGGAATATTGAGTCGGCCATCCCCGGGGAATCGGCGTTGCCGCCGAACCGGAGATTCGTTCCGGCAAGGGGCTGCGAAAGGCCGCGACAGGGCCGATCCGGCCCGCGCTGGTTAACAGCTTGCTAAGTTCCACGCTCAAAGCGTGGCCGACGTGCAACACCGGGGTCCAAAGAGCCCCCCCGAGCCCGGCCGGGACGTGATGATGGTTGATCGCGAGGCGGGCATTCGTAATGGTGAGTGTGCGGCGGGACATTCCCGGTCGCTGTTTTTCAACTTCGCTTCTGAGTGGTTCAGGGTGGGGGGGAAAGACCGGGATAGGCGGGTTCGCCGGTTTGGTCTCCTGGGGCCGTCCGGATCAAGAATGCGCCGAAGCCCGAGGGTCTCGAAACTCTTTTGGAGGTTATCAAATGAAGCTCGTTAAGAGCCTCCTCCTCGGTTCTGCCGCCGGTATCGCCGCGGTTGCCGGGGCTCAGGCCGCCGACCTTCCCTCGCGGAAGGCCGCTCCGGTCGAATACGTTCGCGTCTGCTCCGCCTACGGCGCAGGCTTCTTCTACATCCCCGGCACCGACACCTGCCTCCGCGTTGGTGGTCGTGTTCGCGCTGAGTACGCCATCGGCTCGCGCTACGGCGACATCAACGACGCTTACGGCAGCCGCGCTCGTGGCCGTCTGAACATCGACGCCCGCACCGCGACCGCTTTCGGCACGCTGCGCACCTTCTTCCGCTACGAGCTGACCAACAGCACGGGCGTCTACAACAACACGCTCGGCGGCAACCAGGGCATCGTCGTCCCCGGCGCAGCTCGCACCACCGCCCCGTCGACCGCTTCGTCGGCCAACCTCGACCTGGCCTTCGTCCAGTTCGGCCCGATCACCGCTGGTCGCGCTCAGTCGTTCTTCGACTTCTACGCCAACGACCTCGGCTTCACCACGGTCCGTACGGCTGATAGCCGTCTGAACCTGTTGGCCTACACCGCCACGTTCGGTTCGGGCTTCTCGGCCACCCTCTCGCTCGAAGATCGTGTCTCCGGCACGGGTTCGCGCGAAGCCGCTATCGTCAGCCCGGGTGCTGTCTCCAGCTATCTCGGCCAGGACTATCCGGACGTCGTCGCCTCGCTTCGCGTCGACCAGGGCTGGGGTTCGGCTCAGTTGTCGGCTGCTCTTACCCAGCGCAGCATCAACAATGTCGGCCCCAACGGTCTTAACAGCGCTGGCGTCTTCGTCGCGAACAAGGACGAGATGGGCTGGGCCGTCCAGGGTGGCGTGAAGATCAACCTGCCGATGCTTGCGGCTGGCGACTTCCTCTTCCTGCAGGCCGCCTACGCCGACGGCGCTCTCGGCTATCTCGGCTGGGGTGGCAACTTCGGTTCGGGCCGCATCGCGGCGAACAACTCCCCGCTGGTCGTCGGTGACTTCGGCGTGAACGGCCTCGGTCAGGTCGACTCGTCGACCGGCTGGTCGATCGTCGCCGCTCTGCGTCACATGTGGACCCCGACCCTCCGTTCGGAGCTGATCGCGTCGTACTCTGAGCTGAAGCTCGGCTACGTCCTCGCGAACCAGGCCACCGGCGTCGGCCTCGTTGCCGCCCCGCTGGATCCGAAGGAGCTCATCGTTGCTGGTAACCTGATCTGGTCGCCGGTTTCGGGTCTCGATATCGGCGTCGAGGTGCTCTACACCCGCACCGACATGCGTCAGTCGGTTCTGGCCTCGAACAACCTTGGCAACCGTCTGGCGATCGGCGCCGGCGGCTCGCTCGTCAAGGCTGACGATGCTTGGGCTGGTCGCTTCCGCATCCAGCGCGACTTCTGATCGATCTTACGATCGTGACGATCGAAGCCCCGGGGAAACCCGGGGCTTCTTTCGTTTTGGCCGGCTGATGGCGGGAAGAACGGCGCTCGCGCCACGTCGGGATGGCCTTCCGAGTGGTCGCCTTACGCCTGGGCGGTGATTTCCGGGGCAGAAATGCCCCGGTTTGCTTGACTTGATCGTGGGATAAGGCCTGATTCTTCCCGGTGCCGTGGGGCCGGATTCGGTCCGAATCGGTGGTAGGGGCGGGGATCGGGAATGGCGCGGCAAGCCGGTTGGCTGTGGGGACTCGTTCCGCTGGCAGTGCTGTGGAGCTCGGCCAATCTGATCCAGAGCGAAGCAGTGCGCCGCGATGTCGAGGGGCGGGCTCTCGCAGCCGGCGCCCTGGCCGATGCCGCCCCGGGTGCACGCGGAGTCTCGGTGAGGGTCGACGGCCGCGACGTCTATCTCGATGGCGAGGCGACGAGCACCGACGGTGCCGCCAAGACCTTGGCACAGCTGCGTTCCGAGTTCGGCGTCCGCCGGGTGCTCGGTGGCTTGACCCAGGTCGTCGCGCAGAAGCCCTATAGCTGGTCTGCCAGTCGCGAGGCGGATCGGGTGACACTGACCGGGTACGTGCCTGACGAGGATACGGCAAAGGCCAATCTCGCCGCGGCTCGCGCGCTCGGCACGGGGCTGCGCATCGACGACCAGCAGAAGATCGCCTTCGGCGCGCCGCCGGGCTTCGCCGCCTTGACCGGTGCGATGATCGTCGATCTCGGCCGGCTTTCCGCCGGCAAGGTCGCGCTCGACGATACGCGCTTCTGCGTCGAAGGCACGGCGGCTTCCCCGGAAGCTTATCTGGCGCTGCGCGCCGGAGCGGCAGCGGCGGCTCCGACGGGCTTTTCGTGGGTCGACTGCACGCTCAACCCTCCGACAGTCACGCCTTACGCCTGGAGCGCCGAGAAGAGCGACAGCGGCGCCGTGACGGTCTCGGGCTTCTACCCGTCGGAGGCTGCCAAACGTGAGCTTGCGGCCTTGCTCGCCCGTGCCTTCCCGGCCCAGGGCTCGGTCACCGACAGGACATTGCCGGCGGCCGGCGAACCACCGGCCTTTCTGGCGCGGGTCGGCCGCGCCATTTCGGAACTGGCGCGCCTGCGCAGCGGCAAGGTCGAAGTCGATGGCGCCAGCTATCGGATCAGCGGCCAGGGTCCGCAGGACTTTGCCAGCTGCGAGGCCCTGCGCCTCAATATCGCCCAGGCCGACGGCCCCGAATCGGTCGCGCTGGCGACGATCAGCTGCCCGCCGCCGCCTCCGGCACCGGCGATGCCGCCTCTGCCTGAGGCGCCGCCGCTCAACCTCACCATCGCCCCGCCCCCCATAGCCGCACCGGAGCCGGCGCCGCAGCAGGCTCCGTCCGCCCCAGCGGGAGGCATCGCGCCGCTGAGCCAGCCGCAGCCGGCTCCATCGGTGCCGGCGCGCCCGCTGCAATGGCGTGCCGAGAAATCTGCGAGCGGCATCACCCTGTCCGGTTTCGCGCCGGATGCTGCAGCCAAGGCGGCCGCAGCCGATCTCGCCCGCGCCGCCCTGAATGGCGGCGTGCTGACCGACCAAACCAGTGTCGAGGAGAATCTGCGCAACGCCGCCGATTACGGCGCCGTGACGCGCTTCGCCCTCGGCCTGTTGGCGAAGATCGAGCGCGGCAGCGTCAGCCTGGCCGGCGGCAGTCTCGCGGTCGCCGGCGCGGCTTCCGATCTGGCGGGCTGGACGGCGCTGCAGGAAGCCTTGAAGGGACAGTCCCTGCCGGCCGGGCTGGCGCTCTCCGGCATGCCGACGCTGACGCTGCACAACTATGGTTTTTCGGCTGCCGTCGACAAGACCGGTGGCGCGCTCTCCGGCTATCTGCCCGATGCCGGTTCGAAGCAGGCCATCGCGGCGCTGATCGAAGCGTCGCCGCTGCGCGGCAAGATCCGCGACGAGACGACGATCGTACCGGCGGCGCCGGCCGGCTTCGGCGTCGCGGCCCGCAGTGCCATCCAGGACTTGCTGCGGTTGGATTTCGGCTCGGTCCAGCTGGTCGACCACAATGTCAACGTCCAGGGCCTGACCTGCCGCGAACTGATCCGCAGCGAAGTCGAGACAAACGCCGCGAGCGGCTTGCCGCAAGGCTTCACCGGCAAGGCTGAGGTCGGCATGCGCCAGACCGGCTGCGTCATCGACCCGCCCAGCACCTGCCAGAACGACCTCGATGCCCTGACCCAGCGCTATTACGTGATGTTCGGCCAGGGCACGGCGGTGGTGACGCTCGATCCTGTGACGGAGCGGGCGATGACCGAGGCGGCCGCGATCCTCAAGCAGTGCCCGGCCTCGCGCGTCACCGTCGAGGGGCACGCCAATCTCGACGGCGAACGGGGCGGATTCAACAATCTCGAGCTCTCGCGGCGCCGCGCCCAGCGGGTCCGCGAGGAACTGGTCAGGCGCGGGCTGGATCCTGACCAGCTCGAGATCAAGGGATATGGCGTCGACCGGCCGCTGGTAGCCCATGGCGATACCGAAGCGAAGGTCAAGAACCGCCGCGTCCAGTTCACCGTCGCGAAATAGGGACGCAAGCCATGCTGTATCTCGCGCTCCATTTCGTCTGGTTCCTCGTCGCAGCCTTCGCCATCGGCCTGGTGTTCGGCTGGCTGACCTGCCGCGGCGGGCTGCGCGGCCTCCTGTCGGGCCCTTCTCTGGTCGCGCTGCTGCTCTGGGCCGGTGCTGCGGCGCTGGTCTGGCTGCGCCTGCTGAACGACCAGCCGGCCTTCTGGGTCGAGACCGGCCTGCTTTATGTCGCGGTCTATGCGGCGGGCTGTCTCGTCGGCTGCCTGCTCAAGGGCGATGTGCCTGAGCCCGAGGCGGCGCTCGCCCTGCCGGCGCCACGTCTTGCGCTGCCGCAGCCGGCCCGCGGCCTCCCCGCGCCGGCTGCGGTGCCGTCACCTGAGCCAGCCGCCAGCGCGGAGCCGGCCGCGATGCCCAAGCTCGCCGGCGAGGATGCGATCGCCGGATCCCGGCCGCTCGGCTATGTCGCAGCGCGTGGCGGCGTCGCCGATGATCTCAAGCTGATCAAGGGGGTCGGCCCACAGAACGAGGAGCGCCTGCACGCGCTCGGCATCTGGCATTTCAGCCAGATCGCCGCCTGGACTCCAGCGAATGTGGAATGGGTCGGCGGCTATCTCGCCTTTCCGGGCCGGATCGAGCGCGAAGACTGGGTCGCGCAGGCCGCGGCTCTCGCCGGCCCCGCGGCACCGGGCGATCGGACCACGCCGGCCGTGATGTCCGGGGCTGCCCTCGAAGGCACGCGACCGGGCAATCTCCTCACGGCGGCGCGCGCCGGCAAGCCGGACGACCTGACGCTGATCGACGGCGTCGGCGCCGCGATCGCCGAAAAGCTGAACGCGCTCGGCATCTGGCATTTCGAGCAGCTCGCTGCCCTCGGGCCGGAGGAGCTGCGCTACATCGCCCACCATACCGGCTTCCCCGGCCGCGACATTGCCGAGCAATGGCGGGCCGAGGCGCGAATCCTCGCCGCGGGTGGCGAAACGGCGCATTCGCGTGCCGAGAAGGAGCGGCGCGGCAAGGGCTGAGCTATCCGCCCGCCCGAGCTCCGGGCCGGCGCTTGTTCAGGCGGCGTGCTTCTCCGCCCGGCCGACCAACCGGCCGATGCGTCTTGTCATGTCACGGCTGCCGAGCAGCGGGGCGTGGCCCTGTCCGGGCGCCGTGAAGGTTTCGCAATGCGGATGGCGCTGGCCCATCTCGGTCAGCGTCTGTTCGGCCAGCAGGTCCGAATTCTCGCCGCGGATCGCCAGGACCGGCACGCCGTTGAGCGCCGCGAAATACGGCCAGAGCACCGGCAGCGGCGCCTCGAGATCAAGCTCCTCGAGGGTCTTGAGCAGCCTTGGGTCGTAATCGGGGGCGAGCGCACCGTTGCGCTGCGTCCAGGTGCGGCGCGCCATGATCTCCCATTCGGCATCGCCGAAGAGCGGGAACTGCTGGTCCGAGAGCCGCTTCAGGATCTCGGCGCCTTCGGCGAAGCTGCGCGGCGTCGGCAGCTTTCCGACATAGCCGCGGATGCGCAGCAGGCCGCGTGCATCGATCACCGGGCCGACATCGTTGAGCACCACGCCCTTGATGAGGCTGGGGCGTGCCACTGCCAGCGCCATGGTCAGGAGCCCGCCGCGCGAGGTCCCGACGAAAGCCGCCTCCTCGATGCCAGTGGCTGCGAGAACCTGCATCAGATCGTCGAGTTCGACGCGGATGTCGTAATTGCGCCAGTCACGATCGTATTCCGAGCGACCGCGCCCGCGATAATCGAGCGCAAGCACGCGCCGGGGCACTGCCGGATCGCTGCTCAGTGCCAGCGCCAGCTCGTGGAAGTCGGCGGAAGTGCGGGCGAGCCCGGGCAGGCAGATGACGGGCAGGGCACGCGCCGCGAGCGGGCCGTATTCGCGTACATGCAGCTTCAGCCCGTCGCGGGCGCTGAGGAAGAGTGAGCGGAATCCGCTATCGGCGTCCATGCTTGATCCTGTGACGCGGCCGACAATGCTTCTCGCATGCGCGCCTGCGGCAGCAAAGCCCGTGATCTGCCCGGTTTCGCTCGCAATGATGGTCGCGGGTTGGCAAACTGCGCCCGCTCACTCGCGCTTGCCGCCCCGCTTCAGGTCGTAATCGATCTGGTAGGCGGTGCGCTGATTGAGGCGCTGGCGGTAGACCTGCAGGTTCTCCATCACCCGCTGCACATAGTTGCGCGTCTCGGTGAAAGAGATGCGCTCGACCCAGTCGACCGCGTCGACCTCGGGCGTGCGGGGGTCGCCATAGGCGGCGATCCACTTCTTCACATTGCCCGAGCCGGCATTATAGGCCGCGAAGGTCAGGATGTAGGAACCGCGCCAGTCGCCGAGCAGGTCGTTGAGATGGGCCGCACCCATCTTCGCCGAATAGAGCGGGTCCTTGGTCAGCCGGTCGAGCTCGAAGGGAAATTGCGCCCGCCGTGCCGTCTCGCGCGCCGTCGCCGGCATCATCTGCATCAGTCCGAGCGCACCGGCATGTGAGACCGCGGCCGGGTCGAAGGCGCTTTCCTGCCGGGCGATGGCGTGGACGATGGCGCGCTCCATCGGATCACCCACCGACGGGAATTCCGGCACGCCGAAGGTCGGGAAGGCGGCTTCGTCGAGCGGGAAGCCACGCTGCAGCGCGATCTTGCCGATGGTGAGCAGCGTCTTCGCGTCGCCGCGCTGGTGGGCGATGTCGGCGATGGCTTCGAGCGATGCCGTATCGTGCAGGCGCTGCGACAGGTCGATCAGCAATTGCCCGGCGAGATCGGGCGCCTCGATCGCATAGAGCAGCTTCGTCGCTTTGAAGCCTGGCAGATGGGCCAGGGGCGCCGCCATCGTGCGCCGGACCGGCAGGTCTGACAGGCCGAGCTTCGCGCGGGCGAGCTGGCCGTAATAGGCGACGGGGTGCTCGGCAGCGCGGGCGTAGAAGGTCTTGGCCTCCTCGGCCTTGCCGAGCGCGTCAGCCGCGCGGCCCTGCCAATAGGTGGCACGCGCCACCGAGATCGGCGTCTCGGCGATTTTGGCGGCCTCGGCGAAATGCTTGCCCGCCCGTTCGGCGTCCTTCTCGAAGCGCAGGGCGATCCAGCCGGCATGCCATTCGGCATCGATGCGCTCTGCGGTGTCTTCGGCGCCATGGCCGGAGGCGACCGCATAGGCGCCCTTGGCATCGCCCTCGTCGAGCAGCTTGCGGGCGATCAGCCGGCGCTCCTCCCACCAGCCGTCGCCGTCGCCGAGCAGGGCGGGATCGCGCGGGACTTCGGCAATGGCCTTCGCCGCATCGGCCGGCTTGCCGCTGCGGCGCGCCTGCTGCGCCTGCAGGAAGGCGAAGGAGATGTCCTTCTTTAAGGGCGCCGGCACGGCGTCGATCTGCTTCTGCGCGATCGGGCCCTTGGCCTTGGCGCTGGCGAGCCGGACCTTGGCCAGTGCGACATAGTCCTGCGAGACGCGGGCGGCATTGCGCAGCGCCTCCTCGCTCTTCCCGGCGAAGAGGTAGCGCTCGGTGCGCAGGCGATGGTCGGCGGTAGTCAGCTTGTCGCCGAAATTGTCGAGGACGATCTTCTCGAGCCCGGCGCCGAGATGATCCTTGAGCCAGGTCCTGCGGGCGAGCGCCAGCGCCTCGTCCCGGCGCCCCTCGGCGGCAAGCGCGCGGGCGAGCGCGACGCGCCCGGCCGGGCTGATCGGCTCGCGGCCATGGAAGAAGGCTCGGACGGTCTCAGGGCTGCGCCGGTCGGAGACCAGCGCCGCTTCGGCGCGCCGGCGGAACGGGGTGGTGCCGGGATAGTTCGGGAAGGCGTCGAGAAATTCGGCGATGCGCTCGAAGCTCACGACATTGGAAAGGCTACGCAGCGCGACCCATTCCAGCATGCCGCGCACGGCCTTGTCGTCGATGCCGCGGGCGATGGCATCGCCGTCCTCCAGCTTGCCCTTGCGATAGGCCTCGACCGCCTTTTTCAGCGGGTCGAGGTCGATGCGCTCTTCCGGTCGGGCGATCTCGGCCGGCGGCACGGGCGGGGCGGGCGGCTCCGTCGGCGGGGCGAGCGAAGCGGTGACGCCGACATCGACGTTCGTACTTCCAGGATCCACCTGCGTGTTGACGCTCGCCGGCCGCTCCTCCTGCAAAGGGTGCGAGCCGTCGGGACCGGCTGAGCAGGGCCCGGTTGCCACCAATATGAGCGTCAGGCCAGCTCCGAAGAACCGTCGGCCCGGCGATAGCGCCATCGAGGGATCCCCCCTAGCGCGCTTTCTCTCGTTCGACCGGGAGCGATCGAACGGGAGAAGGCGCGCAGCGTTACGAACTGGAGCACGTTCTCAGCGCAAAAGAGCTGCCGACTTTTGCGGAACCTGCTCCGGCAAACAGAATCGTAGCAGTGGCCTATGCTCCGGGATGGAGCTTTATGAAGTCCTAACCATGCCGCCACGAATTTTGATGGGTTGCCGGCTTTGCGGACTGCGACTGAAAGGCTATGTCTGTCGCCCGTTTCCCGCGCAACTATGTCGTTTTCAGGACCGCCCATGACCAAGCATGCGCCTTTCACCGGTTCGCTCACCGCGCTGGTGACACCGTTCAAGGACGGCAAGATCGACGAGGCGAGCCTGCGCGCGCTGGTCGACTGGCAGATCGAGAGCGGCAGCCATGGGCTCGTGCCCGTCGGCACCACTGGCGAAAGCCCGACGCTGAGCCATGACGAGCACGGCGAGGTCACCGAGATCGTCATCGATCAGGCGAAGGGCAAGGTGCCGGTGATCGCCGGTGCCGGCTCCAACAACACCACCGAGGCCATCGCGCTCGCCAGGCACGCCGAGAAGGCCGGTGCCCAGGGCGTGCTGGTGGTGACGCCCTATTACAACAAGCCGACCCAGGAGGGCATGTATCAGCACTTCAAGGCGGTGAACGATGCGGTCGGCATCCCGATCATCATCTACAACATCCCGCCGCGCTCGGTGGTCGACATGTCGGTCGAGACGATGAAGCGGCTCTACGAGCTGAAGAACATCGCCGGGGTCAAGGACGCGACCGCCAATCTCGCCCGCGTCTCGCAGCAGCGCCATGCCCTGGGGGCCGACTTCATCCAGCTCTCCGGCGAGGACATGACCGCGCTGGCCTATATGGCCGCTGGCGGCCATGGCTGCATCTCGGTCGTCGCCAATGTCGCGCCCAAGCTCTGTGCCGAGCTGATGGTCTGCGCCCTGAAGGGCGACTATGCCGGCGCGCTGAAGCTTCAGGACCGGCTGGTGCCGCTGCACGATGCGATCTTCAAGGAGCCGGGCCTCGCCGGCGCCAAGCATGGGCTGAAGCTGCTCGGCCGCGTCGCCGAGGAGGTCAGACTGCCTTTGCTGCCGGTGACGGGGGCGACCGGCGAAGTCATTCGCGGCGCGATGGTTCACGCCGGGCTGTTGAATGCCTAGATAGAGGCTGCGCCGTCGTCGGAAATCCGGCGGGCGCCGGGGAGCACGATGGACGAGTCCAGCGATTTCAAGGTCGAGAACCGCGCCCTGCCGCTTCAGGCGGCGCGCGGCCGCGGCTATGCGCCTAAGAGCAGGGGCGTCGCTGCCGCCGATCTGGCCTCGCCGCCAGGCGTGGCTGCGCCAGTGCAGGTCTCCAGCTGCGGGCCGGCGGCATGAGCAAGCCAGATCCGGAGCGCTACAAGCTCGCGGCCGACAACCGCAAGGCGCGCTACAACTACGCCATCACCGAGACGCTGGAAGCCGGAATCGCCCTGCAGGGTACCGAGATCAAATCCCTGCGCGGCGGCAGGGCGACGATCGGCGAGAGCTATGCCGGCCCGATGGGCAACGAGCTCTTCCTGTTCAACGCCCATATCCCGGAATATCTCGAGGCGAACCGCTTCAATCACGATGTTCGCCGGCCTCGGAAGCTGCTGCTTCACCGCCGCCAGATCAACAAGCTGATGGGTGCGATCCAGCGCGAGGGCTACACGGTCATCCCGCTGAAGGTCTATTTCAACGACAAGGGCCGCGCCAAGGTCGAGCTCGGGCTCGGCAAGGGCAAGAAGCTCCACGACAAGCGCGAAACCGAGAAGGCCCGCGACTGGAACCGCGACAAGGCGCGAATCCTGAAGACCGGCGGCTGAGCTCGAGAGCATCGGTCATTCGGACTGAATCAAAACCTGTCATCCCGGACAAGCGGCGTCAGCCGCGCCGATCCGGGATCCATGCCTGAGCCTTTCCGATGAAGCTTCAGGCATGGATCCCGGGTCTTCGCTTTGCTACGCCCGGGATGACCGGCCAAACGCCGCTTGTGGAAGAAACCGGCTCGAACGGCGGGAAGAGCGGCCGCTCACGTCTCGGTCGGCTCGTCGCCCTGGCGGATGCCGTAGCGCCGCTCCAGTCCGGGATGGGCGGGGGTGCCATGCCCGCCTGGGCTGCGGGCGCCGCGCTCGGCCGGATCGCGCCCGATCTTCTGCATGAGATTGCCGAGCTCGACGAACTCGTCGCATTGCCGGCGCAGGTCGTCCGCGACCATTGGCGGGTTGGTGTTGATGGTCGAGACCACCGAGACCTTGACGCCCTTGCGCTGCACTGCCTCGACCAGGGGGCGGAAATCGCCATCGCCGGAAAACAGGTAGATATGGTCGAGATGCGGGGCGAGTTCGAGCATCTCGATCGCCAGCTCGATGTCCATATTGCCTTTGACGCGCCGGCGCCCGGTCGCGTCCGTGAATTCCTTCGCCGCCTTGGTGATGACCCGGTAGCCGTTATAGTCTAGCCAGTCGACCAATGGCCGGATCGAGGTGTACTCTTCGCTCTCGATCAAGGTAGTGAAGTAGAAGGCCCGGATCAGGTTGCCGCGACCCTGGAATTCCTTCAGCAGCCGGCGATAATCCATGTCGAAGCCGAGCTGCTTCGAAGTCGCGTAGAGATTTGCGCCGTCGATGAAGAGCGCGATGCGTGGCTCGGCTGCCATGGCAATAACTCCTGCTGAAATGCGCTTGAATAGAAAGAATCTGAAACAAAGACGGTCTAACAATGTCTAATGGCGGTCGAAATCCCGGCATGGGCTGAAAGGCCTGTGGCGTCTCGCCGCAGTGCAAACCAGAGCAAGCGCCGACACAGCCGCGCGGCGCTGCAGAGGCGGGAAGCCGAGCAGGTCAGAGTCGGTTTGAGGTCGTGCTGCGCCCTCATCCTGAGGAGCCATTCCGTCAGGGATGGCCTCTCGAAGGATGCTCCAGGAGGCTCCGGAGCGAACCGGGCCATCCTGAGGCGCGCCCGCGGCGCTCCTCAGGATGGCCCGAATTCTGAGGCCGAGCGGCTCAGCCCTTCGGGAACTCCAGCCCCATCTCGCGATAGCGCTCGGGGTCGTCGCTCCAGTTCTCGCGCACCTTGACGAACAGGAAGAGGTGAACCTTCGCCTCGGCCGCTTCGGCAATCTCGACGCGCGCCTTCTGGCCGATCGCCTTGATGGTCTGGCCGCCCTCGCCGAGCACGATCTTGCGCTGGCTTTCGCGCTCGACATAGATCGTCTGCTCGATCCTGACCGAGCCGTCCGGGCGCTGCTGCCAGCTTTCCGTCTCGACGGTCGAGCGATAGGGCAGTTCGTCGTGCAGGCGCTCGAAGATCTTCTCGCGCGTGATCTCGGCGGCGAGGAAGCGCAGCGGCGCATCCGAGATCTGGTCTTCCGGATAGAGCCAGGGGCCGGGTCTCAACCGTGTCTCCAGCCAGCTCAGGATGTCCTTGACCCCGTAGCCGGTCAGCGCCGCGATCATGAAGGTGGTCTCGAACTGTCCAAGGTCGTTGACCTGGGCGGTGATGGCGAGCAGCTTTTCCTTCGGGATCGTGTCGATCTTGTTGAGGATCAGGAATTTCGGCTGCTTCAGCTCGGCGAGCTTCTCGAGCAGGCGCGTATTCTCCTCATGGCCGAAGCGCTCGACATCGATCAGCACGCCGATCAGGTCGGCATCGCTGGCGCCGCCCCAGGCGCTGGTCACCATGGCGCGGTCGAGCCGGCGCTTGGGCGCGAAGATGCCGGGCGTGTCGACGAAGATGATCTGCGTCGGCCCGGAAAGCGCGATGCCGCGCACCTGGGTCCGCGTCGTCTGCACCTTGCGCGAGACGATCGAGACCTTGGCCCCGACGAACTGGTTCAGCAGCGTCGACTTGCCGGCATTGGGGGCGCCGATCAGCGCCACGAAGCCACAGCGGGTCGGCAGTTGAGGCTCAGCCATGCTCGCCCTCCGTATTCTCGTTCCACAGGCCCTGCCGGCGCAGGAGAGCTTCGGCGGCCGCCTGCTCGGCAAGGCGCTTGGAGCGCCCTTCGGCTTCCGCCTCCGTCAGGGTGCCGATACGTACCACGATCCTGAAGACCGGCGCATGGTCCGGTCCGGAGCGGGCAAGTTCCGCATAGGTCGGGGTCGGGTAGCCCTGGCCCTGCGCCCATTCCTGCAGCGCCGTCTTGGCGTCGCGCAAAGGGGTGGCGGGCTTCAGCAGGCGCTGGCCGAACCCGGCCTCGACCAGCTTGCGGGCTGCGTCATAGCCGCCGTCGATGAAGACGGCGCCGATGACGGCCTCGCAGGCATCGGCCAGGATCGCCTTGTTCTTGCGGGCGCCGGCCAGGATCTCGCCCTCGCCGAGCCGTAGATGGGCGCCGAGCTCCCAGGCCGCCGCGACCTCGGCGCAGGTTTCCTTGCGCACGAGATCGGCGAGGCGGCGCGACATGTCGCCTTCCTCGGCCTGCGGGAAGGTGGTGAACAGCATGTCGGCGATCGAGAGGCCCAGCACCCGGTCGCCGAGGAATTCCAGGCGCTGATAGCTGGCGAGCCGCCGCGGATCGGCGCTCATATGGGTCAGCGCCGTCTCCAGCAGGGAACGTTCGGCGAAGCGGTGGCCGAGTCTCGTCTCGAGCCGCGAGAGCTCCGGCAGCTTGCGGCCGGTTTCTCCAGATTTCGTCACTTGATCGTCGTGAACATGCGGTTCCAGCGCACGGTCCAGGGCCATTCCCAGAGGCGCCAGGCGGATGCACCCTCGTCGATCGAGAAGAAGATGATCTCGGCGCGGCCGACGAAGTTCTCGAAGGGCACGTAGCCGACGCTGCGGTCGCGCGAATCCAGCGAGTTGTCGCGATTGTCGCCCATCATGAAGAAGTGCCCGGCCGGAACCTGGAAGACCGGCGTGTTGTCGAAGGTACCGGTATCGCCCTCGCGCTCGATGATCTGGTGGCTGACGCCGTTGGGCAGCGTCTCGCGGTACTGGATCGCCGGAGTCGTGCGCCCCCACGGGTCGGTGGTGACGAAATCGCCGATGCGCTCGCGCTTCACCGGCTGGTTGTTGATGTGCAGCACGCCGTCGATCATCTGGATGCGGTCGCCCGGCAGGCCGATGACGCGCTTGATGTAGTCGGTCGAGTTGTCGCTCGGCAGCTTGAATACGGCGATGTCGCCGCGCTTCGGCTCCGCCGCCCAGACGCGGCCGTTGAACAGCGGCGGGCTGAACGGCACCGAGTGCTTGGAATAGCCATAGGTGTATTTCGAGACGAACAGATAGTCGCCGATCAGCAGCGTCGGGATCAGCGAGCCGGACGGGATGTTGAAGGGCTGGAACAGCAAGGTGCGGATCACCAGCGCGATCAGCAGCGCCTGGAGGACGACCTTGACCGTCTCCAGAAACCCGCCTTCGTCCTTGGCCTTGCTCTTGATTTCGGCGTCGTTGGCCACAAGGGGCTCCCGCTGGCTACCATTCGAATGCGCGGTCTAGCCGAATGTCGGGCAAGGGACAACGCGCATCGCGTCACGGCCTCGTGCGCGGCGGAACCTCCAGGGGCGCATGGCTGGCCTGCCCAAACGTGCAGGGGAAAGCAAAGCGATCCGCGTTGACGAAAATGACGCACCAGAACAGCATCGGCAGGTGACTGCTGCTTTGGGGGAATCACTATGAGTACAAAGAAATATGCTGCCGAAGTCATCGGGACCTTCTGGCTCACCTTCGCCGGTTGCGGCAGCGCGGTCATTGCCGCCGGGTTCCCGCAGGTCGGCATCGGCCTGCTCGGCGTCGCGCTCGCCTTCGGCCTGACGGTGGTGACCATGGCCTATGCGGTCGGTCATATTTCCGGCGGGCACTTCAATCCGGCAGTGACCATCGGTCTTGCAGCCGGAGGGCGGTTTCCGGCCAGCCAGGTTCCGGCCTATGTCGTGGCACAGCTGATTGGCGGCATCGCGGCGGCCGCCGTGCTCTATTTCATCGCCAGCGGCGCTCCGGGCTTCGATCTCGCCAAGGGCTTCGCCTCCAACGGCTATGGCGAGCACTCGCCCGGCAAGTACGGCCTCGCTTCGGCTTTCGTGATGGAATTCGTCATGACCGCCGTCTTCCTCTTCGTGATCTTCGGCGCGACGAGCAAGCAGGCGCCGGTCGGCTTCGCGCCTCTGGCGATCGGTCTGGCCCTGGTGCTGATCCATCTCGTCAGCATTCCCGTCACCAACACCTCGGTGAATCCGGCGCGCTCGACCGGACCGGCGCTCTTCGTCGGCGGCTGGGCGATCTCGCAGCTCTGGCTGTTCTGGCTGGCGCCGATCCTCGGCGGCATCTTCGGCGGCGTGCTCTACCGCTGGATCAACGACGAGGCCTGAGAAGCACCTCCTGGCGCTTCGGCGCCAGGTCATCGGCATGGCCGGCCGCCCTTGCTGGGCGGTAGGCCTTTTTCTTAGACGAGGATCGGCCGCGCCTCGATCACCACGAAGGCCTGGGCCATCGGCGGATCGTCGGTCAGCGAGACATGGACGACTGCTTCATGGCCCGGCGGCGTCATCTCGGCGAGCCGTGCTGCCGCGCCGCCGGTCAGTTTCATGGTCGGGCGCCCGCCGGGCAGGTTGACCACCTCCATGTCGCGCCAGAACACGCCCGCACTGATGCCCGTGCCGAGCGCCTTGGCGCAGGCTTCCTTGGCGGCGAAGCGGCGGGCATAGGAGGCCGCGCGGGTGGCTCTGCGATCCGATTTCGCCTGCTCGCCTGCCGTGAATACGCGCTGCGTGAAGCGTTCGCCGAAACGCGTCAGCGAATTCTCGATGCGGCGGATGTCGCAGAGGTCGGAGCCGATGCCGAGGATCATACCGCCCGCTTTATCCGGCGGCGCGGCCCTCGTCCATCGCCCGGCGCATCAGGCCGATGGTCGTCTCGAGCCCGACGAAGATCGCTTCGCCGATCAGGAAGTGGCCGATGTTGAACTCGACGAACTCGGGCACGGCCGCCAGGCGTCGCGCCGTCTCATAGTCGAGGCCGTGGCCGGCATGGACCTCGAGCCCGCGCGCGGCGGCGAAGGCGGCGCCCTGCGCCAGGCGGCGGAACTCGGCCTCGGCCTTCTCGCCATGCCCCTCCACCACCGCATGGCACCAGGTGCCGGTATGCAGCTCGACCACCGGGGCGCCGAGCTCGGCAGCCATCGCGATCGGCGCCTCGTCGGGTTCGATGAACAAGGAGACGCGGCAGCCGGCGGCCTTCAGCCTTGCGATCGAGGGCGCCAGCGCCGCGGCCTGTCCGACGACGTCGAGCCCGCCTTCGGTGGTGCGCTCCTCGCGCTTCTCCGGCACCAGGCAGGCGGCATGTGGCCTTAGCTTCTCGGCCAGCGCGATCATTTCGGCGGTCGCCGCCAGCTCGAAGTTGAGCGGCTTGTCGAGTTCGGCGGCGAGGCGGGCCATGTCGGCGTCGCGGATATGCCGGCGGTCCTCGCGCAGATGCGCGGTGATGCCGTCGGCCCCGGCGGCGATGGCGAGATGGGCGGCGCGGACCGGATCGGGCAGGGCGCCGCCGCGGGCGTTGCGCACCGTGGCGACGTGATCGATGTTGATACCAAGGCGCAGGCGGTTCTTCGGCATCGTCGCGGTCCCCCCAGATCTTCCTTGCCTCTACGCCCTGGCAAGTGCCGGCTCAAGGCAACTGAATTGATCGGCGCCGTCAGCATTCTTGATCGATCGGGCCTGCACGCATCGCGTGCATTGTGCCGCAGAGCGCGGAATTGCGGCTCAGCCATTGTTAAGACCTCGAAACTAACCTGCGGCCGCCCGAAATCTCCCAGTGTGCCGTGATGCAATTCGCCGTCTCCGATCGACAATTCGAAGATGACGTCTCGCCGGATCGGCGCGATGCGAACCAACCCGCCGATCGTTCACTGGGCCGGCTCGTGTCCTGCTCGGGCGCACACGCCACGATTGCCGCCACCGTCTCCGGGCCGGCGCCCGGCGCCAACAACATCTGGGCCATCGGCCGCCTGATCTCGATCAATCTCGGCGCGAGCCGCATCGTCGGCCTGGTCTACGAGATGCGGGCCGTGAAGCCGGCCTGGGACGAGGCCGGACCCAACACCATCGCCATCGAGGTCGAGCTGCTCGGTGAGGTCGTCGATCGGCCGGACGGCACCGGCGGGTTCCAGAGCGGCATCTCGACCTATCCGCCGATCGGCTCGCTCGCCCACCGCATCCGCTCGCGCGACCTCGCCGCAGTGCATGATCTCGGCGCCCGCAACGGTGTCGCGATCGGCACGTTGACGCAGGATGCCGCGGTGCCCGCGACGGTCTGCATCGAGCAGTTGCTCTCGCGCCACTTCGCCGTGCTCGGCACCACCGGTGTCGGCAAGTCGAGCGCGGTTGCCCTGCTGCTGCGCAAGGCGGTCGCGGCGAAGCCGAATCTGCGCGTGCTGATCCTCGACCCGCACAATGAATACGCCCACGCCTTTCCGGAGAACTCTGTCCGTATCGACGCCCAGACGCTCGACCTGCCGTTTTGGATCTTCCGGTTCGACGAGTTCGTCGACATCGTCTTCCGCGGCCGGCCGCCGGTGGAGGACGAGGCCGAGATCCTGCGCGAGGTCATCGCCGTCGCGCGCAGCCGTTACCGCGGCAGGGCCGCCCACGACATGGCGCGCGACCTCGGCAGCAGCGTGCTGAAGCGCCCGCTCGACATCGGCGCTCGCCGCCCGGTGGAAATGGGCGAGGCGGGCGGGCTGGCCGTGCCTTACCGCATCGTCGATCTCTTCACCGCGATCGACGAGCTGATTGGCCTGCACGAGTTGCGCTATCCGCGTGCCACGCTGCGTTCGCTACGCGTGCGCCTGGAAACGCTACACGCCGACCCGCGTTATGGCTTCCTCTTCGCCCATGCCAACAGCATCGAGACGATCGCGCCGGTAATCGGCCAGATATTCCGCGTGCCGCATCATGGCCGGCCGATCACGGTGTTCCAGCTCGCCGGCCTGCCTTCCGAGGTCGTGAACGCGGTGGCTTCGAGCCTGGCCCGCCTCGCCTTCGACCTCGCCATGTCGAGCCGTGGCGGATACGAGATCCTGCTCCTCTGCGAGGAGGCGCACCGCTATGTCCCGCAAAATCAGGCGCTGGGCTTCGTGCCGACCCGCGAGGCCATCGCCCGCATCGCCAAGGAAGGCCGCAAATACGGTGCCTATCTCGGCATCGTCACGCAGCGCCCGGGCGAACTCGACCCGACCATCCTGTCGCAATGCTCGACGGTGTTCGCCATGCGCCTCGCCAACGAGGCCGACCAGCAGATCATTCGCGCGGCGATTGCCGATGCCTCCGCCAGCACGATCGCCTTCCTGCCCTCGATCGGCAATCGCGAGGCCATCGCCTTTGGCGAGGCGGTGGCGACGACGATGCGCATGCGATTCCTTGACCAGCGGCCGGAGGACCTCCCGGCAATGGCCGGGCACGAGCCTGGAGCGCCGCGCCGGCCGGAGCCCGGGCTGGAGGAGCTTGTCGCCCGCATGCGCGGGTTGTAGCTGCAAACGAGTTACGCTTCGTCCTCGCGCCAGCGCCTTTCCAGCGATACGGGTAGGGCTGCCGATCGAGGCGGCGCCGGTCGCAATTGCGGCGGATAGCGAAAATCTTGCATCTGCGCGGCGCAAGCTGTATGAGCGCCGTTCATCGTTTCCATCGCATCGACGACATCTGGAAGGAGCCCGCGGGATGGCTCGCGTTACCGTTGAGGATTGCATCGACAAGGTCGAGAACCGCTTCGAGCTCGTCCTGCTCGCGAGCCATCGCGCCCGCATGATCGCTTCCGGCTCCTCGATTCTGGTGTCGCGCGACAACGACAAGAACCCGGTCGTTGCCCTGCGCGAGATCGCCGACGAGAAGCTCACCCCCGAGGATCTCAAGGAAGACCTGATCCATTCCCTGCAGAAGCATGTCGAGGTTGACGAGCCGGAGTCCGATCCCGTGCCGCTGCTGACCTCGCAGTCGCATGTCGCCACCCCCGATTCCGAGGTCCAGTTCGACCGGATGAGCGAGGACGACCTGCTGCGCGGCCTCGACGGGCTGGTGCCGCCGACCGAGAGCGCCGACGACGAAGACTGAGCGCATGCGCCCCCGGACCGGTGCCGGAGCGTAATGTGGAAAATCGTTGACGATGATTGCTAAAGCCCGGCGCTGCCGGGCTTTTTCGTGCCCGATGCGCAAGCAGGCGCCTTGCCGCCCGGCGCGCCCTTGCAGATATTGAACGGATCCAGGGAAGATGATCGGCGGAGCAGGGCCCGCATGGGCATGATGCGGCAATACGAGCTTGTCGACCGGGTCAAGCGCTACAATCCGAACACGGACGAGGAGCTGCTCAACCGCGCCTATGTCTATGCCATGCGCGCGCATGGCACGCAGAAGCGTGCCTCGGGCGATCCCTTCTTCGCCCACCCGCTCGAAGTCGCGGCGCTACTGACCGATCTCAAGCTCGACGACGCCACCATCGTCGCCGCCGTCCTGCACGACACGGTCGAGGACACCGAGGCGACGCTGGAGGAGATCGAGAACCTCTTCGGCCCCGATATCCGCCGCCTCGTCGACGGGCTGACCAAGATCAAGAAGCTCGACCTCGTCTCGAAGAAGGCGGCGCAGGGCGAGAACTTCCGCAAGCTCCTGCTCGCCATCGTCGACGATATCCGTGTGCTGCTGGTCAAGCTCGCCGACCGCCTGCACAACATGCGGACCCTGCACTACATGGCGCCCGAAAAGCGCCTGCGCATCGCCGAGGAGACGGTCGAGATCTATGCGCCGCTCGCCGGCCGCATGGGCATGCAGGAATTGCGCGAGGAGCTGGAGGAGCTCGCCTTCCGTCATATCAAGCCCGACGCGCACGAGACCATCACCAAGCGGCTGGAAGAGGTGACGCAGCGCGAGGGGCGCGTCATCAGCGAGATCGAGAACGACCTCAAGGCCAAGCTCGCCGAGCGCGGCATCGAGGCGCAGGTCTATGGCCGGCGCAAGCGGCCCTATTCGATCTGGAAGAAGATGGAGCGCAAATCCGTCTCCTTCGAGCAGCTCTCCGACATTTTCGGCTTCCGCGTCATCGTCGATGCACCGGAGGATTGCTACCGCGTGCTGGGCGTCGTCCACATGACCTGGCCGATGGTCCCGGGCCGCTACAAGGACTACATCTCGACGCCGAAGCAGAACGATTATCGTTCGCTGCACACCACCGTGGTCGGCCCCGGCCGCCAGCGCGTCGAGCTGCAGATCCGCACCGACAAGATGGATCGTGTCGCCGAATTCGGCATCGCCGCCCATGCCCGCTACAAGGACGGGCGGACCGCCGGGGTCATGGCCGCCGCCGATGAGAGCCGCGCCTATCAATGGCTGCGCCGTACCGTCGACCTGCTGGCCGAGGGCGACAATCCCGAGGAGTTCCTCGAGCACACCAAGCTCGAGCTCTTTCACGACCAGGTCTTCTGCTTCACGCCCAAGGGCCGGTTGATCGCCTTGCCGCGCGGCGCGACACCGATCGACTTCGCCTATGCCGTCCATACCGACGTCGGCAACACCGCGGTCGGCGCCAGGATCAACGGCCGCATCGCCCCCCTGCTGACCGAATTGCAGAATGGCGACGAGGTCGAGATCACCCGCGCCGAGGGGCAGGCGCCACCGGCGGCCTGGGAATCGCTGGCTGTCACCGGCAAGGCCCGCGCCGCCATCCGCCGCGCCACCCGCGCCGCGGTGCGCCGGCAATATGCCGGGCTCGGCCGCCAGATCCTCGAGCGTGCCTTCCAGCGTGCCGAGCGGCCGTTCTCCGATGACAAGCTCAAGGCGGCGCTGAAGCGCCTTGCCCGCACCGCCGTCGACGACGTCTTCGCCGCCGTCGGCCGTGGCGAGATGTTCTCCGGTGACGTGGTCAAGGCGGTCTATCCCGATCTCGAGCCAGAAAAGCGCCTGGCGCTCGATGCCAAGGCCAAGGCGCCGGCCGGGAAGGGCTGGTTCGAACTGCGCCAGGGCGGCGAGAACCTCAAGTTCAAGCTGCCGGAGGAAACGCCGGGCGCCGACGCGATCCCGATCCGCGGCCTTGATGGCGACCTGCCGGTACGCTTCGCGCCGGGTGGCGGCGCCGTGCCGGGCGACCGCATCGTCGGCATCCTGACGCCGGGCGAGGCGGTGACGATCTACCCGATCCAGTCGCCCTCGCTCGCTGCCTTCGACAACGAGCCGGAGCGCTGGCTCGACGTCCGCTGGGACCTCGACGAAAGCCGGCCGCAGCGCTTTCCCGCCCGGATCATGCTGAACTCGATCAACGAGCCCGGCTCGCTTGCGCAGATCACCACGACCATCGCCGAGCATGACGGCAATATCGACGCCGTCACCATGGTCCGCCCGACGCCGGATTTCACCGACGTCACCATCGATCTGACGGTCTGGGACCTGAAGCACCTCAGCGCCATCATCAGCGAGCTGCGCGAGAAGCGGGTGATCAGCCGGGTCGAGCGCGTGGTGGCGTAGGCCGCAGACACCTACCCCTCAGCCCTCATCCTGAGGAGCGATCGCAGATCGCGTCTCGAAGGATGTTCCAGAGCCCGCTGGAGGCCTCCTTCGAGACGCCGCTGCGCGGCTCCTCAGGATGAGGGCTGGAGGAACGGAACCGAGGCGTCACCCCGCGCGAAAGGCCGCCGTGAGCTCGCGCACGAAGGCGTTGGCACGCGGCGTCGAGACCTGGCTGCGCAGCACCACCTCGGACGTACCGAGCACCGGCAAGCCCCACTCGGCGCCGATGTCGACGGCGCCGCGCGGCGCGATCCGGGTCGCCAGCGGCGAGACACCGAGCCCGCCTTCGATGGCTGCCAGTACCGCGGCCATGCCGCCGCCGATGAAGGCCTCGCGCCAGGCGATGCCGGCGCGTTCCAGCGCTGCGACGGCATGCAGCCGCAGGCGGCATTCGGCCACGAGGTTGACCAGCGGCAGCGGCCCGTCCGGTCGCGACAGGGCCGGAGCAGCGAACCAGCCGAAGACGTCGCGGCGCAGCACTTCGCCCGTCCGTCCCTGGCCGAGGCGCAGCATCACTGCGACATCGAGCTCTCCGCGTTCGTAGGCCGCCTCGAGCGCTGCCGAGGGCTCGATCCGCAGCCCGATGACGAGTGTCGGATCGTGCCGAGCCAGCCTCGCCAGCAGGGCAGGGGCATCGGCGCCGACCGCCTGCTCGCTGATGCCGATGGCGATGCGCTCCATGGGCTGCCGGAAGGCGAGAAGGGCCCGCTCATGCGCCGCCAGCAGCTCTCGCGCGGCCGGCAGGAAGCGCTCGCCTTCGGCCGTCAGCCGAACCAGCCGCGGATGACGCTGCAACAAGGTCTGGCCGAGGCTCGCTTCCAGCCGCTTGATCCGTGTGCTGACCAGCGACTGCGCCGTGCCGAGCGCCTCGGCGGCGCGGGTAAAGCTGCTGAGTTCGGCTGCGCGCAGGAAGGCGCTGACGGCGTCGAGGTCCAGCATGAGTTTTCACTTCGATCAGGTATCGATATCACTGATATCGATGTAGATACGGTTTTCAGATTTATGGGGCAAGCCTAACTTCAGCGTGTCCGCGGGTTAACCCCGCCTGCCAATGGAGTGCTTCCATGCCCCTGATCCGCATCTCGATGCGCCGCGGCCGCCCGGCCTCGCACCCGGCCGCGATCGTCGACGGCGTCTATCGTGCCCTGCGCGCGACCTTTGAGGTCCCCGAGAACGATCTCTTCGCCGTCGTCCATCAGCACGAGGCCGAGGAGTTCGTCTTCGACGCCAACTATTTCGGCTTCGAGCGATCGGACGGGCTGGTCATCATCCAGATCACCGTCGCCAACACCCGCGGCGTCACCCAGAAGAAGGCGCTCTATGCCGCGATCGCCGCGAACCTGCAGCGCGAGCCGGGGCTGAGGCCCGACGACATCTTCATCAACCTGGTCGAGGTCAAGCGCGAGGACTGGTCCTTCGGCGGCGGCGTCGCGCAGTACGTGGCGTAGGGGGCGGGCGAGAGGCGCGGGGAACCCTCTCCCGGAGGGAGAGGGCAGGGTGAGGGGTAGGCTGCCGGACCAGCGAGGCGCCGCGCTCACCGCGCGGTCGGGCCCAGGCTAGCGAATTTCCTCCCGAACACCTCACCCCTGCCCCTCTCCCTCCGGGAGAGGGGTTCCCCGCGCTTGCTTTGAGGCCGCTCCCGTTCGGAAACACTGGAAACGTCCCGCCATTACGCCTAACTGCGCACCATGGAATGGAGCGACGAGGGCACCATCATCGGCGTCAGGCGCCATGGCGAGAGCGCCGTGATCCTGGAGGCGATGACGCGCTATCACGGCCGCCATCTCGGCCTCGTCCGCGGTGGCCGCTCCAGCAAGCTCCAGCCGGTGCTCCAGCCCGGCAATGCCGTTTCGCTGACCTGGCGAGCAAGGCTCGACGAGCATCTCGGTGAGTACAAGGTCGAGTTGCTGACCTCGCATGCGGCAAGGCTGATCGAAAGGCCCGTCGCGCTTTATGGGCTGGCAAGCGTCGCGGCCCTGCTGCGGCTTTTGCCGGAGCGCGATCCGCACCCGGCAATGCATGAGGGGCTCACCGTTCTCATCGAGCATCTCGACGAGATCAGCCTCGCGCCGGCGCTGATCGTGCGTTTCGAGCTCGCCATGCTGGGCGAGCTCGGCTTTGGTCTCGACCTCGACAAATGCGCCCTGACCGGGGCGCGCGAGGAGCTGAGCCATGTCTCGCCGAAATCCGGCAAGGCGGTGAGCCGCAAGGCGGCGGAGCCCTATCTGGCGCGCCTGCTGACGCTGCCGCGCTTCCTCAGCGAGGGACAGGGCGCGCGCCAGCCGCTGCCGGCCGACATCGCGGCGGGCTTTACCCTGACCGGCCATTTCCTGCGCCGGTACCTCTACGAGCCGCGCGGCCTGTCCGAACCGCCCGAGCGGGCGCGGTTGCTGGAGCTGGCGACAAGAATCCACTGATTTTCGCTTGTTTTCAGCCATCGGTGCTTTGCAGTTGCAAGCGTCGACCGGCATCGTCATAGCAACTGATTCGAACCCTCTGCCCTCATCCTGAGGAGCGATCGCAGATCGCGTCTCGAAGGATGGTTCCAGAGCGCGCTGGATCCATCCTTCGAGACGCCGCTACGCGGCTCCTCAGGATGAGGGCAGAGGGGCGAAAGAGTTTGGAAGGTCAGTAGAAGCATGGGTAAGCCTGTCGAGCCGCCGCCGGAGGAGGAATCCGAGCGCGTCGATCTGAAGACCGCGCTCGAGGAGCGCTATCTTGCCTATGCGCTCTCGACGATCATGCACCGTGCCTTGCCGGATGCGCGCGACGGGCTGAAACCCGTCCATCGCCGCATCCTGCACGCCATGCGGCTGCTCCGGCTCGACCCCGGCCAGGTCCACAAGAAATGCGCCCGCATCGTCGGCGACGTCATCGGCAAGTTCCACCCGCATGGCGACCAGTCGGTCTATGACGCGCTGGTCCGCCTCGCCCAGGACTTCGCCCAGCGCTATCCGCTCGTCGACGGCCAGGGCAATTTCGGCAATATCGACGGCGATAACGCCGCCGCCTACCGCTATACCGAAGCGCGCATGACCGAGGTTGCCCGCCTCCTGCTCGACGGTATCGAGGAGGACGCGGTCGATTTCCGCGAGACCTATAATGGTGAGGACGAGGAGCCGGTCGTGCTCCCGGCCGCTTTCCCGAACCTGCTGGCGAACGGCTCGCAGGGCATCGCGGTCGGCATGGCGACCTCGATCCCGCCGCACAACGCCGCCGAGCTCTGCGACGCCGCGCTCTACCTGATCCAGCACCCGGAGACGACCTCCGAGCAGTTGATGACCTTCGTGCCGGGGCCCGATTTCCCGACGGGCGGCATCATCGTCGAGTCGCGGGCGTCGATGATCGAGACCTACAGCACCGGGCGCGGCGCCTTCCGCACCCGCGCGCGCTGGGTGAAGGAGGAGCTCGAACGGGGCGCCTGGCAGGTCGTCGTCACCGAGATCCCCTACATGGTCTCGAAGGGCCGGCTGATCGAGAAGATCGCCGAGCTCCTGAACGAGCGGAAGCTGCCGCTGGTCGCCGATCTGCGCGACGAATCTGCAGAAGACATCCGCGTCGTCATCGAGCCGCGCGCCCGCAATGTCGACGCCAACCTGATGATGGAATCGCTCTTCCGGCTCTCCGATCTCGAAGCGCGCGTTCCGATGAACATGAACGTGCTGACCGGCGGGCTGGTGCCGCGCGTGCTCAGCCTCGCCGAGGCGCTGCGCGCCTGGCTCGACCATCGCCGAGACGTGCTGCTGCGCCGCTCGCGTTTCCGTCTCGGGCAGATCGAAAAGCGCCTCGAGATCCTGCGCGGCCTGCTGATCGTCTATCTCGACCTGGACCGGGTGATCAAAATCATCCGCGAGGAGGACGAGCCGAAGGTCGAGCTGATGCGCTTCTTCGATCTCACCGAGATCCAGGCCAACGCCATCCTCGACACAAGGCTGCGGGCGCTGCGCAAGCTCGAGGAGATGCAGCTCAAGACCGAGCTCGACGAATTGACCGCGGAGAAGGGCCAGATCGAGGGCCTGCTCGCCTCCGACGCGACGCAGTGGAAGACCATCTCCTGGGATATCCGCGAGGTGAAGAAGCTGTTCGGTCCCGAGACCGCGATCGGCAAGCGCCGGACCAGCTTCGCCGATATGCCCGAGACCACCGAGATCGACCTGACCCAGGCGATGGTCGAGCGCGAGCCGGTGACGGTGGTGATCTCGAAGAAGGGCTGGATCCGTGCGTTGAAGGGCCATGTCCAGGACCTGTCGAGCCTGTCCTTCAAGGGCGATGACGGTCTGCGCACCGCCTTCTTCACCGAGACCACGGCGAAGATCCTGGTGATGGCGACGAACGGCAAGGTGTTCACGCTGGAGGCTTCGAAGCTGCCCGGCGGGCGCGGCTTCGGCGATCCGATCCGCCTGATGATCGAGCTCGAGGAGAGCGCCGAGATCGTCGCTGCCTTCCCCTACCGCCCCGGGCTCAAGCTGCTGATGGCCAGTACCGAGGGGCGCGGCTTCGTGGTCTCGAGCGACGACGTCGTCGCCAATACCCGCAAGGGCAAGCAGGTGGTGAACGTCGAGGCGCCGGCCGAGGCCATGCTCGCCGTTCCGGCCGAGGGCGACCATGTCGCGATCATCGGCCAGAACCGCAAGCTGCTCTGCTTCCCGATCTCGGAGGTCGCCGAGATGAGCCGCGGCAAGGGCGTCAAGCTGCAGCGCTACAAGGATGGCGGCCTCTCCGACGCCAAGGTCTTCGCCCTGGCCGACGGACTGACCTGGCTCGACACCTCGGCGCGGACCTGGACGGTGGCGCAGGCCGAGCTGATCGAATGGCTCGGCCACCGCGCCGAAGCCGGCAGATTGCCGCCCAAGGGCTTCCCGAAGAGCAACAAGTTCGGGGGCTGAGCGGGGCTATGGGCGCCCGGCAGCGCGCCGTTATCTGACGGTGCGCTGCGGCGTCGGCCAGCCGACCGAGCGGCCGAGATCGGTGGTGTGGCAGGCCGACAATGCGAGGGCCAGCGTTGCGGCCAAGATCAGGCGTGACATGAACTGCTCCGAAGGGCGCGTGAGGATGCGGTGGACGGGGATGAGCCCGGCCGGGTTCATTCACGGCCGAGCCGGCCGCTTTCGTCGCCCGGAAATCGGAAGTAGGATCAAAAGCGCAAGTAGGATGAATTTTGTGACGTAGTATGGAAAACAAGACCATTGAGCGGCCCGAGGCCGGTACAGACCGGGAAATCGGAGAAGAATCAGATCCTTGCGAAAGCTCGGCCGCGATCCAGCAATTTCACGCCGCCATGCGCATCCTGACCGGGAAATGGAAAGGCGAGATCCTGTGGCATCTCGGACAGCGGACATTGCGCTTCGGCGAGCTGCGTCGCTCGATTCCTGGGATCACCCAACACATGCTGACGGCCCAGCTGCGCGACCTGGAGGCGCACGGCCTCGTCAAGCGCACGCTCTATCCGGAGGTGCCGCCGCGCGTCGAGTATCAGCTCACATCGTCGGCCCATGATCTGGGGCCGGTCTTCCGCGAGATCCGGAACTGGTCCGAGAAGCACGCAGCGAGGCTCGCCCTGACAGCCTGAAGGGTGGCGGTGGCGAGCTCAATACCGACATCTGTTCAAAGGCTTGCGTCGCTTGGCTGACGCGCTTCGCCAGCTGCTTGAATCAGGATCTTAGCGCCTTGAATCGATCTGCGAGCCGCCTCAGCGGATCGCCTGGCCGATGACGCTGACCTCGAGCCCGAGCGTGATGTTGTTGGTCACCGCCCATTCGATGCCGGCGCTTGCCTCCGGCCTGACCGCGATGTCGGAACGCGAGAACGGTGCCGAGAATGGCGTCGCGCCGAAGCGGTAGGTCTCGTTCGCAGCGGCCATGCCGAACTTGGTGTAGAGCAGCACGTCGGGCGTCGCGAGCACGCCGGCCTTGAGCTGGAAGGCGCCGGCGATGTCCTGGGTATAGCTCGCTCGGCCGAAGCCGGGGTTGCTGTAGCCGCCGAGGCCTGGCGCATATTCCACTGCTCCGACGATGCCGTAGACGAAGTCGCCGTCGCGCCACATCTTGCCGCCTTCCAGCCCGATCGTCGGGCCAGCCGAGGTCCCGTAGCGCTTCGAATTGGTGACCTGGAAGCCGGTCGAGATGCGGGCGTAGGAGCCTTCCCATTTGACGCCGCCGGGCGCCAGGGTCGGCTCCGACCAGGCGAAGCTGGGCAAGGTCGCAAAGCCCATGAAGGGCAGAAAGGCCTGAGCCTGGGCCGGAGATCCGGCAAAGACCAGGCCTGCAAGGCCGGCGATGGCGGAAAGGGTTCTCACTCGTGCCATCACTGCGGGCGCGCTCATGCTCATGGTCTAGCAGGTGAGGGCGCGATTGTCGCGCTTTTGTGGCACCATCGCTGGCCGCTTCAGGCGACCTTGGTCTTCAGCCGCAGGAAGCGCATCGTCCGGTCGGCCGTCGCGGCATCGAGCCTGGCATAGTCGCGCAGGTCGTCTTCGATCGTCTTCGCCGCGAAGTAGAGCCGCCGCCCGCGCAGGCTGAGCACCGCCCGGAAGGTTTCCTTGTCGAGATCGAGCGCGCGGGCGAGCACCGCTATGCCGCTGACCTCGCGCTGGAGCAGCACCCGCAGCGACTGTTCGTTGCTGATCTCGCCGGCGGCGGCGATGACCTGGGCGAGGTGGAAGGCCCGGTCCTCGTCGGCCAGCATCGTGACCACTTCGGCAAGCGTGCGCACCTGGGCCCGCAGATCGGCCAGCAGCAGCTTGACCTCGAGCCGTTGCTGGCGTGCCTGCCTGGCGAGGTCGGCGGAATCCTTGCTGCGCTCGCCCTGCTCGGCGACCTGCTCGACGATGCGCAGTACCCGCTGCGCACGCTGCGGCGAGAGGTCACCCCGGCGCGCCAGCGCCTCGCCGACCACGACATCGTCGCCGCCGCGCTGGAGTAGCCGGTCGAAGCCATGATCGGAGAACTGCGCGCCTTCATTGCCGCTGACCGTGCGCAGCACGGCGCTGTCGCCGCGCTCGACCAGGATGTCCGTGACGCTCTCGGACAAACGGGCGCGCTCGGCGATCGCCGTGAGATGCGCCTGGGTCTGGCTGACCGCGATGGCGGCAAGATCGGTGTCGGTCAGCACCGGCGAGAGCTTCAGCACGAGCTTCGCCACTTCGGAATCGGTGTCGCTGGCCAGCGAGACCGCAACCGCATGCGGCAGGCTCGGCACCGCCGCGACATTGTCGGCATAGTGCTTGCGGTCCTCGCCGCCGAGATGGGGCAGGGTGTGCAGCGCGATCTCGCCGTAATGCGACTTGGAGGTGTCGCTCGGTTCGCTGTCGAGCAGGAACAGGTCAGTCACGGCATTGAGGAGCTGGCGCCGCGAGTCCGAGGACATGTCCGCGGGCATGCGGGAGAGCGACTGCAACATGGATGGTTCCCGCAGGATTCAGGCCAGAGCGCCGGGTCGACGGCGGGCAACCTCTCATGCGCCGTTTGATTTAGTCTTAAGGCGAAAGGAGAAATTCCGAGATGCCGCCAGTCTAGATCGGAACTGTTGCGGACAGCGGCGCTGGGCGACCGAAGCGGGAGATGCGTGGGGCCCGCGGGGGAACTTCCAGGGCCGCGCGACGTTTGCTGGTCGCCTGCCGCGGTGCGGCGAGGGTTTTCGTGGCCTGATCGGGACGTCCAGTGAACAGATTGCAGCAAGACAGCGACGCGCTTTCCTCTCGGGAAGAGGAGCGGCCCGCGCCCGCTGGCGGCGATCTTTCACGCCGCTCGGTCCTGGCTGCGCTGGCCGCTGCGACAGCTCTTGCCGGACCAGGGCAGGTCGAGGCTGCGCCCGCACCCGCCGCGAAGGCGCCGCCGAGCGGGGTCAACCAAGGCAATTTCGGCTATGAGGACGTCGTCCGTCAGGCGCGCCAGCTTGCCGAGCGTCCCTTCGACGCGAGCCTTGCCGCCATTCCCGATGCGTTGAAGGCGCTGACCTACGATAGCTATCGCGAGATCCGGTTCCGCCGCGAAAAGGCCTTCTGGCAGGAGGGCGGCTCGGATTTCCGCCTGCACCTGTTCCATCTCGGCTTCCTGCACGACCGTCCGGTGCAGATCCATGTGGTGGCGGACGGCAATGCGATCCCGCTTCCCTTCACCATGGCGCTGTTCGAATACGGCAAGGCGCCGGTTCCGCAGACGCTTCCGGTTTCGCTCGGCTTTGCCGGCTTCGCGGTCACGACCACGCTCAACGATCTCAGGCGCCAGGACGAGCTGATCTCCTTCCTCGGCGCCAGCTATTTTCGTTTCCTCGGCCGCGGCCATCGCTATGGCCTGTCGGCGCGGGCGCTGGCGCTTGATGTGGGCGGCGAGGAGGACGAGGAATTCCCGTTCTTCCGTTCGCTCTGGCTCGAGCGTCCGAAGCCGGAAAGCCTCGATCTCGTCGTCTACGGTCTGGTCGATTCGCCCTCGGTCGCCGGGGCGTTCCGCTTCGTCGTCAGCCCCGGCCAGCAGACGAGCGTCGCCGTCACCGCGACCATCGTGCCGCGCAAGCCGATCGCGCGGATCGGGATCGCGCCGCTGACCTCGATGTTCCTCGCCGGGGAGGGAGACCGCCAGCAGCGCACCGACTTCCGCCCGGAGATCCATGATTCCGACGGGCTGATGCTGCAGACCGGCGCCGGGGAATGGATCTGGCGCCCGATCCGCAATCCCAAGGCGCTCACCATCTCATCCTTCCACGATCGCAACCCGCGTGGCTTCGGCCTGATCCAGCGCGATCGCGAATTCGGCCACTATCAGGATCTGGAGGCCCACTACCACGCCCGGCCGGGCTATTGGGTCGAACCATCAGGCGAATGGGGCGAGGGCCGCGTCGACCTGATCGAGATCCCGACCCAAGGCGAGGAGTTCGACAATATCGTCTGCTGCTGGACGCCGAAGGCGGCCCTCGAGCCGGGGCGTCCGACCGAGCTCGCCTACCGGATCACCACGGTCTCGACGACCGAGACGCTGCATGCGCTTGGTCAGGTTCAGAGCAGCTTTGCCGCCGACGAGATCGCCGAAGCCGGACGTGTGAAGCGGCGCTTCATCGTCGATTTCAACGCCGGCGATCTCGAATACCATCTCTCCGATCCCAAGCGCGTCTCTGTCGTCGCCTCGGCTTCCGTCGGCTCCGTCGCCGGCACGATCGTCGATGCCAATGTCGCGGCGAAAGGCTTTCGCGCCATCGTCGACGTCGCGCTGCAGCCCGGCGAAAGCACCGATCTGCGGATATTCCTGCGCACCGCAAAGCACACGCTGACGGAAACCTGGACGACTTCCTGGGCGACCGCGGCGGCTGCACCCGCCACGCCGCCGCCCGCCAGCGGAGCGACGCCGGCCGCGCCGCGCAGCGACTGAGTTCGGGCCGAGCCGTCGCAGGTCGGCGGGCCAAGGCACCCCGTGGCGCTCCTTACGGCGCCGGAGAGAACTGGCTCGGCAGGTTGTCCGGCCGGGATTCGGCTTCGATGCGCAACTGGCGGCTCGGGCGAACGGAACTGCCCCGACCCAACCCTCCCACCGCAAGCGGAGGGAGGGCGTGTGCTCACGCCGGCAGGCAGGCCGGGCCGAGCGGCTCGAAGCTCTTATAGGTCAGGATGAACTCCTGATGGCCGAGCTCCTCCGACTTGGTGCGCGCACCCTGCGCCAGCGAAACGACGAGGTCGCGGATCTCGGTGCCGACCTCGTCGAGGCTGGCCTTGCCTTCGAGAATGCGGCCCGCATCGACATCCATGTCGTCGCTCATCCGCCGATAGGTCTCAGGATTGGCGCAGATCTTGACCACCGGCGAGATCGCCGAGCCGACGACCGAGCCGCGGCCGGTGACGAACAGCACGCAATGCGCGCCGCAGGCGATCAGTTCGGCGATCTCGGCATTGTCGTTGATGTTGGGGAAGCCGAAGCGGACCTCGCCATCCGGCACCACGTCGAGCAGGTAGAGCCCGCCCTTGGGCGGCACGTCGCCGGGCTTGATCAGGCCTGAGATCGGCGAGGCGCCCGACTTCGCATAGGCGCCCATCGACTTCTCCTCGATGGTCGAGAGCCCGCCTTCGGCATTGCCGGCAGCGAAGGAGCCGTAGCCCAGCGTCGCGTAGTAGCGGGCCGCCTTGGCGACCGATTTCTCCAGCTCGACCCCAAGCTCGGGGGTGATCGCCCGCGCCGCCATGATGTGCTCGCAGCCGATCAGCTCGCCGGTCTCCTCGAAGATGCAGGCGGCGCCCTCGGCGATGAGCTGGTCGAAGGCCCGGCCGGCCGCCGGATTGCCGGTGATGCCGGAGGTGCCGTCGGAGCCGCCGCAGACGGTGCCGATCACAAGCTCGCCGACTGCCATTGGTACGGTCTCGGTCTCGTCGAGCGCGGCGCGCTGCTCCTCGACCCAGGCCCGGCCTTCCTTGATCGAGGCGCGGGTGCCGCCGGTGCCCTGGATGACGATGGTCTTCACCGGCCGGCCGGTCGCGCGCACCACGCGCTCCAGCGCGTATTTGTTGAAGCTCTCGCAGCCGAGCGAGACCAGCAGTACGGCCCCGACATTGGGGTGGGTGCAGAGCTGCTCCATCATCCGTTCGGCATAGGGGTTCGGATAGCAGCCCGGGAAGCCGATCGCATGGACCTCGTTCTCGCGCCAGGGCAGGGCGATTTCGCGGGCGACGTGATGGGCGCATTCGACGAGATAGGCGACCGCGACGACGTTGCGGATGCCCTTGCGGCCGTCGCTGCGCAGATAGCCCCTGAGCCCGGTCATTGGGTTGCTCCTGCCTTGCGCTCGTCCTCGAGATGGTAGGTCGGCGTGTAGTCGCTCTTCATGTTCTGGACATGGACGTGGCTACCGGCGGCGATGGCGACGGTCGCGACGCCGATCGGCGCGCCGTATTTCAGAATCTTTTCGCCGGGCGCGATCGCCCGGCGAGCGACCTTGTGTGCCAGAGGCACATCGCGGTCGAGCGTCGCCGCACCCGCTCCGGTCTCTACCACCTCGCCGGCTGGCAGGCGGGTGCGCGCGACGAAGACATTGTCGCGGGCGTCGAGCAGGATCAGGCGCGGGTCATGGGACATCAGAACTTGCCGAACTGCAGATAGGCCTGCTGCGGGTCGGTTCCGGCGAGGATCGCGGTGCGGACCTTGTTTTCCGCCGAAATCGCGGTCTCGGCCTTGGTCACCACTTCCTCGATGATCTCGGCCGGGATGCGCACCACGCCGTCGCGGTCGCCGAGGATGTAGTCGCCCGGCCGAATCCAGACATCACCGATCTTGATCGGCTCATCGACCGCCTTCGGCAGCCAGAAGCCGACGATGTCGCGCGGCGTGTAGGCCTTGAAGAAGGCCTGGAAGCCCATGTCGATCATGAATTCGGTGTCGCGCGCGAGCCCGTCGATGACGCAGCCGCGGACGCCCTTGTTCTTCAGCGTCTCGGCCGAGAGCTCGCCCATCAGCGCGCAGCCTTCGGTATTGGGCTGGTTGACCCAGACATAGCCGGGCTTGGCGGCCGAGAGCAGGCCGGTCCAGGCGAGCAGCGTCTCATGCGCGTCGAACTCTCCGGTCTTGCCCTCGATGGTGAAGGCCGGCCCCGCGAGCTTGGTGCCGGGCAGGAGCGGACGCAGCTCCGGCGGCAGGGTGAAGTCCTTGAGCCCCATTTCGCGCAGCACGTCATGGATGATGCCGGTGTAGCAGCGCTCGAGGCGCTCGGTCAGCTGGTCGGCCATGTTTCCTCCGATATGGCCGCCAGAGAGAGAGCGGCGGCCTTCGCGGCTACCTATCGCCCGTTGCCTCCTATCCGGGCAAGTGCGCGTTCTGCAGCCCGGCTGTGCATCTCAAACGATTTAGATGGCGCCCCATCGAGGTTAGACATGGCGCCCGCGATTTTCCGGCGCGGACCTTCCGACGCGTATCAGCCGACGCGTTCCCAGCCCTGCGGCATCAATCGCTCCTGCGGCAGGAAGCGGGCCTTGTAGGCCATTTTCGGCGAACCATCGACCCAGTAGCCGAGATAGACATAGGGCAGTCCGAGCTTGCGGGCGCGCTCGACATGGTCGAGCACCATGAAGGTGCCGAGCGAGCGCACCTCGAGAGCGGGGTCGTAGACCGAGTAGACCATCGAAAGGCCGTCGCTCAGCCGGTCGGTCAGCGCCAGCGCGTAGAGATCGCCCTGGCCGCGCCCGGTGAAGCCGCTGTCGGGGCCGCGCCGGCGGTATTCGACCAGGCTGGTCTCGACATGGGTGTCTTCGATCATCATGGCGAAGTCGAGCGCCGACATCGTCGCCATGCCGCCCTCGGGATGGCGCTCATCGAGATAGGCGCGGAACAGCGAATAGTGCTCGGAGCGCGGCTGCGGCGGCAGCGCCTCGCCGATCAGGTCGCTGTTGCGCGACAGCACCTTGCGGAAGCCGCGCGAGGGCCGGAAGTCGTCGACGACGATCCTGACCGAGACGCAGGCCCGGCAGGTCTCGCAGGCCGGACGGTAGGCGATGCTCTGCGAGCGCCGGAAGCCGCCCTGCGAGAGCACGTCGTTGAGGTCACGCGCCCGCCCGCCGACAAGGTGGGTGAACACCTTGCGCTCCTCGCGGCCCGGCAAATAGGGGCAAGGCGTTGGCGAGGTCAGATAGAATTGCGGAGCATCCCGCAGGGGCCGCGTCACGTTCGAAGGGCTCCGTCAATCGCTCGCAGCGAGTGTAGCAGCCGCTGCAGCGGCAACAAGCACCTCGCTTGGCTCAGGCGCGTACCACCACCAGCCCAGTCAGCAGGTCGTGGCCGAGGCGTCGGTCCTCGCGCATCAGCCCGCAGAGGATGTCGATGAACCAGAGCGCGACCGTGCCGGCCGCGACATAGAAGAACAGCGCGTGGACCGCGGCTGCGAGCGCCTCGGGCCGTCCGCCGGAGGCGGTCTCGACCCTAAGGCCCGCCATGCGCATGCCGAGCGTCGCCTGCTTGCGCCCACCGACCGTCAGGGCCGCATAGCCCAGCGCCACGCCGATGGTCGCGCCGCCCATCAGCAGCCAGGTCAGTCCGAAGGTGACGATGCCGAGGATGCCGAGCAGGACGAGGACGATCCAGGTCAGGAAGAACAGGACGACGACGTCGCCGATCCAGGCGAACAGCCGTGAGCCGAGCACGCCACGCGTGTCCTGCACGCGGCGTTCCTCCGGCATCGGGACCGCCGTCTGGCGATAGGAGGAGGGCTGGCTCATCGGGCGGTCGACCTTCATCTTAAGCGCGGGCAAGCGCCCACCCCGATAATGTTTGATCAGCTGCCTGGTTCCGCAAGTGCGTGATGCCGAAAAGTGCAAAGCGGTTTTCGGCGAAGATCACGCAGTAATTCTATGAGAAAGAGACCGATTCACGCTCCGAGGCCTCACGGCCCGGAGCGATCGGGCTCTTGGCCGCGCGGATAGATTCGCCGCGGCGCGAAGCCCTCCTTGTGCAGCGCCTGTTCGATCGCCGCCGTGTGGTGCTCGTCGCGGGTCTCGACGGTGACGTCGAGCGTCACGCCCTTGGCCGGCACGTCGAGGAAGAGCCGGCCATGGCTGACCTCGAGAATATTCGCGCCGAGCGTGCCGAGCAGGCTCGCGACCTTGCCGAGCAGGCCCGGCCTGTCGCTCGCGGTCAGGCGGAAGGCGGCGATCCGCTGCTCGCGTTCGAGCTCGCGCACCATGATCGCGGCGAGCAGCCGCGTGTCGATATTGCCGCCGCAGAGCACCAGCCCGACCTTGCGGCCGCGATAGCGCTCGGGCTGCTTCAGCATGGCGGCGAGCCCGGCCGCGCCGGCGCCTTCGGCGAGCGTGTGCTGCAGGCTGGCATAGGCGTTGACGGCACGCTCGATCAGGTCCTCGCTGACCAGCACGATGTCGGAGACCAGTTCCCTGACGATCGGCAGGGTCTGCACGCCGACCGTCTTGACCGCGATGCCCTCGGCGAGCGTCGCGCCGCCGATCGGCATCTCGGAGCCGTGCACGGCATTGTGGAAGGAGGGGTAGAGCGCGGCCTCGATGCCGATCAGCTCGATCGCAGGCTTCAGCGCCTTGGCGGCGATCGCATTACCCGCCATCAGCCCGCCGCCGCCGATCGGAATCAGCAGCATGTCGAGATCGGGGGCCTCGCGCAGCATTTCGAGCGCGATCGTGCCCTGGCCGGCCATCACAGCGGCATCGTCATAGGGGTGGACGAAGACGAGGCCCTGCTCGGCCGCGATCTCGCGGGCGCGGGCGGCCGACTCGAAGAGCGTCTCGCCGAACAGCACGACTTCGGCCCCGTGGGCACGGGTGTTCTCGACCTTCACCAGCGGCGTCGGCTCCGGCATCACGATCGTCGCCGGGATGCCGAAGCGCCTGGCGTGATAGGCGACCGCCTGGGCGTGGTTACCGGCCGACATCGCGATGACGCCGTGGCGCTTCTCGTCATCGGAGAGGCTGAGCAGCTTGTTGACCGCGCCGCGCTCCTTGAACGAGGCCGTCGCCTGCATGTTCTCGTGCTTGACCAGGACCTGCGCGCCGGTGAGGGCCGAGAGGCGCGGCGCCGGCATCAGCGGCGTCTTCAGCACATGCCCCTCTATGGTGCGCGCAGCAGCCTCGATATCGGCGAAGCTGATGGCGAATGCGGTCTCTGCCACTTTTATCCCCCCGGAACGCCTTCAGACCTGGCGTGGCGACAGCGCGCCGTCGCCGAAGAAGCCGCCGGGACGCAGGATCAGCGTCACGGCGAGCAAGCTATAGACGGCGATGTCGCGCTGTTCGAGCGGCATCGCCGTCGACCACAGCATTTCGAAGACCGCGATGGCGAGCCCGCCCAGGCAGGCGCCTGGAACCGAGCCGATGCCGCCCAGCACCGCCGCGACCAGCGCCTTCAGGCCGAGCGTGAAGCCTCCCGCGAAACCCATGCCGCCATAGATCACCGTGACGATCACGCCGGCCGCGCCGCAGGCGGCACAGGCGATGATCAGCGCCCGGTCGTGCACGGCGCGCGCGTCGACCCCGAACAGGGCCGCGGTGCGGGCATCGTCCGCCACCGCGCGCCAGGCCCGGCCATAGGCCGAGCGACGCAAATAGAGAATCAGCGCCAGCGCCGCTGCGAGCCCGCCCGCCGACATGGCGAGCGCGACCGGCGTGGTGGTGACGATGAAGTTCTCGGCGCGGGCCAGCGGCAGCGGCTCGTTGAAGACCGGTGGCAGCCAGCGCAGTTCGACGCCCTGGGCGAGGCGCAGATATTCGGAGAGCGCGATGGCGAGGCCGATGGTGGCGATCAGCACCTGCTGGCCATTGGCCTTGTCGAGATGACGCAGCACGAAGCGGCCCATGGCGAAGCCGTGGATGGCATTGACCGCGATCGCGGACAGGAAAGCGATGGCGAGGCCGGAGACCGGGGTCGAGGGCGCAAGCGAGAAGGTCAGTGCGACGCCGACGACCGCGGCGGCCGCCCCCAGCGCCGAGAATTCGCCGAAGGTCAGGATGATGCGACCGTTCAGCCCGTAGATCAGGGCATAGGCGCTGGCCAGCAGGGCATAGATCGCGGCCGAGGGCAGGGCGGCGAGGCCCTGCTGCAGCAGATAGGCCGTGCCCTGAGACAGCAGCGGCAGATGCGCCGCCGGCGCCGCGCCGGGATCGACCGGCGGCTCCGGCTTGTATTCGAGATAGAAGCGGCGCAGCAGCTGGAAGCTCGCTTCCGTCATCGGCTGCCCGTCCGAGGCGAGGCCGGCCAGAGAGCCGCGCTGCAGCGTCGTGCCCTCGCCGGCAAAGATGCAGTCGATGGTGCGCCGCCTTGGCTGTGCCTCCGGCCGCTCGACCCGGTAGACGATGCGCAATATCGCCGGGCGCGGGCCCTGGCCGCTGCCTTCGATCACGATGGTGCTGTCGCTGGGGTTCAGCGCCGGAATCGCCAGCCGGCAGGCGCGCCGCTGGTCGGTGTCGAAGCGCTGCCCGCAAGAGGCGAGCACAAGGCAGAGCAGAATCGACGTGAGCAGCGCGCGCATCGAGGCTGACGCTAGCGTGCTTCACGGCGGCGCGGAACATGCCTCATGCAGAGCGTCATGCTCGGGCTCGACCCGAGCATCTCTTTCAGGCGATTCTCGGGTCTGCGCTGCGCTCCGCCCGAGAATGACGCTGCGTGTTCAGCCCTACGCCTTCAGCATCTTCGCCACGCGCGGCGCGAAATAGGTCAGCACCCCGTCGGCGCCGGCGCGCTTGAAGGCGAGCAGGCTCTCCAGCATCGCCTTGTCGCCGTCGAGCCAGCCATTATTGGCGGCGGCCATGATCATCGCGTACTCGCCCGAGACCTGGTAGGCGAAGGTCGGCACCGCAAAAGTGTCCTTCACCCGTGCGACGACGTCGAGATAGGGCAGGCCGGGCTTGATCATCACCATGTCGGCGCCTTCCTCGAGATCGAGCGCCACCTCGGCGATCGCCTCGTCGGAATTGGCCGGGTCCATCTGATAGGTACGCTTGTCGCCGATCAGCGTGGCGTTGGTGCCGATCGCGTCGCGGAACGGGCCGTAATAGGCGGAGGCGTATTTCGCCGCATAGGCCATGATCTGCACGTCCTCGAAGCCGGCGCCGTCGAGTCCGGCGCGGATCGCGGCGACGCGTCCGTCCATCATGTCGGACGGGGCGATGACGTCGGCACCGGCCTCGGCCAAGGCGACGGCCTGCTGCGTCAGGATGTGGACGCTGGCATCGTTGAGCACCTTCTCGCCATCCATGACGCCGTCATGCCCGTGCGAGGTATAAGGATCGAGCGCTGCATCGCAGATGATGCCGATCTCGGGCACCGCCGCCTTGATCGCCCGCACCGCCCGGCACATCAGATTGCGGCTGTTCAGCGCCTCCGAGCCGGTCGGGTCGCGCAATTCGCGCTCGACGAAAGGGAAGGGGGCGATGGCGGGGATGCCGAGAGCAGCCGCTTCCGCAGCCTGCCGCACGGCTTCGTCGATGTTCAGGCGGTCGACGCCCGGCATCCAGGCGATCGCGCTGCGCGCCTCGCGCGAATCCATCAGGAAGATGGGCCAGATCAGATCGTCGGTGGTCAGCAGGTTCTCGCGCACCAGGCGGCGTGACCAGTCTGCCTTGCGGTTGCGGCGCATGCGGCGGGTGAGGCCGAGCGAGGTCGTGCTGGGGGCCTCGACCAGTCTTGCTTGCGGGGCGGGAAAGGACCGCACAACCCGAGATGCCATGAACGCCTCCAACCTGCCCGACGACAGCCTTGTAGGTTGCTTTAACACATCGGAACCATTCCAAAACAGGCTTCGGCGTCGCATGCCGGCCCGGCGTCGTGCGCTGACACCGGATCGGGATGGCGGCTGCCTCGCGTTGACAAGCCTGGCCACGGCTTCCAGAAGCGCAGGCAGATCAGGGTGGCATTTCGGACATGACGCAGGACCAGGAAATCATCTGCGAGAGGCGCGGCACGGCGGGCTTCGTCCTGCTCAACCGTCCGAAGGCACTGAACGCGCTCAGCCATGGCATGGTCCGCGAACTGGCCCGCGCGCTCGATGCCTGGGAGCACGATCCCGCGGTGACCCGCATCGTGGTGACGGCTTCCGGCGAAAAGGCGTTCTGCGCCGGCGGCGACATCCGCGCTTTGCACGATCTCGGCAAGGCCGGCCGGCAGGACGAGATGCTCGCCTTCTGGCGCGAGGAATACATCCTCAATGCCCGCATCCAGGCCTATCCGAAGCCGTTTGTCTCGCTGATCGACGGCATCGTCATGGGCGGCGGCGTCGGCATTTCGCTGCATGGCAGCCGTCGCGTTGCCGGCGAGCGCTATCTCTTCGCCATGCCGGAGGTCGGCATCGGCTTCTTCCCGGATGTCGGAGCGACCTATGCGCTGCCGCGCCTGCCGGATGCTGCAGGTGTCTACCTGGCCCTAACGGGCGATCGTGTCGGCCAGGGCGATGCGCTGGCGCTCGGCCTTGCCACCCACGCCGTTGCTTCGGCCCGCATGGCGGAGCTCGCCGAGGCGCTGACCGGCGCCGGGCCCGTCGATGAAATCCTCGCCGCCTTCGCGCACACGCCCGCCCCCGGCAAGCTCGCCGGGGATCGCGAGGCCATCGCCGCCGCCTTCGGCGCGCCGACGCTGGCCGCGATCCTGTCGCGGCTGGAGGCCGGTGCGGCGGCTGGCGAGGCTTTCGCCACCAAGGCGCTCGCCACGCTGCGGGCGAAGTCGCCGACCAGCGTCGCCATCGCCTTCGAGCAGATGCGCCGCGGTGCCGATCTCGATTTCGCCGCGGCGATGGCACTGGAATTCCGCATCGTCTCGCGCATCGCCCATGGCCACGATTTCTATGAAGGCGTGCGGGCGGTGGTGATCGACAAGGACCAGGCGCCGGTCTGGCAGCCGGCCAGCATCGAGGCGCTCGATCCTGCTGCCGTCGAGGCGCATTTCGCCCCGCTCGGCGCGACCGAGCTCGAACTGGGGCGCTCCGCGTGACGCTGACGCGCGAGAGCGAGGTCCTGCGCAGCCAGCCCGGCGGCGCGCCCGGCGAAGGCAAACCCGGTCGCCTGCGTTGGCGGACGATCCTGGTCTGGCTTTTGCGCCTGCTCTCCGTGGCCTGGATGGCCAAGGGCCTGCTGCAATGGGCGCTCATCCTCGGCCTCGGCCCCGAGAGCGGACCGCCCTTCGAATCGCGTCCGCTCACCTTCCAGGCGATCACCGTCTATTTCGCGGTGTTCGATCTCGTCGCCGCCGTCGGCCTCTGGCTGACCTCGACCTGGGGTGGCGTGCTCTGGCTGCTGGCGGCGATGAGCCAGCTCCTGCTCGGCTTCTTCTTCCCGCGCTGGCTGCCGCTCTCGCCGGTGCTGATCGGCAGCTATGTCATGCTGATGCTGGCCTATTTCGTCGCGACCTGGGCGGCCGAGAACCAGGAGGGCTGAGCGCCCTTCTGCCGCTCGAATGCGGCGGGCCGAGGTAAGAAACGCTTTAGCTTAAGGGATTTGCGGTTCATTTCGCATTCACCCAAATGGGTAAATCTCCGATTCATCCTGATATTTAAACTCGTTTTCATCCGCCCTCCCTATGGTGTCTCTCAGAAGCGGACCGGGAGACTAATCCTGGCCGATATGCAACAGGCGGGATATACCATGAAAAGCAACGTAAAGACTGCGGCGCCAGCCGTGTCCGAGGAAGTTCAACTCAAGGTGAAGCCGCTTTACCTTGAGTCCCTCACCTTGGTCGAGCGGCTGCATCGGCGCCTGCTCGATGTCATCAAGGACGAATTCGAGCGCCGCAGCCGCGACGACGTCAACAGCGTCCAGGCCCTGCTGCTGTACAATATCGGCGACGCCGAGCTCAGCGCCAGCGAGCTGCGCACCCGCGGCTACTATCTCGGCTCGAACGTCTCCTACAACGTCAAGAAGCTGGTCGAGCTCGGCTTCCTGCACCATGCCCGTTCGCGGATCGACCGTCGTTCGGTGCGCATCAGCCTGACGGAAAAGGGCAGGGAAGTGCACAACCTGGTCAAGGGCGTCTATGACAAGCACGTCCGCACCGTCGAGCAGATCGGCGGCATCGCGGCCGATGATTTCGAGCGCATGAACAACGCCCTGCTGCGCCTCGAGCGCTTCTGGACCGACCAGATCCGCTACAAGCTCTGAGGATTCCTTCCGGCCGCTTGCGGCCGTCCGGACCGCAAATCCCCCCGGCCGATCGGCCGGGGCGCGCTGCCTTCCGCCGGCCCCCTGCCGTCTGACCTGCATCTGCGCAATCAAACCCGCGTGAGCGCGACGCAACGTCGCCCCAAAAATGCCGCTCTCATCATACGGTGTTAACTGTGGTAGGGGATCGTCCCCAGCAGCCAGCATGGCCCGGCCGTGCTGAAGGGGCGGGCCGCGTCCCGCTTTGTGTCGACTGCGAAGTCCAAGGGGTACGATCGATGCCGAATATCAGCCTGACGCGTCGCGAGACGGTGCTGGCCCTGTTTTCGAGCGCCGCCGCCGGTGTGAGCCTGCCGGCTTTCGCCCAGCAGGCCGAATGGCGCCAGAATTACGATGCCGGCGCCCGCAATGCGGTGCTGCGCTCCTCGACACCGATGCTTTCCCCGGTGGCACTGGCCGCGACCGAGCAGGCCATCGCAAGCTATCGCGATCTCGCCGCGCGCGGCGGCTGGCCGGCTCTCCAGGTCGGCGATCGCCTCGCCGTCGGTTCGAAGGGGCAGGGCGTCGTCCAGCTGCGCCAGCGCCTGATCATCACCGGCGATCTCGATGAATCGGCCGGCACGAGCAACGTCTTCGATTCCTATGTCGAGGCCGGGGTGCGCCGCTTCCAGTCGCGCATGGGCCTGTCGACCACCGGCGGCGTCAACCGCGCCACGCTGACCGCGCTCAATGTTCCGATCGACCGCCGCATCCGCCAGCTCGAGACCAATGTCGTCCGGCTGCGGACCTGGTCGGGCAATCTCGGCAACCGCTATGTCGTCGCCAATATTCCGGCCGCGGCGATCGAAACGGTCGAGAACGGCCATGTCGCGACGCGCCACGCCGCTGGCGTCGGCAAGATCGACCGCCAGTCGCCGCTGCTGCAGACCAAGATTCCCGAGGTCAACTTCAACCCGACCTGGACCGTGCCGGCATCGATCATCCGCAAGGATCTGATTCCGATGATGCGCAAGCAGCCAGGCTATCTCACCGAGAACAAGATCCGGATCATCGGGCCGAACGGCGAGATCGCGCCTGAGCGGGTCAACTGGAACTCGGACGAGGCGACGCGCTACACCTTCCGGCAGGATCCGGGCGGCGAATTCAATTCGCTCGGCTTCGTGCGCATCAACATCCCCAGCCCGCATGGCGTCTACATGCACGACACGCCGGCCAAGGGCATTTTCGGCGACGATTTCCGCTTCGTCTCCTCCGGCTGCATCCGCGTCCAGAACGTGCGCGACTACATCACCTTCCTGCTCAAGGAGACGCCCGGCTGGGATCGCACCAAGATCGACGAGACCATCCAGTCCGGCGAGCGCATCAACGCCCGCATCAGCAATCCGGTGCCGTGTTACTGGGTTTACGTCACCGCCTGGGCGACGCCCGATGGCGGTGTCCAGTTCCGCGACGACATCTACAACAAGGATGGGCTCGGCCCGGTGCCGGTCGCCCGGCTCGAGGGCGAGCAGGACATCTGACGCCGGTCTTTCCGATCACTTACGC
>JAKFDB010000079.1:0-15495 GCA_036676315.1 Bradyrhizobiaceae bacterium
GCGCTCAACCGGCTCGCCTCCGAAGGCTTCGTCGTGTTCACGCCGAACCGGGGCTTCTGCTTCCGCGGCGTCGACATCGACGACCTGCTCGACCTGTTCGAGATGCGCTCGATCATCGAGACCGGGGCCTTCGCCCTCGCCTGCGAACGCGCCGACGAGGCCGGGATCGCCCGACTCCAGGCCTTCTGGGCCGATGCCCGCATCCGCTACGAGAACAAGGATCCGGACGAGATCCTCGAGCTCGACGAAGCCTTCCACGTCCACCTTGCCGAGCTCGCCAACAATCCGGAGATCGTCCGCCAGCTCATCGGCGTGAATGCGCGCATCCGCTTCGTGCGCCGAGTCCAGATCGAGAACGGGCCGCAGCACTGGAGCCTGGTCGAGGATCATTCGCGCATCGTCCAGGCCATCGTCGACCGCGACCGGGAGCGCGGCATCGAGATCCTGCGCAGCCACATCTCGCTGACCTTCGCGGAGGCCCGCTCCGTGCTCAAGGAAGCCCTCATCAAGATCTTCCTGCCGGAGCAGACCACGCCGCGCCGCGGCCGCGCTCGCGCCCGAAAATAGCGCAGGGCACCTGCTTCCGCCGCCCTTGGAACGGCGGCGGAAACCGCTGGCCGAGGCCGCGACAGTGGCCTCCCCCGTCACGACCCAGTTCTCTTTAGATCTTGAATTCAAAGCGCTTTTCTTCGTTCTTTCGACGCGTGGCAGCCCGCTCCGGACATGGGATTGCCGTCTCTTTCACCAGCGGAAATCCGAGATTTGTGCAAAAGCCGAGCACGCGATTGTCAAAAGTGCCTGTACAACTGCATGCACTTATGACACGGTCCTGTCGCCGGGGAAATCCCGCCACGCATGGAACCTTTGCCGGATGCGCGATCACGTCCTTGGGCTCGACCATATCGTCATCGCCGTGAGCAACCTCGCGGTGTCGGCCGAGCGCTGGCAGGCTCTCGGCTTCACCGTTTCGCCGCGTGGCCTGCACAGCGACTATCTCGGGACGGCCAACCACACCATCATGTTCGAGGACGACTATGTCGAACTCCTCGGCGTGCTCACCGCGACCGAATTCAACCAGCCGACGCGGGCCTTTCTCGCCCGCGGGGCGGGTCTCGAGCGCCTCGCCATGCGCAGCGACGATGCCGAGGCCGGCCTTGCTGCGCTGAAGCGTGACGGTCTGGATGGCAGCACCGGCCCGTTCGAGTTCCGGCGCCCGGTCGAACTGGGTGACGGCAGCACCGGCGAAGCCGGTTTCCGGATCTTCCAATGGCCGCTGGAACCGGCGCCGGGCGGGGCGCGGCTGTTCGCCTGCCAGCATCTCACCCGCGAGACCGTCTGGCTGCCGAGCCTGGTCGAGCATCGCAACGGCGCCCGCGCCCTGAAGCGCATCGAGATCGTCGTCGCCGATCCGCGCACCGAGGCCGAGCTCTGCGCAAGGCTGCTTTCCCTTTCCGTCAGCGAGCGCGACGGCGCCTTCACCGTGACGATGCAGCCGCGCGGTGCGGACCTGGTGTTCGTCGATGCAGCGCGGTTCGCGCAGCGCTGGGGCCGCGATCCGGGCCAGGCACTGCCGCCTTGCGGCGTCGTGCTCGCCTGCGACGACTTTGCCCGCGCGCAACCCTTCGCCGAATGGACCAGCCCGGGCGCCCTGCCCTGTGCCGCCGTCGACGGGGCGCTGATCGGCTGGGAAACGACTGCCAGAAAGCCGGGCTGACCGGTCAGAACCGCAAATCTCAGAAGCAAACGCAATAATGGAGGGGAATATGACTGGAGGAAATCTGACTCGGCGCCATCTGCTCGCCAGCGCCGGTGCGCTTGCGCTGGCGGCCGCCCTGCCTGCCACCACTTTCGCTCAAGAGCCGCGCCGCGGCGGCACCATCACGGTGCACATGCCGCAGGAACAGCGCATCCTGAACCCCGCCCTGCGCGCCTCGACGGGCGTCTACGTGATCGCTTCCAAGATCATGGAGCCGCTGGTCGACCTCAACGAGAAGGGCGAGCTCGAGCCCATGCTGGCGACGAGCTGGGAAGGTTCGGCCGACGGCAAGACGATCACCATCAAGCTGCGCGAAGGCGTGAAGTGGCATGACGGCAAGCCCTTCACCTCGGCCGACGTGCAGTACACGGCGATGGAGCTGTGGAAGAAGCATCTGAACTACGGCACGGCGCTGCATTCGGCGCTCGAGGCGGTCGATACGCCGGACGCCCACACGGCCATTTTCCGCTATGGCCGCCCGATGCCGATGGACCTGTTCATGGGCGCGGCGCCCGACCTCGGCTACATCGCGCCCAAGCACATCTACGAGGGCACGAACATCCTCGACAACCCGGCCAATGTCGCGCCGATCGGCACCGGCCCGTTCAAGTTCGCGCAGTATGAGCGCGGCCAGTATGTCATCGCCGAGCGCAACCCGGACTACTGGCGCAAGGGCTTCCCCTATCTCGACAAGATCGTCTGGCGCTTCATCACCGACAAGGCCGCTGCGACCGCCGCGATCGAAGCCGGCCAGGTCCATATGAGCAACTACTCGTCGCTGCCGCTCGCCGACATCGACCGGCTCGGCAAGGATGCCCGCTTCGAGGTCTCCTCGCGCGGCAATGAGCGCCAGCCCTTCCAGAACACGATCGAGTTCAACCTGCGCCGCAAGGAGCTCTCGGACGTGCGCGTGCGCCGCGCCATCGTCCATGCGGTCGACACCGACTTCTTCATCGAGAACTTCCTGTACGGCAACGGCAAGCGCGCCCATGGGCCGATCCCGGCGGTCTCGACCAATTTCTACAAGCCGGGCGCGCCGGACTATGCCTTCGACGTCAAGAAGGCGAACGCGCTGCTCGACGAGGCCGGCTTCAAGCGCGGCGCCGGCGGGGTGCGCTTCTCGCTGAAGATGCTGAGCCCGCCGTTCGGCGAGGACATCCCGCTCTGGTCGACCTTCATCCAGCAGTCGCTGCAGCAGGTCGGCATCAAGGTCGAGCTCCAGCGTCCGGACGCCGCGACTTATCTCACCGCCGTCTATCGCGACTGGGACTACGATCTCTCGACCGGCTGGCACATCTACCGCGCCGATCCGGCGATCAGCACCATGGTCTGGTACCGCTCGGGCAGCCCGAAGGGCACCGCCTTCACCAACCAGTGGGGCTGGGTCGACCCGAAGGCCGACAAGATGATGGACGACGCCGCCTTCGAGATCGACCCGGCCAAGCGCAAGGCGGCCTATCCCGAGATCGTCAAGCTGCTCAACACCGAGCTGCCGCTGTGGATGGCGACGGAGCGCCAGTTCATCTCCGTCACCAGCAAGAAGCTGAAGAACCACCACAACAATCCGCGCTGGCCTTCGAGCCATTGGGCGGATCTGTGGATCGAGTCCTGAACGGCAGCACCCGGCGCCCTGTCCATAGCGACAGGGCCGCTCCAGGTCTGACAAACGCCTTTTGACAAGGACCGCCCGACGATCTCGGATGGCTCGCCCCGTGCGGTCATCCCGGCTCGTCCGGCGCCGGAAGAACACGCCATGCAAATTCTGAAGCTGGCCGGACGACGGCTGATGAGCAGCGTGCCGACGCTGCTCATCCTGCTCGCCGGTTTGTTCATCCTTCTGCAGTTCGCGCCCGGCGACACCGTCGATGCGCTGATGGCGCAGATGGGCGGTGGCGATCCGGCGCAGGCGGCGGAGCTGCGGCGCTTCTATGGGCTGGAAGGCAGCGCGGCCGTGCGCCTGCTCGACTATCTCTGGCGGCTGGTAAGGCTCGATCTCGGCTTCTCCGCGATCTACAACAAGCCCGTCGCCACCGTGATCCTGGAGCGGCTGCCGGCGACGCTGATGCTGATGCTCTCGGCGCTGAGCTTTGCCTTCTTCGCCGGCATGGTGCTCGGCATCGTCTCGGCGCAGCGCGTCAATGGCTGGGCCGACACGGTGATCTCGCTGCTCGGCCTGCTCTTCTACGCCACCCCCTCCTTCTGGCTCGGCCTGATGAGCATCGTCGTGTTCTCGATCTGGCTGGCCTGGCTGCCGCCGGGCGGGCTCTACGAGATCGGCTCCGGAGCGACCGGCATCTGGCTGGTGCTCGACATCGCCCGCCATCTCGTCCAGCCGACGGTGACGCTGGCGCTGATCTTCCTCGCCATCTACCTGCGCATCATGCGCGCCTCGATGCTCGAGGTCTCGACCCTCGATTTCGTGCGGACCGCACGGGCCAAAGGGCTTACCCGCGGCGAGATCGTCCGCAAGCACGTGCTGCGCAACGCGCTCCTGCCGATGGTGACGCTGATCGGCCTGCAGGCCGGCACCATGCTCGGCGGCTCGGTGGTGATCGAAAGCGTGTTCTCGCTGCCCGGCATCGGCCGCCTCGCCTACGAATCCGTGGTCCAGCGCGACCTCAACACGCTGCTCGGCATCGTCTTCGTCTCCGCCATCATGGTCATCTTCGTGAACTTCATCGTCGACCTGATCTATGCGCGGCTCGACCCCCGCATCGCGGCGGGAGCCTGAGCCATGAAGGCCCTCAAGCATTTCCTGCACAGCCCGGCCGCAATGTTCGGCCTCGTGCTCCTGATCGTCATCGTCGGCCTCGCCGCCTTCGCCGACCTGCTCTATCCGCGCGATCCGCTCGGCCTCGCCGGCCGGCCGCTGCAATGGCCCAATCCGGGCGGCCGCTTCCTGCTCGGCACCGATGCTTCGGGGCGCGACATCGCCGCCCAGATCGCCCATGGCGCCCGCACCACCCTGATGATGGGCATCGTCTCGACGCTGATCGCGATCGCCATCGGCATCGTGGTCGGCGCCATCGCCGGCTTCTATGGCGGCCTGACGGACGATGTCCTGATGCGCCTGACAGAAGCCTTCCAGACGCTGCCGAACTTCATCCTGCTGCTGGTTCTCGTGGTGGTGGTCGGCTCTAACATCACGGCGGTGACGATCGCGATCGGCGTCGTCTCCTGGCCGGCTGTGGCAAGGCTGACGCGTGCCGAGTTCCTGACGCTGCGCAACCGCGAATTCGTCCAGGCCTGCCGGACGCTCGGCCTGACTAATCGCTGGATCATCTTCCGCGAGGTGCTGCCGAACGCGCTGGCCCCGATCATCGTCTATGGCAGCGTCGTGATGGCGACCGCGATCCTGCTGGAGAGCGCGCTTGCCTTCCTCGATCTTTCCGACCCGAACATCGCCTCCTGGGGCAATTTGATCGGCCAGGGCCGCAAGGTTCTGCGGAGCGAATGGTACGTCTCGGCCATCCCCGGCGTCGCCATCCTCTTGACCATCCTCTCGGTCTCGCTGGTCGGCCAGGGGCTGAACGACGCGCTCAATCCGAGGCTTCGCAACCGATGACCTCCGTCGAGATGAACTCGCCTGCAATGGCCCCGCTCGTCCGCATCGAGGACCTGACCATCGCCCTGCCCAAGGGGGCGGACCGGCCGCACGCGGTAGAGAACCTGTCGCTGACCCTGAACGCCGGCGAGATCGTCTGCGTCGTCGGCGAGAGTGGCTCGGGCAAGTCGATGACGGCCTCGGCCCTGATGGGGCTTCTGCCACCGATGCTGCCGATCCGCGGCGGCAAGATCATGCTCGGCGAGCGCGACATCGTCCGCCTCTCCGAGGACGAGATGCGGGCAATCCGCGGCCCCGAGATCGGCATGATCTTCCAGGAGCCGATGACGGCGCTGAATCCGCTGCGCACCGCCGGCGACCAGATCGCCGAGATGTTCCGCGCCCATACCGATCTGCCGCGGGCCGAGATCGAAGCCCGCGCCCTCAAGCTGCTCGACGAGGTCGGCATCCCCGAGCCGGCCTCCGCCTATCGGGCCTATCCGCACGAGCTTTCCGGCGGCCAGCGCCAGCGCGTGATGATCGCGATGGCGCTCGCGCTCGAGCCGAACATCCTGATCGCCGACGAGCCGACGACCGCGCTCGACGTCACCATCCAGGCGCAGATCCTCAAGCTGATCCGGGACATTCAGCGCCGCACCGGCATGTCGGTGCTGTTCATCACCCATGATTTCGGCGTCGTCGCCGAAATCGCCGACCGGGTCATGGTGATGCAGCACGGCAAGGTGGTGGAAAGCGGCAGCGCCCAGGCCGTGCTGGAAAACCCACAGCACCCCTATACCAAGGCACTGATCGCGGCCGTGCCGAGCCTGACGCCGCCGCCGCCGCGCACTTTGCCCGAGGACACGATCGCGACGGTGCGCGATCTCTCCAAGACCTATCGCAGCGGCGGTGGCTGGTTCGGCCGCAAGCAGCGCGTCACCTACGCGGTCAAGTCGGCGAGCATCGAATTGCCGAGCCGGGCGACGCTCGGCATCGTCGGCGAGAGCGGCTCCGGCAAGTCGACGCTGGCGCGCTGCATCGTGCGCCTGCTCGATCCCGACCAGGGCGCGATCGCGCTCGACGGCGTCGATTTCGGCAAGCTCGAAGGCGAGACGCTGCGGCGCCACCGCCACCTCGTCCAGATGGTCTTCCAGGACCCTTACGCCTCGCTCAACCCGCGCCGGACCGTCGGCGATCTCGTCACCCAGGGCCTGATCGCACGCGGCATGAAGCATGGCACGGCGATGGCGCGGGCCAAGGAGCTCTTCGCCCTGGTCGGGCTCGACCCCGCCGCCACCGACCGGCTGCCGCATGAATTCTCCGGCGGCCAGCGCCAGCGCATCGGCCTCGCCCGGGCCCTCGCCCTCGAGCCCAAGGTATTGGTCGCCGACGAGGCGGTCTCGGCGCTCGACGTCTCGGTGCAGGCGCAGGTGCTCAAGCTTCTGGTCGAACTGCGCGACAAGCTCTCGCTCTCGATGATCTTCATTACCCACGACCTGCGCGTCGCGGCGCAGATCTGCGACCGGATCGCGATCATGCAGCGCGGCGAGGTCGTCGAGCACGGCGTGACGGCGGAGATCTTCGCCGCGCCCCAGCACCCCTACACCCAAAGGCTGCTTTCCGCCGTGCCGGGAAGAGCGAACTGACGGAGCCTTGCGTCATGAGCGAAGTCCACGAACCCGGCGAGACCTTCGTCGTCCAGCCCGGCAGCGCCACGAGCTTCTGGCAGCCGGTGCCGGCCAACGGCCATATCGAGGTCGCGCTCGACCCGTCCAAGGTCAAGATGGACAACCCGCTGGCCTTCGGCACGCAGACCGTGCCGCCCGGCGGCCATGTGCGCGAGCACAGCCATGATCGCCATGAGGAGGTGATCTACTTCATTAAGGGCAAGGGCCGGGCCGTGCTCGACGGCAAGGACGTGCCGGCAGTGCCCGGCACCGCGATCTTCATCGGCAAGAGCCGCCGCCACATGTTCATCAACGATGGCACCGAGGACCTGCACTGGGTCTGGCTGATCGTGCCGAACGGCCTCGAGGATTTCTTCCGCCTGATCGGCCGCCCGCGCACCGCCGGTGAGCCGGCGCCGGAGAACTTCCCCCGGCCCGAAAACGTGCTCGAGATCGAGCGCCAGACGGTCTTCGCGGCGCAGCCCGACGATCAGCGCAAGCCCTGACGGAGGGCGAAATGGCGAGCGATCGACGCCTCGCACTGATCGGCTTCGGCACGATCGCGCGCGACATTCACGCCCGCCTCAGCGGCGAGGGCTTCGCCTTTGCCTGCCTGCTGCGGCCCGGCTCGCCGAGCCGGGCGAGTTTGCCGCCTGGCGTCGCCGCGGTGGACAGTGTCGCGGGGCTCCTGGCCTGGCGCCCTGACCTCGTGGTCGAAGCGGCAGGCCATGCGGCCGTCGCCGAAACATTGCCGCAGGTGCTTGCCGCCGGCACCCCGGCGCTCCCTGCCTCGACTGGCGCGCTTGCCGACGATGCCCTGCTCGCGCGCCTCGCCGAGGCGGCGCAGAACGGCAATACCCGGCTGATCGTTCCTTCCGGTGCGGTCGGCGGCCTCGATTATCTCGCGGCGCTGCGCGAGACGCAGGATGCACGCATCCGCTACACCTCGCGCAAGCCTCCGACCGCCTGGGGACCGGAACTGGCCGCAGCCGGCCTCTCCGAGCAGGCCGCGCGGTCGGAGATCGTGCTCTATGAGGGCCAGGCCCGCGAGGCGGCGCGGCTCTATCCGAAAAACCTCAATGTCGGGCTGACCATCGCGCTGGCGGTCGGCCATGACCGCCTTTCGGTCAGGATCGTTTCCGACCCGGCTGCGGCCGGCAATACGCATGAGATCGAGGCAACGAGCGCGCTCGGCACGGCGCGGATGAGTTTCGTCAACCTGCCCTCGCCGACCAACCCGAAGACCTCGGCACTGACGGCAGCGAGCCTCACCGCCGCAATCCGCCGCCAGTTCGACCGCATCGCGGTGTAGACCGTGCCGCCTCTAGCAGGAACCGCAGCGTCATTCCGGGACGGCGCGTTAGCGCCGAGCCCGGAACCCATGACCACGACATCACCGAATGCTCGCTGCGGCTACCAAAATGTCCCAACTCCGATCCTCGTGGTCATGGGTTCCGGGCTCAGCCCCGCGGGCTGCCCCGGAATGACGAGGCGTTTCCGCATCGAACCAGCACGCTCCAGAAGAGGACGCAGATGACCGCGCCAGCGTTGCCCAAGCTCGCCGATCTCGTCCCGCCGCGGCTGCGGCCCGGTGCCGAGCTGCTCGCCGAGGGCGCCGCCATGGCCCGCGACTGGCAGGTCGGCCGCAACCTCTTCCTGGATACCGCGAAGGTCGCCTGCGAGGCCGATTACAAGCGCCGAACGGCCGCGCAGGGCCGGATCATGCAGCACGCCCATATCGGCTTTCGCAGCGTCGAGCGTACGCTGGAGGCGATCCGGGCGGTGCATGAGAGCTGCGCCGGGCGCGGCGTGACCGTCGACCGTTTCGGCATCACGCTCGACTGGTCGATGGGCTATCCGCTCGGTGAGCGCGACAAGCGCCCGCGCGGTACCGGCATCGTGCTCACCGGGCCGGAGGATTTCGCCCGCATCACCGGCGTCGTTCCAGCCGCGGCGCATTTCGGGGATTTCATGCTCGGCTTGCCGGGCGCGGTCGAGAACACCCGCGCGGCGCTGGCCGCCGGCGTCACCACGGTCGGCAATCTCGGCCAGTACTTCACCTTCCGCCTGCCGGACTGGGACGACGACGTCGCGACGACCGAGGCGACGGTGACGGCGCTCGGGCTGATCGCGGCGCAGCCGGTCGAGGTGCTCGTCCACTCCAATCTCGACGACGGCTTTGCCGGCCTGTTCTCCGATATGAGCTCGGCGCTCGGCATGGTGCTGATCGAGAAATACATCGTCGAGGAATTGATCGGCGCCCGCGCCTCGCATTGCTACGGGCACCATTTCACCGCGCCGCTGGTGCGTCTCGCCTTCCATCACGCGCTGATGCAGGTGACCGACACGCCCGGAAGCATGATCTTCGGCAACACCGTCAGCTACAAATCGACCCCGGCCGGCAACTTCGCCAGCCTCGCCAGCTATCTGCAGGCCGATATCTGGTCATTGTGTCGTCGCCATAGCGGCCATGCGATCAATCCGGTGCCGGTCACCGAGAACGAGCGCATTCCCGACACCGACGAGATCATCGATGCGCAGATTTTCGCCGGCCGGCTGGTCGAGCACGCTTCCGACAGCCTTGGCCTGATCGATCTTCGCCCGGTCGACGCGATGGCGGCGAACCTGGTTTCGGGCGCGCGCCAGTACCGCGACCGGGTCCTCGCGGGCCTGGCGGGGCTCGGCGTCGACATCAGCGATGCCGCCGCCACCATGCTGGCGCTGCGCCGGATCGGCCCGCGGCGGCTCGAAGCGCTCTATGGCGTCGGCCCGCTCGACCGTGCTGCCTGGGGCGGACGCCGCGCCGTCGTCGAGGCCGAATGGGTCGAGGAACTCCGGCACGAGACCGAAGCCTGGCTCGACAAGGTCGCCACGCCGGTTCGCGCTGCCGTCGCGCAGGCCAGGCTCAAGGTCTGTGTCGCCAGCAGCGATGTGCACGAGCACGGCAAGAGCCTGATCGAGCACCTGCTCACGCGGCTCGGCACTGAAGCGATCGACGGCGGCACCTCAGCCGACCCTGACGATCTCGTCGCCATCGCCCTGGCGAATGGCTGCGACGTGATCGCGATCAGCACCTATAACGGCATCGCGCTGCGCTTCGCGACCGAGGTGGCGGCGGCGCTCGAACGCGCCGGCGCCCGCATACCGGTCTGCATCGGCGGCCGGCTCAACCAGATCCCGGAGGATTCGAATTCGGGCCTGCCGGTCGATGTCACCGACGACCTCGCCAAGCTCGGAGCGATCCCCTGCCCGACGCCGGAACGCCTGGTGGCCGAACTCGAAGCGCTGGCAGGATCGCGCGGGCTCAGCCCGCAAGCGTTGGGATAGCCGACGACCGGGCTCCTGCTTCCGATGTCGAGCGGCGACGGGCGTCCCTGCCCGGTCGGGCGCACAGCAAGCGGCCCGGAAGCAGGCAGCGAAGGCCAAACCGATGCGCCAGCCTCAGGTTCGGCGTCAGGTGTTCTTCGTCTGCCGGACGACGTCCAGGAAAGCCCCGACGATCCGGCTCGTCTCGCGCTTCTTCAGCACGACGACATGGGCATAGGTGTAAATTTCCGCGTTTGAGATCGGTATCAGCCGCAGATCCGGGTCCGGCACGAACTCCGCCACCGAGACATAGCTGATGCCGAGACCGCGGATGACCGCTTCGCGCACGGCCTCGCGGCTGCCGATCTCCATAATGGTGCGCGGCTTGGTCTTCGCGGCGAGGAGCGCCTGCTCGAAGGCGCGCCGCGTCGTCGAACCATGCTCGCGGATGATCATCGGCTCGCCCTCCAGCTCCGCGATCTCGACGCTTTTGCGCGGCCAGAAGCGATGGTCCTTGTGCACGAACACCGCGACCGGGTGACGGCGATAGGGGATGGTGAGCAGCCGGTCATCCTCGTCGATATAGGCGAGGACGGCGACGTCGCATTTGTAGTCGAAGAGATCGTCCAGCACTTCGGTCGAATTGCCGAGCTTCACCGCCAGCTCGATTCCGGGATAGGCACGGTTGAAGGCCGCCAGCATCTCGGTGACGTGGAACGGGCCGACAGCGCTGATCGAGAGCCGGCCGGTCCTGAGCTCGCGCGACTGCTCGAGAAAGGCCAGCGCCTCGCCCTCCTCCGCGAACAGGCGCGTGGTGATCGTCAGCAATTGCCTACCGGCCTCGCTCAATTCGCGCCGGCGTCCCCGCCGGACGAAAAGCTCGACCCCGTATTCGTCTTCGAGCGCGCCGACCTGGGCGGTCAGCGTCGGCTGGCTGATGTGGAAGGCTGCCGCGGCCGCATTGAAGCCGCCGGCGCTGGCGACGGCGTGGAAGGAGCGAAGCCGGGTATAACGCATAGCAAATTTCTATCTATCGAGCCTGAAAAATCAATTTGTTTCTTGGTTCGACCTTTGTGAGCATCTGCTCCAACGGCGCGGGTAAAGCGCGACGGCAAGACGCAACGAGGGTGGAACGCATGCAGTGGGCCTATTGGAACCCCGTCCGGATTCGTTTCGGCGCCGGCCTGTTCGACGAGGTCGCCGGCCTGATCGGCAAACGCCGCTGGGCGCTCGTCACCTATGACCAGCCGATCTTCCGAGCGCTCGCCGACCGCCTCGCCGCATCGGCCGGCGCCCCCGTGGCGACGATCGCCAACATCGAGACCAATCCGGACTGCGCCGATCTCGCCGAATCCTGCCGCTTGTTTGGTGCCGCCAGCCAGCGGGCCGAGGTCATCGTCGCGCTTGGCGGCGGCTCGATGATCGACGCCGCCAAGGTGCTCGCCGCCAGCGGCGGCGACTTCGAGACCGTGCGCCGCCATCTCGTCGACAAGACGCCGCTCGACGCCTCGAGCATCGTCCCGATCATCGCCGTCCCGACCACCGCCGGGACCGGCAGCGAGGTCACGTCCTGGGCGACGGTGTGGGACTCCGCCAATGGCAGCAAATACTCGCTGGCCCATCCGCGGCTCTATCCCGAGACCGCATTGCTCGACCCTGCCCTGACCGTCGGCGCCCCGCGTGGCCTGACGCTGGCGACAGGCCTCGACGCCCTCTCGCATGCGCTGGAGAGCATCTGGAACGTCAACGGCAACCCCGTCTCGGCCAATTATGCGGTGGAGGCGGCGCGCGAGATCATCGAAACCCTGCCGCGCCTGCTCGACCGGCTCGACGATGCCGAACTGCGCCTCCGCCAGATGCGCGCCAGCCTGCTGGCAGGCCTTGCCTTCTCCAACACCAAGACGGCGCTGGCGCACAACATCTCCTACGACATCACGCTGAAACAAGGGACGATCCATGGCATCGCCTGCTCGTTCTCGCTGCCGACCGTGATGCGCTGGGCGATGGGCGTGCAGCCGCAATGCGACGCCGCGCTGCGCCGCGTCTTCGGGCCGGATCTCGAAGCCGGAGCCGAACGGCTCACGACATTCCTGCAAGATCTCGGCGTCGCGACCGACCCATCCGCCTATGGCGTGTCGCCGCCGGAATGGGACCGCCTCGTCGGCAAGGCGCTCGAGGGCGAGCGAGGCCGCAACTTCATCGGGAGGCGAACCGCAAAGGCCGCCTGAACTACGGAATATCCGGGCAATTCTGCCCACGCGTTCACCGGCAAGGTCAAAGACCACCGGATCATCTGGGAGGATGACATGAACATTTCACGTCGGAAGGTGATGACCGGCTCTGTCGCGGCAGCGGGAGCCCTGCTGGCAATGCCGCATATCGGCCGCGCTCAGACCAAGCTCATCCGCGTCGGCCTGATCCCCTCGGAAGATTCGCGCGCCATGCTCGAATCGAGCCAGCAACTGCTCGACGCGCTGGAGAAGAATCTCGGCATCAAGGTCCAGGGCTTCGTCGCGGCGGACTATAACGGCGTCATCGAGGCGATGCGCTCGGGCCATGTCGAGGTCGCCTATCTCGGCCCGTTCTCTTATGTGCTGGGCACCACCGTCGCGGCCATCGAGGCCTTCGCGACCGCCGAGACGGCGAAATCCGGCCGGACCTTCTATCACAGCCAGATCATCACGCGGAAGGATAGCGGCATCAAGGAAGTGAAGGACCTGAAGGGCCGCACCTTCGCCTTCGTCGATCCTTCCTCGACATCTGGTCACCTCTTCCCCAAGGCCGGGCTGATGAAGCTCGGCTTCGACCCCGAGAAGGATTTCGGCCGCGTGCTCTTCACCGGCTCGCATGACGCCAACGCCCTCGCCGTCGCCAACAAGCGCGTCGATGCCGCGACGATCGCCGACCGGATCTTCGACGCCGCCGTCCAGAAGAAGCTGGTCGACCCCGCCGACATCGAGGTCGTCTGGCGCTCGGGACCGATCCCGGAATCGCCGACCTGCTGGCGCAAGAACCTGCCCGAGGATCTGAAGAAGCAGATCAGGACGGCCTTCCTGAACATCAGGGACATCACCTGGGCCGACCAGGGCAAGCTCAACCGCTTCGTCGAAACCAACGACCAAGCCTACGACATCATCCGCGAGACGGCGAAAACGCTGAAGCTCGACCTGGGCAAGATGAAGTAGTCGCGCCCTGCGTCGACGGAGAAAGCAAGATGATCAAGATCGAAGGACTGAAGAAGTCCTATGCCGGCCGGCCCGTGCTGCAAGGCATCGACCTGACGGTGAGGGCCGGCGAATTCCTGGTCGTGCTCGGACCCAGCGGAGCCGGAAAGTCGACGCTGCTGCGCTGCATCAACGGCCTGGTGCAGCCGGATGCGGGGCGGACGCTGATCGACGGCACGGTGTTCGACGCCAAGCGCAATGCGCGCGGCGCGCGGCCGGTCGCGATGATCTTCCAGCACCATAATCTGGTGAAGCGGCTATCCGTGCTGAAGAACGTGCTCGTCGGCCGCATGGCCGGGTTGTCGTCGTTCCTGTCGATGCTGCAGCTCTTCCCCAGGCGCGATGTCGAGATCGCGATGGAGGCCCTCACCCGCGTCGAGCTGCCGCACAAGGCGAACTCGCGCGGCGACCAGCTCTCCGGCGGCGAACAGCAGCGCGTCGGCATCGCCAGGGCGCTGGCGCAGCAACCGGCCGTGATCCTCTGCGACGAGCCGGTGGCGAGCCTTGATCCGAAAACCTCGCGCGTCGTGCTCGGCTACCTCAAGGCGATCTGCAAGGAAGAAGGCATCGCGGTGATCTGCAACCTTCATCAGGTCGACTATGCCGTCGAGTTCGGCGAACGGATCGTCGGCCTCAGCGGCGGCCGGGTGGTGTTCGACGACGCGCCGGACCAGCTGACGGCCGAGATCGTCCATCAGATCTACCCCGGCCTCGAGGATCCCGGCATCAGCCGCGTGCTGAAGCCGCGCCCCGTAAGCCAGCCCATCGCCGCTCCCATCATCGCCGTCGCGACGGCTTGAGCCAGACAGGATTCCGGCCATGTCAATCGGTAGCTTGCAACTCGTCCTTCGCCCACCGCAGGGCCGCTTCGGCTGGTGGGGCGTCAGCTTCCTGGCGCTTGCGATCGTCGTCTTCCTGTGGTGGGCCGCCCTCGGCTCGCAGATCAACGCCAGCAATCTCTGGAACGGAATTCCCTATATGTGGGACTTCCTCGTGCGGATGATGCCGCCCAATCCGGAATTCCTGGAGCGGCTCTGGAAGCCGGCGCTGGAAAGCCTGCAGGTCGCGGTCTGGGGCACGCTGCTCGGCGTCGTCATCGCCTTGCCGGTCTGCTTCTTCGCGGCGCGCAATTTAAGCCCGAACCCGGTCGTCTATCATGCCACGCGCCAGGTGCTGAACTGCATGCGCGGCATCAACGAGATCATCCTGGCGCTGATCTTCGTCGCGGCCATCGGCCTCGGCCCCTTCGCCGGCGTCCTGGCTCTCGCGATCCACGGCGCCGGAATGCTCGGCAAATTCTTCGCCGAGGCGATGGAAGATATCGACGAAGGCCCGCTCGAAGCCTTCCGCTCGGCCGGCGTCGGCCCCTTCAAGACCTTCTTCTTCGGCGTGCTGCCGCAGGTGCTGCCGACCTGGCTCGGGACGATCTTCTACCGGCTCGAGACCAATGTCCGCCAGTCGACCGTGCTCGGCATGGTCGGCGCCGGCGGCATCGGCTTCGAGCTCGTCTCGTCGATGAAGCTCTTCAAGTACCAGGACACCGCCACCTGCATTCTGGTGATCCTGGCGATGGTCCTCGCCGCCGATCTGATCTCCTCGCGGGTTCGCGCACTGATCCGCTGAACCGACGGGCCGCGACCTCGGTCGCGGGCCTCGCAAGCACCGTGACGCCGTACCGTCATCATCGCGAAACCCAACGATCCGATGTCGAAACGACTCGCTCCCAGCGACTCGAAAGGATGCCCCATGAACATTCACGCGAAGCTTGGTGCTGAGGTTGTCGCCAATGGCCGGAGCTATCGTCGGCCTGCGGTGCCGGTTGTGGTGATCTGCGTCGACGGCTCGGAGCCGGGCTATATCGAGGACGCGATCGCAGCCGGGCTGGCGCCGAACCTCGAGCGGCTGATGCGGACCGGCGCCAGCACGACGGCGCTCTCGGCGATGCCGAGCTTCACCAACCCCAACAACCTCTCGATCATCACCGGCCGGCCGCCGGCC
>JAKFDB010000080.1:0-56564 GCA_036676315.1 Bradyrhizobiaceae bacterium
GCAGGGCCTGCTGGCGCTGCGACAGGCCCTGGCCCTGGCCGCCCTCGGCGTTCTGGCCGTCCTCGCCCTCGCCGTCCTCGCCTTGCTCTCCGGGCTGCTGCCCCGGCTGCTGGCCGCGTTGCCCGCGCTGGCCCTGCTGCCCTTGCTGGCGCTGGCCCTGCTGGCCGGGGCGGGCCTGCTGCTGGCCCGGGCGCTGGCCGCGCTGCGCCCGGTTCTGGCGCTGCTGCTCCTGCTGATAGGTCTCGTCGCGCAATTGCTGCTGCTCGCGCGTCATCCGGTCGAGATCGCTCAGCGCCTGGTTCATCTCGCGCTGGCGCGGATCCTGCTGGCCGGGCCGAGCGGTCTTGAGGTTGTTGAGGAGGTTGTTGAGCTCCTCCATCAGCCGCTGCGCTTCGGCCATGTCGCCGCGCTTCGACAATTCCTCGATCCGGTCGAGCATGTTCTGCAGGTCGCGCGGCGTCACCGTGCGGAAATTCTCGGGCAGTTGCGCCTGGTTCTGCTCGCCATTCTGCTGCTGGCGCTGCATCTGCTGGGCGAGCTCGCGCATGAAGCGGTCCATCGCCCGCCGCATCTCTTCGGTGAGCTTCCTGATCTCCTCCTCGGAAGCCCCGCGCTCCAGCGCCTGCTGCAGGTTCTCCTGGGCGGCGCGCAGCGCCTTCTCGGCATCGGAGAGATCGCCATCCTCGAGCTGCAGGGCGAGCCCCCACATCAGCTCGGCGACCTCGCGCAACTGGTCGTCGCTGCTGGCGCGGCGCAGCCGTTCGCTGATCAGCCGCATGGCGAGATAGACCCCGGTCTCCTTCATGAAGCGCTCGGGCTCGATCATCAGCGCATCCATGGCGAGCTGCACGCGCTTGCGGGTTTCGACATCCATGACCAGCCGGCGGCGCTCCTCGACCAGCGCCTTGGCCAGCGGCTTGGTGAAGACGCGCTGCGGCAGCACCACTTCGAGCGTCTCGCTGCGGCCCTCCTGGCCGGCCTCGTCGCGCGCCAAGAGGCTCATATTGACCTTGGCGCCGGCCCAGGGATGGGCCGAGAAATCGACCGTGCTCTTCATCTCCTCCTCGCCCGAAGGCGAGGACGGCGCCGGCAACGTCTGCTTGGGCGCCTCGACCAGCGAGCGCCCGCTGGTGAGCTGCCCGGCACGTGAGACGATCACCTCGACGGCGGAGACGCCGTAATCATCCTGGGCGCGGTAGCCGATGCCGAGCCCGCCCTGCACGCCGCTCACCGGCTTGGGCGCCTCGACGAAGCTGACCTCCGGCTTGGTGTCGATGATCGCGTGCAGGCTGAGCGTCTGGTCCGGCGCGCTGCTGCCGGTGATGCGCAGCGTGCCGTCGCCGACGACGAGATAGCGCTTCTCGAGCACTGCGACGGCAGAGTCCGTAGGCTTCGCGGCCCCGCTCTGGCCGGCGCCGGCCGGCGTCGCCTTCTCATCGGCTGGCAGCGCATCGAGCCGGCCGGTCGTGGCGACGTCCATGGCGCTGCGGCCGGCGATGCGCACGACCACCGTCGATTTCTCGGGAATGTTGAAGCGCGGGCTGGCGAGCCTGGAAAAATCGATCAGGATCGGCGGCAGTCGCGTATAGGCCGGCGGGTCGATCCAGGCGTCGATTCGCACCGGCACCGTTGCTGCGGCGGGCCCGCGCCAGTCGAAGGCGGCCGAAAGCCGGGGCAGGATCTCGTGCCCGGCGACGAAGAAGCCGGTGACCGCCGCGAGCAGCGGCACGGCCCGCAGCGCCAGCCGGTCGCGCCCGGCCATCAGCGGCCGCGGTGCGCTGACCTTCAGCGCCGCGACATGCTCGCTCTGGCGTTGCAGGTGAAGCTTCCACAGCGCCTGTGAAACCGGATCCCGGCCACCGACGGCGAGACTGTCCTCTAGCGCGGTCGCCGGGCGGTGGGCACCTTCCATCGAGCGGTCGAGCCGCGCCAGCGCCTCGCGCCGGCTCGGCCAGCGATCCCTCGCGATCGGCCAGAAGCTCGCGACGAGGGCGCCGGCGAACAGCAGGGCGCCGCCGGCCCGGCCCCACCAGGGCAGATGCAGCCAGAGACCGAACCAGGAAACCGCAAGGAAGGCGAGGACGATGGAAAGCGGCGCCCACAGGCGCGGCCACAGGCGCTCCCAGGCCAGCGACACCCGCGAACCGGCCGCGAGGCGTTCGAGCCTCCGGCGGATCAACGCGACCGGATCGAGCGCCGTGCGGCGCGGCTTATCATTCATTCCGATGCTCCGAGCCGCGCCGGGCGGCCCAATGCCTCTCACATGAAACCGAGGCTAGCACGGGAATGTGGCATGACCAGCGCCGAAGCGCGGCATCCCACAGGTGCTCCGGGAATCGTGAAGCGCCCCTCGGAGCCTGTGCGAAAATTCGAGCCCTCATCCTGAGGAACTGCGCAGCAGCGTCTCGAAGGATGAGACTGTGTGAAATCTCAAACAGACTCTCAGGGCAGCCAGGGCGGAGCACGATCGGTGCCGATCAGCTCCTCATAGCTCTGCCGGGGCCGCGTCACCGCGAATTGATCGCCCTTCACCAGTACCTCGGCGACCAGCAGCCGCTGGTTGTAGGTCGAGGACATGCTGGCGCCATAGGCGCCGGCGGTCATGAAGGCGATCAGGTCGCCCGGCTTCTGCTGCGGCAGTTCGCGCCCGGTGGCGAAGGTATCGCCTGATTCGCAGATCGGCCCGACCACGTCATAGCCAACTGAGCCGGTGCCCGGCGCCGGCTCAGTCAGCGGCCAGATCTCGTGATAGGCCTCGTACATCGCCGGCCGCAGCAGATCGTTCATCGCCGCATCGACGACGAGGAACTGCTTGGTCGGGCGCGGATTGAGATGCAGCACCCGCGTCAGCAGGATGCCGGCATTGCCGACGATCAGGCGCCCCGGCTCGAAGCCGAGCTCGACCTCGAGCCCTTGCGTCAGCTTGGCGACCATCCCGGCATAGGCCTCGATCAGCCCCGGCCCATGGTCGAAATCCCTCGGGACCTCGTAGGGGATGCCGAGCCCGCCGCCGAGGTCGAGCCGGTCGACCCGGTGCCCCTCGGCGCGCAATGCGAGGACGAGGTCGCGCATCTTGGCATAGGCCGCCTCGAAGGCCTGCGTCTCGCGGATCTGGCTGCCGATATGCACGGCAAGGCCCATGATCCTGACACCCGCCATGTTGGCGGCGCGGGCATAGAGCCGGTGCACCTCCTCGAAGGAGACGCCGAACTTGTTGGCCGAGGAGCCGGTGGTGATCTTGGCATGGCCGCCGGCGCCGACGTCCGGATTGACGCGGAACACCGCCTCCTGGCGCCGGCCGAGCCGCTCGCCCACCCGCGACAGGAGGTCGAGCTCGCCTTCCGTCTCGATATTGACCTGGTAAATCCCGGCCCCGACGGCGTAGGCGAGCTCGCTCTCAGCCTTGCCGACGCCGGAGAAGACGATGCGCTCCGGCGGGAAGCCCGCGGCCAGCGCCTTGCGGACCTCGCCCTCGGAGACGGTGTCGGCACCGGCCCCGAGCGCAGCCAGCGTCTTCAGCACGCCGAGATTGCTGTTGGCCTTCATGGCGTAGAAGACATGCGGCTTCTGGCCGGGCGTGATCGACTGCATCGCCTCTTCATAGAGGCGGTAATGCCGCTCGATCGTCGCGGAGGAATAGACGTAGACGGGGGTCCCGACCTTCTCCGCAATCTCGCGCAGGTCGACATCCTCGGCGAAGAGCGCGCCGTCGCGATAGGCGAAGTGATGCATGGTCAGCTCAGAGCAGGGGGTCGAGCACGAAGGCGGACTCGGGGATCGTGATGGCCTTGTTCGTCTTCGGCGGCTTGCCGAGCGGCGAGGCGTCCATCGCCGTCGGCGGCGTGTTCTCGACGGCACCGATCTGCTGGTCCGGCAAGGCGATGGCGCTCTTGGAATTGGGCGGCGCCTCGAGCGGGCCCTTGCGGCCGCAGGCCGAAAGCGCGAGTCCGAGCAGGCCGGCCAACAGAACGGCGCGGCCGAGTTTCAGGCGGGAATGCGGCACGAAAGGAAATCCTCGGACGGTGTTCGGCGGCAGTGTAGCGAATGGCGCCGCGGCTTGCGAGCCTCAGCGGGCGTCATTCTCGGGCGGAGCGGCGCGCAGACCCGAGAATCTTCGGCAGGGGATGCCCGGGTCAAGCCCGGGCAGGACGGGTTCCTTCTTTCGCCAATTGCTTCAGCCAGCGCTTCGCCTGGCGCTTCACATTGGCGGGAGCGGTGCCACCATAGCTCACCCGGCTCTTCACCGACTGCTCGACGCCGAGCACACCGAACACCGCCTCGGTGATCTTCGGCTCGACCTCCTGCATCTCGGCAAGCGAGAGCTTCTCCAGCCCGACGCCCCTTTCCGAGGCGATGCCGACCAGCCGCCCGGTGACATGGTGCGCGTCGCGGAACGGCATTTTCAGCACCCGGACCAGCCAATCGGCGAGATCGGTCGCGGTGGCGTAGCCGAGGCCGGCCGCCTTCTTCATCACCTTGAGATCGGGCTGCATGTCGCGGACCATGCCGGCGCTTGCCGCAAGGCAGAGCGACAGGGTCTGCACCGCGTCGAAGGTGCCTTCCTTGTCCTCCTGCATGTCCTTGGAATAGGTCAGCGGCAGGCCCTTCATCATCGTCAGCAGGCCCTGGAGCGCGCCGAAGACACGCCCCGCCTTGCCGCGCACCAGCTCGGCTGCGTCGGGATTGCGCTTCTGCGGCATGATCGAGGAGCCGGTCGAGAACTTGTCGGAGAGCTTGACGAAGCCGAATTGCGGCGTCGCCCACAGCACGATCTCCTCGGCGAGCCGCGACAGGTGCATGGCGCAGATCGAGGCGGCCGACAGCGTCTCCAGCACGAAATCGCGGTCCGAGACCGAATCGAGCGAGTTCGCCGTGGGACGCGCGAAGCCGAGCGCCTGCGCCGTCATATGCCGGTCGATCGGGAAGGAGGTGCCGGCGAGCGCCGCGGCGCCGAGCGGGCATTCGTTCATCCGCTCGCGAGCATCGGCCAGCCGGCTGCGGTCGCGGGCCAGCATCTCGACATAGGCGAGCAGGTGATGGCCGAAGGTGACCGGCTGCGCCGACTGCAGATGGGTGAAGCCCGGCATCACCGAGCCGGCATGGGTCTCGGCCTTCTCGGCGAGGGCGAGTTGGAGGTCGGCGACCTGCTCGTCGAGCTGGTCGAGCGCATCGCGCACCCAGAGCCGCATATCGGTCGCGACCTGGTCGTTGCGCGAGCGCGCCGTGTGCAGGCGTCCGGCGGCGAGCCCGATCTGCTCGCGCAGATTGCTCTCGATATTCATGTGGATGTCCTCGAGCGCACGCGAGAACGTGAAGCGTCCGGCCTCGATCTCGGCCTCGATGCCCTTGAGTCCGGCCGTGATGGCGTCCACGTCGTCCTTCGCCAGGATACCGGTTTCGCCGAGCATGGCGGCGTGAGCGAGCGAGCCCCTAATGTCCTGGCGCCAGAGGCGCTGGTCGAAGTCGATGGAGGCGTTGATCTCCTCCATGATGGCGTCAGGACCTGTGGCGAAACGCCCACCCCACATACGGTTGCTCACGTCGATCTTTCCTGCTCTTGAGGACGCACGATGACGTCTCGTTCGAAAATGGCGGTGGCCTTCGGGGCGCTGGCGCTGCTCGCGCTCGGCGCCGTCGCGGCCTTCTACTCCGGGCAGGGCAGAGCCGGCAATTCCACTTGCAGCGCCGCTGCGGCGAAGACCGCCCGGCTGAAGCCGCTGGCGAAGGGCGAGGTCGCGGCCGTGCAGGTCGCGAGCAAGCCGGAGCCTGTGCCGGACCTCGCCTTCGAGGGCCCCGACGGCAAGCCGATGAGCCTCTCGGCCTTTCGCGGCCGCACCGTGCTGGTCAACCTCTGGGCGACCTGGTGCCCGCCCTGCCTGCTCGAGATGCCGGCACTGGCGACACTGCAGAAGACGCTGGGCGGCCCGGATTTCGAGGTCGTCACCATCAACATCGACACCCGCAACCTCGACAAGCCGAGGGACTGGCTGGCGAAGAAGGACATTGTCGGCCTGACCTATTATGCCGACCCGCAGGCCAAGGTCTTCCAGGACCTGCGGGCGGCGAAGAAGGTCGAGGGCATGCCGGTCAGCCTGCTGGTCGATCCGGAAGGCTGCGAGCTCGCCTTGCTGCAGGGCCCGGCGGAGTGGGCAAGCGCCGACGCCATGGCGCTGATCCGGGCGGCGCTCGGCCGCTGAGCCCTCAATAGGCCACGACCGTCCAGACGATCGCGCCCTTCTCGAAATAGGGGCTGACATTGTAGGTCAGCAGGCCCTTGCCGGAGCCGGCACCTTCCTTGCCGGAGCCACTGAAGCGGCCCTCGGAATTGCGCTGCACCTGGTTCAGGGTGATCAGGACCTGGAAGAACTCCTCTTCGCCGGCCTTGTGGGACGCCCGCGCCATCTTCGAGCCGATCAGCATCGTTGCCGGCGCCTCCGCTTTCCACTCCCAGTACAGATGTTCCTTGCTGTCGCTGGTGAACTTGATCCTGGCCTCGTCGGTGCTGTCCTCCCAATGGACCCAGCGCCCCGACGCTGCCTTGCCGGCCGTCTCGGCCCGGTCGGTCAGCTTCAGCGTGGCCCAGACCAGCTTTTCGCCGCTGCCCTGCTCGATCGAGATCTTGTGCGTCCGCAACATCGCAGGCTCCTGCTGGAGTGGGTCGGAAAGGCGCGGCAAAGGCGGCTACGGGCGGGCATGGTGGCGGCACCGCGGAGCGGAAGACCAGCCGGGTATTCCGTAGCGTCAGGGAACGATTGAGGGCGTCAGGCTGGCTTTCGAGCGTTGGGCCGGCATCTCGGCATAAATCCGCCCGCCGTTGCCTCGGCTGGCCGAGTGTTCCATAAACCGATCGGCATGACCTACACGATCGGCCTCGCCACCACCTTCCACGACCCCGCCATCGCCATTATCGGCCCCGACGGCGAGGTGCTCTTCGCGGAGGCCGCCGAGCGCTATCTCCAGTACAAGCGCGCGCCCAATTGCGAGCCGGACACCACGGCGCGGATGGAGGCGCTGCTCAGGCGCTATATCCCGAAGGGCGCCGAGATCAGGCTCGCGACCAGCTGGGGCGCCGAATTCACCGGCTTCCTCGAGCAGATGAGCCGCAGCGGCGCCTTCACGCTCGACGCCCTGCTCAAGCTCTCGCCTGGTTTCAACCGCTCGCTGGTGCCGGAGCGGACCGAGCGCGCCTTCATCGCCTCGCTGCACAGCCTGCAGCAGCGCGCCGGGCTCGGCACCTTGCTGGGCCTCGACCGCGCCTTCGGCGAGGCCAGGATCACCGGTCTCAGCCGCTATGGCCACCATCTCAGCCATGCCGCCTATGCCTGCTGGTCCTCGCCCTTCAGCGATGCCGCCTGCCTCGTCGTCGACGGGATGGGCGAGACCGGCGCCTCCGCCATCTTCGCCCTGAAGGATGGTCGCCTCTCCGAACTCAAACGCCACCGCGGCCGCGCCTCGATCGGCTTCTATTTCGGTTTCGTCACCGATCTGGCCGGCTTCGACCAGGCCAAGGGCGAGGAGTGGAAGATCATGGGGCTCGCGCCCTATGGCCGGCAGGATCCGGAACTGCTGGCGCTGCTGCGCCGGCTGTACCGGATCGAAGGCACGAAGCTCTCCTTCGCCGATGCGCAGACCGTGCAGCAGGTCGGCGCCGAGATCCTCGCGCGCCGGCCCGCCGACGCGCTCGATCAGGGCTGGGCCGATCTCGCCCGCTGCGGCCAGGACGTCTTCGCCGAGATGATGGCGGCGCTGCTCGCCGAGACCGCGGCGCTGTGCCCCTCCGAGAATCTGGTGCTTGCCGGCGGCTGCGCGCTGAATTCCTCCTTCAACGGCAGGATCGTCGGCCGGCACGGCTTTACCCGCGTGCATGTCCCTTCCGCCCCGGCCGATGACGGCAATGCGCTCGGCGCCGCCTGGCTCGCCCATGCCGAGGCGAACCCCGATTGGCGGCCACCGGCGGGCCCGATGAGCCCCTATCTCGGCGAGGCTGTATCGACCGAGCCGCTGGAGCGGATGGCGGCGTGGGAGCCGCGCCTGCGCAAGCTTCCGGCGGACGAGATCGCGTCCGCGACCGCGGGGCTCCTCGCCGAGGGCAAGCTCGTCGGTTGGGTCCAGGGTCGCGCCGAATTCGGCCCGCGCGCCCTCGGCAACCGCTCGATCCTGGCCGATCCGCGCCCGGCGAACGCCAAGGACCTGCTCAACGCCAAGGTCAAGTATCGCGAGGCCTTTCGTCCCTTTGCCCCGTCGATCCTGGCCGAGCACGGGCCGGACTGGTTCGAGAACTATCAGGATTCGCCCTATATGGAGCGCACCCTGACCTGGAAGGAGGCGGTGCGCGGGCGCGTGCCCGCCGTCGTCCATGAGGATGCGACCGGCCGGCTGCAGAGCGTCACGGCGGCGCGCAATCCGCGCTATCACGCCCTGATCTCGGCCTTCCACGCCCTGACCGGCGTGCCGGTGATCCTCAACACCTCGTTCAACATCATGGGCAAGCCGATCCTGCACACGAGCGAGGATGCGATCCTGATGTTCTACACCTCCGGGCTCGACGCGCTGGTCGTCGACGACTGGCTGCTGGTGAAGTGACGCCACGCCGCTGCCGGCGCGGCTGGCGGCAGCCAGGTTCTGCGTCACAAAGTCGCCTTAGCCTGCTCGGTATGTAGCGAGGCGCGCCCGCGCGGCGCTACCGCACGTTTCAGCGTCTTTTTGAAAGGGACAGGATGCGCTCGGCTTTCGCAAGGAACGCTATTCTCGCCGGTGTTTTCGCCATCTGCACGCTCGCGACGCCGCTCTTCGCACAGCAGAAGCAGGCCATCCCCGGCACCACCGTCTCGCTTGTCGCGCCCCAGGGCTTCACACCCGCCACCGCCTTTGCCGGCCTGCAGAACGAGAAGACCAAGGCCTCGGTGGTGATCGTCGAGATGCCGGCGGAAGCTCATGCCCAGCTCGGCCCGCTCTTTGCCGATTTCGATTCCGCCAAGGCGAACTTTGCCCGACAGGGTGTCGAGCTCGACGACCGCGACGAGGTCGAGACGCCGGCCGGCACCGTGCCGCTGCTCAGCGGCACGCAGAAGGCCAATGGCGTGACCTTCAGCAAGTGGATCGCCCTGCTGAAGGGCGCCAAGACCGTGTTGGTGACCATCCAGTCGCCGGAGGATGCCGATTTCGACGGCGACGACGCCGAAGCCCTGCTGAAATCGGTCAGCCTCGGCAATGAGCCGAGCATGTCCGACAAGATCGGCGCCCTGCCCTTCGCCGTCGCGGCCGCCGAGCCGTTCCGCATCGTCGACACGATCGGCGGCTCGGGCGTCCTGATGACGGTCGGCCCACTGAATGCCGCCCCCTCAGGCAAGCAGCCGCTGCTGATCGTCGCCGGCCAGCTCGCCGCGGCGCAGGGCCTTGCCATCGAGCAATTGTCGGAGACGCTGCTGAAGCAGACCCGTGGCCTCCAGGGCGCGACGATCGCGACTCGCGAAAAGCGGCCCTTCGCCGGCACCGACGGCTATCTGCTCGCCGGCGACGACGGCGCGGGCAAGCGCTTCGAGCAATATCTGGCGATCGGCCCGGATGGCCGCTTCGTACGCCTGATCGCCATGGCCGAGACGGCGATGTTCGATGAGCTCAAGCCCGGCATCGCCAAGGTCGCCGCCAGCATCGGCTTCAAGCCGGTCAAATAGCGGGCTCAATTCGAACGAAAAAGGCCCGCGACGCTGGCGCCGCGGGCCTCTTTTTGAAGAATGAGACTGGAGCTCAGCTCGCCTGCTTGACGGCGATGCCCTTCTCCTCGAGCAGCGCCTGAAGCTCGCCGGCCTGGAACATCTCGCGGGTGATGTCGCAGCCGCCGACGAACTCGCCCTTGACGTAGAGCTGCGGGATCGTCGGCCAGTTCGAATAGGCCTTGATGCCCTCGCGGATCTCCTGGTCCTCGAGCACGTTGACGCTCTTGAACGGCACGCCGACGTAGTTGAGGATCTGCACCACCTGGCCGGAGAAGCCGCACATCGGGAACTGCGGCGTGCCCTTCATGAAGAGGACGACGTCGTCGGACTTCACCTCGGCATCGATACGGGCATTCACATCGGACATGATCTGATCTCCTGGGGCGGGTTCAAGGCCCGCTGGATGCATTCGTTCTAATTCTGGGGAACCGCCGTCGTCAGCGCAAGGGCATGCAGCACACCGCCCATGTTTCCTTGCAGCGCGGCATAGACCATCTGGTGCTGCTGCACCCGCGACTTGCCCTTGAAGGCCGCCGAGGTGACGGTCGCGGCATAGTGGTCGCCGTCGCCGGCGAGATCCTTGATCTCGACCACCGCATCCGGCAGCGCCGCCTTGATCATGCGCTCGATATCCTGCGCTTCCATCGCCATGTCGTGTCTCCTCAGGCGGCCTTGCCGGCCATGTAGTCCGGCAGCCAGCTCTCATGGGCGGTGCGCAGATCGGACAGAGCGACCGGCGCTTCGCCCGGCAACGCCAGCTCGGCGCCGCCCGTCCGGCCGATCTCCAGCGCCGGAACGCCCGCCGCCTTCGCCTCGGAGAGGATCGCCGGCGCGGCATCGGCCGGCACCGCGACGAGATAGCGCGCCTGGTCCTCGCCGAAGAGCACGGCGTGAGACGGCCCCTCCGGCAGCGCCGTGACGCGCGCACCGATGCCCTTCGCGAGCGCCATCTCGGCGAGCGCGACGGCAAGACCGCCATCCGACAAATCGTGACAGGCGCCGAGGCGACCCGCAGTGATCAGACCGCGCACGAAATCGCCATTGCGACGCTCTACGGCAAGATCGACCGGCGGCGGAGCGCCCTCCTCGCGGCCACAGATCGTGGCGAGATAGGCGCTCTGGCCGAGCCAGCCGGTGGTCTCGCCGATCAGAAGGATGATCTCGCCCTCGGCCTTGAAGCCGATCGTCGCGTGCTTCGTGACGTCGGCCAGCACGCCGACGCCGCCGATGGTCGGGGTCGGCAGGATCGAGACGCCATTGGTCTCGTTGTAGAGCGAGACATTGCCGGAGACGACGGGGAAGTCGAGCGCCCGGCAGGCCTCGCCGATGCCCTTGATGCAGCCGACGAGCTGGCCCATCACCTCCGGCCGCTCCGGATTGCCGAAGTTCAGGTTGTCGGTGACGGCGAGCGGCGTTGCGCCGACCGCGGTCAGGTTGCGCCACGCTTCGGCGACGGCCTGCTTGCCGCCCTCGAACGGATCGGCCTCGCAATAGCGCGGATTGACGTCGGCGGTCATGGCGAGGCCCTTCGGCCCGTCCTCGATGCGCACGATGCCGGCATCGCCGCCCGGCGTCACCGCCGAATTGCCGAGGATCAGCGTGTCGTACTGCTCCCAGATCCAGCGCTTCGAGCAGAGATCGGGCGAACCGACCAGCTTGAGCAGGGCCTCGGCATTCGGCATCGGCTGGGTCACGCTCGCGGCGTCGACAACCGGGCGGGCCGGCGTCTCGATCCAGGGCCGGTCGTATTCGGGAGCCTCGTCGCCGAGCTCCTTGATCGGCAGATCGGCCATCGTCTCGCCCTGGTGCTTGACGACGAAGCGCAACGTATCGGTGGTCTTGCCGACCACGGCGAAGTCGAGACCCCATTTCTTGAAGATCGCCTCGGCCGGCTCCTCATGGCCGGGCTTGATCACCATGAGCATACGCTCCTGGCTTTCCGAGAGCATCATCTCATAGGCGCTCATCTGGTCTTCGCGGCAGGGCACCGCGTCGAGATCGAGCTCGACGCCGAGATCGCCCTTGGCGCCCATCTCAACAGCCGAACAGGTCAGGCCGGCCGCGCCCATGTCCTGGATCGCGTCGACATGGCCGGCGGCCATGATCTCGAGGCAGGCCTCGAGCAAGAGCTTCTCGGCGAAGGGATCGCCGACCTGCACGGTCGGGCGCCGCTCCTCGCCCCCCTCGCCGAAGGCGGCCGAAGCCATCGTCGCGCCATGGATGCCGTCGCGGCCGGTCTTGGAGCCGAGATAGACGATCGCCTTACCGACGCCCGAGGCCTTCGCGTAGAAGATCTCGTCGGTGCGCGCGAGGCCGACCGCCATGGCGTTGACCAGGTTGTTGCCGTCATAGCGGCGGTGGAAGCCGGTGGAGCCGCCGACATTCGGCACACCGAAGGAATTGCCGTAGCCGCCGATGCCGGCGACCACGCCGGAGACCAGGTGGCGCGTCTTGGGATGGCTCGGATCGCCGAAGCGCAGCGCGTCGAGCACCGCGATCGGCCGCGCGCCCATGGTGAAGACGTCGCGCAGGATGCCGCCGACGCCGGTGGTCGCGCCCTGATAGGGCTCGATGAAGGATGGGTGGTTGTGGCTCTCCATCTTGAAGACCACCGCGAGCCCGTCGCCGATATCGATGACGCCGGCATTCTCGCCCGGTCCCTGGATCACCCAGGGCGCCTTGGTCGGCAGCGTCTTCAGATGGATCTTCGAGGATTTGTAGGAGCAGTGCTCGTTCCACATCGCCGAGACGATGCCGAGCTCGGTGACCGTCGGCTCGCGCCCGATCAGATGCAGGAAGCGCTGGTACTCATCGGGCTTGAGCCCGTGCTCGGCGACCAGCTGCGGGGTGATCTTGATGTCGTTGGGAATCACGCGACCTGTTCCTGACGGACGGGGCGAGCGGAGCGCTCATTCAGGGCGGGGCATAGCCCGAAGCCGGCGGGGAGACAATCTTTGCGGCCGGATTCTCAGACCGTCAGCGCCACAAGCGCCGCCCGCAGCCCCTCGGGGATCGGCACTGGCGTCTGCGGACCGCGCTCGACATAGACATGGGTGAACAGCCCTTGCGCCGCGGTCTCCTGCGCGCCCTCCCGAAAAATGCCGATGCGGTAGGTCACCGACGAGCGGCCGAGCCTTTCGACCGCCAGCGCCCCCTCGACGACTTCAGGGAAGGCGACGCTCTCGAAATAGTCGCAGCGCGTGCCGACCACGAGGCCGACCACCTGGCTCTCCGCGATGTCGAGGAAACCCTGCTCGATCAGCCAGGCGTTCACCACCGTGTCGAACCAGTTGTAATAGATGACATTGTTGACATGGCCGAAGACGTCGTTATCGGCCCAGCGCGTCGGGATCGCGCGGAAACGCCGGAAATCGGCCCGCCGCAAGCGTACCGGCTTGTCGCTCATCGTGCCCCCTCGCCGCCCGGTTTCTCGCCGGTGCCGATCTCTGGCACGCCGAGCGCATCCGCCAGCCGCGCCTTGGCCGAGCCCGGCCGCAGCGGCTTCTGCTGGCTTTCATGCGGCGCCCAGCCCGAGAGCCAGACGACCTCGAAGGTCGCCCTGAGCCGGCCGTCCGGATCGGAAAAGCGTTCGGCATAGATCTCGGCGGCGCGCAGCAGCACGGCACGCCGCAGCGGCTTGCGGCTGCGCTCCAGCAGCGCATTGGCCCAGCCCATGGCGCGCAGATCGCGCAGCAGGCCGAACAGGTCGCCATAGCGCACGGTGACGACCTCGCTGTCGACAACCGGCAGGGCGAATCCGGCCCGCTGCAGCAGGCTGCCGAGATCGCGCAGATCGGCGAAGGGCGCGACGCGCGGGCTCGCGCCGCCGCTCGTCTCGACTTCGGCGGCAAGCAGCGCCTGGCGCAATTCGGTCAGGCTCTGCCCGGCGAGCAGGCAGCCGATGAACAGCCCGTCGGGCCTGAGACTGCGCCTGATCTGCAGCAGCGCGCCCGGCAGGTCGTTGACCGCATGCAAGGCGAGCAGCGAGGCGGCAAGATCGAGCGAGCCGGCGGCGAAGGGCAGCGCTTCGAGATCGCCGACCAGTTCGGCGCCGGCATCGGGGCTCTCCGCCATCCGCACCAGGCCATCGGCCCTTCCCCGCAGCACCGGCGCTGCCAGCGGCAGGGCCGAGCCAAGATCGGCAGCGAGGCCGAAGCGCCGCAGCACCGCAGAAAGCCGTTCCTCGAGATCATCGGCGCAGCGCGCCAGCAGGAAATCGGGATAGCCGGCCGCGAGCGCCCCTTTCAGGCGCTGGCGATAGAGCGCGCGGTCGAAAACCAGCGCCGACATCTAAGCTGCACCCAAGACGAAAAAAGCGTGGGGAACCCCTCCCCCTCGTGGGGAGGGGCAGGGGTGGGGGGCGGAAAGTCGGGGCGCTTGCCTCATAATTTCATCGCCATCGATACAAGTGGCAAGAACGAGTAGCGCTGAACCAAGTCGTTCGCCCCCCATCCCCACAAGGGGGAAGGGAGGAGCCTCATCCGCCTCAGGCCGAGCAAGCATTCAGAAGACCGCGCCACCGACGCCTCCTACTCCATGCCTTCCAGCTCGACGATCAGCCCTTCGATCATGTTGAGGCCGATCTGCCAGAAGGCGGGATCGCGCGCATCGAGGCCGAAGGGCTTCAGCAATTCCGAGTGATGCTTGGTGCCGCCAGCCGAGAGCAGCGCGAAATAGCGCTGCTGAAAGCCCTCAGCTGAGTTCTGGTAGACGCCGTAGAGCGAGTTCACCAGGCAGTCACCGAAGGCATAGGCGTAGACATAGAAGGGCGAGTGGATGAAGTGCGGGATGTAGGACCAGAACGTCTCGTAGCCCGGCCCCAGCCTGATCGCCGGCCCCAGGCTCTCGGTCTGGACGCTCATCCAGAGCTCGCACAGGTTTTCCGCCGTCAACTCGCCCGAGCGGCGCGCCTCGTGGACCTTGCGCTCGAAGGAATAGAAGGCGATCTGGCGCACGACCGTGTTGATCATGTCCTCGACCTTGGCCGCCAGCATCGCCTTGCGCTGTGTCGGGTTCCTGGTCTCGTCGAGCAGCTTGCGGAAGGTCAGCATCTCCCCGAAGACGCTCGCCGTCTCGGCCAGGGTCAGCGGCGTCGGCGCCATCAATGCCCCGTTCGGCCCGGCCAGCACCTGATGGACGCCGTGGCCGAGCTCATGGGCGAGCGTCATCACGTCGCGCGGCTTGCCCTGGTAGTTGACCAGCACATAGGGATGTGCCGAGGGCACCGTAGGATGAGCAAAGGCGCCGGGCGCTTTACCCGGACGCGCCGGCGCGTCGATCCACTGCTCGTCGAAGAAGCGCCTCGCGATACCGGCCATCTCCGGCGAGAAGTCGCCATAGGCGCCGAGCACCGTGTCGCGCGCCTCGGTCCACGGAATGGTGCGCTGCTCGACCTTGGGCAGCGGCGCGTTGCGATCCCAGTAATCGAGGACCTCGCGCCCGAACCAGCGCGCCTTCAGCTTGTAGTAGCGATGCGACAGGCGCGGATAGGCCTCGCGCACCGCGGCGACCAGCGCATCGACCACCTCGCGCTCGACCCGGTTCGCCAGATGCCGGGAATCGGCGACATCCTCGAACTTGCGCCAGCGGTCGGAGATCTCCTTGTCCTTGGCCAGGGTGTTGGTGATCAGGCCGAAAGTCCGCAGATGCTGGCGGAACACCGTGCCGAGCGCCTCCGCCGCCTCCTTGCGCACGGCCCCGTCGGCGTCCTGCAGCTTGTTCAGCGTCAGTTCGAGCGTCAGCTCCTCGCCGCCGATCTTGAAGCGTAGCGAGGCGATGGTCTCGTCGAAGAGCCGGTTCCAGGCGCCGTGCCCGGTCACCGACTTCTCGTGGAACAGCTCCTCGATCCGGTCCTCGAGCTGGTGCGGCTTGTCCTTGGCGAGATCCTCGATCCACGGCTTCCAATGGCTGAGCGGCGGCTGCGCCGCGGCTGCAGCCAGCGTCGCCTCGTCGATCCGGTTGAGCTCGAGGCCGAAGAACAGCAGCTCGGTCGAGATCGCCGTGACCTTGTCCTGGGTGTCGCCATAGAACTTGGCGCGCTGCGGGTCGGTGGTGTCGCCGGAATAGACCAGGCCGGCATAGGACATGATCTTGCCGACGAGATCCTCGAGCTTCTCGTAGGCGGCGACCGCCTCGGCCAGCACCACGCTGGCGTCGGCGCGTTCGGCCAGCGCCGTGAGCTTGCCGCGGTAGAGCGCCGCGAAACCGCGCGCCTCGGCCAGAGCCCGCTCGAGATCGGCGGCGAACTCCGGCGAATCCATCGCCGGGTAAAGATGCGTCAGGTTCCACTCCGGCAGGGCGCCCAGCGCCTTGGCGGCCTCGCCCGCGGCGTTGGCGGCGCGCGGAGCTGCGGGGCGGTCGAAGGGTCGGGTCATAGGGTCTGCCTCGGCCAGTTCGGGGAAGGGACGAAAGAAAGGTCAGGCCTCTCATATGCGCGGGCCGGCGCCTGCGATCAACGGCGACAGGGCCGAAGAGCCGTGATTTCGCTCCCGGCCACCTCGCCGGCGGGCCGCGGGCTCGGCCTTAATCGCAGCTTAACCCTTGTCGCCGACAGTGCCCCGAAACGGAACATCGCTTCCGCCTGACCACCTGACTGCCGAGGGTTCATGTCCGCCACCATCCTCGTCGTCGACGACGATCCCGTGCAGCGCCGCCTGCTCGACGCGATGCTCAAGCGTTTCGGCTACGAGGTGCTGACCGCCGAGGGCGGCGACCAGGCGCTCGCTCTGCTCGGCGACGAATCACAGCACATCGACTGCCTGGTGCTCGATCTGGTGATGCCCGGCCGTGACGGCATGGCGGTCCTCGCCGCGCTGCGCGAGCGCGGCATCGCGACGCCGGTGATCGTGCAGACCGCGAACGGCTCGATCGAGACCGTCGTCACCGCGATGCGGGCAGGCGCCGTCGACTTCGTCGTCAAGCCGGTCGGCGCCGAACGCCTGCAGGTCTCGCTCAAGAACGCGCTCAAGCTCGGCGCCCTCGAGCACGAGATCCGCTACATGAAGCGGCGCTCGGCCGGCCAGCTCGGCTTCCGCGACCTCGCCAGCAAGAGCCCCGACATGGGCCGCGTCGTGCGCCTTTCCGAGCGCGCCGCCAAGTCGAACATCCCGGTCCTGGTCGAAGGCGAATCCGGCGTCGGCAAGGAGGTGCTCGCCCGCGCCATCCAGGGTTCGAGCGACCGCCGCGGCAAGCCCTTCGTCACCGTCAATTGCGGGGCGATCCCGCACAACCTCGTCGAATCCATTCTGTTCGGCCACGAGAAGGGCGCCTTCACCGGCGCCACCGAGCGCCATGTCGGCAAATTCGTCGAGGCCAATGGCGGCACGCTCTTCCTCGACGAGGTCGGCGAATTGCCGCTCGACGCCCAGGTCAAGCTGCTGCGCGCCATCCAGGAGGGCGAGGTCGATCCCGTCGGCGGCAAGAAGTCTGTCCGCGTCGACATCCGCATCATCTCGGCGACCAACAAGAGCCTGCTGGAGCAGGTCAAGCGCGGCGAATTCCGCGAGGACCTGTACTACCGGCTCAACGTCTTCCCGATCACCTTGCCGCCGCTGCGCCAGCGCCGCGAGGATATCGCCGACCTCGCCCGCGGCTTCCTCGCCCGCTTCGCCGCCGAGGAAGGCAAGAAGCTGCGCGGCATCAGTGCCGAGGCGCTCGGCCTGCTCGGCGATTACGACTGGCCGGGCAATGTCCGCCAGCTCGAGAACGCCATGTTCCGCGCCGTGGTCCTCGCCGACAATGACGAGCTGACCCTCGCCGAATTCCCGCAGATCGCCGCGCAGATGGAGGGCTTCGATGTCCGCATCCCGCCGGCGCCGCCCTCGCTCTCGGGCGAAAGGCGCGAGGACATGCCGCCGCGCATCGTCCAGGTGCCGGTGCGCGACCCCAACGCGCTCGACCTCGTCGCCGGCTCCGACATGCGCAGCCTCGACGAACTCGAGCGCGAGATCATCAAATTCGCCCTCGCCCATTATCGCGGCCACATGTCCGAGATTTCGCGCAAGCTCGGCATCGGCCGCTCGACCCTCTACCGCAAGCTCAAGGATTACGGGCTGATCGAAGGCGAGGCCGACCCTGCCGGGGCGGACGCTGCCTAGCCGGCAGAACTGCAAAATCCGTTCTGGAGCCGGCAGGGGCCGGTCTTCAGGGCGAATGGAAGCCGCTGTTGCAGGGCGGCACTAGTCGAAGCAGGTCGACTCACGCAGGTATCGACGTGAATCGGCAGGGATCCGGGGAATAAGCATGCGCCGTCGCCGCCTGGCGGAATCCGTCTCCGCCGCCGTCCTGGGCCTCGCGCTCGGCGTTGCCACCGCCCTCGCGCAAGGCGCGGGGAACGAGGCTTCGACGCTCGGTCTGCCGCTGCCGGAAGCGCCGGCGCTGCGCATCCTGGCCGGCGACGCGACCCCGCCGCAGCTCGACATCCCCGCCCCGCCCGAGCTCGTTCTCGACCTGCGCCCTTCCGGCTCCGACAGTGCGCCCGAGCTCGCCGCGCCGCTCGAAGCGGGAGAGATCGTCACCGGGGCGATCTCGACCACGCCGCGCCGCGAGTTGGAGGAGCCGTTCCTCGACATCCCCGCCCCCGAACTGCCGCCGGTCGACCCGGCCCTCACGGCAAAGCCCGCGCCGGAAGCCGAACCGCAGCTCGCGCGCCCGACCGAACCGCTGATCACCCCGCCGACCCTGCCCGAGGTCGTGGTGGCATTGCCGCCGGGGCTCGAGCTCACCGGCCGCATCGCCGAGCGTGCCGAAGAGGCGCTTTCAGTGCCAAGGCTCGCCCAGCGCGAGCGCGCCGACATCCTGGCCGCCTATGCGGCCAACGAGAATCGGCCCTTCTGGATCGAAGGCAAGGGCTGGAGCGCCGCCGGCAAGCTGCTTGCCGCCCAGCTCGGCCGCGCCGGCCAGGACGGGTTGCGGCCGGCCGACTATGCCCTGCCGGCCTTCGAGGCGAGCGACAAGGATCGCCTCGCCGAGGCCGACGTCCGGCTCTCGGCGCTGGCCGTGCTCTATGCCCGCGACGCTCGCGGCGGACGGATCGACCCGCGCCGGCTCTCCAAGATGCTGACCCCGGAGCTCGACCTGCCCTCGGCGACCGAGGTCCTCTCGGAGCTCGCCGGAGCCGCCGACCCCGGCTTGGTGCTGGCGGCCTACAACCCGCAGCATGACGGCTATCGCCGGCTCAAGGCCAAGCTCGCCACCCTGCGCACCGACAAGGAAGAGGTTCCCTCCGTCCGCATCCCGGCCGGCCCGCCGCTGCGGCTCGGCATGCGCGACCAGCGCGTGCCGCTGGTGCGCGCCCGGCTCGGCCTCGGTGCCAGCGAGGAGCCGGTTTTCGACCGCTCGACCGCGACCGCCCTCGCCGAGTTCCAGAAACAGGCCGGCCTGCGCGCCGACGGCGTGCTCAGCAACCAGACGCTGGCGGCGCTCGGCTCGCCACCGGCCACGCGCCTGGAAAGCGACATCATCGCCCAGATGGAGCGCTGGCGCTGGCTCCCGGCCGATCTCGGCGCCAGCCACGTTACCGTCAACGTGCCGGAATTCCGGATGCGCATGGTCCATGACGGCAAGCTCGTGCACGAGACCCGCGTCATCGTCGGCAAGCCGGAAACGGCGACCCCGATCTTCTCGCACAAGATGGAATATGTCGTCGTCAACCCGTCCTGGCACGTGCCGCCCTCGATCCTGAAGAAGGAATTCCTGCCAGGGCTCGCCAACGATCCGAACTATGCCGCCAAGCGCGGCTATGTGGTGACCCGGCGCGGCAACTCGATCTCGGTGCGCCAGCCGCCCGGCGAGCGCAATGCGCTCGGCTGGGTCAAGTTCATGTTCCCGAACGACCATGCGGTCTACCTGCACGACACGCCGAACCGCCGTCTTTTCGCCGGCAATCGGCGCGCTTTCAGCCATGGTTGCGTGCGCGTCGAGAACCCGTTCGCGCTCGCCGATCTGGTGCTCGGCCCGGAATGGACGAACGAGCGGCTGAAGCGCCTGATCGGCTCGGGCGAGCGCACGATCCGGCTGCCGAAGCCGCTGGCGATCCATCTCGTCTACGACACGCTCGTCGTGAACGAGGCTGGCGAGATCACGACTTTCGACGATCTCTACGGCTTCCACAGGCTGGTCCGGAACGCGCTCGAGCAGCGCTCCTGACGGCCACGCCGCAGCCTCGGGCACGGTTTTGCCATGATCTGTGGGTAGCCAGCAGCTCGCTTGCCGAAATTCCGGCGGGACGGTTGTGCCGCCGGTAACCTCCCGTTAAGCCTTCTCGGCAACTGTTCCTTCACGTTTACCGCACCGGCTCGCCGGCGCTTCGAGACGGGTCAGGTGAGAGTGAGCTGGTCGAAAGCCGAGACGACGAGACGGCAGCCACGCCCCTTCGGGCGGGCTTTGCATGCCGGCGCCGTCCTTGCGACGAGCATGGTCGCCCTGTGCATCGGTGTCCGCGGCACGCAGGATGCCATCGCCAATGGCGATACCCGCACCATCACCATCAAGCACATGCACACCAAGGAGGAGACGACCGTCACCTTCAAACGTGACGGCCGCTACGACTCCGCGGCGCTCGAGAAGCTCAACTGGGCGATGCGCGACTGGCGCATCGACGAGCCGATCCGCATGGACCCGCGCCTGTTCGACCTCGCCTGGGAAGTGCATCGCAAGGTCGGCTCCGATCAGCCCTTCCACGTCGTCTCGGCCTATCGCTCGCCCGGCACCAATTCGATGCTGCGCCGGCGCTCCCGCGGCGTCGCCAAGCACAGCCAGCATACGCTCGGCAAGGCGATGGACTTCTACCTGCCGGACACGCCGACCGCCCGCATCCGCGAGGTCGGCATGCGCATGCAGCGCGGCGGCGTCGGCTTCTATCCTGGCGCCCACACGCCCTTCGTCCATCTCGACGCCGGCTCGGTGCGCTCCTGGCCGCGCATGACCCGCGACCAGCTCGTGCGCCTGTTCCCCGACGAGAGAACCGTCCATCTGCCGGCCGACGGCAAGCCGCTCAGCGGCTACGAGGTCGCCAAGGCCGAGATCATGGCCGGCGGCGGCTCGGTGATGGGCTATGGCGCGACCGATTTCGACGAGGGCGCGATCATCGCCTCCGGCAGCGGCGGCAAGGGCTTCTGGGCCGCACTCTTCGGCGGCGACGACGAGGAGGCGGATGCCAGGCCGAGCCGCGGCCGCGCCGCGGCCCGCCGCGCGCCGACGCCGCAGCCCACCGTCCTGGCCTATGCCGGCGACAGCAACAGCGGCGATGGTGGCCGCTTCGCGGTGTTCAACGCGCAATCGGCGCAGCCCGAACCGACCGGCCGCGCCTTGCTGCGCGAGCGCTCCAACCGGGCGACGACCACCGCGCCGGCAGCGCCGCCCGCAGCCGCTCCGGCAGAGACGCAGGTCGCCGCGCTCGCGCCGCAGCCGGCCGAACCGCCGAAGCCCAGCCCGATCGCGACCGCGCTCCCGGTCGCCCGTCCTGCGAGCCTGACGCTGCCGACACCGCCGGCAGGCTCGACCCAGCTTGCGGCGCTGGCCGCCGAGGCCTCGGCCCAGCCATTGCAGCTGCCGCAGGCTGAGCAGAAGCTCATCCTCGCCTCGCTGCCGCCGCGCCGCCCCGGCGATCTGCCGGCGCCCGTCCTCGATACCATCGTCGCCGGCCGGCCGGTCTCGGCGCCGCTGCCGCCGACCCGCCCCGTCGTCCTCGCCAGCCTGGCGCCGGAAGCCCTGCGCCCGGAGGTCGAGGCGGAAGGCGCGGTGCCCGCCGGCGCCCGCCTGGTCAACGTCTCGCATGCCCCCCCGCCGATCCGGCCCCGCGCCCCCGGCGAGGCGCAGCGACGTGCCGTCGAAGTCGCCGCGACCGAGACGCGGACGCCGATGGCCGCCGAATACGATGCCGACCGCTCCGGCCTCGACACGCTCTTCGCCGCCGTCGCCCAGCCGCCGGCAGCGGCGCGCCGGACGGGGGTCGCCACCGCCAAGGCCAAGGTCACGGACCTGCAGGCCAAGGGCTGGGTCGCGGGGCCAAGCCCCGCGGCGGCGCTCGGCTTCACCGCAGCCGCCCCCAACGACGTCAAGACCAGCGGCTTCAGCGGCCCCGCCGTACGCGCTCTGCCGACCACCTTCGTGCAGAACTGAGAGGGCTTCGCCGCCCGCCCGGGCCGCGGCTGCATTTCTTGATCAGCCCGGCATAGCGCCGCCCCGAGAAAACGCGCTAAGTGTCATCCTGCCACGATCATGATCGTGGCAGGATGCGTACTATGCCGAAAAGAGGGCCTTGGTGATGAGCGAGCTGCTGGCGAAACTTCCGAGCCGTTGGTCACTGCCTGGGCTGTGCTTTCTGCTCCTCGCCGGCCTCGCCGTACTCGCTTCCCCGCACGGAGCCAGCGCCCAGCAGGCACAGCCGGCCCAGCCGGCCGCCATCCCCGTCGGCACCACGCCGGCGCAAAAGCGTCCGATCGAGCGCACCGCCGATTTCGTCGGCCGCATCGAGGCGGTCAACCGGGTCGAGGTCCGGGCCCGCGTCACCGGCTTCCTCGAGGCCGTCCTCTTCCGCGACGGCGAGTCTGTGAAGGAAGGCTCCCCGCTCTTTCGCATCGAGAGGCCCCCCTTCGAGGCGGCCGTCGAGCAGGCGCGCGGCGCGCTAGAGAGTGCACAGGGCACGCTGCAGAACGCCACCACCCAGCGCCAGCGCGCCGAGGACCTCCTGCGCACCAATGCCGGCTCGGTCGCAGTGCGCGACCAGCGCGTCGCCGACGAGACCGCCGCGCAGGGCGCAGCCACCACCGCCGCCGCCAATCTGAAGACCGCGGAGATCAATCTCGGCTACACCGAGATCACCTCCCCCATCGCCGGCCGGATCGGCCGCACCAAGGTGACCAAGGGCAATGTCGTCTCGCCCGACAGCGGCGCGCTGGCGCTGATCGTCAGCGAAGACCCCATGTATGTGAACTTCCCGGTCAGCCAGCGCGAATTCATCACCTTCGGCCATAACCGCGTCGATGCCGGCACGACCGGGCCGAAGGTCACACTGCGCTTTTCCGATGGTTCGACCTATGATCAGCAGGGCACGATCGACTTCGTCGACGTCTCGGTCGAGCGCTCCACCGATACGGTGTTGGTCCGTGCCATCGTGCCCAATCCCAAGGGCAAGCTGATCGACGGAACCCTGGTCAATGTCGCCGTCCATGCCGAGAAGCCCGTGGACAAGGTCCTCGTGCCGCAGGCGGCGCTGATCGCCGACCAGCAGGGCGCCTATGTCTTCGTGGTCGAGGACGGGAAAGCCGTGGTCAAGCGCCTGAAGGTCGGCGCCGAGGCCGGCGCCTATGTGGTGGTCGACGAGGGCCTGAGCGGCGGCGAGCAGGTCGTGGTCCAGGGGGTTCAGGGCCTCAGGGCAGGCACGCCGGTCCTGGCCTCGCCCGTCGCTCCGCCGCCAGCCGGCCGGAGCTGATCCATGTTCACCTCCGTCTTCGTCGACCGGCCGCGCCTGGCCATCGTCATCGCGCTGGTCACGGTGATCGCCGGCCTGATCTCGCTGTTCGCGATTCCGGTCGCGCAATATCCCGACATCGTGCCGCCGCAGGTCTCGGTGACGACCTCCTATCCCGGCGCATCCGCGGCCGTGGTCGAGGCGACCGTGGCCCAGCCGCTCGAGGCCCAGATCGTCGGCACCGACAAGATGCTCTACATGAAGAGCGTCAGCGGCAATGACGGCAGCTATTCGCTCAAGATCTCGTTCGAGCTCGGCACCGACCCCGACATCAACACCGTCAACGTCAACAACCGCGTCCAGATCGCGTTGTCGAAGCTGCCCGAGGAGGTCAAGCGCAACGGCTTGACGGTGAAGAAGCAATCCTCCGCGCTGCTCGGCGTCATCGCGGTCTATTCGCCGAAGAAGACCTACGACAACCTCTTCGTCTCGAACTACACCACGATCAACCTGCTCGACTCGATCCGCTCGACGCCGGGCGTCGGCGACGCCTCGCTGTTCGGCGCCCAGGACTATTCCATGCGCGCCTGGGTCCGGACCGACGCCCTGACCGGGCTCGGCCTGACCACCGGCGACATCATCAACGCGATCCAGTCGCAGAACACCCAGGCCGCGGTCGGCCGCATCGGCGCGCGTCCGATCTCCGACGACCAGCAGCTCCAGCTCAACATCCAGACCAAGGGCCGGCTGAGCTCGACCCAGGAATTCGAGAAGATCGTGGTCCGCACCAATCCCGACGGGTCGGTGCTGCGCCTCTCCGATGTCGCGCGCCTCGAGCTCGGCGCCGCCAATCTCGACCGTGAAACCCGCCTCAATGGCGGCCCGGCCGTGCTGATCGGCATCTATCAGTCGCCCGGCGCCAACGCCATCGCCGCCCTCGACGCGGTCAAGAAGACCGTCGGCGATCTCGCCCGCAACTTCCCGGAAGATCTCGCCTGGAAGGTGACCTACGATCCGACCGCCTTCGTCACCGCGACCATCGATGAGGTCAAGAAGACGCTGATCGAGGCGTTCGTCCTCGTCATCATCGTCGTCTTCCTGTTCCTCGGCAGCTTCCGCGCCACCCTGATCCCGACCTTCGCCGTCCCGGTCAGCCTGATCGGCACCTTCATCGTGCTGAACGCCATCGGCTATTCCGCCAACACGGTCTCGCTGCTGGCGATCGTGCTCGCCATTGGCATCGTCGTGGACGACGCGATCGTCGTCGTCGAGAATGTCGAGCGCGTGATGGAGGAACATCCCGAGCTTTCGCCGGCCGAAGCGACCAAGCGCGCCATGGGCGAGATCGTTGCACCGATCATCGCCATCACGCTGGTGCTGCTCTCGGTCTTCGTGCCCGTCGCCTTCATCCCCGGCATTTCCGGCGAGCTCTTCCGCCAGTTCGCCGTCACCGTCGCGGTCGCGATGCTGATCTCGGCGATCAACGCGTTGACCCTGTCGCCGGCGCTCTGCGGCATCTTGCTCAAGCCGCATCACGGCCCGCGCCGCGGGCCGATCGGCCATGTCATGCGCGGCATCGACTGGACGCGCGACCGCTATGGCGATGTCGTCGCCCGGCTGGTGCGCATCTCGATGATCAGCCTGGCGCTGACCGCCGTCTTCGGCGCGGCGATCTACGCCATGGGGCGGATCACGCCGACGGGCTTCCTGCCGGAGGACGACCAGGGCGCCTTCTTCGTCGTCGCGCAATTGCCCGACGGCGCTTCGGTCGGCCGCACCGCGGCCGTCGCCGCCGAGGTCGAGAATATCCTCAAGGCCGATCCGGCGATCGAGGATTACTCGACGATCATCGGCCTGAACTTCATCGACGGCAATTCCCAGTCCAATTCCGGCTTCTTCCTCGTCTCGCTGAAGTCCTTCGCGGAGCGCCGGGGCGCCGAGCACAGCGCCAACGCGGTCATCGCCCGCGTCTCGCAGAAGCTGCGGGCAGTACGCGGCGGTACGGTGGTGCCGATCGCGCCGCCGCCGATCGTCGGCCTCGGTACCGGCGGCGGCTTCACCTATGTGCTGCAGGACATGGGCGGCTCCGATCCCAAAGCGCTCGCCCGCACGCTGCGCGGCCTGACCATCGCCGCCAACCAGGACCCGCAGCTGAGCCGCGTCTTCTCCACCTTCTCGGATACGACGCCCTCGGTGTTTCTCGACATCGACCGCGACAAGGTCCAGATCCTCGGCGTCGAGCTCAGCACCCTGTTTCAGTCGTTGCAGGCTTCTCTCGGCGGCTATTATGTCAACGACATCAATCTTTTCGGCCGCACCTGGCAGGTCCAGGTCCAGGCCGATGGCGTCGACCGGAAGTCGATCGACGACATCTACCGCATCAATGTCCGCAGTCGCGATGGCGGCATGATTCCGCTGCGCAGCCTGCTCGAGGCGCGCATCGTCGTCGGTCCGCAGGCGCTGATCCGCTACAATAACCGTCTGGCGGTCACCGTGCAGGGCTCGGCCGCGCCGGGCGTCTCCTCGGGCCAGGCCCTGGCGGCGATGGAGCAGGTCGCGGCGAAGACCCTGCCCGCCGGCTATCGCGGCGACTGGACCGACGTCTCCTTCCAGGAAAAGCGGGCCGAGGGCCAGACGGGGATGATCCTCGCCTTCGCCCTGCTCTTTGCCTATCTCTTCCTGGTCGCGCTCTATGAGAGCTGGACGATCCCGGTCCCCGTGCTGCTCTCGGTCGCCGTCGGCGTGCTCGGCGCCTTCATCGGCATCGTGCTCGGCGGCCTGACGCTCGATCTCTATGCCCAGATCGGCATCGTCGTGCTGATCGGCCTCGCCGCCAAGAACGGCATCCTGATCGTCGAATTCGCCAAGGAACAGCGCGAGAAGGGGCTGCCGCTGCTCGAAGCGGCGACGCTTGGCGCGCGCCTGCGTTTCCGGCCGGTGATGATGACCTCGCTCGCCTTCATCCTCGGCCTGCTGCCGCTCGTCATCGCCGAGGGACCTTCGCGCCTGGCGCGGCGCAATGTCGGCACGCCGGTCTTCGGCGGCATGATCGCGGCCGCCGTGATCGGCATCTTCCTGATCCCGGCGCTCTATGTCCTCTTCCAGTCGCTGCGCGAGCGGCTGCGGCCCTCGACCAGACCTGTCGAGAAACCGGCGGCGGCGGAAGAGTAGTCCCTTCCGTTCGGGCCGAATCGTCATTCCGGACAGGCCGCAGAGCGGAACGCCGGAATGACGGGCCAGCGCGCTGCGGCCGCCGGCTCTACTCCCGGTCGATCGGCCAGGCCTTGAACACGTCGAGTGCCTCGCAGGCCCTGGCTTGCGCTGCGAGCGCCGGCCAGCGGCCTTCCTCGACGAATTCGGGGATGACGAAGCGGCAGAAGCCCCAGGCAATCGCCGCCGCGATGTCGCCGGGCCGCAGCTCCGGCCCGGCGCCGAGCTCGCCGCGCTTTGCCGCCTGGTCGAGCAGGTCGAGCGCGGTGTGGAGCTGCGACAGGATGCGCTCCTGCCAGTTGGCATAGCGCCGCTCCTCCGGGCGCTTGCGCTCATACTCGACCGCAACCGCCTTGTCGGCGGCGACGATGCCAATGCCGGTCAGGCTGAGGTCGCGGACCCGCGCCGCCGGGTCGACGGGGCGCAGGGACCGCCCGGCGACATCCTCGAAATGCTGGATGATCAGCAGCGATTCACTGACCACCGTGCCATCGTCGGCAACCAGCGTCGGCGCCTTGATCAGCGGGTTGATCTTGCTGAATTCCGGCATATGCCGGAACACCGAAACCGAGCGATGCTCGAATTCAAGTCCCAGCAGGGACCCCGTGATGGCGGCGCGCCGCACATAGGGGCTGTCGAGCATTCCAACCAGCAACATGACGATCTCCAGCTTGAGCTGCGCAGAGACTGCTGCCTGCTTCTGGATTTGCCACGCGAATTCGCGTGATTCCAGGCATCACCGGGACTGATGCGGCCGGTCGGCCTTCAGAAGTCGCGCCGGCCACAGCCGGGATATTCCCTTGTGGGCACGGCTAAACGCATTAGCCTCACACTCGGTCTTCCATCGAAGAGGGCGCGCATCATGCCCGGCATCGAAAGCGAGTTCCCGTCGTCCAGCGAGAGCGGCGGCCCCTCCTCCAGCCGGCCGGCCGAGCCGGCCCGGTTGCATGAACCCGGCATCGTCGCCTCGAGCGTCTATGCCCATGGCGTCCGCATCGCCGACATCCCGATCGAGGAAGCCGGCCTGTGGGCCAGCAAGGAGGGCCATGTCGTCTGGATCGGCCTTCTCGAGCCCGACACGAAGCTGCTGCATGCCGTGCAGCAGCAATTCAACCTGCATACGCTGGCGGTCGAGGACGCCGCCCACGCGCACCAGCGCCCCAAGCTCGAACAATACGGTGACGCCCTGTTCGTCGTCGCCCGCACGGCGCAGATGATCGACAAGCGCATCGCCTTCGGCGAGACCCATATCTTCGTCGGCCAAGGCTACATCGTCAGCGTGCGCCATGGCGCCTCCACCTCGTACAAGGCGGTGCGGCAGCATTGGGAGACCTGCCCGACCTCGCTCGCCAAGGGGGAGGATTTCATCCTCTATGCGATCCTCGATTTCATCGTCGACAACTACATGCCGGTGATCGAGGCAATCCAGGACGAGGTCGAGGAGATCGAGGACAAGGTGCTGGCGAAGCCGATGCTTCGCCACGAGATCGAGAAGCTCTACATGCTGCGGCGCGATCTCCTGCGCCTGCGCAATGCGATCGCGCCGCTGGTCGATGTCTGCCAGCGCCTCGCCAATGCCAGCGTGCCGCAGGTGCGCCCGACGCTGGCGCCGATGTTCCGCGACGTCACCGACCATGTCCGCACGGTGCAGGAAAAGATCGACAGCCTCCGCGAAGTGCTCGCTTTCGCCTTCGAGGCCAGCCTGCTCGTCGGCCAGAGCCAGGAGAACTCGATCACCAAGAAGCTCGCCGCCTGGGCCGCCATCCTGGCCGTGCCGACTGCGGTCGCCGGCGTCTACGGCATGAACTTCAAGAACATGCCGGAGCTCGAGCTGCATTTCGGCTATCACGCGGTGCTGGCGCTGATCATCATCTCCTGCACCATCCTGCACTGGCGCTTCCGGAAGAACGGCTGGCTGTAGAGCGCCTGCGCCCAATCGGCGAGGAGATGGCGATCCACCGCACTTTCGTCGCGCCGGTTCTCCCGAAAGCCGGATTCCAGTTTTCGGCCGGATGCCCTGACGCACCGTCCCTTCAAGCGGATACTCGACCCGATGGCGACCGGCATGCCTTCCGGGAGACGCGCCTGACGCGAAATCGGGTGAACTCGCAATTCACGCAGCTTGAGGCTCGTTCTCGCCGAACTCGCCGTCTGGATAGGCCGCGGCCCGTGCCGCGATCGCCAGCTGGCAGGGATCCCATTCGGCGATGCCGCTGAACCGCTCGACCAGGAGATCGGTCAGCACGCGGACCTTGCCGGGCACATAGGCGCCGGGCGGCCGCACCACATAGAGCCCGCCCTCCGGCAGCGCATGTTCCCACAGCGTGTGCTGCAGCCGCCCGGCACGGAGGGCCTCGCCGGCGATGAAGGTCGGCAGCACGGCAAGGCCAAGGCCCGCTTCCGCCCATTGCAGCAATGTCTCGCCGCTGTCGGAACGCAGCCTTCCGTTCGGCCGGATCGAAACCATGCGTCGGCCGACCCGGAAGTTCCAGTCGGATACGGGCGTGCCGGTGTAGATCAGGCATTCATGGCCGGCGAGCTCGGCCGGGGTCGCCGGGCGACCATGGCGGGCGAAATAGTCGGGGCTTCCGACCACCACGCCGCGTATCTCTGCGATCTTGCGCGCGACCAGGCTCGAATCCCTCAGGACCCCCATCCGGATCGCCATGTCGAAACGCTCGCCGATCAGGTCGACCTGCCGGTCGCTCGCCTCGACATCGATCTCGAGGCGGGGATGGCGTTGCGCGAGCTCGGCGAGCACGGGCGCGACATGGCGGATGCCGAAGGTCAGCGGCATCGTCAGGCGCAGCCGCCCGGTAACGCCACCGGCCTGCAGCGCCACCGCCTCGCGCGCTTCGGTCAGCTCGGCGAGGATGCGCTCGCCACGGGCCTTGAACTCGAGCCCGGCCTCGGTGGGGCTGACGCCCCGTGTCGTTCGGCTCAGCAGGCGGGTGCCGAGATCGGCCTCGAGCCGCGCGATCCGGCGGCTGACGATCGATTTCGACAGGCCGAGGCTGCGGCTCGCCCGGCCGAAGCCGCCAGCGTCGACGACGGCGACGAAGCTGCGGATATCGTCGAGCTCGGACATTGGTGTGTTCCTCGATCAGCAACAGCGTGGTGCTCATTATGCGCATTCTGGTGCGCAGGGTGAACCGCTATCTTGGCCTCATCAAATTCCGTTCCAGCCCCAGGATGGCATCCATGTCGACCGTTCTCGTTCTCAACAGCAGCGCCCTTGGCGGCGCCTCCGTCTCCCGGCAGCTGATCGACACCACCGTCGCTCGCCTGCGCGCCCAGAACCCTGGCCTCAAGCTCGTCGAGCGCGATATCGGTGCCAGCCCGATTCCCCATTTGACGCTCGACGCGGCCACCGCGATCCGCGGCGGCGAGCCCGCCAATGCGGCGCAGCAGGAAGCCAGGGCGCTGTCCGATGAGTTGGTCGGCGAACTGCAGGCCGCCGACATCATCGTCATCGGCGCCCCGATGTACAATTTCGGCATTCCCTCGACCCTGAAGGCATGGTTCGACTACGTGCTGCGCGCCGGCGTCACCTTCCGCTACACCGAGGCTGGCCCCGAAGGCCTGCTCAAGGGCAGGCGCGTCATCATCGTCGAGAGCCGCGGCGGCTTCTACAGCAGCGGCCCGGCCCAGCCGATGGACCAACAGGAGCCGCATCTGCGCACCCTGCTCGGCTTCGTCGGCATCACCGACATCACCTTCGTCCGGGCCGAGAAGCTCGCCTTCGGACCGGAAGCCCGCGATGAGTCGATCGCTGCCGCCCAGGCCGAGCTCAAGCTGGTCGCCTGACATAGGCCGGACATATCGCTGAATAGAGAACGCCGGCCTCGGATCTCCCGAGGCCGGCGTTTTGTCACGCGTCGACGCCTCGGCGGCCCATAAGCCGACACTGATTTCGATCGATTTCACGGGCTCTGGCCGCCAATGACCGCGGAACTCGGCAACGCCCCCGGCTGGGGCAAGCTGACACGCGGATTTTTCGCCTTCTTGTGGCATGCTTCGGATAGGCATTCTCGGCGCAGACACGAATCGCCTACGCCTTCCGGCGCGTGCGGAAGGAGCCCTCCCCGGCCATTGCGCCTGGCGGGCCCCGATCGACCCCGGCCTTCGACCTTCCGCGGGCGCCATGAGGAGAACCGGATGGCTGAAAACGGGACGCCCGCTGCCGGCCTGGTCGGCGTGACGCTCGGCAGGGTCGACATCGTCGCCTTGGCCGCCGCGGAAATGCCCGTCCGTCTTTCCGCCTGCGACCTCCAGGAGGTCGACCTTTCGCGGCTGGATCTCTCCGGATGGGCCTTCGAACGCTGCAATCTCCAGCGAGCGCAGCTCAAGGGTGCCGTTCTGGAGCGCTCCAGTTGGGTGTCGTGCAACGCCGCCTTCGTCGATATGACCGCAGCCGACCTGACCGAGGCCACGTTCACCTCCTGCGACCTCAACAATGCCGGCTTGCGCGGCGCCAAGCTGACCTCGGCTTCCTTCACCGGCTGCAAGCTGACGGGGGCGACCCTGACGGAAACGAGATCGCTGGAGGTCCGCTTCCGCGACAGCCTGCTGGTCTACGCCAAGCTCCGCGGCATGTCGTTTCGCGGGATGCGCCTTGAAGGGGTCGACTTCTCGCAGGCCGATCTCGGCGACTGCGACTTCCGCGACGCCGTCCTCGAGGGCGTGAGCCTGCGCGAGGCCTCCCTGAAGGATGCGCGCTTTCAGGGCGCGGACCTGCGCGGCGCCGATCTCGGCGGACTCGGCATGGGCGATGCCGCCATCCTCAAGGGGGCGACGATCTCGCGGGAGCAAGCCGGACAGTTGCTGCGGGAATTCGGGCTGAACGTCCGCTAGATCGTCGTGCATCCTACCGGACGCAAGGTGGTGATCTATCTCTGTGTCGTAGCATCGGATTTTCCCAAAAAGTGGAATCCACTTTTCGGTCCGATGCTCTGGCGGGATGCGGCAGCGGGACTGCCCCCATGGCCAGGCGATGGGAGCAGTCCGAATCCAGTCGCCGCCGGTGCGCAGGAAGAAGACCTGCGCGATAACCGGATCAGGGGGTCTCGCCGACCGCCTGCAGATAGAGGTCGAGAATCGCCTCTTCTTCCTTGCGCTCCTCGAGGTCGCGCTTGCGCAGCGCGATCACCTTGCGCAGCACCTTGACGTCGTAGCCATTGGCCTTGGCCTCGGAATAGACTTCCTTGATGTCGTCCGAGATCGTCTTCTTCTCTTCCTCGAGCCGCTCGATGCGCTGCACGATGCTAAGCAGTTGATCGCCTGCAACCGGATCGTCCATTCTCAAACCCTTCTTCGGAAATTGGCCGCAGGGGTTCGCCCGGATGGGCGGCAAGGTCAAGCGGGAAGCCGCCGGATTTCACATTTCTCGCGCAATCGCGAGGCTGTCGGGCAACAGCCGTGCCAGCCGCAACCCCCAGGCGCGGGCCGCATGCGGCTCGCCGATCAGGTCCTGCCGGATCTCGATCAGGGCGTCGAGCAGGCCGCGCCGCGTCGCGTGGCGATCGATGGTGTCGCCGGGCAGGCCGCCATTATAGGGCTCGTTGTCGCCGACGATCAGGTCCCCTTCCCCCTGCAGGGCCGCGATCAGCGCCTGTGCCAGCCTGCCTTCCCGATCCCACAGCACGCCGGCATGCCAGGGCCGCGGCACGCCCTTCCAGAACGGCGTGAAGGAATGCAGCGAGACGATCGCCGGCGGATGCCCTGCGGCCAGGGCGGCCTCGATCGCAGCGTCGATGGCGGCGTCATAGGGCGCATAATAGCGTGCGATCCGCTCGGCTATGCCGGCTTCGTCGATCCGGGCATTGCCCGGCACGAGCGCGCCATCGGAGATGCGCATCACCAGGGTCGGATCGTCGCGCCCGCGATTCGGATCGATCAGCAGCCGCGAGAAATTGCTCAGCACCGCCGGCGCGCCGAGCGCGGCAGCCATGGCGCGTGTCATCTCGGCGGCGCCGATGTCGTAGGCGATATGGCGTTCGAGCTGCTGGGCCGGCAGGCCGAGCGCCTTGAGCTCGGCTGGGATGGCGTTGCTGGCGTGATCGCAGAGCAGGAGCACGCCGGTCTCCGGGTCGCCCCGGATGATTTCGACCTCGCCCGGCCGCAGCGAAGAAGCACCGTTCGGCAAGGCTATCTCCGCACCCATTCCGCCCTCGGAACCGACCAGCAAATCGCGGGTGACGCCCGCGCGTCAGCGACATAGAAGGGGCTGAGACGAAAGTCGATTGGCATGATCGGATTCGCGGGAAGGCGGGCGGTTTGCAACAGCTTGGCAATGCAATCGGGCAGCGGCGCAAGGTGGCGCGGGCGATCTTCGACGCCGCCGTGGCGCGCGCCCATCCGAGCAGCTGGCTCGCCGGGCATCTGCCGGCGCCGCCACCCTCCGGCCGGCTGATCCTGCTGGCCGCCGGCAAGGCCGCCGGCAGCATGACGGCGCTGGCCGAAGCGCATTATCTCGACACGCTCGGCCTTCCCCTCGAGCGCCTGCTCGGCCACGCCGTCGCGCGCCATGGCTACGAGACGGCGACCCGGCATGTGCCGATGCTCGCCGCCGGCCATCCGGTGCCGGACGAAGGCAGCATCGCCAGCGCCGAGCGCGCGCTCGAACTCGCCGGCAGCGCGACCGCCGAGGATCTTGTCCTCGTCCTGCTTTCCGGCGGAGGCTCGGCCAATTGGGTCGCGCCGGCCGGCACGCTGGCGCTGGCCGAGAAGCAGGCCGTCAACAAGGCGCTGCTGCGCTCGGGCGCGCCGATCGGCGAGATGAACATCGTCCGCAAGCGGCTCTCGCGCATCAAGGGCGGCAGGCTGGCGCTGGCGGCAGCCCCGGCCCGGCTGCTGACGCTCGCCGTTTCCGACGTGCCGCATGACGATCCCGCCGCCATCGCCTCGGGTCCGACCGTGCCCGACCCCAGCACCATGGCCGATGCCCGCGCCATCGTCGCCCGCTACGGCCTGCAGCTGCCGCCGGCGGCGCAGGCCCTGCTCGCCGATGATGCCAGCGAGACGCCCAAGCCCGGCCATCCCGCCTTCGCCAACAGCGAATATCGCATCGTCGCCCGCCCGGCCGACGCCATCGCTGCCGCCGTCGCGGCCGCGCGCGAAGCCGGCTACGAGCCGGTCGATCTCGGCCCCGATCTCGAAGGCGAGGCGCGCGAGGTCGCGCGGGCTCAGGCGAAGCGTGCGCTCGCGCTGAAGGCCGCCGGGCGGCGTGCCGCCCTGATCTCCGGGGGAGAGCTGACCGTCACCATCGCCGGCAAGGGTCGCGGCGGCCCGAACCAGGAATTCGCGCTGGCGCTCGCCATCGCGCTGGCCGGCGAGCCCGGCATCGTCGCGCTGGTCGGCGACACCGACGGCACCGATGGCGGCGGCGGCGAGGCCAGCGACCCGGCGGGTGCCATCATCGACGAGACGACGCTGGCGCGCGCCCGCGATCTTGGCCTCGATCCCGCCCAATCGCTGAGCGACAACGATTCGACCGGCTTCTTCGAAGGCCTTGGCGACCTGCTGCGGACCGGCCCGACCCTGACCAATGTCAACGATTGCCGCGTGATCCTGATCGACCCGACCTTGACCTCCCCATGACCTTGAGCGCACGCCTCGCCCGATCCGCGCTTCGCCTCGCCTTGCCGGCCATCCTGCTGCTTGCCGGTGCCGTGCCGGCGCTGGCCGATCTGCGCATGTGCAACACCACCGGCAGCCGCGTCGGCGTCGCCATCGGCTATCGCGATGCGCAGGGCTGGGTCACCGAAGGCTGGTGGAACATCGCGCCGCGCGCCTGCGAGACTTTGCTGCGCGGCACGCTGGCGGCGCGGTTCTACTACGTCCACGCCGTCGACTACGACAAGGGTGGCGAATGGACCGGAAAATCGATCATGTGCACGCGCAACAAGGAGTTCACCATCCGCGGCATCGAGGATTGCCTGTCGCGCGGCTATGATCGCTCGGGCTTCTTCGAAGTCGACACCGGCGAGCAGAAGGGCTGGACGATCCAGCTCACCGATACGCCGGGGGCGGCCCCGCCGCGCCCCTGAACGGCGACACCGCCCCAGGACCGGGCAAAGGCAGGCTTCCGATCGCGAGCTTGCTCCGCGGCCGCGAATAAGCGACGGAACGATGGGGCGCGGAACTGACCGCGCCGCCATGAGGAAGGGCGACGAGATGAGGCGGGAACGACGGATCAAGATCATCGCGACATTGGGCCCGGCCTCGGCCAGCGCTGAGATGTGCGCAACGCTGTTCCAGGCCGGCGTAGACGTCTTCCGCATCAATATGAGCCATACCCCGCGCGAGACCCTGGCCGAGAAGGTCGCGATGCTGCGCGGGCTGGAGACGCAGTTCCGCCGGCCGGTCGGCATCCTCGTCGACCTGCAGGGGCCGAAGCTGCGCGTCGGCCAGTTCGGCGGCGATGGCGGCGTGACGCTGGAGAACGGCGCGCGCTTCACCCTCGATTCCGATCCGGCGCCGGGTACGGCCAAGCGCGTGCACCTGCCCCATCCCGAAATCCTCGCCGCGTTGGAACCCGGCCATAACCTGATCCTCGACGACGGCAAGATCCGGCTCGTGGTCGAGAAGGCCTCGGCCAAGCAGGCGGTGACGAAGGTGACGGTCGGCGGCCGGCTTTCGTCGCGCAAGGGCGTCAGCCTGCCCGACACCACGATTGCGGTCTCGGCGATGACCGAGAAGGACCGCTCCGACGCCGAAATCGCCGCCGAGACCGGCGTCGACTGGATCGCCCTCTCCTTCGTGCAGCGGCCCGAGGACATGGCGGACCTGCACAAGATCGTGCGCGGCCGCGCCCTGGCGATGGCCAAGATCGAGAAGCCGCAGGCGCTGCTGCGGCTGGAGGAGATCATCGAGGCGTCCGACGCGATCATGGTGGCGCGCGGCGATCTCGGCGTCGAGATGCCGCTCGAGAAGGTGCCCGGCACGCAGAAGCGCATCACCCGCATGTCGAGGCGCATGGGCAAGCCGGTCGTGGTCGCGACCCAGATGCTGGAGAGCATGATCACTGCGCCGGTGCCGACCCGCGCCGAGGTTTCCGACGTCGCCACCGCCGTGTACGAGGGCGCCGATGCGGTGATGCTCTCGGCCGAGAGCGCGGCGGGCCAGTACCCGGTCGAGGCCGTGGCGATGATGAACCGCATCGCCGAGGAGATCGAGAACGATTCGACCTACCGCTCGATCCTGGAGGCGCAGCGCGCCGAGCCGGAGGCGACCGGCGCCGACGCGATCGCCAAGGCGGCGCATGAGATCGCCGACACGCTGCACCTCAAGGCGATCGCCGCCTGGACCTCCTCGGGCTCGACCGCCTTCCGCCTCGCCCGCGAGCGGCCGAACTCGACCGTGGTCGCGCTGACGCCCAACCGCGCCACGGCGCGCCGGCTCACCCTGGTCTGGGGCGTGCACGCCGTCGTCACCAAGGATGCCAGCGACGTCGACGACATGGCCTCCCGCGCCTGCAAGTTCGCCGTGCGCGAAGGCTATGCGGCGCTCGGCGACCGGATCATCGTGGTGGCGGGCGTGCCCTTCGGCACGCCGGGCGCGACCAACATGGTGCGGATCGCCTTCGTCGCCCAGGAGCATGTCCAGCAAGCCTAATCCGGCAAGCCTTCGGACCTTGCTACGATGATGGCCTGAGGTCGTCCCGGGCGACCGGAGGGAGACCCGGGACCTATGCCTGAACCTCCCTGATTGAGGTTCAGGCATGGATCCCGGATCGGCGCGGCTTCGCCGCTTGTCCGGGATGACCGCGCTCTCGATGGACGCGCCGGACGACGTTTTCTCGCCCCGGCATTCCCCTGCGGCCGCCCCTGCTCTACTGCTTGAGCCATCCGCCCCAGCAGCCCGCGACCGCCATGGCCATCACCGACATCGCTTCACGGACCTACAACCACAGCTGGCGGCTCGATCCGATCGTGCGCAGCCTGCTCGACACCGATTTCTACAAGCTCCTGATGCTGCAGATGATCCGCAGCTTCCATCCGAAGGTCGAGGTCACTTTCGGGCTGATCAACCGCAGCAAGGCGATCCGCCTCGCCGAGGTGATCGACGAGGCCGAGCTGCGCACCCAGCTCGACCATGCCCGCGGGCTGCGCTTTGCCAAGAAGGAACTGATCTGGCTCGCCGGGAACACCTTCTACGGCAAGACCCAGATGTTCTCGGCCGATTTCATCGCCTGGCTCGCCGAGTTCCGCCTGCCGGACTACGAGTTGCGCAAGGTCGACGGCCAGTATGAGCTGACCTTCGCCGGCCCCTGGACCCACAGCATGATGTGGGAGATCCCGGCGCTCGCCATCGTCAACGAATTGCGCTCGCGCGCCGCGCTGCGCGGCCATGGCCGCTTCGCGCTCGACGTGCTCTATGCCCGCGCCAAGGCCAAGCTCTGGGGCAAGGTCGAGCGGCTGAAGCGCCTGCCCGATCTGCGGATCTCCGATTTCGGCACGCGCCGCCGCCATGGCCATCTCTGGCAGCGCTGGTGCGTCGAGGCGCTGAAGGAAGGCCTCGGCCCGACCTTCACCGGCACCTCCAACGTTCTCCTCGCGATGGAGAACGACCTCGAGGCCATCGGCACCAACGCCCATGAACTGCCGATGGTGCTGGCGGCGCTCGCCAGCAGCGACGATGAACTGCGGGCGGCGCCCTATCGCGTGCTCGACGAATGGCGCCAGGTCTATGCCGGCAACCTCCTGATCGTGCTGCCGGACGCCTTCGGCACCACCGCCTTCCTCGACAATGCCCCTTCCTGGCTGGCCGACTGGACGGGCTTTCGTCCCGACAGCGCCCCGCCGATCGAGGCCGGCGAGCAGATCATCGCCTGGTGGAAGTCCCAGGGACGCGATCCCAGGAGCAAGCTGCTGATCTTCTCCGACGGCATGGACATCGACTCGATCGAACAGGCCTACCGGCATTTCCACGGCCGAGTCCGCACCGGCTTCGGCTGGGGCACCAACCTGACCAACGACTTCGTCGGCTGCTCGCCGGACGGTACGCCCGATCTCGACCCGATCTCGCTGGTCTGCAAGGTCGTCAGCGTCAATGGCCGCCCGGCGGTGAAGCTCTCCGACAACCCCAACAAGGCGACCGGCGAGCCGGCCGAAATCGCCCGCTATCTGCGAGTCTTCGGCGGCGCCGACCGCAAGGCGAAGGCGGTGCGGGTTTAGGGCGTAGCTTGGGAGAGAAGTGCCAGCCCACGACCCAACCGAGACATTGAATATTATCTTCGGTTGGCCTGACCTGGCCCATTCCGGCCATGCCAGCGTCCGCTTTCAGGCAGCTCGGTTTTCCGCGGACCCACATGATGGCGTCTGGCGCATTCCCGGCACCGGCATCCGGGACGTCTGCTTCCGAGCTGTTCGGCTTCGAAAAAGATAGCGGAGACGGGGCTGCGCGCCGCCGACGGCTAGCGGTCGTGCGAGCGCAATGGCTAGGTTGGCGCACATGAGTTCCGACCCCAAAGCGGAAACCTACAGGTCCCCACCGCCCCTGAATTGACCTGACCTTCAGTGGGACACAAATATTCGGCATTGTCTGATGTTGCTACCCCAGCGCAGTGCTTCATAGGGCGCCGACCAGCGCGGGATGACGCGCAACAGGATGGCCAGGCGCTCCCCACGTCAGTAAGGGAGGCATATCGATGAATATTCGGCCTGATCCGACATTTCACGCATCGCCGAAGCTCGCAATGGAAGCCCCGGTCGAGAATTTTGCCTACACCCTGTTGCTCAGCCCCGACTTCTCGAAACCTGACGCCCTCGCCGTCGTCGATGTAAATCCCGGCTCGCCGACCTATGCGCAGGTCGTTCATACTGTGGTCATGCCGAACAAGGGGGATGAGTTTCATCACTTCGGCTGGAACGCCTGCTCGTCATCGCTGTCGCCGTTGACCGGCCACGCCTTCCTTGAACGGCGCTATCTGATCATTCCGGGACTTCGCTCCTCGCGCATCTACGTTATCGACACCAAGCCGGATCCGACGAAGGCCAGGATTCACAAGATCATCGAGCCCGAGGAGGTGTTCAAACGAACAGGATACTCGCGCCCCCACACGATCCATTGCGGCCCGGAGGGCATCTATGTCAGCACGCTTGGCGGCGGCGGCAAGCAAGGCACCGACGGCCCCCCTGGTGTCTTCATCATGGACTGCCGAACCTTCGACATTCTGGGCCGCTGGGAGATCGATCGCGGCCTGCAGGACAAGCACTATGATTTCTGGTGGAATCTGCCTCGCGACTACATGGTGTCGAGCGAATGGGCGTTACCGCCGCAGTTCGAGAACGGCATCGTCCCCGAGGATCTTCTCGCCAACAAATATGGCCACCGGATCCATTTCTGGGATCTGCGGCAGCGTCGCAACGTGCAGACGATAGACCTCGGCGCCAACCACCAAATGGCGCTCGAGGTTCGCCCGGCCCATGATCCAAGTCGCGAGCACGGCTTCCTTGGGGTCGTCGTGGATACCACCAACCTCGAGGGTTCCATTTGGACGTGGTGGCGCGAGGGCGGCAAGTTCCATATCGAGAAGACCGCCACCATTCCGGCCGAGCCTGCGCAGAAAGACGATCTGCCTCCGCTTCTGCAGGGTTTCGGCGCCGTGCCGCCATTGGTCACCGACATCGATCTCTCGATGGACGACCGGTTCCTTTACGTCTCCTGCTGGGGCACCGGCGAGATGCGCCAATACGATGTTTCCGAGCCAAGGAAGCCGAAATTGACGGGCTCCGTGCATATCGGCGGCATTGCCCGGCGCGCACCGCATCCAAATGGCAAGGCCTATGCCGGCGGGCCGCAAATGGTCGAGATCAGCCGCGACGGCAAGCGGGTCTACTGGACCAATTCGCTCTATTCGACCTGGGACGACCAGTTCTATCCCGGCGGCGTGCCAGGAGCGCAGGTGATGGCCGTGGCCGGCCCGAATGGCGGCCTCGAACTCGCCCGCGACTACTGGGTGAACTTCCCCGACGGCTACCGGGCACACCAGATCCGGCTCGAGGGAGGCGACTGCTCGACCGACTCGTTCTGCTACCCGTCGGTCTGACCTTGGGCGAGCTCGACTGGGGGCGAGCCGGCCTATGGGCCGCGGTGATGCTGAGTGGCGCCTATCACGGCATCAATCCGGGGATGGGTTGGCCACTTGCCGTCTCCGCGGGCCTCATGGAACGAAGCTCGCGCGCATTATGGCCGGCACTCGGTTCCTTGGCGCTTGGCCATCTCCTTTCGATGCTTGCTGCGATCCTGCCGTTCGCGTTGCTGACCACTCTACTGGATTGGCAGTCTCAGATTCAGGTCGGAGCTGGTCTGCTCCTGATCGGCTTTGGCGGCTTTCTCCTCATCCGGCCAAGGCACCCACGTGCCTTGGCACGGATCCCGCCATCGCAACTCATGCTTTGGTCTTTCGCGGTCGCAATCGCTCACGGCGCCGGCCTCATGCTCGTGCCGATCTACCTTGGTCTTTGCCGCTCTTCCGACATGGACGGCGGACACCGCGCGGTCGGTGTCCTGATCAATTCCAGTTTCGACACCGCCTTGCTGGTAGGCTTGGTCCATACACTCGCGCTGTTCGCCGCGGCCGGCGCTTCTGCATGGTTGGTCTACCGGTATCTCGGACTGAAATTCATCTCGCGCAGCTGGCTCAACCTCGATGCGATCTGGGCAATGAGCCTCGTCGCGATCGGCGTTCTTTCGCTTCTATAAAGCTCCGCGGGAAGGCTACGGCCGCCAGGGTCCGAGCACCCCAGAGGCCGCTACGCCTCAGCGCTGGACGGATACCAGCAACATCATCGGCCGCTCCAGCTCCTCCGTCAGCCCTGGCTGCTCTGCGATCTGGGCCGCCGTCGGCGCGAACTCCTCGACATGGCGGAGCGTCATGCCCGCGGCGATCAGCGTGTTCAGCGTCGTCCCGAGCGTCCGGTGATGTTTGAGAACGCCATCGGTGAACCAGTTGGTGCGCCGCTCGCCCTCGATGGCATAGCGGTTCACCGGCCAGGTCTTGCGCCCGTCCTCGTCGTTCCACCAGCGGGGGTGTGCGGCCGCCATGTAAATCGGGTGCTCGATCGTGAAGACGAACTGCGAGCCTGGCGTCAGGGCCCGGTGCACCATGCGAACCAGCCGCCCGAAATCCTCGAGATAGTGGAAGGTCAGCGCGCTATAGGCGAAGTCGAACGAAGCCTGGGGCAGCTCGAGCGTCTCCAGGTCGGCGATCTTGTATGTGATCGCGGCATCGGCGGTCTCGGCCTTTGCCCGCGCGATCATCTTCCCGGACAGATCCAGTCCGAGGACGGACGCGGCGCCGTGCTCGCGGGCCCAGCGGGAGAACCAGCCGAAGCCGCAGCCCATGTCGACGACGCGCCGGCCTTCCAGATCGGGCAGAATCGCGCGGATCGCAGGCCATTCCGGCGCCCCGGCGAGGCCATGGACCTGCCGCGGAAGCCGGCTGTAACCGGCGAAGAATTCGGGATCATCATAGATATTCTGTGCCATTTCCTGCTCCATCGACCGCGCGGATTGACGAGGCACAGGCATGAAAAAGCCCCGTCCGTCTCCGGCGAGGCTGCGGGGTGCGCGATACGCTTGAACTAACGTGATCGATGCCCCTGCATCCCGCCTGTTGGGATGCCGGCGCCCCGAGCGACGATATGCGTATCCTTCCCGATCATGCCGGCATTATTTGAAGCGGCGCGATGCCTGTCAACAAGGCCTCGCCTGGCATCCACGCTGATGGCGTTCCGCCATGGCCCTCACCGGCGAACGCCGGCCCCGGGCCTTCACCCGAACCGCCGGCGCCAAGCTCCCCTCGCTACCAGCTGGCGCGCAGCCCGGCCGTGACCGCGTGAGCGGTGGTGTCGCTGTTGAGGCGGACGTCATAGTCGGCAAACAGCGTGACATTGCGGCCGGCGCGCGCCGACAGGCCGACCCCGAGGATCGCGCTGTCGCGGGCGATATTGGCAGCCCGGACGGAGAAGCCCGCAGCCGGCGCCCCGATGAAGGCGGTGTCGACCACCACGGCATCGTCGAGAAACTCGTGCTGCCAGCGCCCCCTCGCCTCGATCGCAAAGCGGCCTTCGCCGAACGCGAACTCCCGCGCCAGGCGGAAACCGATGCTGCCGAGCAGGCTCGAAGCGGACTGCCCGTTCGCCGTCAGGCCGATGCTTTCTGCACCGATTTCGCTGAACCCGCTTTGGCGCAGGAAGGTGTAGCGCAGCGCCAGCAGCGGCTCGATCGTCGACCAGCCGAGATCGAAGGCGTAGCCCGCTTCGAGCGCGCCGGTGAAGCGGTCGCCGCCATACTCGGCCTTCGCCTGCCGCGAGAGACCGCCGAAGCTGATGCTGCGTTCGGTCTCGAGATTGAGACGGCCATAGCCGAGAAGGCTATCGAGGCGCAGCTTGCCGCTGGTGTAGCTGCCGTAGAACGCGCCTTCATAGGCGTCGACGCTGCCCTTGCCGGAGAACCGGCGGAAATCGGCATCGGTGTTGGAGTAGCCGAGGCTGAACCCGGCCAGGAAGGATGGCGTGATCTGCCGGTCGAAACCACCGATCACGCCACCGCCGCGATAGGCAGCGCCGCCGGCATTGGCATCGCCACCGAGCCTGCCGATGAAGCCGTAGCCGCGCGCCCAGGCGTTGTTCGCTGCCGGAACCTGCGAAGGCAGCCGCATCAGCATCGCCGCGGCCGGGCGGGTCGCCGCGCTCGACGTATAGGCGAGCGGTACATCGGCGATGCTCGGCTGCGCCTGTCCGGAGCGTAGCGCGCCGAGGCGCTGTGTGATCATGCCGCCGAACTGGGCGGACCCGCCGAGCGCCAGGGTGGAGAGGCCCGCATGCACCTCGCCGGACAGGCTGACGAGCGCACCGCGCGCGCCCTCACGCGTGCCCGCCGCCTGCAGCAAGCCGGCCACGTTGCGCAGATCCTGATCGGCGTTCGCCAGGCCGCGCTCCAGCGCCCCGCCGACGGCGCATTGATTGGCCGAAGCGCAGACGCCCGGCGTATCGAAGGGCTGCGTCCGGATATCGAGATGCGCGGTATTCGGCTGGTAGCGCAAGCTCGCCTGGATGAAGGGCGCGCTGCCGTCGCCGAACGGCCCCTCGATGCCCTCGAAGCGACCGGTGATGCCCTGATCGGCGGTGAGTACCGCCATGGAGAGGCTGCGCGGCAGGAGCTGCGGTCCTCCGGCGAGGGCGACCCAGCCGGAAAGGCTCGCCGTGCCGGTGACGGCAAGATGGTTCTGCCCTCCGGCCGGGCTGAACTGCTGGACCAGCAGGCCACCGGCCTCCTGCACATAGTTGCCGTTGACGGTCAGCGTGCCGACGCCGTGATAGTCGCCGGCCCAGATCGCGCCGGCATTGGTCACCGTCCCGGTGATCAGACCAGTGCCGGCAAGGGTGCCCGCGGCCGTGATGCTGGTCGACGAGACGATGCTGCCCATCACCGAGAGGAAGCCGCCCTCGACGCGCGTCTCGCCCGCATAGGAGCTGTGGCCGGTGAGCACGAGCTCGCCGACGCCGCGCTTCACCAGTCCGCCGGCGCCGACAATGTCGTTCTCGAAGAAGGCGACCCCGCCCGGTTGCTCGACGACGAAATCGCCCCAGTCGAAACGCCCGGGGCCGAGCACCGCCTTGCCGACATCGAGCAGGCCATAGCCGTAGACCTCGTCGACGCCCGGGTCACCGATGTCCTTGGCCGTGCCGAGCAGGGTCTGGCGCACCTGGTCGGCGCTGAAGAACGGAAACATCTGCCAGACCAGCGCCGCCGCGCCCGTGACATGCGGCGCGGCGAAGGAGGTGCCGAGCGTCTTCTCGTAGCCGCCCCCGGGCTTGGCGACCAGGATGCCGTCGTCGACACCCATCCAGACGTAGTCGCCGATCGTCGCATCCCATTCCCAGCCGGGACCGCCGCCGGGCGCCGCCAGGCACCAGTTCTTCGCTACGCCACAACGATTGGTGTAGTCCGGCTCGTAGCCAGGCCCGACAGCCGTCACCGCCAGCCAGCCGCGCTCCAGTTCCGGGTAGAGGTGAGGCAGGCCGGCGTGAAGGCTCGGTTGATCCAGACCCTGGTTGGCCGTGCCAAAGATGTTGAGAACGCCTGCAGCGACAGCGCGCTGATAGACAGCCAAGCTTGACGCATACTCTGACAGGAAGCTGTCCCTTGTGAATGCTGTAACCGCGCGGTCATCACCGTAGCTGTTGTTGATGATACGGACGCCGCGCGCAATCAGCGCGTCATAACCCCTGATGATGAAATTTCCGTCGAACATTCCCGTGCCGTCCTCGACGCCGGCCATGATGACCGTCGCACCCGGAGCCACGCCGTGCACGCCGACGCCGTCCCTGTTCGCCGCGATCACCGAGGCGACATTGGTGCCGTGTCCGAGACGATCGATCGCCCCCGCCGTCTCAGTCAGGTAGTCGTAGCTGCCCCCATAGCGGCCGGCGAATTCGGGATGTGCCGCGAAGATGCCGGAGTCGACGACCCCGATGACAATGCCGGTGCCGTCGACGCCACGCGCATAGGCATCCGCGGCGCGGATCGTCTCAAGCCCCCATTGCGCCTTGTATTCAGGCGTGCGCCAGCTGTTGGGATCGGTGAGCAGGCCGCGCGACTGGGCCGCAGCCGGATTGACGAGTGCCGTCGACAGCAGCAGGGCCGCGACGGTGGGCATAGGCAGGAAGTTCACGCAGCCCCCCGGGAACGAATGCGAGATCCTCCCCGGAGCTCGCTGCCGGCAGCCTGCCGCTGCGAATCCGCGGGGGTCAATACGGCAGATGCCGTAGTTGACCGGCTATCCGCGCTTCATCCGAGGCGCCCTGAACGGTCGATGGGAACCTTGCTTCACGACCCGTGAACGGGAAAGCCGGCTTCCGACCCATCGCGGCCGTCTAAGAGGACACGCCCTCGCCGATGCGGAAGACCTTGCCGGTGCCGGCTTCGCGGTAGAGGTCCACGCGGTTGCCGTCCCAGTGGTAGTCGAGATGGCGCCCCTGCAGCGGGTTTGCTGCCAGATCCGGCCAGAACAGGCCGACGCATTCGCCGCCGGGCCGGCGCACGCTCGGATAGACGAGCCCTTCCGAGCCGGCCGCCCGCAGCCGCGCGCCCAGCGCCTGCCCTGCCTCGTAACCGTCCGCCAGCAGCAGCGGGCTCTTCCCGACGGGCTCGCCACGCAGGTCGTGCAGCGAGCCTTCGACCGAAAGCACGATCTCCCGGAATTGCGAGGTCCAGCCGGCCGGCTCGCGCGTTTGCGCCATGAAGCGCGCATGATGGTGGATGGTCTCGAACAGCGCGGTCTCGAAGACATCCCCGACATAGAGCACCCCGAACGAGCCATCGCTGAAGCGGCTTTGCCGGTCGCGGCTGACATGGGTGAAAGGCGCCATCAGCAGGCTCGCGCCGACGCCGGAGACGCGGCGGGCCGGCGGCACCAGGTCGAGATTGCCGATCGTCTCCATCAGCCGCGGATTGGTCTTCATCTCGGCCATGATCAGCAGCGGCCAGTCGGCGGGATCGGCGATGTCCTCGAACAGGTCGATCGGCGGGAAGGCGCTGCGGATGATCCTGACCGCTGCCGGCCAGCGCACGGCCGCGACCGGAAAGTCGGAGCGGCTCACCAGAGGCCGCGCTCGGCGTCGAGATAGCGCCTGATCCGCATCAGATCGGTCAATTCGCCGCCCAGCATCACCGCGAGCGCCGAGCGGCCACCGAAGGCCTCGTTGCCCGCCTTGATCCAGGCATAGCCGCGCTGCGGCTCGCGGAAGATCAGGCGCAGCGCCTTGTGGATGCCCATCAGATTGGACAGGCGGGCCGCGCCATCCCGGTCGATACGGCCGATCTCGCCGCCCTTCCAGCGCCGGTAGCTGCGCACCGGCTGGTCGAGCAGAACGGCAGCCTCCTCATCGGTGACGCCCCAGAGCCGGAACAGATTGACCGCGGCCCGAAACATCGCCGCCGCTTCCTCCTGGCTGATCGCTGCCGGAGCGAACGGCGCAGCGGCGGTATCGACGGGTGAGAGCGCAGTCATGGCAAAATCTCCATATGGCATCATATGGTCCAATTACTGCCATTTGGCAAGAATTACCTGACGGCTGGTCAATTCAGGGCCGGTCGCGAGCCGCGCCGACGATCTCGTCGATGGCCTCGCCGATCATCTGCGGCGCTGCGTGGTGCGGCAGGTGGCCAACACCCGGCAGCAGCAGCAAACGGCCCTGCGGCGCCTCGCGCGCGATCGCGGCCGAATGGAGCGTCGGCGAAACGATGGTGTCGCCGTCCCCGGCGATCGCCAGCACCGGCACCTTGAGGTCGCGATAGCGCGGCGCCTGCGCACTGACGAAATCGAGGACCGCAGCCATGTCCTGCCCGTTGAACTGGAAGACGTCGGGACGCAGCAGCAGGCGAACCTCGCCGGTCTCGCTATGGCAGGCCGTTCGCAGAGCAGGCCCGAGCTCCGAACGAGCCCCGTCGCCAAGCCGGTAGCGCGCCAGCGGCACGGCGACGACTCGGCTGAACAGCGGCGCGATCAAGGGAGTGGCGGCGATGCGGTGAGACCAGGCGATGCCGCCCGGCCAGGGATGGCTCATGGCGCCGAGCAGGACGAGCCCATGCAGCCTTTCTGGCCGGTCGAGCGCGATCCGGGTCGAGAGCGCGCCTGCCAGCGAATGGGCCACGATCACGAAGCGCTCCGGGGCAAGCTGGTCGAGCGCCTGCATCAGCGCCTGCGCCTGCCGGCCGGGATCGGCCATTGCCTGCCCGGCCAATCGGTCGCTCCAGCCATGGCCAGGACGATCCAGCGCGATGACGCGGTAATGCGAAAGCTGCGGCCCCAGCGCCGCCAGCAGGTCGGCATGGTTGGAAGAGGCGCCATGGATCAGCACCACGGTGCCGCGCGGCTGCCCTTCCGGCCGGCACTCGCGATAATGCAGCCGCCCGCCTTCGACGGCGACGAAGGCGCCCCGCGGCGGGTGGCGAGCCTCGACCTCGGCACGGGTGACCTCGCTGAAGATGGCGAGCCCGAGCATGACGAGCAGGAGGGCGATCAGGACGAGGCGCAGCATCGCCGATCCATCTCGGGCAACGGAACTCGGTTCTGACGCAAGCGCCGCTCAGGCGTCGCGGCCGTCCACCTCGATCTTCAAGGCCTCGACGGCTTCCTTGACCGCCTCGAGCTCGGGATAGATCGCCAGCGCCTGCCGGTAGGCGACCATGGCGCGCTTGTCGTCGCCCTGCTGGCGCAGGATCGCGCCGAGGCCCATCATCGCGCCGTAATGGCGCGGCTCGCGCTTCAGCGCCTCGCCGATGTCGAGCAGCGAGCGAATCGGATCGCCGAGCAGGAAGAGCGCATTGGCGCGCTGATTCCAGCCCTCGGCCCAGCCCGGCTCCAGCGAGATCACCCGGTCGAGCAGTTCGACCGCCAGCGGCAATTCCTGCGCCTTCAGAGCCTCCTGCGCCCGGCTCATCAGGAGATCGGCGGTGTCGGAACCCGAACGGGCCCAGCGGCGCTGGATCAGATTGGCGATGCCCTTGGCCTCTTCCGCCGATTTGGCGGCGGCGAGACGCTCGAACAGCTTGTCGAGCGTCGCGGCCGGGCTGCGCGGCGCCGGCGTCTCGGGCAGGTTGGGCTTGTCGTCGCTATCGGCCGGCGGCACGGCGCCGTCACGCAGCGGCGGCGCAGGCTGCGCCCAGACGACGACTGGCGCTGCTATGACGAGCGACAGCGGCACCAGCGCGGAGCGGACGAAACGGGCGAGCTTCATGCCCTGAATGTAGGCGGCATCGGGCTGGCGTCAATTCACGGGACGGCGAGATCGCAATCCAAGCTGGAGCCGCCAAGCCAAAAAAGCGGGCCGCACCGAGGTGCAGCCCGCCGTTTTCTTGGTCCGGCAAGATGCCGTTCGACGCGGCCGGAGCCGCGCCGGAACTCAGCCCTGACGCGCCTTGAAGCGCTTCTGGACCTTGTTGATGATGTAGACGCGGCCCTTGCGGCGCACGAGCTGGTTGTCGCGATGACGCGCGCGCAGCGACTTGAGCGAATTGCGGATCTTCATGACGCGAACTCCCATCGGCTCGCCTCGCGGCGAAACCGGTCAAAAATTGTGGCGCGACGCGAACCGGGGGACCGGCCCTCATCGAACAAACGACAGCGCGCCTGATGCGATGGCGGCTGTATAAGGTTTTTGTCGCGGAAGGCAAGGGCAAAGGCGTCGAAAGCCGTGCCTTTCTCGCAGGACCGAGTGCCGCCATCCTCCCGCCGTTTTCGCATGACCCGTCTAGCCGCCACGGAATGCGGTGCCTAGAGTGCGCCGCCGCCGCGCCATGCCCTCCGAAGGAGCCCTTCGATGTTCAACGCCAAATCCCTTCTCGATGCGCTCGTCAGCGCCGGCAGCCAGATCGGCGCCCAGGGCGGGCAGCCGGGGGCGCAGGGGGGCAGCGGCGGCCTGGCCGGCATGCTCGGCAGCCTTGCCCAGCAGGTCCAGCAGGTCCAGCAGGCGGGCGGCGCCGGCGGCCTCACCGGCAAGGCCGGCCAGATCTTCGGCCAGGCGACGCAGGGCGTGCAGGACGCCGCCCAGAAGACCGGGCTGCAGCAGGGCGCGACCGACATCGTCGGCCAGCTCTCCGGGGGCAAGACCCCCCAGCAGCTGATCGAGCAGGCCAAGGGCATGCTCGGCAACAACCAGCTCGCTGCGGGCGCCCTGCTCGGCGGCCTCGGCGCCCTCGTCTTCGGCACCTCCGCCGGGCGCTCGCTCGCCGGCTCGGCCGTCAAGGTCGGCGGCCTCGCCCTGGTCGGCGGCCTCGCCTACAAGGCCTATCAGAATTATCAGGCCGGCAAGCCGCTGATCGGCGCCGAGCAGCAGGCGCTGCTGCCGGCTCCGGCCGGTTCGGGCTTCGAGCCGGAAGCTGCCAGCGATGCCAATGCGCTGATCTTCATCCGCGCCATGATCGCCGCCTCTGCTTCCGACGGTCATATCGACGACGCGGAGCGTGGTGCCATCCTCGGCGGTCTGCGCGAGGCCGGCTTCGATCCCGAAGCGAACACCTGGCTCGCCAACGAGATGGCCAAGCCCGCCTCGGTCGACGAGTTGGTCGAGGGCGCGGAATCGCCGGAGCTCGCGGCGCAGATCTATACGGCGGCCCGCATCGCCATCAATCCCGACAAGCCGGCGGAGAAGGACTTCCTCGCCGGGCTCGCCGGCTCGCTCGGCCTCGATGCGGAGCTGGTGGCGAACATCGACGCCGCGGCAAGCGCCGCGAAGGTCTGACCTACCCTTTAGGTCGTCATCCCGGGCGAGCGCAGCGAGACCCGGGATCCATGCCGGAACGCTCCAGGCATGGATCCCGGATCGGCGCGGCTTCGCCGCTTGTCCGGGATGACGGCGCTTTTTTTGATCGCGAAGAGAACCGGCGAACGGCGCCGGCTCAGTGCGCCACCGCTTTCGAGAAGACGTTGATCACGACCACTCCGGCGACGATCAGGCCCATGCCGATCACCGCCGGCGTGTCGAGCTTCTGGCCGAACAGCACGAGCGCGATCAGGCTGATCAGCACGATGCCGACGCCGGACCAGATCGCATAAGCGATGCCGACCGGAATGGTCCGCAGGGTCAGCGAGAGGAAATAGAAGGCGCTCGCGAAGGCGATCAGGGTGATCAGCGACGGCACCAGCCGGGTGAACTCCTCGGACGCCTTCAGCGCCGAAGTGCCGATCACCTCGCTGACGATCGCGATCGCGAGATAAAGATAGCTCATGCGGTCAAGCTCTTCCTTGGCTTCAGCGCCTTTGGGAGCGAGCAGGTGCCCTCGATGGCCATCTGCCGGGCTTAAGGTGCGCGGCGCGCGCCCTGATCGTCCTCGAAGACCGGCCGGAAGAACGAGCGCTCATAGCTGACGATGAAGCGGTGCTTCTCGTTCAGCGCCACGGCCGCCAGGCACTCCTCGTCCTTGAACGAGGCGATGCGGTACTCCTCATAAGCGGCCAGCGAGGGAAAGCTGAACATCGCCAGGGCGACGTTCGAGGTGCCCTCCGACGGCATGAAATAGCCGTGATGCTTGCCGCCGAACCTCTCGACCAGCCTGATCCAGAGCTTGCCGTAATGCTCGAAGGCCGGCAGCTGATAGGGGTCGACGACATAGCGCAGATGGCAGGTGATCATGCTCAGGCCGCCTTCGCGCTCTTGAGGAATTCGCTCATCCGCCCCAGCGCCCGCTCGATGTTCTCGAGCGAATTGGCATAGGACAGGCGGATATACCCCTCGCCATGGACGCCGAAATCGGGCCCGCCAATGGTCGCGACGCCTGCCTCGTCGAGCAGCGCCGAAGCCAGCTTCTTCGCCTTCCAGCCGGTCTGCGAGACATTGGGGAAGGCGTAGAAGGCACCCTTCGGCTCGATGCAGGAGACGCCCGGCAGGCCGTTCAGGCCCTTGACCACCGCCTTCCGGCGCCGATCGAACTCCGCCAGCATCATCGCGACCGCGTCCTGCGGGCCGGTCAGTGCCGCGAGCCCGGCCCATTGCGCCGGCGCGTTGACGCAGGAATGCGAGTTCACCGCGAGCTTGCGGGCATTCTCGTAGAGCGGCTTCGGCCAAACCGAGAAACCCATGCGCCAGCCGGTCATGGCATAGGTCTTCGACCAGCCATTGAGCAGGATGAGGCGGTCGCGGATCTCGGGGTAGCTCAAGAGGCAGACATGCTTCTCGCCGTCATAGAGCATCTGGTCGTAGATCTCGTCCGACATCACCGCGACATCGGGGAACTTCGCCAGACCGGCGACGAGCTTGTCGACCTCGGCCTTCGGCGTGACGCCGCCGGTCGGGTTCGCCGGCGAGTTGACGATCAGCAGCCGTGTCTTCGGCGTGATCAGCGCCAGCGTCTCCTCGGCCGAGAAGGCAAAGCCGTTCTCCTCGCGGATCGGCACCGGGATCGGCGTCGCGCCGGTGTACTCGATCATCGAGCGATAGATCGGGAAGCCGGGATCGGGATAGAGGATCTCGGCGCCGGGCTCGCCGAACATCAGGATCGCCATGAACATGGTGACCTTGCCGCCCGGCACGATCATCACCTCCTCCGGCGAGACGTTCACGGCATAGCGCTTGTGCAGGTCGGCGGCGACCGCCTCGCGTAAGGGGAGGATGCCGTTCGCCGGGGTGTAGCCGTGATGGCCGTCGCGCAGTGCCTTCACCGCGGCCTCGACGATATGCTCGGGCGTCGGGAAATCCGGCTGGCCGATGCCGAGATTGATGATGTCCTTGCCCTGGCGCTGCAACTCGGTCGCCCGCGCCAGCACGGCGAAAGCGTTCTCCTCGCCGATCCGGGCGAAGGATGAGACGACCTGGAGCGTCATGGCGGTTTCCTCTTGCGCTTGTTGTCGCACCCGTCCCTGGGGCCGGGCTGGCCTTGTTCGCCTGTCTTGGCCGCAAAGCCGCACCCGATGCAAGCCCGCCTCCGCACCCGGCACCTGCGCTCCTCGCCGGGCTGGGCCGCTTTTGGAACACTTGCAAACTGGGTCGCCGCGACCTTTGCTGGTGCCGGGCGCTTATTGGCGATTGGCAGGCCGCTCCAAGCTGCTGTATGCAGAATACAGCGCAGCAGGCAGGTCAATTGCCGCCTTGTCGCGACCGGCATGACGGACCGGTCAAATCGATTTAAAGACCATGGCGAAGCGGCGCGAGGCCGCACGCCGCGAGAGGGAATGACGGGAATGGCCAAGACGCCGACCAGCAAGACGCCGACCAAGACATCTGCCAGCGCACCGCCGGCGCGCAAGCCGGTCCGCAGGATCAAGCCGGCGCAGTTGCGTTCGAAGGCCTGGTTCGACAACCCCGCCAATGCCGACATGACCGCGCTCTATATCGAGCGCACCATGAATTTCGGCTTGTCCCGTGACGAGTTGCAGTCGGGCCGGCCGATCATCGGCATCGCCCAGACCGGCTCCGACATCGCGCCGTGCAATCGCCATCACCTCGAGCTCGCCCACCGCGTCCGCGACGGCATCCGCGAGATGGGCGGCGTGCCCTTCGAGTTCCCGATCCATCCGATCCAGGAAACCTGCAAGCGGCCGACCGCCTCGCTCGACCGCAACCTGCAATATCTTTCGCTCGTCGAGATCCTCTACGGCTATCCGATCGACGGCGTCGTGCTGACCACCGGCTGCGACAAGACCACCCCGGCGCAGATCATGGCGGCGGCGACCGTCGACATCCCGGCGATCGCGCTGCCCGGCGGCCCGATGCTGAACGGCTCCTTCCGCGGCGAGCGCACCGGCTCCGGCACCATCGTCTGGAAGGCCCGCCAGATGATGGCGGCCGGCGAGATCGACTATCGCGGCTTCGTCGACCTCGTCGCCTCCTCGGCGCCGTCGGCCGGCCACTGCAACACGATGGGCACGGCCTCGACCATGAACTCGCTGGCCGAAGCGATGGGCATGACCCTGCCCGGCGCCGCCGCGATCCCCGCCCCCTATCGCGACCGCTACGAGATGGCCTATCTCACCGGCCGCCGCATCGTCGACATGGTCTGGGAGAACCTCGTTCCCTCGAAGATCCTGACGCGCGAAGCCTTCGAGAACACCATCGTCATCAATTCGGCGATCGGCGGCTCGACCAATGCGCCGATCCACGTCAACGCCATCGCCAAGCATATCGGCGTTCCCCTCGACAACGAGGACTGGACCAAGATCGGCTACGAGATCCCGCTGCTGGTCAACCTGCAGCCGGCCGGCGAGTATCTCGGCGAGGACTATTATCGCGCCGGCGGCCTGCCCGCCGTGATCGCCGAGCTCGTCGCCAAGGGCAAGCTCAAGCCGGCGATCACCGCCAATGGCAAGACCCTGCAGGAGAACTGCGAGGGCTTCTTCTCCGACGACCGCAAGGTCATCAAGACCTATGACGAGCCGATGAAGGCGCAGTCGGGCTTCCTCAACCTCTCCGGCAACCTGTTCGACTCGGCGATCATGAAGACCAGCGTGATCACGCCGGAATTCCGCAAGCGCTATCTCGAGAACCCGAAGGACCCGATGGCCTTCGAGGGCAAGGCCGTGGTCTTCGACGGGCCGGAGGACTACCACCACCGCATCGACGATCCGGCGCTGGCGATCGACGAGCACACCGTGCTCTTCATCCGCGGCGTCGGGCCGATCGGCTATCCCGGCGCGGCAGAGGTCGTGAACATGCGGCCGCCGGATTACCTGATCAAGAAGGGCGTCACCGCCCTCGCCTGCGTCGGCGACGGCCGCCAGTCCGGCACCTCGGGCTCGCCCTCGATCCTCAACGCCTCGCCGGAAGCGGCGACCGGCGGCGGGCTGGCTCTGCTGAAGACCGGCGACAAGGTCCGCATCGACCTGAAGAAGCGCACCGCCAACATCCTGATCTCCGATCAGGAGCTCGAGGAGCGCCGCGTCGCCCTGAAGGCTGCCGGCGGCTACAAGTACCCGAAGAGCCAGACGCCCTGGCAGGAGATCCAGCGCAAGATCGTCGGCGAGCTCTCCGAGGGCATGGTGCTGAAGCCGGCGGTCAAGTACCAGAAGATCCACAAGAAGTTCGGCGTGCCGCGCGACAATCACTAGTCGCGCGCCCTCCTCCTGGGACTGTCATCCCGGCCGAAGCGCAGCGTAGCGCCGGGATCCATCGTAAAGCGCTGAACTCTACGATGGATCCCGGATCAACGCGGCTTCGCTGCTTGTCCGGGATGACATCACGGTTGCCGTTTCGAAACACGGCTCCGCTCCGCGCCTCTTGGACCTTGGCTCTCGCAGCTGCTCCCGCCGGACCGGTCGGTCACCACGCCGATGAGGCGGCTGGGGCCCAAAGCTCAATCCTTCACGCCACCGCATTACTCGTCAAAGCGCTGGCGCTGGCTGCTGCCGTCACACCCAGCGGCCTTCTCGGCTGAGGCGGCATTCGCATGGCGCATCCCGGCTTGCCCGCCGATGCGGGGGCTACGGGGCTGACAAACCGGCGCAACAGCGACAATATGGCAGCCCTGAGCTCATTTGAAACGATTTAAAATGGCTTACAGCCCGCAGGTCGAAACCTTCCGCAAGCTCCATGAAGCTGGTTGCTTCGTTATGCCGAACCCCTGGGACGAGGGCTCGGCCCGCTGGCTGCGTGGCCAGGGCTTCCCGGCACTGGCCTCGACCAGCGCCGGCTTCGCCTTCACCAAGGCACGCGCCGACCAGGACGTGCCTCGCGACATGATGCTCGCCCATCTCTCCGAACTGGTGAAGGCGGTGCCCGACCTGCCCATCAATGCCGACTACGAGAACGGCTATGCCGACACGCCCGACGGCGTCGCCGCCAACGTCAAGCTCTGCGTCGCGACCGGCGTCGCCGGCCTCTCGATCGAGGATGCGACAGGCCGCACCGAGGACCCGCTCTATCCCTTCGAGCTCGCGGTCGAGCGCATCCGGGCAGCCCGCCGCGCCATCGACGAGACCGGCTCCGGCGTCCTGCTGACCGCCCGGGCCGAGTGCTTCCTGACCGGCCATCCCGACGCGCTGAACGAGTCGGTGCGCCGCATCAGGGCCTATGCCGAGGCCGGGGCCGACGTGCTCTATGCCCCCGGCCCGAAGACTTCAGCCGATATCGGAGCCATCGTCGCCGCGGCCGGCGGCAAGCCGGTCAATGCGCTGGTCTACGGCGATTTCGGCCTGACCGTCAGCGATATCGCGGCAGCCGGTGCCCGCCGCATCTCGATCGGCGGGGCGCTCGCCCGCGCCGCCTGGGCCGCCTTCATTGAGGCGACGCGCCTGATCAAGGAAGAGGGCAGCTTCAAGGGCTTTGCCGGCAACGGCGCCTCGGGCCCGCTCAACCCGTTCTTCCGCGACGACCTGAAGGCCCGCTCGTGAGCGAAAAGCTCGTCATCGCGCCGGAATGGCTCGGCCGCAGCGGCCTCTGGCAGCTCGACGCCAAGGGCAAGCGCAAGCCGGTCGACGCTGAAGATGTCGGCCTCTCGGAGGAGCTCGCCGACCGGCTGGAGACCTGGATGGACTCCTTCGACGCGATCTATGACGAGGCGAACGAGGCCGCCTCCGATTTCGGCAGCGCGGTCGAGCGGCTCGCCTGGGAAGCCGAGGGCGCGGCGCTGGCGGATGCCATCGCCCGCGAGCTCGGCCCCGGCTGGGAAATCTCCCAGGATCTGAACGGCTGGCGCGGGAAGGTGTCTTGATGAACCCGGTACTCGACTGGACGCCCCCACCCTTCCCGCCGGCAAAGGTGCTGGAGGGCCGCTATTGCCGGCTCGAGCCGATCGATCCGGCGCGCCATCTCGACGATATCTGGGCGGCGATGGCCGGCCATGACGCCCTCTGGGACTGGATGCCGGCGCATCCGCCCAAGGACAAGGCGGCCTATGGCGAGTTGCTGGCGATGATGGGCGCCAAGCCCGGCATCGTGCCCTTCGCCGTCATCGACAAGGCCGACGGCAAGGCCAAGGGCCATCTCTGGCTGATGGAGATCCGCCCCGAGCACGGCGTCTTCGAGGTCGGCTACATCACCTATTCGCCTGCCCTGCAGCGCACGAGGATGGCGACCGAGGCGATCCATCTCTGCGGCGCCTACGGCTTCTCGCTCGGCTATCGCCGCTATGAGTGGAAGTGCAACAACCTCAACGAGCCTTCCAAGCGCGCGGCGCTGCGCTTCGGCTTCCAGTATGAGGGGCTCTTCCGCCAGCACATGGTGGTCAAGGGCCGCAATCGCGACACCGCCTGGTTCTCGATCACCGACGGCGAATGGCCAAAGCGCGCCCACGCTTTCGAAAGCTGGCTGGCACCGGAGAATTTCGACGCGCAGGGCCGGCAGAAGACTTCCCTGGCGGATTTCATGACGACCGCGGGAGCTGCCTGACATGCCCCTGCGCCGCGCCTCGACGGACGACATCCCGGCGATCGTCGCGCTGACGCAGGCCGCCTATCTGCCCAATGAGAGCATCATCGGCGTGCCCTCGCTGCCGCGTATCGCCGATTACAATCAGGTGCTCGCAGAGCACGAGGTCTGGCTTGCGCAGAGCGGCGAAGCGCTCGACGGGGTGCTGGTTCTCGAAGAGGAACCGGCGAAGTTCACGCTCTGGAGCATCGCCGTGGCGCCGGCCGCCGCTGGCCGGAAGATCGGCTCCACGCTGATGAATTTCGCCGAGGAGCGGGCCCGGGCGCTCGGTCACGACGCGATTCACCTCTATACCCATGCCAGGCTTGCCGAGCGCATCGGCTGGTATGAGCGGCTGGGCTACCAGACCACCCACTTTGAGGATTTGCCGGACCGCCGGCTGATCCATATGCGCAAGAACCTCCGATAGTCGGAAGAGTGTAAGGAAGAATCGAAATGGCTGGACGTTTGAAGGGCAAGGTTGCGGTCGTCACCGCGGCGGGACAGGGCATCGGCCGCGCGATCGCCGAGGCCTTCGTCGCCGAGGGCGCGACCGTCTGGGCGACCGACAAGGACGTCGCTTTGCTCGAGGGCATTCCGAAGGCCAAGAAGCGCAAGCTCGACGTGCTCTCGACCAAGGCGGTCGAAGCCTTCGCCGAGAAGGTCGGCACCATCGACATCCTCGTCAACGCCGCCGGCTACGTCCATCACGGCACCGTGCTCGAATGCGACGACAAGGCCTGGGAATTCTCCTTCGACCTCAACGTCAAGTCGATGCATCGCACGGTCAAGGCCTTCGTTCCCGGCATGCTCGCCGCCGGCAAGGGCTCGATCATCAACATCGCATCGGGCGCGGGCTCGGTGCGCGGCATCCCGAACCGCTATGTCTACGGCGCGACGAAGGCCGCGGTGATCGGCCTGACCAAGGCGGTCGCGGCCGACTACATCAAGAAGGGCATCCGCTCGAACGCGATCTGTCCGGGCACCATCCAGTCGCCCTCGCTCGACCAGCGCATCATCGAGCTCGCCAAGGTGACCAAGACCACCGAGGCGCAGGCCCGCCAGGCCTTCGTCGACCGCCAGCCCATGGGCCGCCTCGGCACCGCCGAGGAGATCGCCTGGCTTGCGGTCTATCTCGGCTCCGACGAGGCGAGCTACACCACCGGCCAGATCCATCTCGCCGATGGCGGCTTCGCGCTCTAGCCGCGCTTTCCGCTCGGCTGGAATCAGCCGAGAGAGAAGAATTCGCGCAAAATCAAAGGGTTGAGCATGTTCTTATCGCAAAAGTGGTTCCCACTTTTGCGGAACATGCTCTAGCGACGGGAGCGACGCCATGCATGTCCTGATCACCGGCGCCGGCGGCATGATCGGCCAGCGCCT
>JAKFDB010000081.1:0-2328 GCA_036676315.1 Bradyrhizobiaceae bacterium
TCAGCCGCGTGATCGACAAGGTCAACAGCCAGATCGGCAAGAAGGTCGCCTGGCTGATCCTGCTGGCCGTCATCGTCGCCACCGTCAACGCCATCATCCGCAAGGTCTTCAGCCTCTCGTCCAACGCCTGGCTCGAATTGCAATGGGTGCTGTTCGGCGCCGTCTTCCTGCTTTGCGCCGCCTGGACGCTGCAGGTGAAGGAGCACATCCGCATCGACATCGTGAACAGCCTGCTGCCCAAGCGCGTGCAGCAATGGATCGACCTCGTCGGCCACACCCTGTTCCTGATGCCGTTCTGCCTTTTGATGATCTACCATTCCTGGCCGTTCTTCACGCGCTCCTATGCGGTGAACGAGCAGTCGCTCTCGGCCGGCGGGCTGCCGCAATGGCCGGCCAAGGGCCTGGTCATCATCGGCTTCATCCTGCTCGCCATCCAGGGCGTCTCCGAGATCATCAAGCAGATCGCGATCATGCGCGGCAAGCTGGACGACGACGAGACCCTGCGCGGCCACGCCGCCGCCGCCGAAGCCGAGGCCCAACGCCTGCTCGAGCAGGCGAAGGCCGAAGGCCTCGCCCCGTGAGCCCAGCAGCAGATTCCCGGACCGCTTTCATGATCCTCGCCCGCTCCGCCCGCGCCGGCGCGCTGCTGCTCGCGCTCAGCGTCACCGCCTTCTTCAGCCTCCATATGGGCGACGCCCACGCCGCCGGCATTGGTGACTTCCTGCGGGTCAACATGGCGCCCGTGATGTTCGGCGCGCTCGTCCTGTTCCTGCTGCTCGGCTATCCGGTCGCCTTTGCCCTTGCCGCCAACGGCCTGCTCTTCGCACTCGTCGGCATCGAGCTCGGCCTGTTCCAGGAGAACTTCCTGCAGGCCCTGCCGGAGCGCATCTACGGCACGATGAACAACGACGTGCTGCTCGCCATCCCGTTCTTCACCTTCATGGGGCTGGTGCTGGAGCGCTCGGGCATGGCGGAGGACCTGCTCGACACGATCGGCCAGCTCTTCGGACCGGTCCGCGGTGGCCTCGCCTATGCGGTGATCTTCGTCGGCGCGCTGCTCGCGGCGACCACGGGCGTCGTCGCCGCCTCGGTGATCTCGATGGGCCTGATCTCGCTGCCGATCATGCTGCGCTATGGCTATGACCGGCGCCTCGCCTCGGGCGTCATCGCGGCATCGGGCACGCTGGCGCAGATCATTCCGCCCTCGCTGGTGCTGATCGTTCTTGCCGACCAGCTCGGCCGTTCGGTCGGCGACATGTATGAGGGCGCCTTCATCCCCGGCCTCGTCCTGGCCTCCCTCTATGCCGGCTACGTCTTCCTGGTCACGATCGTCTATCCGAAGCGCGCACCCGGCCTGCCGCCCGAAGCCCAGACCCTGCGCGACCCTGACGGCGTGACACGGCGCCTCTCGCTGCTGGTCGTGACGCTGCTCTGCTTTGCCGTCGCCTACGCCTATATGAAGCTGTTCACCAAGCTCAATGCGGGCGCCGACTTCGTCATCCTGACCATGTCGATCATGGTCGCGGTCGCCTTCGTGATCGCGCTGATCAACAAGGGCCTGAAGCTCAACTTGCTCTCGCGCATGACCGAGCAGGTGATCTTCGTGATGGTGCCGCCGCTGGCGCTGATCTTCCTGGTGCTCGGCACGATCTTCATCGGCCTCGCCACGCCGACGGAAGGCGGCGCCATGGGCGCGGCCGGCGCGATCCTGCTGGCCTGGGGCAAGCGGCGCATGACCTTCGACCTGCTCAGGCAGGCGACGGAATCGACCGCCAAGCTCTCGGCCTTCGTGCTCTTCATCCTGGTCGGCGCGCGCGTGTTCTCGCTGACCTTCTACGGCGTCAACGGCCATATCTGGGTCGAGCACCTGCTCGTCGGCCTGCCCGGCGGCGCGACGGGCTTCCTGATTGTCGTCAACGTGATGGTGTTCCTGCTCGCCTTCTTCCTCGACTTCTTCGAGCTCGCCTTCATCATCGTGCCGCTGCTCGGGCCGGCGGCGGAGAAGCTCGGCATCGACCTGATCTGGTTCGGCGTCATCCTCGGCGTCAACATGCAGACCTCGTTCATGCACCCGCCCTTCGGCTTCGCGCTGTTCTTCCTGCGCTCGGTCGCGCCCAAGGAGCGCTACAGGGACAAGGTGACCGGCAAGATGATGGAGCCGGTCACGACCGGGCAGATCTATTGGGGCGCCGTGCCCTTCGTGGTGATCCAGTGCATCATGGTCGCGCTCGTCGTGTTCGTCCCGCAAATGGTGATGCACTACAAATCCTCGGCCGTGCAGCTCGACCAGCAGCAGATCAACAAGCAGTTCGACTCCATCCAGATCCC
>JAKFDB010000082.1:0-15300 GCA_036676315.1 Bradyrhizobiaceae bacterium
CGCGGCGAGGGCCCGCCCAAGCTCACCGCCTCGGTCGAGGGCGGCTCCTACGGCACCTTCAACCAGGCTTTCGGCCTGAGCGGCGGCGATGACCGCTTCAACTACGCCTTCAACATCGCCCATTTCAAAGCCGACTCGACGCCGGTGACGCCGCCGAACCTCGTTCCGCCGGGCCGCCGCATCAACCCCAATTCCTACGACAACTGGAGCTATTCGGCCCGCCTCGGCTTCAAGCTCACGGACACGGTGAGCCTGAACTGGGTCGGGCGCTATTCCGACGGCTACCTGCTGTCGACCGGCGATTCCGGCTTTCCGAGCGTGCCGAATGCCTTCCGCTCGAGCCAGAGCTACAAGCAGGCCTTCACCCGCGGCGAGCTCGTCTGGGACCCGTTCGACGGCCGTTTCGTCAATCGCTTCGGCATCTCCTATACCAACCAGGATCGCTCCAACCGCCAGCCGAACGCCATCGGCATCCTCGGCATGCCGACCGAAAATCTCGGCGAGCGGACCAAATATGACTGGCGCGGCGACTTGAAGCTGCTCGAGGGCCAGATGCTGGTGATGGGCCTGCAATACGAGAATGAGCGGCTGGAATCGCGTTCGCTGACGGCTTCGAACGGCAATACCGGAGCCTTCGTCGAGCTCCAGTCGAACTGGACCGACCGCTTCTTCACCGTCGCGAACATCCGCTATGACGACGATGAGAGCTTCGGCGGCCACACCACCTACCGCCTCGCGCCGACCTTCATCGTCCCGGGCACGGAAACCAAGCTGAAGGCGAGCTATGGCACCGGCTTCAAGGCGCCGACGCTGAGCGAGCGCTTCAGCGATTCACGGCCGGCCTTCAACTTCTACGGCAATCCCAATCTCAAGCCGGAAGAGAGCCGCGGCTGGGATGCAGGCTTCGAGCAGCCGCTTTTGAACAATCGCCTCCAGTTCGGGGCGACCTATTTTCACAACGACATCGACAACCTGATCCTCGTCAATGCGCGGCGGACCTCCTACACCAATATCGGACGGGCGCAGACGAAGGGCGTCGAGAGCTTCGCGGCACTGGAGGTGACGCCGGAGTTCAAGGTCCGGGCCGACTACACCTTCACCCTGGCCAAGGACGAGACCGCCAATCAGGAGCTGCTGCGCCGGCCCCGGCACAAGGCGAGCGTCACCGCGATCTGGACGCCGATCGAGAAGCTCAGCCTCTCGGCGACGCTGATCTATCTCGGCGCCCGGGTCGACGGGAACCGCGACTTCTCGATCCCGCGGATGCGCGCTCCGGGCGCGGCGATCGTCAACATCGCCGCCGAATACAAGGCGACCGACAAGCTGACCGTCTTCGGCCGCGTCGATAACCTCTTCGACAAGCGCTACGAGAACCCGGTCGGCTTCCTGGTGCCGGGCCTCAGCGCCTTCGGCGGCCTGCGGGTGACCTTGTGACGATCAGGGCGGCACTGCGGACGGCGTTTCGCGGCGCCGCCCTCCTGTCGGCTTTCGCTGTGATGGCGTGGCCGGGCTCGGCCATCGCTGCCGAGCCTCCGGCCAAGCCGCGCCGCATCGTTTCGCTCAACATGTGCACGGACGAGCTCGTCCTGCGCCTGGCCGATCCCGAGGCGATCGCCTCGGTGACCTGGCTCTCGCAGGACCCGCGCAACGCCAACATGGCCGAGGCGGCGCGCCGGATCCCGGCCAATCATGGCCTGGTGGAACAGGTGCTGGCCTTCAGGCCCGACCTCGCCATCGCCGGCAGCTTCACGACGCGCAACACGGTCGGGCTGCTGAAGCGCGTCGGCACGCCGCTGCGGGAGTTCGGCGTGCCGCGCGACCTCGCTGGCGTCAAGGCCCAGATCGCCGAGATGGCGGCGCTGCTCGGCGAGCCCGAGCGCGGCCAGGCGCTGATCGGGGAGATCGACAACCGCCTCGCCCGCCTGGCGCAGCGCATCGGCGACGCGCGTCCCAAGGCACTGGTGCTGCGGCCCAACGGCTTCACCGTCGGCCGCGGTTCGCTCGTCGACGAGATCCTGACCAGGGCCGGCTTTCTCAACCTCGCCGCCGATCTCGGCATCGACAATTACGGCCAGATCGCGCTCGAAACCGTCGCGCTCGGCGGCGCCGACATCCTGATCCTCAACACCACCGAGGGCGGGCCGCCCTCGCTGGCCCATGAAATCCTGAACCATCCGCTGATCGGCCGGCTCGGCGACCGCCTACGGCTCGTCGCGCTGCCGTCGAAACTCTGGACCTGCGCCGGACCGGCGGTGATCGACGCGATCGAATTGCTGATCGAGGCGACCACGCCACCGCGTGACCAAAGGAGCCCCCGATGACCTCCGCCGCCGCGGCCATCGCCGTCGAGAGCCGCAGCCGCTACTGGTGGCTGGTCGCGCTCCTGAGCGCGATGCTGCTCGCCATGACCGCGATCTCGGTCGCAGTCGGCTATGCAAGTCTCGACCTCGGCGCCGCCATTTCCGATTGGCTCGCCGGCCGCGCGACCCTGCCGGCCCTGGTGCTGGTCGAATTGCGCCTGCCGCGCGCCCTGCTCGGCGCGCTCGTCGGCTTCAGCCTCGGCGTCGCCGGCGCGGCGATGCAGGGCCTGCTGCGCAACCCGCTGGCCGAGCCCGGCCTGCTCGGCATTTCCAGCGCCGCCGCCTTCGGCGCGGTCGTGGTGTTCTATTCCGGCCTTGCCGGCGCCTTTCTGCTCGCCTTGCCGCTCGGCGGCATCGCCGGCGCGATGCTGGCGACGCTCCTGCTCTACGCCCTGAACGGGCGCGGTGCCGGCACCATGGCGCTGATCCTGGCCGGCGTCGCGATCAACAGCTTTGCCGGCGCGATGACCTCGCTGGCGCTGAATCTCGCGCCGAACCCCTATGCGGCGTTGGAGATCATCTTCTGGCTGATGGGCTCGCTTGCCGACCGCAGCATGGCCCATGTCTGGCTGGTACTGCCGCTGATGCTACTCGGCTGGGGGTTGTTGCTCTCCAGCGCCACGGCCCTGGACGGGCTGACGCTCGGCGAGGACACCGCCCGCAGCCTCGGCTTCGATCTCGGCTGGCTGCGCGCCAGGCTGATCGGCGGCGCCGCACTGGCGGTCGGCGCCTCCGTCGCGGTCACTGGCGCGATCGGCTTCGTCGGCCTCGTCGTGCCGCATCTGCTGCGGCCGCTGGTCGGGCACCGGCCCGGGCGCCTGCTGCTGGTCTCGGGGCTGGGCGGCGCAATTCTGACGCTCGTCGCCGACACGGCCTTGCGGCTGCTGCCGATCCGGCCCGAGCTCAAGCTCGGCGTGGTCACGGCGCTGATCGGCGCGCCCTTCCTGTTCAGCCTGATCAGCCGGCTGCGGAGGGAGGCGTGATGCGTATCGAAGCGAAGGGCATCGCAGTCGGGCTCGGCGGCAAGCCGGTGCTGCGCGGCATCGACCTTTCCCTGCAGGCGGGCGAAATGGTCGGCCTGATCGGCCCCAACGGCGCCGGCAAGACGACGCTGCTGCGCGTGCTCGCCGACCTGCTCGCCGCGGAGACCGGCAGCGTGCGCTATGACGGCACGACAGGCGCAGCGTTCGGCCGCAAGGCGCTGGCGCGGCACATCGCCTTCCTGGCGCAGGGCGGCGTGGTCCACTGGCAGATGCGGGCACGCGCCGTCGTCGCGCTCGGGCGATTGCCGCATCGCCGACCCTTCGCCGATCTTGGTCCCGCCGATCAGGCCGCAATCGAGCGCGCCATGGCCGCCGCCGATGTCTCGGCTTTCGCCGAGCGGACGCTCGACAGCCTCTCCGGCGGCGAGCGCATGCGCGTCCTGCTGGCGCGGGCGCTGGCCGTCGAGGCGCCGATGCTGCTGGCCGACGAGCCGCTGGCCGGGCTCGACCCGCGCCATCAGCTCGAGGCCATGGCGCTGCTGCAGCGAACGGCGCATGCCGGCGCCGGGGTGGTTGTCGTCCTGCACGATCTCGGCCTCGCCGGACGCTTCTGCGACCGCCTCGTCCTGCTCGACCAGGGACGTGTGCTTGCCGACGGCACGCCGGCTTCAGTGCTCGGCGACGCCAATCTCGCCCAGGCCTTCGGCATCGACGTCGCGCGCGGCGAGCATGACGGACAACGCTACGTCCTGCCCTGGCGACCCATCCACCGTGAAGACGAGACCGCATCATGACGAAGAGCGACATCACCGGCTTCATCCGGGCGCAGCTGCAGACGCAAAGCTCGCAATGGAACCTCGGCACCTTCGGCGCGATCGCCGAGTTCCAGCGCGACCCGGACGAGGCTTTCGTGCTGACCGACAGGCCTGGTCGGCTGGCGGCGACGACCGCGCGCGGCGGCGTCGGCTTCGGCGATCTCTCCTCTGTCCGGCTCTTCGCCTCCGAGACCGCGATCGGCCAGAGCTGGAGCCATCGCGTTTCGCTCTGCCTGCCGGCCGATGCCTGCGCCATGCACCGCCTGACAACGCTGACCGAGCTCGGCCCCGATGCCGAAGCGCTGCGGCCGGAGGACGGCGACGGCATCCTGTTCGACATGGGGCTCGGCACGCTGCAGGCCGATATCTGCATCCGCACCGCCGATCCGGAGCTGATCGCGGTGCTGCGCGCTGAGGCCGGCCGCTCCCTGTTCGAGCCCGGCAACCCGGCCATGGGCGCTATCGTCGCCGCTGGGCCGCACCGCGTCTTCATCGCCCGCTTCGGCCGCTGCGAGGTCTACCAGCCGATCCCGCCGGCCGACGGCAAGAGTCCCGAAGGGCCGCACACCCATGTCCTGCCGAAGCTGCTGCGCTCCGGCCGCACCCATGCCGCGACCGAACCGGTGCCGGACGGCTTCGTGCCCTGCGCCCATCTCGTTCCGGCCCATCCGCTGAAGGATGCGCTCGGACATCGCCGCCTGTGGGACGGGGCCGCCCATGACGCCTTCCAGGCCATGCTCGACGAATACGGCGATGTCCGACTGCTCGCCCTGAAGAGCCGGCTCACCGCCGCCATGACGGCCGACGGACCAGCCGATGCAGCCTCGATCCCGGCCGATCGCTTCGCCCGGCATGTCGCCAAGGTGCTGCTGCGCCAGATGGCCCAGAGCGGGCGAGCGCCAGCGGCCGGCTGGCTTGCCCTGCTCGACCGCGACAACGGCGAAGGAGACGAGGCGGCAGCCGAGGCCGATGATTACGGCCACGGCTGAAGAAGGGCAGAGTGCCAACCTCTCGGACGGAATTGCCACGTCATCCCGGCCGTAGCGAAGCGGAGTGCCGGGATCCATGCCGGAACGGTTCAGGCATGGATCCCGGATCGGCGCCGCGAACGCGGCTTGTCCGGGATGACCGCGTGTCTCCGAGCAGATTCGGCAGGGGCTAGCCCTGTCCGAGTTCGTCGTTGATGCCTTGCGCCAGAGCCTCGTCGAGCGGCGCGCCTTCGCTCCAGCAATGCCGCACGATCGCGATTTTGCCGGCATCGATCAGCGAATTCTCGTCGCCGGGCTGGCTGCTTTGCGGCCGGCCGCGCCTGATCCGCCAGACGATGCGCTCGGGGTTGTCGTCGACGATGTCGGCAGCTCCAGCGATCTTGTCGCGGCCGATCCGCGCCAGGCCGACTTCGGCCGGCAAGGTCTTCGGCAGGTTGACGCTGAGCCAGGCGCCTTCGCGCGCCCATTGCTGACGCCGCGCCCACAGGCTGCCGAGCAGCGCCGACAGGGCCGCGATATCCTCCTCGCCATAGCCGCCTTCCTTGACCCGCGACAGGCCGATCGCCGGAACGCCCCAGAAGCAGGCCTCGCGCGCGATCGAAAGCGTGCCGGAATAGGCCGCATCCTCGCCGGTATTGCGGCCGTGATTGACCCCCGAGAGCAGGAGGTCGGGCCTGGCGCCGTCGCGGAACAGCACGGTCATGGCGCTGACCACGCAATCGGCCGGCGTGCCCGAGAGCGCATAGACTTGGCTCTCGCGCCTTGTCAGGACGAGGTCGCGGTCGAAGGAGAGATGATGGCTCGCCGCCGTCCATTTCCGCTCGGGCGCGACGACCCAGATGTCGGACCACAGCCGGGAAGCGGCCTGGCGCAGCAGGGCGATGCCCGGTGCGTCGATTCCGTCGTCATTGGCGATCAGGATGCGCATGGTTCGGCTTGGCCTCAGATCTCGATGATGTCGCCCGGCCCGGGCTCGGGGTTCAGGCCTGGAATGGCGCGGGCGAGCGCGCGGGCAGTGGCGCGATCGCAGGAATGGGCCAGCACCACCGGCGCGCCATTGGCGGCGGCGAGCGCGGCATTTTCGGGCAGGGTCGGATGGGTCGGAAAGCGCAGCCATTGCGCCTTGCCGGCCGCCAGCATGGCATCTCCCGGGCTGCCTTTCGGCACATGACCGGTCAGCAGCACCGGATGGCGTTCAGTGCCGGCCTGCGCCAGCGCGGCCGCAGAAGGGCCGGACATCCCCATCCCGTCATGGCAGAGCAGCGCCGCCTTCGGCAGTGCGGTCCCCTCGCGCCAGAGCTGCGCTTCGGAGAGCTTGCGCGACAATTCGCCGGCAATGCCCGGCGCCAGCCATTGCGCCGCGGCGATCTGCTGCGCCAGCGGTTCGCGCATCGAGGGATGGATCGCGATCGGCGTGTCGATCAGCGCGATCAGTTCGAGCGAGCGGCCCGAGAGCGGCGTCGGCAGCACCGCGCCCTGCGGATGCGCCTCCAGCCAGCGCGTCACGGCGAGGCCGCGTTCCCAGGCCGGGACCCGGTCCTCGCCATAGGAGGCGTCGACCAGGAACAGGTCGCAGGCCGGCATCTTGTCCATCGCGAAGACCGGGCTGGCCGGAACCACGTCGCCGCAATAGCCGAGCCTGCGGCCGCCCGCCGTGAGATGGCACCAGACGCCGCCGACGACATGGCCGCTGCGCCCGGTCTCGATCGCGATCGGGCCGACCCGGAAGGGTTCGCCCGCCTTGATGATCTCGACCGACGCCTTCTGCGCCAGCCCGCACTCCACTGCCGAGGCATAGGCCTGCAGCGTCGCATCGGTCTCCACGGCCGCTTCGGCCGTCATCAGGATGCGACCGGAAAAGCCGTTGGCCAGGCACCAACCGAGCGCCCCGACATGATCCTCATGGGCATGGGTGACGATGATCGCCTGGGTGGCGGCAAGCTGCTCGCAGGAGATCGCCGGATAATAGCCCGGCCCGCGCGGCGCGCTGGTGTCGACGCCGACATCGAGCAGCAGTCGCGTCGCCCCGTGCTCGACGCCGATGCAGGTGCGGCCCTTCTCGCCGACACCGCCATGGATCCTGATCTTCATGCCGCGCGATCCGGCTCCGGAATGACCCAGCCATCGGAGACGCGCAGGCCGATGATGTCGCCAGGGCCGGCGGGAGCCGGCTCGGGCGCATCGAGATGCAGAACCGTCTCGCTGCTCGCGACCGGGCGGACCTCCATGCGGAAGAAACCACCCTGATAGGAGAGACGGTCGACACGCGCGGCGATGCCCTCGTTCTCCTGGACGATCGCAAAGTCGCGGGCGCGCAGGCAGACCTGGGCATGTCCAGTCGCCGGCTGGTCCGGGCGGCAGCGCATCACCGCCTCGACACCGAGAACCTCGACCCTGCAGCGTCCCGCTTCCGGCTTCGACAGCAGCCGCGCCGGCAGGATCATGCCGTCGCCGATGAAGCCGGCGACCGTCGCATTCGCCGGCTCGCGATAAAGCAGCGAGGGGGTCGCGAGCTGGAGCAGCCGGCCGCGATCCATCACCGCGATGCGGTCGGCGAGCGCCATCGCCTCGGCCTGATCATGGGTGATGTAGACCATGGTCGTGCCGGTGCGCTCATGGAAGCGCGAGAACTCCTCCTCCATCGAGGCGCGCAGATGCACGTCGAGATTGGCCAAGGGCTCGTCGAGCAGCACCAGCGACGGTTCGGTGACGAGGCAGCGCGCCAGCGCGACGCGCTGGCGCTGGCCGCCCGAGAGCAGGCCCGGGCGCCGCTCGGCGAAGCCGGTGAGGCCGACGAGATCGAGCGCCGCGGCGACGCGCCGTGCGCGTTCGGGATCGCGCACTCCAGCGACCGTCAGGCCATAGGCGACATTCTCCGCCACGCTCATATGCGGCCAGAGCGCATAGGACTGGAAGACGATGCCGATCTTGCGGTGCTCCGGCGGGACGTGTCGCTCGCTGGAAGACAGCAGCCTGTCGCCGATCGTGATCTGGCCGCCATCGAGCTTGTCGAAGCCGGCGATCTGGCGCAGCAGCGTGGTCTTGCCGCAGCCGGAGGCGCCGAGCACGGCGATGAACTCGCCATCCTCGACATCGAGCGAGACGTCGTCGAGCGCGGTGTAGGAGCCGAAATACTTGCGGGCCCGGTCGATCTTCAGTCGCGCCACGGCAGCACTCCCTGTGGCAATTTGCTGGCGAAGAGCAGGGTCGAGAGCATCAGCCCGATGGTGACCACGACCGTCACCGCGGCCAGTGCCGAGGCATAGGTCGAATCGCCGCCCTGCTCGAAGGAGAACACCACCACGCCGAGCGTCTCCGTGCCCGAGGTCCAGAGCAGCGCCGAGACGGTGAGTTCGTTGAAGGCGGTCAGGAAGATCAGCAGCGCGCCCGCCACCGCCGCCGGCGCGACCAGCGGGAAGATGATGGTCACGAGCCGGCGCACCAGCCCTGCCCCGGCGATCTGGGCGGCCTCCTCCAACGTCCGGTCGAGCTGCAGATAGCCGCTGACGATCGGGCGCAGGCCCAGCACCAGGAAGCGCGCCAGATAGGCGAAGACGATGATCCAGATCGTGTTGTAGAGCGAGAAGCCGAGCAGCGGCAGCGGCTTCAGGAACAGCAGGATCGCGGCGATGGCGAGCACCACGCCGGGCATGGCGTAGGGCAGTTCGGCCGCCATGTTGAGCAGGCGCAGCAGGCGCGACTTCTTCCAGACGATGAAATAGGCGAGCGGCACGCAGATCAGCACGATCACGATCGCCGCCGTCGCCGACATCACGAAGCTGTTGACGAAGGCGCGCTTCGCCGCCGCGTGCTCGAACAGCACATAGGCATAGTTGGCAAGCGTCGCCGTGCGGGCGTTGAGCGGCACGCCGAAGGCCGGGATCAGCGAGGTCGTGATCAGGCCGAGGAAGGGCAGCGCCAGGATCAGGATGGCGACGGTCCAGAGCAGCATCTCGACCGGGGTGCGCCAGCGGCCGAGCTCGAACGGCCGCGCCGCGCTCGAGGTCGTGGTGATGCGGAAATCGCGCCGGCGCAGCATGAAGTCCTGCACCAGGATGCCGGCCATGGCGATGACGCCGATCAAGAGCGACAGGATCGCGACCTCCGACAGCACGCCGGGTCCGAGTCCGGCGAGGCGCTGGTAGATCAGGGTCGGCAGCACCAGGAAATTGCCGGGGATGCCGAGAAAGGCCGGAATGCCGAAATTGCCGAGGCTGGAGACAAAGCAGAGCGCGATGCCGGCGATCAGGGGCGGCGTCATCAGCGGCAGGACGACGGTGCGTAGCACGGTGAGCGGGCTCGCCCCGGCCGCCAGCCCGGCCTCGATCAGCTCCTTCGGCAGCGCGCGCAGGCCGGCGCGCAGCGTCAGGAAGACCAGCGGCGCGTATTGCAGGCCGAGCAGCAGGATGATGCCCTCGCGCGAATAGAGCGGATTACGGCTGCCCAGCGCCGGCGCCATGCCGATCAGCTTCAATAACGTGCTGGACGGGCCGAAGAGCTGCAGCCAGGCCAGCGCCGTCACCTGCGGCGCGATCATCAATGGCAGCACGAAGCAGAAGGTGAAGGCGTTGCGGGCGCGGATATCGGTGAGCGAGGTCACCAGCGCGACCGTTCCGCCGAGCAGCACGGCGAGCACGGTTCCGGCAATGGCGGTGACGAGGCTGTTGGCGGTCGCCGTCCAGGTCGTCGGGCTGGCGAGGACCTTGCCGAGCGACGAGGTCGACAACTGGCCTCCGGGGGCCAGACCCTCGAAGACCAGCCGCCCGATCGGCAGCAGCGACAGCCCGGCGACGAGAAAGACGAGGCCCCAGAGGAGGCCGGTCTCCACGACGCGCGTACGCGTCGTGGAAGCATCCGCTAAGGACATCTTGCCTGTCTCAGTTGCCGAACATGGTGGCGAAGCGGGCCTTGTCGGCCTCCGTCGCCTTGACCACGGCGGCGATGTCCGACGCCATGACGTTGATCTTGGTGCCGGCCGGCAGCCAGGCAGGCGAGCCGACGCTCGGCTTGGCCGGAATGTAGCCCATCGCCAGCGCGAGCTTCTGGCCGTCATCCGACAGGATGAAGTCGACGAAGGCCTTGGAGGCTGCCTCGTTCTTGTTCGTCTTCAGGATCGCGACCGGCTCGGTCACCGCCGGAGCGCCTTCCTTCGGGAAGATGAAGTCGATCGGCGAGCCCTGCGCCTTGGCGTTGAAGGCCATGAAGTCGACCAGCACGCCGAAGGTCTTCTCGCCGGTCGCGACGGCGCGCAGCACGGCGCCGTTGCCGCGCACGGCGACCGCCTCATTGGCCTTGAGCTGCTCGAACAGCTTCCAGCCGAGATCGGGTCTCGCCGTCATGGTCGAGAGCATGATCGCGGCAGCGCCCGAATAGAGCGGGCTCGGCATCGAGATCTGGCCCTTCAGCTCGGGATTGCCGAGATCGGTCCACGAGGTCGGGCGGGTCTTGGCGCCGGTGTTGACCGCGATGCCGGTGGTGATCAGCTTCGAACCGAAATAGGTCTTGTCGGCATCGAAGGACCCCGGCTGGAGCCCATCGACCTTGGCGCCTGGATAGGCGAGCAGCCGGCCGTCCTTCTTCAGGATCTCCATGCTCGCCGCATCGGCGATCAACAGCACGTCGGCGCGTGGTTGCCCGGCCGAGATCTCGGCCGCCAGCTTGCCCATGACTTCGGTGGTGCCGGAGCGGAAGATCTCGACCTCGACCTTGGGATAGGCTTTCTTGAAGGCGGCCGTGGTCTGGGCCGCGTCCTTCTCCGGCTGCGAGGTATAGAGGACGAGCTTGCCCGTGGGTTCCTGGGCGAGAGCCGGGCTCGCGGCGAGCAGGCCGCCGAGCGCGGCGATGACAAGGCTGCGTCTGGTCTGGGTCATTTTTTCTGTCTCCTCCGTTGGCTTCGTCGTCCTTACCGCCTTAGGGCGCCGGACGATCTTCGTCACTGCTGGGTATCGGGTCTTCGTTTCCGCCGCGATGCCGGATCTCTGACATGTCGGCAGACTTCGATCACAGGAGAACTTCCGGGTTTTCCAGCGCCTCGCGCAGATCGGCCATGAAGCGCGCCGCCGTGACCCCGTCGATGATGCGATGGTCCGAGGACAGCGTGAAGTTCGCCATCGGCCGCAGCACCACCTCTCCGTCCCGCCCGACCGGCTTTTCGACCGTGCGGCCGATCGCCAGGATCGCGCCCTGCGGCGGATTGATGATCGCGGTGAAGCTGTCGACGCCGTACATGCCGAGATTGGAGATGGTGAAGGTGCCGCCGCCAAGCTCGGCCGGCGTCAGGCTGCGCCTGGCGACGCCTTCGCGCAGCCTTGCGAATTCGCGCGCCATCGCCGGCATGTCCATGGCGCCGGCATCGCGCAGCACCGGCACGACGAGATCGCCCTCGCGCTCCATCGCCACGCCGATATCGATGCGCTCGTGGAAGCGGGTCGCCTCGCCTTCCGCCGAGGCGTTGAGCAGCGGATGGTTGGCCAGGACCCCGGCGACGATCCGGGCGATCAGCACCGTCAGGCTCGGCTTGGGTGCGCCAAGCCGCTCATGCCGCGTGGCGAGGCGGCGCAGCAGTGCTTGCGCGGCGCTCATCTCGATCTCGCTGGTGAGATAGAAATGCGGCGCCGTCCGCATGCTTTCCGAGAGCCGGGTCGCAACGATGCGGCGGATGGCGGAGAACGGCTTCAGCGCATCCGCCCTGGCCTCGCTATTGGCAGTGCAGCAGGCCGCAGCGCTGCTGCCGCTGACGGGAGCAAGAGCCACCGCCGCTGCAAGATGGCGCCTGACATCCGCCTCGCCGATCCGCCCGCGCGGCCCGGTTCCGGCGATCTCGGCCAGCACGACTCCGCTCTGGCGCGCGACGCGCCGCGCCAGCGGCGTGGCCCGCAAGCCGGTGGCAGGCGTCCTGGCCGCTTCGGACACAGCGGAACTCGGCTCGGGCGATGTCGACACGGCGGGCCGCGCCGCCTCTGTCGCTGCCACCTTTCCGGCCGGCGCGGCATCCGCCGCCTCGCCATCGAGATAGATCCAGGCGACGGGGGTGCCGACCGCGATGGCGACGCCGGTCTCGGTCCGGATGCGCCTTATCGCCCCGCTCGCCGGTGCCTCGATCTCCATCACCGCCTTGTTGGTGCCGATCTCGAAGATCGTATCGCCCTGCCGGACCTGGTCACCTTCCTTGACGTGCCAGGCCTCGATCGTGCCGGTCTCCATGTCCATGTCGACCTTGGGGAGGATGACCTCGACCGGCATCAGGCCTCTCCGCGGCGCACGAGATTGAGCGCGGCGGCGACGATGTCGTCCTCCTGCGGGACGGCCGCCTTTTCCAGCACCGGATTGTAGGGAATCGGCGAATCGGCCCCACCCAGGCGGATGATCGGCGCATCGAGGAAATCGAAGACCTCGCTCTCGGCGATCATCGCGGAGATCTCCGCGCCGATCCCCATGGTCTTGACGCCCTCATAGACCACCAGCAGCCGATGGGTCTTGCGCACGCTCTCGGCAATGGTGGTGAAGTCGATCGGCCGGATCGAGCGCAGGTCGATCACCTCGGCCGAGACGCCCTCGCCCGCCAGCCGCTCCGCCGCCGCCTGCGCCTTCAGCGCCATGATCGAGGAACCGACGATGGTGATGTCGCTGCCCTCGCGGCGGATCGCCGCCTGGCCGATCGGCACGCGATAGGGCTCGGCAGGCACGTGGCCCTTGGTCTTGTAGAGCAGCTTGTGCTCGAAGATCAGCACCGGGTTCGGATCGTCGATCGCCGCCAGCAGCATGCCCTTGGCATCATACGGCGTGCTCGGCTGCAGCACCTTCAGCCCCGGCACATGCGCGAACCAGGCTTCCAGGCTCTGGCTGTGCTGGGCGGCGGCGCCGGTGCCCGAGCCGCCCGGCAGCCGCACCACCATCGGCACGCTCGCCTTGCCGCCGAACATGAAGCGGATCTTCGCCGCCTGGTTGACCAGTTGCTCCATGGCGAGCGTCACGAAATCCGAGAACTGGATTTCCAGCACCGGCCGCATGCCGGTGATCGCGGCGCCGACGGCCGCGCCGGCGATGCCGAGTTCGCTGATCGGTGTGTCGATCACGCGCTCCGGGCCGAAGCGATGGACGAGGTCGCCCGAGACGCCGAAGGCGCCGCCATAGACGCCGACATCCTCGCCGAACAGGAAGACGCGCTCATCGGCCTCCATCGCCTGGGCCAGCGCCTCGCGGGCGGCCTCGGCATAGGAGAGCTCGCGCAGTTCCACGGGCGCTTCGATCAGCTCAGAGCGCATAGACGTCACGGGTCAGGTCTTTCGGGTCCGGGTCGGGGCAGGCGCGGGCGAACTCGACCGCCGCATCGATCTCGCGCTGGGCGGCTTCCTCCAACGCCATCAGTTCGGCGGCACCGAACCGGTCATGCGCCTGCAGCTCCGCCTCGAGGCGGCGGATCGGGTCCTGGGTCCGCCAGTCCTCGATCTCCTCCTTGCTGCGGTAGAGGTTGCGATCGCTCTTGGAATGGCCGCGCAAACGATAGGTCTTGCACTCGATCAGCGAGGGCCCGCCGCCGCTGCGCGCCCGCTCGACCGCGACGCGGGCGGTGGCGGCGACGCCGGCGAGGTCGTTGCCGTCGAGGCAGTGGCCGGGCATGGCATAGGCGCTCGCCCGGTCGGCGACATTGGCCACCGCCATGGCGCGCGAAATGTCCATCGACATCCCGTATTTGTTGTTCTCGCAGACGAAGACGACCGGCAGCTTCCAGATCGAGGCCATGTTGAGCGCCTCGTGGAAGGCCCCCTCGTTCGAGGCGCCGTCGCCGAAGAAGACCATGCAGACGCGGCCGTTCTTCTGCGCCTTGATGCTCATGCCGACGCCGACCGCGATCGGCAGACCGCCACCGACGATGCCGTTGGCGCCGAGATTGCCGCCCTCGACATCGGCGATATGCATCGAGCCGCCACGGCCCTTGCAGTAGCCGGTTTCCTTGCCGAAGAACTCGGCGAACATCAGCTTCGGCTCGGCCCCGCGGGCGATGCAGTGGCCGTGGCCACGATGGGTCGAGAGGATGTAGTCATGGGGCTGCAGCGGCAAGGTGGTGCCGACCGCGCTCGCCTCCTGGCCGATCGAGAGATGCATCGTGCCGTGGATCAGGCCGCGCATATAGCTCGCCTCGGCCGCCTCCTCGAACTTCCGGATCAGGTGCATCCTGGTCAGCGCGCCGCGCAGCGTCGCATCGTCGAGCGCCGCCAGCTCGGGCCGCTGGTTCGGCCGCGCGCCCTGCGCAGCGGCGGTGCTTGCTTCGTTCATGCCGTGCCTCCCGCGCCGAGTGCGGCGACCATCGCGTCCTGGGCCCGGCGCACCTCGACGATCTTCAGGCGCTCGTCGGGGGCGGCGTCGGCGAGCGTGATCAGCTCGCCCTTGCGCACCGCCCTCGTCATCACCGCGCCCTGCGCGAGCCCGATCGGCAGTGCCTTGCGCGCCAGCGCGTCGGTGCGCGACAGGGCAAAGCCGCGATAGGCATATTCGCCGATCGCATCGAGCGTCTCGCCGACGGCAAGATCGCGCTTGGCGACGCAGCCGACCTCGGCGCTCGGCACCGGCAGCGGGCGCATATGGCTGAGCCCGAACAGCACCGCGGCGGCAGCCGAAAGCGGCACTTCGAGGCTGGTCAGGTGATAAGGCCGGAAGAACGAGTAATACGGACCCGGGCCGAGATGCAGGTCGCTCATCCGCTCGCGAACGCGCGGATGGCGCATCTCGGCGACGCAGAAGACGCCGGGCGCGACGCCCTTGGCGACGGTGAAGTCGACGACGCCCTTGCGCGAGAGCAGGCCGCCCTCCTCCTTCGGACAGAAATAGTTCTGCAGCTCGGCACGCGGCGCCTCGGGGCCGTGCATGCCCGGGATGTCGGGCACGAAGCCGCAGGCATTGGCGATCGCCACCATCTCGACCATGGTCTTCGAGCCATCGACGAACTCGACCAGCATGCGCGGATTCATGTTCCGGCGCGTCGCTTCCTCGACATAGTCGGCCGGCACGGCGTCGATCCGGAACGGGTTGTTCTTGCCCTTGCCGGCGGCGATCACCGGATAGCCCATGGCGCGAACGAAGTTGATCAGCTCCATCGCGGCGGCCGGCTCGTCGCCGGCGCCGAGCGTATAGACGACGCCGGCCTTCGCCGCCT
>JAKFDB010000083.1:0-2733 GCA_036676315.1 Bradyrhizobiaceae bacterium
ATAGGCTGTCATGCCAGCGCCTCCTCGTTGCAGAAGATCATGTGGAGAGCTTCGACCAGGCGCGCCGCCTTCGCCGCCGTCAGCCGGTAGAAGATCTGCTTGGCGTCGCGGCGCGTCTCGACCAACCCTGCCTCGCGCAACACGGTGAGTTGCTGCGACAGGGTCGGCTGATGGATGGCGAGCATCTCCTCGAGCTGGCCGACCGAGTACTCGCCTTCGACCAGCGTGCAGACCAGCATCAGGCGATTGCGGTTGGCGAGGGTGCGCAAGAGGTCCGCGACCTCGCCTGCCCTGGCCGCGAACTCGGCCCGCGTCTTCCTCGGATCCGTTTGGACGCTCATCGCTCAGAGCCCCAGACCGCGCCCGGCAGCGCATCGAGCGGGATCTTGAGATAGCGCCGGCCATTCCCTTCCGGAGCCGGCAGGCGGCCGCCATTAATGTTCACCTGGAGGGCGTGGAGGATCAGCTTCGGCATCGGCAGCGTTCTGTCGCGGGCCTGGCGAAGCGCCACGAAGGAAGCCTCGTCCTGGCCCGCGACATGCGGGTTGGCCGCCTGCTGTTGTGCGACCGTGCTCTCCCAGCGCGGCGCACGGCCGCCCGGGCGATAATCATGTCCGGTGAACAGGCGTGTCTCGTCTGGTAGTGCAAGGATCGCCTGGATCGAGGCCCACAGGGCTTTCGCACTGCCGCCGGGGAAATCCGCCCGCGCCGTACCCGAATCCGGCATGAACAAGGTATCGTGGATGAAGGCCGCGTCGCCGATGAGATAGCTGACCGAAGCCAGCGTATGCCCCGGCGAGAACAGCACGGCGACATCGAGCGAACCGAGCTTGAAGCGCTCGCCTGCGGCGAAGACTCGGTCCCATTGCGAGGCGTCGGCCGGAAAATCCGGCCAGTTGTAGAAATCCTTCCAGAGCCGCTGCACCGCGACGACCTCGGCGCCGATCGCCGTCGGTGCACCGGTCTTCGACTTGAGATAGGACGCCGCGGAAAAATGGTCGGCATGCGGATGCGTGTCGAGGATCCATTCGACGGTGAGCCCCTGCTCTCCGATATAGGCGAGGATGGCGTCGGCGCTGGCGGTCGCGGTGGCTCCCGATTTCTCGTCGAAGTCGAGCACGGGGTCGATGATGGCGCAGCGCGACGTGTCCGGGTCGCTGACGACATACTGGACGCTGCCGCTGCGCGGCTCGTAGAAGCCCTTGACCTGCGGGCGGCGGACCGCATCGCGGGCGAGCCAGGCACTGGCACCGGCGAGATCGAAGCCGAGGCGCTGGCCGAAGCCCTGCACCTCCTCGGCCTTCATCCGCCCGTCGAGAACCTCGCCCAGCACATGCAGGGTCAAGGCCCGCGTACCGCCCTTGCAATGCGCCAGCACCGGCCCTGGTGCGGCGGCAAGTGCCGCCTGGAAGGCCTCGACATCTGCCCTGGTCAGCGTCGCTCCGGTCACCGGGATGAAGCTGTAGGCCAGGCCCGCCTCGGCTGCCGCCTGCTTCTCGGCCGCCGAACCCGGCTGGCCCGGCTCCTCGCCATCGGGGCGGTCGTTGACGATCGCCCTGAAACCCTGCGCGGCCAGCGTCTTGAAATCGGCCAGGGCCGGCTGCCCGGCGACCGCGAGAGTCTCGGAGATCTTGACCACCTTCATGGCACTTCCTGACGGCTGAAAAATCAATATACAATTGCATATAGTGTATATTGTCTCCTGACAAGCTATCGCTCGAACCAGACCTGTCCGCCGGCGGCAGGCAGCTTCGCGACCCGTTGACGTCGCCTCATTCCCACCCTACTCGTAAACGCGACGGTTCCCTCACGGGATCAAAAGGGAACGCAGTGCGGGTGGCTCGCCACCCCATGCTGCGGCTGCCCCCGCAACTGTAAGCGGCGAGCCTTTCGCCATACGCCACTGGGACCTCGGCCCTGGGAAGGCGGTGAGAAGGCGCTGACCCGCGAGCCAGGAGACCTGCCGTCAGTCGTGGTCACACGCGAGCACGTTCGGACGGGGTGTTTCGATCGCTGGTTCACTTGCGCGCTGCCTTCAGGGAGCGGGCGGGAGATCGCGTTCGCGGTGACGTGCCACAACGTTAACCGCCCGAGGTCTGTCCCGTGATCCGTTTCCCCGAAGCCGCCATTCGCGGCCGTTTGCCGTTCGCTTTCCTGCTGCTCGCCGGTATCTCGCTGCACGCTCTTGCCGCCAGGGCTCAGACCGGTCCCGACACGATCAGGCTCGACGAGGTCGTGGTCAGTGCCACCGGCACGCCGACCCCGGCCCGTGAGGTCGCCAGCTCCGTCACCGTCGTCACCGCCGAACAGATCCAGCGCGAGCAGCGCCGGACCCTGCCGCAGGCGCTCGCCGCCGTGCCGGGCCTCAACATCGTCCAGATCGGCGGCCCCGGCGGCCAGACCTCGGTGTTCATGCGCGGCACCAACTCCAACCACGTCAAGGTCCTGGTCGACGGCATCGAGGTCAACGACCCCTCGACGCCGAACCGCTCCTTCGACTTCGGCTCGATGCTGACCGGCGACATCGAGCGCATCGAGGTGCTGCGCGGCCCGCAAAGCGGACTCTATGGCGCGAATGCACTCGGCGGCGTGATCTCGATCACCACCAAGCGCGGCGAGGGCCCGCCCAAGCTCACCGCCTCGGTCGAGGGCGGCTCCTACGGCACCTTCAACCAGGCTTTCGGCCTGAGCGGCGGCGATGACCGCTTCAACTACGCCTTCAACATCGCCCAT
>JAKFDB010000084.1:0-30851 GCA_036676315.1 Bradyrhizobiaceae bacterium
TGCAAGGTGCCGCCGCCGAAGGCGAGCCCGCCCGCCGCACCGCCGAGGTTGGCGTCGGCCGAGATCGAGAGCTTGCCGCCATTGATCGTCGTGCCGCCGGTATAGGTGCTCGCGCCCGAGAGCGTCAGCGTTCCGGCGCCGGTCTTGATGAGGGCGCCGGCGCCGCCGGAGATCGTGTTGGTCAGCGTCAGATTGCCGGTCGTGGTCTCGACCGTGCCGCCGCCGGCGTCGAGCACCACCAGCCGGTTCGAGGAGAATGTGGCGGTGACGGTCAGCGTGCCGCCACCCAGCGTAAGCCCGCCGGAGGCATCTCCGAGATTGGCGTCGCTCGAAACCGACAGCCGCCCTGCATTGATCGTCGTGCCGCCGGTATAGGTGTTGACGCCGGTCAGCGTGACCCTGCCGGCCCCGGTCTTGATCACCGCTCCCGCGCCGGAAATGACGTTGCCGACGGTGACGTCGGTCGGCTGGACGAAGGTCAGCGTCCCGGCCTCGATCGCGATGCCGCCTTCCAGGCCGGAGGTGGCATTGCCGAAGGTCAGGCTGTTGGCGCCGCCGGTGAAGCTGATGGCCGCGGCGCGGTTCCCGCCATAGCCGTCGAGCCCGCCCGAGATCGTGCCGATGTTGGTGATCGACAGGTTCGAGCCGACAATGCCAACCCCGCCGGCGCCGACGCTGCCGGCAGGGAACCCCGGCCCCGCCCCACCGCCATTGCCACCCTGGACGGTGCCGGTGACGGTCAGCGTCGTCATCTGGCTGCCATCGCTGAAGCGGATGCCGATGCCGCCAGAGCCGCCGGAGCCGGCGGGGCTGAAGTCGCTGCCGCCACCCCCGCCGCCGTTGCCGCCCTGGACCGTGCCCGTGATCGCCAGCGTCCTCGCCAGGCTCGCATCGGTCAGGAACAGGCCAATGCCGCCGGAACCGCCGGAGCCGCCACCATGCCACTGGCTGCCGCCGCCGCCGCCGCCATTGCCACCGACAATGCTGCCCGACACGGTTCCCGACGCGCCGGCGCCTGTGACCACCGCACCATAGCCGCCGCCACCACCGCCGCCGCCGCCGCCGCCGGCGTCGCCGCCGCCGCCGTCGGAGCCGGCACTGTTGGCGGTCGGTAAACTGGCGTCGACAAAGCCGTGAACGCCACCCGTACCACCGCGACCTGCGACTGGACTTCCGATAGTGTTCAGTCCGCCGGCTCCGCCCGTCACGGCTCCGGCGCCGCCCCCCCCGCCGCCGCCGCTGTTGGGCGTTCCGTCCACGCCCGCCCCTCCCGGGCCGACGGGATTGTCGAGACCGCCGGCACCGCCCGTCCCCTGTCCGAATATGCCATCGCCACCCTTGCCGCCTTCGGCCAGTGCCGGCAGGGCAAGCGCCGCGGCGAGGAGAGCGAGAAGGGGCAATGCGGCCAAACGCAGCGTCAGCGAGCTGGCGGGGGCGGGCCGGCGCAGAGGTTCCGGAGCAGGGCGCGAACCCGTTACAGATTTTTCAAACCGGGGTAGGCTGCAAGCAGGCGCAGCCGAAGGCGAGCGCTCGCCCGCCGCCACGGCACGCCGCCGCGCCCGGCTCCCATTCGCTCTCTTGATCGACGACACTTAAGGCAGCCCCCCGCGATGGCATCCTACGGCCTGCTGGTGCCGACGCAATGAACCACGGTTCACAACCGGTTAACCTTGGGGCATGTGGCAAGCAGGACACAACAGTGCCGCCCTATCCGTGTTGGTCGGGCTTGCTCCGACACCCGTGTCTTCTTTCGACGGGAATGGCGTTCGAGGGATCGATGCCCGTCACGAGGGCGACCATGACGATGGCGGGCCGGAATCGTGCCCCGCGCATATTTCGGACCGGTTATCCCGATGCCGGCACTGCAAGTGCCTGCCGCCGGGCGCGAGGCGAGGCAATGAACGGCCGTTCACAGCCGACTATTTGGGGAAATGCGGCGGGGAGAGCACAATTGCTGCAGCTATCCGCTGGCCGATGTTGCCGGCAACAAGGCCGACGACCGGGACAGGGGGCGAACTGAATGTCGACCGGGCAGCGGCTCGTCGTCCCGGGCAGCGAGCCATCGCCCTCTCCTGCGGGGGCGTTTGGGCCTGGCCGACGGGCTGGTCGAGTCTGACGCTGGGCCACAGGACAAGAAAATGATGATCGAAGGTTCTGCCCTCGACCCGATCGAACCAGGCGAGATCGCCTGCCGCCTGCGACAGCGCGACCAGGGAAAGCAAAGCTGATGGATCCGGCGTTCCGCGAGCGGCTCGTCATCGTGGAGGATGACCCCGTCACCCGCGCGGTGATTGCCGGGTACTTCACCGACCAGGGGTTTCATGTCCAGGAGGCGGAGACCATTGCCCAGGCCAGGCGGACGGTCCGCAGCTTCAAGCCGGAGCTGATCTTCATCGACGTGGTGCTGCCCGACGGCGACGGCTTCGAGCTCGCCAGGGAGCTGCAATCGGTTTCCGACGCCGGCATCATCTTCGTGACGCACCGCGATGCCGACGTCGACCGGATCGTCGGGCTCGAACTCGCCGGCGATCACTATGTCAGCAAGCCCGTCGACCTGCGTGATCTCCTGGCCCGGACCCGGTCGCTGCTGCGGCGGCGCAGGATCGAGCGCGACACGGCGCGCCGCAGCACCACCGCCATCTTCGGCCCCTTCATCATGGACCAGTTGCGCCGCGAGCTCGCGACGGTCAATGGCGAGCCGATCCGCCTGACGCGAGGCGAGTTCGACCTGCTCGCCGCGCTCGTCGAGAGCGGCGAGCATCCCCTGACCCGCGACTATCTGATCGAGGTCATCAGCAACCGCTATACCGATGTCGACGCACGCAGCGTCGATGCGCTGGTCGCGCGCTTGCGGCGGAAGCTGAGCGAGGCCGGGCAGTCGGGCATCATCGCGACCGTCAGCGGCATCGGCTACAGGCTCGGCGTACCTGTCGAGCGCGACGTCTGACGGGGTGCCGCAGGAGCCTCGTCCTCGAATCCGGCGAGCGCTTCCAGGGCCTCGCTGCGGGCCTCCTCCAGCGCCTCTACCGCAGGCGCAAGCGCCTCGACCTCTGCGGCGAGCGCGTCCCGTTCGAGCGCGCTTGCGAGGCCAAGTGCGCGCCCGAAGCCGACAGCGCCGGCCGAGCTCGCGAACTGGTGAGCCAATCGCCGCAGTTCCGTCCGGTCGGGATCGAGCAGGGCCGCCCGCATCCCCTTCAGGATTTCCTCGGAAACGGTGGCGAAGAGCGAGACGAGTTGCCGCGTGCGCTCCTTGCCGATCAGTCCGCTCTGGGTCCGGAAGAAGGCTGCATCGACGGGGAGCTCGGCCGAGAGGGTCACGACCGGGCCTTCACCGCCCCGACTGCTCCCGCGCCCGATGGCCTGCAGCAGGGCTGCCGAGGTAATCGGCTTGGACAGGATCTTCGTCAGCCCAGCCGCCCGCATCCGCCGCATCGTCTCCGGCGAGACATCGGCCGTCAGCGCGACGATCCGGGGCTGCGTGACACCCGGCAGTCCGCGGATCGCCAGGGCGGTTTCGATTCCGTCCATTCCGCTCATGTGCATATCGAGCAGCACGAGGTCGAAGGCGGCCTTGCGCAAGGCTTTCAGCGCCGCCTCGCCCGAAGCCACGGCCTGCACCTTGTGGCCGGCCTTGCTGACCATGACGCGGGCGACCTCGCGCGTCACAGGGTCATCGTCGACCACCAGAACCCGTTGCAGCTGTCCCACCGCCCGGTCCGCGGACCGCGCGGCGGCCTTGGCCGCGACCAGCGGCAGCCTGACGGCAAAGGTGCTGCCTTGCCCCCTGGCGCTGACGACTGAGATCGCCCCGCCCATCAGCTCGGCCAGCTTGCTGCAGATCGCCAGCCCGAGCCCGACCCCGCCGGTGCGCCGGCCGGTTTCCGGGTCGACCTGCACGAAATCCTGGAAGATCTGGCGCTGCATCGCCGGGGCGATGCCGATGCCGGTGTCGCGAACCATGAGCATCAGCGCAGGGCCATCGGCAGATAAGGCGGATTGCAGCTCGGCGCCGAATTCGATCTCGCCCTGCTCGGTGAAGCTGATCGCGTTGCGCAACAGGTTGATCAGGATGCGGTGGATCTTGCCGGGGTCGCCATGCAGGCGCAGACCGCCGGGCGACAGCTGACGCAGCCTCAGAACGAGCCCCTTCTGTTCGGCGAGCGGACGCATCAGGGCGTCGGCAGCGTTGAGAAGGGCGCCGAGCTCGAAATCGCGCAGATCCAGGCTTTCGGTTCCGGCCTCCAGCCGCGACAGGTCGAGCGTCGCATTGGCCAGATCGACCAGCGCCTCGCCCGAAGTCGCGGCCATGGCGACGAGGCGACGGTCGCGCTGGCTCAGGCGGCTGCGGTCGAGAAGCTCCAGAACGCCGAGCACGCCGGAGAGCGGCGTGCGGATATCATGCCCGACCACGGCCAGGAAACGCGACTTTGCCCGCGTCGCATCCTCGGCCGCTCTTTGTCCGGCAGAGGCGAGCTCCAGCGCCGTCTTCAGGGCTGAGGTGCGCTGCGCGACCTTGTCTTCCAGGACGGCACGGCCTTCTTCCAGGCGCTCTGCCATCAGATTGAACTGCTCCCCGAGCTCCTGCAGTTCGTCGCCGGTGCGGATGTCGATCCGCTCGTGCAACCGACCCTGACCGATCCGCGCCACGCCATCACCGAGAGCCTTGATCGGCGCGACGAGTTTCCGGCTCAGGGCGATACCGGCCAGCACCGCGACCAACAGCGCCAGGACCAGAAGTGTCAGCGAGCGCAGGATCGACGCATGGATCGGTGCAAAGGCCTCGCTCTGCGGCAGGTCGACCACCACATTCCAGTCGAGATCCGGGACAGCGGCCATGACGGACAGAACCTTGCGGCCCTCGATGTCCGTCATCGACAGTCCGCCCCCGGACGCGCCCGCCTCTGCCTGCGCGCTCACCAGCCCAGCGAGACTGGTGTTCCGCAGCACGAAGCGCAGGTCAGGGTGAGCGATCAACCGTCCGGAGCGCGTGACGATATAGGCGCGGCCGGCCTCGCCGACCTTCAACCGCGACACCAGCTCACGGATGAAGACGAGGTTGACGGTCGCCCGCACCACCCAGTGCGGAGGCGATGCGGCCCGCCTCAGCAGCACCATGTGGGGCTCCGAGCCGCGCCGGAACTGGACCTCGCCATGAAAGCTGCCCTGCGCCAGCGCCGTCTGGAAAGGCTGATCGGCCGACCAGTCGGCATCGCTGCCGGTCCGGTCTCGCGCGAAGCGTGACAGGAAAAGCTGCTCGCGCCCCGCCGGATCGATCTGGCGCAGTTCGAGAATGGCGGGCACCTGTCGCAACAGCCGCAAGCCGTCGAGCCGGCGTTCCTCGGGCGAGTTGCTGCCAGCGCCGCTCTGCGACGCCCAATCGAGCTGGTGCATGATATCGGCGACGAAGGCGCCGATCCTCTGCGCCGCTGCCTGGGCCTGCTCCTGCTGGACGCGCACCACGAGCGCTCTTTGATCAGAGAAGGCGAAGAAGGTCGAAACGGCCGTGTTGAGCCCGAGCGCGAGGCAGATCGCGACGCCGACGAAAACCGCATATTTGCGGGTGAGCGCGCCACGCGCAGGCGCCGGCCCATCCGGCCGGGCCGTGCCGTGCTGCGTCACGAAACGATCCGCTTTGCGCGAATTCGCAGCGAAAGCGGCAGGCTCAAGCCCAGGGCTGCGGCGGCCTTCTCGTTGACGACCAATTCGAAGCTGCGCGAAAACTGCACCGGCAATTCGGCGACATTCGCGCCGCGCAGGATAAGGTCGATATAGTTTGCGATCAGCTCGGCCGTCTCTTCCCGTGCGCCGCTATAGGACATCAGCCCGCCCTGCTGCGTGAAGGTGTCGAACGGGTAGATTGCCGGCAATCGCTGCTGCGCGGCGGCGGCCGCGCAGCTTGCGGCATGGCGGAAGGTGAAGCTGTCCGGCAGGAACACCAGGCCGGCTCCGGCCCCGCGAGCGGCGAACGCGGCGATCTCGCCTTCGATCGCGGGTGCCTCTGTGACGTGAATGGTTTCGAGGCCGAGCTCCCGGCCTGAGATGGCTGCCCGCAGGCGCGCCAGGTAGGTCCTGCCCGCAGCCGGCGTGGTGCGCGGATTGAAGACCACGCCGATGCGGCGCGTCGCCGGCGCGATCTCGGTCAGCAGCTCGACCCATTTTTCCGACATCGAGGGATCATTGTTGCTGAAGCCGGTGGCGTTGCCGTCGGGACGCTCGAGGGAACGCACGAAACCGCTTCCGACGGGATCGGACGCCGTGCTGAACAGCACGGGGATCAACCGGGTCTCGGCAAGGACAGCCTGCGTCTCGGCGCTGGAGCCGACGACGATGATGTCGGGCTTCTCCCGAATCGCCTCGGCGACGGCCCGGACCAGATCGTCCTCGCTCGCCCCCGAGAACCGCCAGCTCGTGCGCAGGTTGCGGCCCTCGATCCATCCTCTCTCGGTCAGCAGCTGCTGCAGCTCGACCATCCTGGAGCGCAGGATGGGGTGGTCGGTCGGCAATGCGGTTATGACCGAGATCAGCCTCGCAGGCTCTGCCGAACGGGCCGGGCGACCACGGATCACGAGCCCGCAGGTTGCCAAGGCAATCAGAAGGGAGCGACGACGCATGCAGCGAGCCAGAATGAGAGAGGGACACCCCAGCCGCGCCCCTTGAAGCAAGCTTCGCATGGTCCGCCGGTTCGCGTCGAGAGAGCGCCCCTCCGGCGCCTCCCTTTTCAGAACCTGACCTCGAAGCGTCCCTTGAGGGCGTGGTCGCGGGTGCGTCCGCAGGATGCCGCCGTCGAGGTTGAGCGTCGCGGCGCCGGCCATGCACAGGAAGATGCAATCTTTTGCACATCTGCCGCGATCGCTTTGCACCCCGGCGGCGGCGCGGATGTCGAGGTGCTGTGTCCTGGCCTCGGCGAGGTTCCGCGCCCTCAGGCGCGCGTTTGCCGAGAAAGACACGGAGCGCGTCAGGGTGCAGCTAGGAAACTGCTAGACGTCGGCCCTCGGATGCTTCCAGGCGCGCGCCAACACGAGAGGCGTCAAGCTTGCGCACCATTCGAGCGGCTGCAAGCCATTGATTTTCAAGAGCTCTTTTTGGATCAAACCCTTAGCGGGATGATGGCGGACAGGGAGGGATTTGAACCCCCGATACCCTTGCAGGTATGCCGCATTTCGAGTGCGGTGCATTCAACCACTCTGCCACCTGTCCGCGGTGCTCAAGTCGAAGCGGGGTGCTTGTTACACACGAGGCCCACGCCGCACAAGCCTCATCGAGCAGAAGTCTACAGCTCGTTCACCTGCCCCCGTCAGACCCGGTTTTCCTTGACGCAGGCGCCCTGCCCGCCTAGACAGCCTCGTCCGGCGTGGGGAAACCCGCGCCCGATCTCTTTTGGCGTGAGCGTCGACAGGTTCTTCAGAGACCCCGCGGCGACAGCTCCAAAGAGCAACCCGACCACGCAACGACTGCCAAAAAGCCGCCCCGCATGCGCTCCTTCGCGGATCCATGACAGGGCGGGGCCGAACATGGAGAACAATGATGTTCGCAGTCATCAAGACCGGCGGCAAGCAATTCCGCGTCGCCGCCAATGACCGCATTACGATCGCCAAGCTCGAGGGCAACCCGGGCGACACCGTCGCCTTCGGCTCCGTGCTGATGCTCACCGACGGCGAGAAGTCGACGATCGGCGCCCCCTTCCTCGGCGACATCACCGTCGCCGGCGAGATCGTCGAGCAGACCCGCGGCGAGAAGGTCATCGCCTTCAAGAAGCGCCGCCGCCAGAACTCCAAGCGCAAGCGCGGCTTCCGTGCCGAGCTGACCATCGTGCGCATCACCGACATCCTCACCGGCGGCAAGAAGCCGGAGATGAAGAAGGGCGAAGCCGCCCCGGTCGCGCTCAAGGCCGGCAGCGAAGCCGTCAAGGGTAAGGCCGCGGCCAAGCCTGCGAAGGCCGCCAAGGCCGAGGCGCTCGACGCCTCGAACCTCTCGCTGATCTCGGGCGTCGGCCCGACCATCGAGAAGAAGCTGCGCGCCGCCGGCATCACCTCGTGGAACGACATCGCCGCCTGGAGCGAGGCCGACGTCGCCAAGTGGGACGAGGAGCTCAAGCTCCGCGGCCGCGCCACCCGCGAGGAGTGGGTCGTGCAGGCCAAGGAGCTGCTCGCCGGCAAGCCGCCGCGGGCCAAGGCCGACCAGGCCGAGCTTGCTTCCGGTGAGGACTACTGACCTTCGCTGTCAGGTTCGCACGGGCTTCATTTCCGAAACCGGTGGCATTTGCCGCCGATTCGGGTTACATCGACTGAAGAGTTTTCGAGGTAGGGCGTTATGGCTCACAAAAAAGCAGGCGGCTCGTCGCGCAATGGTCGCGACTCCGAAAGCAAGCGTCTCGGCGTGAAGCGCTTCGGCGACCAGGCGGTCGTGGCCGGCAACATCATCATTCGTCAGCGCGGGACCAAATGGCATCCCGGCGTGAACGTTGGCATTGGCAAGGATCATACCCTTTTTGCCACGACGAACGGCCGCGTCCGATTCACGACGAAACTCGGGCGAGCTTTCGTCAACGTAGTCCCGGCCCAAGAGGCCGCAGAATAAACGGCGGATAGGGAGCTCTCTCGATCCGCCGGTTCCATCGAACCGGATGATCGAGAAGGGGTCAAAACCCGTCAAGGGTTTCCCGAAGGTCAACGAACCGGGGGAGATGGGACCAAAGCCCATCTCCCCTTTCTCGTTGCGCCGACGGAGAGACTCAATGTTCCCCGAACTGACAAGAGACGACGTCTTCCGGCTCGAGACCCGGCGTCTGTGGCTGCGCTGGCCGCGCATGGCTGATTCCGCTGCGATCCTGCGGCTCGCCGGCGCCAAGGCCGTGGCGGAAATGACGGCCTCGATCCCGCACCCCTACCCTTCGGGCGCGGTCGAGCCCTTCATCTTCGCGACGCGCAAGGGCAACGCGCTCGGCGAGCATCTGGTGCTGGCGGTGACGCCGCGCGAGAAGCCCAACGAGCTGATCGGCATGATCGGAGCGCATCCGCAGGCGAGCGGACGGCCCTTCATCGGCTACTGGCTCGGCACGCCGCACTGGAACAAGGGCCTCGCGACGGAAGCGGTGCAGGCGCTGATCGACACGCTGTTCTCGCTGGTCGAGATCGAGGCGATCGAGGCCGACACGCGCGTCATCAACCCGGCTTCGCGCCGGGTTCTGGAGAAGAGCGGCTTCCGCCAGGAGGGCTCCTTCCTCAAGGCGCTACCGGCCCGCGGCGGGCTTTTCCCCTGCGAGCAGTTCCGGCTCGACCGCTCGACCTGGGCGGCGCTGAAGAGCTGGGGTTCCTCGGGCTGGACCCCGGCGCCGCCGGAGGAGATCGCCGACGAGGAAGCCTGCCTCGCCTGAAAACCTGAACACATGCCCCCGGCGCAGCTTGCGCGCCGGGGGCCTGCCTCCGAGCTTTAAGAGTCTGATTCAGTTTTCCGGCCCAAGCGCTTGCGATTTCAGCGAAACCGCAAGCGTATGATATACGGCCTCAGCGCATCAGGCCGGCCGAGCGAAGCGCATCCTCGATGATCTTGCGCACGCCGGCAGGCGCCGGCTGCACATCGGCGGAAGTGCCAGGGCGAGCTCCGACCAGCTCCTCGCCAGCCGGCACCGGTGCTGCGGCGGCGCCGCGCTGCACGATCTGCGCATCTGCCGGCGTCAGCCCCCAGAACCCGGCAATGCGCTGCGAAGACGAGGTTCCCGCGCGCAGCATGAAGGGGCCGGGCTGGCCGATGCCATCATCTGCCAGCGGCGTGCCATGGCCCATGCCGCCGACGCTGTATTCCTCGATCAGATCCCGGCCTTCCGGGCTGCGCCAGACCCGGCGACGGTGGCCATCGACCTGTTCGCTGGCATCAGGCTCGGCCGCAAGGCCCTGGATGCCACGCCATTGTTCGATAATCGCGGCGGCATTGGCCGGATGCACCGTGCGGTCAGCGCTGCCGTGCCAGACCGAAAGCACCGGCCAGGGACCTTCATGCGAAGAGGCGCCGCGCAGCAGCGCCTGCAGCCGCTCGCCGCCGGGAAGGCCATGGCCGCGCATGCGATCGAAAGCTTCGGGGATGGTCGCGGCGCTGCCATAGGGCAGCCCGGCAATGACCGCGCCGCCAGCGAAGAGCTCGGGATAGGTCGCGAGCATGACGGTCGTCATGGCACCGCCTGCCGAAAGCCCGGTGACGAAGACCCGGCGCCGGTCGAGCCGATGGCGTGCGGTCATCGCTTCGACCATCTGGCTGATCGAGAGCGCCTCGCCCTGCCCCCGCCGGATATCGCCCGGTTCGAACCAGTTGAAGCAGAGATTGGCGTTGTTGGCGCGCTGCTGCTCGGGGATCAGCAAGGCGAAGCCGTGACGCTCGGCCAGCGTCGACCAGCCGGCGCCGTGATCGTAGCCCGCGGCCGTCTGCGTGCAGCCATGCAGCACGACGACCAGCGCGGCGCCATCCTGCAACCGGGGAGGCAGGTAGGTTCGCGCCAGCAGCGCGCCCGGATTGCTGCCGAAATCGGCAAAGGCTGAAAGCCGGGACGGTACCTGCCCGGCTGGCTTGGACGCCGGGCCAGCGCGATAGGCCGCGAGTCGGGCGATCGTATCGGAGAGATTGCGCATTGCAGGGCCTCGCTGCTCGCAGCGGCGGGAGCGGCGCTGCTCGACGACAACGCAGCAAGCCGCCATTCGTTGCTGCACTGCAACATAAATTTGCATTCGCCCTATCCGGCCCCAAATCCCGCGGAGGTGGAGCCCGAGATCGGACGTGAACGCTGCGGGTGCATTGCCCTCGCACGCACATACGACTACCTACACGACCATGAAATTCCTCGACCAAGCCAAGATCTATGTGAAGGCCGGCAATGGCGGCGCCGGCTGCGTCTCGTTCCGGCGCGAGAAGTTCATCGAGTTCGGCGGCCCCAATGGCGGCGATGGCGGGCGCGGTGGCGACGTCGTGATCGAATGCGTGCAGGGCCTGAACACGCTGATCGACTTCCGCTTCCAGCAGCATTTCAAGGCCAAGATCGGCGAGCACGGCATGGGCAAGGATCGCCATGGTGCCAATGGCGCAGCCATGGTGCTCAAGGTGCCGCCTGGCACCCAGATCCTCGACGAGGACGGCGAGACGCTGATCGCCGACATGACCGAGCCGGGCCAGCGCTTCGTGCTGTGCAAGGGCGGCAATGGCGGTTTTGGCAACGCCTATTTCAAGACTTCGACGAACCAGGCGCCGCGCCACGCCAATCCCGGGCTCGACGGGGAGGAGCGCTGGGTCTGGCTCAGGCTGAAGCTGATCGCCGATGCCGGTTTGATCGGCCTGCCCAATGCCGGCAAGTCGACCTTCCTGGCGACGGTGACGGCCGCCAAGCCGAAGATCGCCGACTATCCGTTCACGACCCTGCATCCCGGCCTCGGCGTCGTGCGGGTCGACGGCCGCGAGATGGTGCTGGCCGACATTCCCGGCCTGATCGAAGGCGCGCATGAAGGCCATGGCCTCGGCGACCGGTTCCTTGGGCATGTCGAGCGCTGCCGGGTGCTGCTGCATCTGGTCGAAGGCACGACCGAGCACGCCGGCAAGGCCTACAAGACCGTGCGCAACGAGCTCGCCGCCTATGGTGAAGGGTTGGCGGAGAAACCGGAGATCGTGGCGCTCTCCAAGGTCGACGCGCTCTCGCCCGAACTGCTGAAGGAGCAGCTCGCCCGGCTCAAGCGCGCCGCCAAGAAGACGCCGATCGTACTCTCGGCCGCGTCTGGCGAAGGGGTGGAAGCTGCCCTGCGCGCCGTGCTCGCCGTGGTCGAGACCGCCCGCGCCGAGGAGGAGCGCGAAAGCGCACCGGCGCAGGAAGTCGGCTGGCACCCCTGAGGCGTCGGCGCGCCGGCGGCTCTTCAGCAATAGTGGACGCCGCCAGGCTGGCGCTCCCTGTAGATGGCGATGCGGGGGGCGATCCAGATTTCCAGCAGCGTGCGCTACACTCCAGAAATGGCGCGAGAATTCGCGTTCCAGGCAGCCATTGCTGCGGGCGCAGGCGAGGCCGCGGCGAGATCGCTCGCGAACGCGACCGTCGCCGCGGAGCTTTGCGGGCGCCCCTCTGTCGGCTTCGCGCACCTTCCGGACTATCTCGACGGCTTCGCAACCGGACGCATCGCCGGCAGGGCTGAACCCGAGATCAACTTTCCAACCCCGGCGGCCATCCGCGTCGACGCCAAAGGCGGCATCGCCCAACTCGGCTTCGACCGGGCATTCGACTCCTTGCTCTCGCGCGCCGCTCTCTATGGCCTGACGCTCTTCACGCAGCAGAACAGCTACACGGCCGGCGAGCTCGGCTATTACACGCGGCGCATGGCCGAAGCCGGGCTCGTCGCGCTGGCCGCCAGCAATGGCCCCGCCCTGCTGACCGCCGGAGCCGGGCGCAAGCCTGTCTACGGCACGAACCCCATGGCATTTGCTGCGCCGGCAGGGAACGCTCCGCCCCTTGTCATCGATCAGGCGTCGAGCGCGACCGCCTTCGTCAATGTGCGGCGCGCGGCGGAAATGGAGGAGGCGATTCCCGCCGGCTGGGCTGTCGATGCCGACGGCAAGCCGACCACCGATGCCCGTCAGGCGATCAAGGGGGCGCTACTCGCCTTCGGCGGGGCGCGAGGCGCCAATATCGCGCTGATGGTCGAGGTCCTTGCAGCGGGGCTGACCGGTGCGAACTGGTCGCTCGATGCCCCATCCTTCGCCGAAGGCACGGATTCGCCCGGCATCGGCCTGTTCCTCATCGCCTTGAGCCCTGCCCTGCTGGCACCGGATTTCTCGACGCGACTGGCCTCCCAGGTCGAGCGGCTCACCGCCAGCGGCATTCATATCCCCGGACGAACGCCCATCGCCGACGAGATCGAGCTTCCGCAGGCGCTGGTCGACGCCATCAAGGAACATGGCAAATCTTGAAACGGGTTGCGGCGCCCCTTGCCTCCGGCGCCCACTTGCCATTCAACTCAAATCCTTACCTTCCAATCGAAGCGGGCCTGCCATGCTGAACAAATCGACGCTCTTCGCGCTGCTCTCTTCGCTGGCGCTGGCAGGCCCCGCCTTCGCACAGGCGCAACGCCCGGCGCAGCCGGCCCCTGCAACGGGCGGGGTCTCCCAGCCCGACAACACCACCGCGACCTACGGCGACTGGGTGATGCGCTGCCAGCAGGGCGTCGGCACCCGCGTCTGCGAGATCGTCCAGACCGTCGAGCAGCAAGGCCAGCGTGGGCCGATCGCCCTCGTCGCCGTCGGCCGCCCGGTCAAGGGCGAGCCCTACAAGCTCGTCGTCCAGGTGCCACCCAATCTCACGCTCGGCAACAATGCCGGCGTGCGAGTCAGCGCCGGCGAGAAGGAGGACGTGCTCGCGGTGTTCCAGCGCTGCACGCCCGGCGGCTGCTTCGGCGAAGCCAACCTCAACGACGATGCGTTCAAGCGCTGGCGCGGGCTCAGCGAAGCCGGGCAGCTCCGCTATCAGGATTCGGCCAAGCGCGACGTGACGCTGCCGCTCTCGTTCCGCGGCTTCACCGCGGCGACCGACGCATTGCTGCGCGAGCAGCCCTGAACCACGGGATTTTCGGACACCACGCCGTCATTCCGGGCTCGTCGCTACGCGGCGCCCCGGAATGACCGCGAATTCGGCCGAAACGCCCAGGCCTCAGCCTTCGGCGAATTGCAGCCGGTAGAGCCGGGCATAGGCGCCCTCGCGGGCGATCAGCGCGTCATGGTCGCCGGTCTCGACGATCCGGCCCTCGTCGAGCACGACGATCCGGTCGGCCTCGCGCACGGTCGAGAGGCGATGTGCGATCACCAGCGTGGTGCGGCCCTGCATCAGCCTGGTGAGCGCCTGCTGGACCGCGCGCTCCGATTGGGTGTCGAGCGCGCTCGTCGCCTCGTCGAGCAGCAGGATCGGCGCGTCCTTCAGGATGGCGCGGGCAATGGCGAGACGCTGGCGCTCGCCGCCGGACAGCCGCGAGCCACGCTCGCCGACCCGCGAATCATAGCCCTCCGGCATCGCCATGATGAAATCATGCGCGGCGGCATCCTTCGCAGCGGCGATGATGTCGGCCTCGCTCGCGCCCGGCCGGCCGAAACCGATATTGGCACGCACCGTATCGTCGAACAGCACGACGTCCTGGCTGACCACGCCGATCTGGGCGCGCAGGCTCGCCAGTGCGACGTCGCGCAGGTCCTGGCCATCGATCTCGACGCGGCCCTCATTCGGATCATAGAGGCGCGGCACCAGCGCCAGCATGGTCGACTTGCCCGAGCCGGAGCGCCCGACCAACGCCGTGGTCTTGCCCGCCTCGACTACGAGGTCGATGCCCTCGAGGCCGCGCGCGTCGTCGCGGTAGCGGAAGCGCAGATCGCGGAAGGCGACTTCGCCGCCGATGATGGCGAGGGGGCGGGCGTCGGGGCGCTCTGCGATCAGCGGCTTCTCGTCGATCAAGGCGAAGTAGCGCTTCAGCGAGGCGCCGGCCTCCTGGACGATGGCGTTGAGATTGCCCAGCGAGCGCAGCGGCTGGGCGGCCAGCAGCAGGGCCGAGACATAGCCGGTGAAATCGCCGACGGTAGAGCCCCCGGCCTGGATGCGCACGCCGATGGCGGCGAGCACGCCGGCAACCGCGAGGCCGCCACCGACCTCGAGCAGCGGATCGAGCCGGCCACGCGCATTGGCGGCCTTCATCTTCAGCGCCCGGATCGTCTCGAAGGCATCGGCGGCGCGGCGCTTGAGATAGGGCTCGAGCGAATCGGTCTTGGCGACGCGCGCGCCCTGCAGGCTCTCGGTGACGAGGCTCGCCATCAGCCCGGTCTGCTCCTGCTGCGACATCGCCATGCGGCGCAGCTTCTTGCCGATCCGGCCGATCGGGCTCGCCACCACCGGCGCCACCAGCAGCACGATCAGCGTCATCTTCCAGTCGATCCACAGCATGGCGCCGACCAGCGCGATCGCGGTCAGCACATCGCGGATGGCGATGTTGATGATCCGGGTCAGCGCTTCCTTGACGAAGGTGAAGTCGGTGGTGAAGCGCTGTGTCAGGGAGGCCGGGTTCTCGCGCTGCAGCTGGGCCAGGTCGGCGTCGATCAGATGCGCATAGAGTGCGCTCTGCATGTCGGCCTCGATGCGGCTGACGACGCTGTTGGTCAGCACGGTCTGCGCCAGCAGCGAGAAGCCCTTGATCGCGGTGACGATGACCACGACGATCGCGACGGCGTTGACGACGCCGATCTCGATACCGATCGACTTGGAGACGAGCCGCTCGGCCCGGCGCACGAAACCGGTCGATTCGGCGGTCAGCGGGTCGGCGAAGGCGTCGAAGGCCGCCTTGATCAATAGCGGGTAGAAGCTCGTCGTCGCCGCGATGATGACGACAAGACCGAGGATCATGGCGATCTGCGGGAGATAGGACCTGACGCGCTCGTGCCAGACGCGGGCGAAAAGCGCGAGGGTGTCGTCCGTGACCTTGCCTATCTTCATGGGGCGCGGCCTAACATGGCCGCCATGCGAGCGCCACTACCGGTCTTGCTCGCGACACGATGCCGACGTCTCATAGCCGGATTGATTCACCAGACATAGAGAACCCATGCCTCTCACGCCGCCGGCCCGGCCCGGACACTCCTTCGCCGAGATCGACACCCCAGCCCTGATCCTCGATCTTGACGCGTTCGAGAGGAACCTCGTCACCATGGCGGCCTTCGCGGAGGCCTCCGGCGTGCGTCTGCGGCCGCACGCAAAAACCCATAAGAGCCCCGAGATTGCGTTGCGCCAGATCGCCCATGGCGCCGTCGGGCAGTGCTGCCAGAAGGTCAGCGAGGCCGAGGTCCTGGTTTCAGGCGGCGTCACCGACGTGCTGGTCACCAACGAGATCGTCGGCGCGAACAAGCTCGACCGGCTGGCACGGCTCGCTCGCGACGCCCGTATCGGGCTCTGCGTCGATCATGTCGACGGGGTGCGCGAGGCGGCCGAGGCGGCTGCGCGCAACGATGTCGTCTTCGACGTGCTGGTCGAACTCGATATCGGCGCCCGGCGCTGCGGCGTCGCACCGGGCGAGGCCGCCGTGCGGCTGGCCGAGGCGGTAGCGCGGACCAATACGCTGCGGCTTTCAGGCGTGCAGGCCTATCATGGCAGCGCCCAGCACATGCGCTCGATCGACGAGCGCCGCGAGGCGATCGAGCGTGCCGGCCTCCTGACCCGCAACGTCGTCGAACGGATTCGCCATGTCGGCCTCCCCTGCGAGATCGTCAGCGGCGCCGGCACCGGCACCTTCGACCTCGAAGGCCGCTCCGGCATCTGGAACGAGCTCCAGGCCGGCTCCTACATCTTCATGGACGCCGATTACGCCCGCAACCGCAATGCCGACGGCACGCCCTTCCAGACCTTCGAGCATGCGCTGTTCATCCTGGCCAGCGTGATGAGCAAGCCGGTGCCGGACCGCGCCATCGTCGATGCCGGCCACAAGGCCGCGGCCGTCGATTCCGGCATGCCGACGGCGTTCCGGCGCGACGGCGTGATCTACACCAAGCCGTCCGACGAGCATGGCGTGCTCACCGGCGACCCTGTCGCCGTGCCGCATCGCGGCGACCGGCTGCTTCTGGTGCCCGGCCATTGCGACCCGACCGTCAACCTGCACGACTGGTATGTCTGCGTTCGTGGCCTGCATGGGCCGGATGCGCATGTCGAGGCGGTCTGGCCGGTGGCTGGGCGCGGCGCCCTCACCTAGCGACGCAGCGTGCTGGCGGAGCTTGCCCTGCGCGCGCTGACACCGGCAGCGCCGCTGGCGCGGCGCTTCGGCCTGTTGCAGGAGAGCGTCGCGCTCTGGTCGCGGGGCTATCGCCAGCGCAAGGCCTGGGCCGGGCATCATGCCCATTGCCGCAAGCTGGTCGCCGAGATCGCGGCCGGGCTGCCGCACCGGCGCAAGGTCGTCATCCTCGGCTCCGGCCTCGTCCGCGACGTGCCGCTGAACGACCTCTGCGAGAGCTTCGACGAAGTCGTGCTGGTCGACATCGTGCACCTGCCGCTGGTCCGCCTGCGGCTCCTGCCGAGGCGCAATGTGCGGCTCGTGACGCGCGACCTGACCGGCGCGATGGCCTGGCTCGCCGGCGAGGCGGATGGTCGGGCGGAGCCGCTCGCCGAGCTGATCGCCGACGAGGCGGTCGATCTCGTCGTCTCGGCCAATCTGCTCTCGCAGCTCGCCTGGCCGGTCGCCGACTGGCTCGAGGACAATCCCGCCCGCGCCGCCGCCCTTCCCGATGAGCTGCCGGCGCGCTGCATCGCCTGGCACCTTGAGGACCTTTCCCGCTTCAAGGGCCATGTCTGCCTGATCAGCGACGTCGAGATGGTCGAGCGCGAGCGCGACGGCACGATCCATGACCGGCTCGACCTGACCTATGGCGTTGCGCTGCCGCCCGAGGACGAAAGCTGGCTCTGGCCGGTCGCGCCCTTCGGCGAGGCCGAGCGGGACCGGGAGTTCGTGCACAGGGTCTGCGCCTGGCGGGATTTCGGGCGCGGGTAGGTCGGACGTTACCGGTTCAGCCGCACTGCCCCGCTCGTCGACAGATCATAGCCGCCGAACTCCTTCGCACGGGCGGGCATGTCCGGCCCGCGCATCCAGGCCAGCAGCTTTTGCGTCGACGGCTCGAAATAGGTCCGGCGGCGCATGACGAGGTCGACATGCTCCCAGACCAGCGGCAGGAATTCGAGGCCGAAGGCCATGGCGATGGCGCGCGCGGCAATACCGCAATCGGCGCGCCCGCTGCGGATCGCCAGCGCCAGATCCTGCCCGGTGGCGCAGACGCCATCCGCCGCCAGCATCTTCCCTGAACCGACGCCGGCCCGTTCCAGCAGGCTCTGCAGCAGCAATTGCGCCCCGGCGCCGCGCTGGCGCTGAGCGAAGCGCGCAGCTTTTCCGATCGCCGCGGCGAGGCCGTCGAGCCCCAACGGATTGCCCGGCGCCAGCAGCAGGCCCTGCTCGCGCCGGGCAAAATTGACCACCACCGCATCATGCAGCGCCGCCTCGGCCCGGATCGCCACGAGATTGGCGGCGTCGTCATCGGGAGTGGCGTGGAGATGCAGCGCCGCGATCGCGACCTCGTTGCGCAGCAAGCGGTCGAGCCCGGCCTGCGAGCCCTCGGCGAGCAGCGCCAGCCCGCAGCCCGATTCGCGGATCGCGAGTTCGAGCAGCGAATCCTGGCTGCCGCCGACGATCGGCGGTGGCGGTGCCGGCTGCAGCCCTTCGGGCCGCGCCAGCCCGGCCTCGAGCCAGCGGTCGAGCCCGGCGCGCGGGAACAGCCATTTGCCGGAGACCTTGGTGCAGGGCACCGCGCCTTGCGCCACCAGTTCGTAGAGCTTGCGCTCCTTGAGGCGGACATAGACGGCGGCCTCTTCGGTCGTCAGCCAAGCCTGATCCTGCACTGACATGTTTTAGCCTGCACACGCTACGGGATTGGCTTTTGGTCGCATTGAACTCTACCAATTGCAAATGCTTGCAATCCGATGCGGCATTGCTGGGAGCTGAGATTGGAGGTCGGCGCAGTTTTTCAGGCGGCCTTCGCCCTGGTGGTCGGGCTCGATCCCGACTTCCTCGGCATCGTCGGCCTGTCGCTGCGGGTGACGCTGACCGCGGTCGCGGTCGCGGCGCTGGTCGGCCTGCCGCTCGGCGCCGCGCTGGCGCTGGCGCGCTTTCCCGGCCGCTCGGCGATCATCGTCTGCTTGAATGCGCTGATGGGCTTGCCGCCGGTGGTAGCAGGCCTTGCCGTCTTCCTCCTGCTGTCGCGCTCCGGGCCGCTCGGGCCGCTCGGCCTGCTGTTCACGCCGACCGCGATGATCATCGCCCAGGTCATCCTCGTACTGCCGATCGTGATCGCGCTGACGCGGCAGGTGATCGAGGATCTTTGGGGCGAGTATCGCGACCATCTGCGCTCGGTCGGGCTGGAAGGCAGTCGCGCCATCCCGACCCTGCTCTGGGATGGACGCTTCTCGCTGGCGACCGCCTTGCTGGCCGGTTTCGGCCGGGCCAGCGCCGAGGTCGGCGCCGTGCTGATCGTCGGCGGCAACATCGCCGGCTACACCCGCACCATGACCACGGCGATCACGCTGGAGACCTCGAAGGGCGACCTGCCGCTGGCGCTCGGCCTCGGCATCGTGCTGCTGTCGCTGACGCTCGCCATCAATGCCATCGCCTTCGGCGCGAGCCGGATCGGCGCACGCTATGCAGGTTGAACGCCATGCTTGACGCGACCTCGATCCTGCCGCTCACCGTCGACGCCGTCGCCTTCGCCGGCGACGGGCGCCTGCTGCTCGAGCCGAACAGCTTCGTGATCCCGGCCGGCGGGCTGACCGTGCTGCTCGGCCCCAATGGCGCCGGCAAGTCGCTGACGCTCAGGCTCTGCCACGGCCTGCTCAACCCCAGTCGCGGCGCGGTGCGCTGGGCCGATGCGCAAGGCGGACAGCGGGCCGCGAGGCGACAGGCCAAGCGCCACGCCATGGTCTTCCAGAAGCCGATCATGCTGCGCCGCTCGGTCGAAGCCAACATCGCCCATGCGCTGGCGGCCTCCGGCGCCGGGAGCCCCGAGCGCAAGGCGCGCACGGCCCAGGCACTCGCCCGTTTCGGCCTGACCGAGCGCGCGGCGCAGCCGGCGCGCCTGCTCTCCGGCGGCGAGCAGCAGCGTCTCGCTATCGCTCGCGCCTGGGCCTTGCGCCCCGAACTGCTCTTCCTGGACGAGCCGACCTCGCAGCTCGACCCCGCAGCGACGCGCCAGATCGAGGAACTGCTCTCCGCCCTGGTCGCGGAGGGCATCACGGTGGTGATGTCGACCCACGATCTCGGTCAGGCCCGCCGGCTCGCCGACCGGGTGCTGTTCCTGCATCGCGGCCGCCTCGTCGAGGACGCCCCCGCCGCAGGCTTCTTCGCCGGGCCACAATCGGCCGAGGCGCGCGCCTTCCTGGCGGGAGAACTGCTGTGGTGAAACGTCCACCGTCGACGACCCGTTACCTCCTCAGCCCTCATCCTGAGGAGCGATCGCAGATCGCGTCTCGAAGGATGTCTCCAGCGCGCTCTGGAGCATCCTTCGAGACGCCGCTGCGCGGCTCCTCAGGATGAGGGCTGAGAACTAGTTCCGACAACGATACAGGGGATGAAACAATGACTTTGATCCAGCGCCGCTCCCTCATCGCCGCCGGCTTGTTCCTCGGCCTGACCGGCTACGCCCTCGCCCAGGCGCCCGCCGCAGCGCCGCCGGCCGCAACCGCGCCGGCCGGCACGCGTTTCATCACCGTGGCATCGACGACCTCGACGCAGGATTCCGGCCTGTTCGGCCATATCCTGCCGTTGTTCAAGGCGAAGACCGGGATCGAGGTTCGCGTGATCTCGCAAGGCACCGGCCAGGCGCTCGACACCGGCCGTCGCGGCGATGCCGACGTCGTCTTCGTCCATGCCAAGGCGCAGGAGCTGAAATTCGTCGAGGAAGGCTTCTCCACCGAGCGCAATCCGGTGATGTACAACGACTTCGTCCTGATCGGGCCGAAGTCCGACCCGGCCGGCGTCGCCGGCAGCAACGATATCGTCGCGGCCCTGAAGAAGATCCAGGAGAAGGGTTCCCCCTTCGTCTCGCGCGGCGACAAGTCCGGCACCCATGCCGCCGAGCTCAATCTCTGGAAGGCCGCCGGCATCGACATCGCGGCGCAGAAGGGCCCCTGGTATCGCGAGATTGGACAGGGCATGGGCGCGGCGCTCAACACCTCCGGCGCGATGGGCGCCTATGTGCTCTCCGATCGCGCCACCTGGATCTCGTTCAAGAACCGCGGCGATCTCACGATCTCGGTCGAGGGCGACAAGCGCCTGTTCAACCAGTACGGCGTGATGTCGGTCAGCCTCGCCAAGCATCCGCACGTCAAGTTCAACGACGGCAAGCTCTTCGCCGACTGGCTGACCAGCCCGGAAGGCCAGAAGGCGATCGCCGACTACAAGATCGACGGTCAGCAGCTCTTCTTCCCGAATGCCGGGCAGGCCGGGGCGTGAGGCCGTGCGCCTCCTCCTTGCCGGGCTCGCCGATCTGATGGCCCAGGGTGCAGTGGCGCAGGAGCCGGTGCTGCTGCATGCGGCCGGCAGCCTGCGCGGCGCCCTGACCGAGGTGGCGCAGGCCTTCGAGATGCGGACGAAACTGGCCGTGAAGCCCGTCTACGGGGCTTCCGGCCTGCTGCATGACCGGATCGCCAAGGGCGAGGCGGCGGAGGTCTTCGCCTCCGCCAATATGGAACACCCGCAGGCGCTCGCCCGAAGCGGGCTTGCCGGCCCGGTCGTGCTCTTCGCCCGCAACGAGCTCTGCGCCTTCGCCCGGCCGGATCTGGCAGTGACGAGCGAGACCCTGCTCGAACGCATGCTCGACCCCAAGGTAAAGCTCGGCACCTCGACGCCGCGGGCCGACCCATCCGGCGACTATGCCTTTGCCGTCTTCGCCCGGGCCGAGGCGGTCAAGGCCGGTGCACGGGCGGCGCTCGAGGCCAAGGCCCTGCAGCTGACCGGCAGCGCGACCAGCCTGCCTGCTCCGGCCGGCGTCAATGTCTACGGCCACAAGATCGCGAGCGGCGAGGCCGACCTTTTCCTGGCCTATTGCACCAATGCGCAGCCGCTGGCGCAGGAACAGCCGGGCATCCGGCTCATCCGCCTGCCGCCAGCGCTTGCCGTCGGCGCCGACTATGGGCTGACGGTGCTGAACCGGGCCTCGCCAAACGGCTACCGGCTCGCCATGTTCATCCTGTCGCCGGCAGGGCAGAGAATTCTGGCGAAGCACGGCTTCTCGGCGCCAGGGCTGCCGCGCGAGCAGTAGCGAGACGGTCGTCCCGGCGTCCCGAGGCCGATGCGGGACGCCTCGGAAGCGGTGGAAAACCAGGTGGCGCGCGAGAAATGACGGACTGGCAAGCGACACGGCCGGGCGAGACCGAAGCCCCCCCTTCCCGAGCGGAGCGACGCGCATCTCGTCTTCATCGGACGAATCCGCACGCCCTTCGCCAATCGCGACCAGTGCCCGCGCCAGGGCAGTCAGGACGGGCCACTCTGCCGGGTAGAGCTCGACCCAGCTTTCCGGCCGGCGTTGCAGGGGATCGAGGCCTTTAGCCAGCTCGACCTGCTCTACTGGATGCACGAGGCGCGGCGCGATCTGCTGACGCAAACACCGCGCGGCGGGCCGACCACCGGCACCTTCGCGCTGCGCTCACCCGTCCGGCCGAATCCGATCGCGCTGTCGCGGGTCAAACTGGAAGGCGTCGAGGACGGCGCCCTGCTGGTGCGCGGGCTCGACTGCCTCGACGGCACGCCGTTGATCGACATCAAGCCGTTTCGCTGCCCTCATTCATCCGTTCAGCCGGAAAAGCCGCATGCGGCGCCTTGACCGACGCGCCCTGCTGACCGGTCTCGGAGCCGTCCTGGCCGCTCCGCGCCTCGCCCGTGCCGCCACGGTTCGCGACGGAGCCGGCCGCGAGGTGCCGCTGCCGGCCAAGGTCGAGCGCATCTTCCCGGCCGGGCCGCCGGCGGCGATCCAGATCTACACGCTGGCGCCCGACCTGCTGCTCGGCTGGCCACGCGCCAACCGCCCGGAGGAGCGCGAGTTCCTGCTGCCGGGCATCGGCGACCGGCCTGAGATCGGCCGCATCACCGGCCGTGGCAACAGCGCCAATCTCGAGGCGGTCCTGCAGCTCAAGCCGGACCTGATCGTCGATTCCGGCTCGACCGGGCGGACCTATGTCGAGCTGGCGGAGCGCGTGCAGGCGCAGACCGGCATCCCCTATGCGCTGCTGGACGGGCGCTTCGAGCAGATTCCGGCGAGCTACCGCATCCTCGGCCAGCTCACTGGCCGCAGCGAGCGGGCCGAGACGCTGGCGCGCTGGTGCGAGGAGGCGATGGCGACGATCAGCGGACGCATTGCCGCGATCCCGGCCGCGAGCCGCCCGAGCGTCTATTATGCCCGCGGGCCGCGCGGGCTGGAGACCGGGCTCGGCGGCTCGATCAATGTCGAGACGCTCGGCTTCCTCGGCGCCCGCAACGCTGCCGCCGAGCAGCCGGGCAGCGGCCTTGCCCAGGTTTCGCTCGAGCAGGTCCTGGCCTGGAATCCCGATGTCATCGTCACCATCGACCTCGCCTTCGCCGAGAATGTCCGCAACGATCCGTCCTGGGCCGGGGTCAAGGCGGTGCGCGAGGGCCGCGTCCATCTCTCGCCAAAGCTGCCCTTCGGCTGGGTCGATTTCCCGCCCTCGGTCAATCGCATGATCGGGCTGTGGTGGCTGGCGAGGCTGCTCTATCCCGGGCAATTCCCGGAGGAGATCCGCCCGCTCGCCCGCGAATTCCACACCCTGTTCTATCAGGTGACGCCGAGCGAGGCGCAGCTCGACCGCGTGCTGTCGGGGCGGGGGTGATGGCTTACCCACTCAGGTCGTCCCGGGCGGAGCAAAGCGGAGACCCGGGCCCCATGCCTGAGCATCCCCCGGCGAGGCTCCGGAATGGATCCCGTATCGGCGCGGCTTCGCCGCTTGTCCGGGATGACCGCATCATGTTTCGGTCAGCCATAGCGAAACGCCCCCGAGCCCGATGACCTCCTCGCTGCGCGGCAACCTGATCGCCCTCGGCCTGCTCGGCCTCGCCGTGCTCGCCGCCTTCGCGCTCGGGCGTTATCCGGTCGGCCCGGGCGATATCGTCAGGTCCGTCTGGTCCTGGCTTTCCGGCCAGCCTTCGGCCCTGCCGCCGCAGGTCGAGACGGTGATCTGGAACATCCGCGGCCCGCGCGTGCTGGCGGCGATCCTCTGCGGCGCGGCGCTGGCCGTAGCGGGCGCGGCCTTCCAGGGCCTGTTCCGCAACCCGCTAGTCTCCCCCGATATCCTCGGCGCTTCCTCGGGAGCGGCGCTGGGCGCGGTCGTCGGCATCTATCTCTCGCTCGGGCTGTTCGCGATCCAGCTTGCCGCCTTCGCCGGCGGGCTTGTCGCGGTCGGAGCGGTCTACGCGGTCGGCTCGACGATCAGGCGCGGCGATCCGGTGCTGGTGCTGGTATTGACCGGCGTCGTCGTCGGCTCGCTGCTCGGCGCCGGCATCGGGCTGATCAAGTATTGGGCCGATCCGTACAATCAGCTGCCGGCGATGACCTTCTGGCTGCTCGGCAGCCTTGCCGGAACGGCCAAGCCCGACCTTGTGCCGCTGCTCGGCCCGGTCCTGCTCGGCAGCGGCGTGCTGCTGGCGCTGCGCTGGCGCATGAATGTGATGTCGCTGCCCGAGGAGGAGGCGCGTGCTCTCGGCCTCGCCACCGGCCCTCTTCGCGTAGCCATCGTCGCCGCCGCGACGCTGGTGACCGCGGCGAGCGTCGCCGCAGCCGGGATCATCGGCTGGGTCGGGCTCGTGGTGCCGCATCTGGCACGCTTCCTGGTCGGCCCCGATTTCAGCCGATTGCTGCCGACGGCTGCGATCCTTGGCGCCGGATATCTGCTGCTGATCGACACGCTGGCGCGCACGGCCGGCCCGGTCGAAACGCCGCTCGGCATCCTCACCGCGGTGATCGGCACGCCCTTCTTCATCTGGCTGCTCGCCTCGGCCCGCGGAGGCTGGTCGTGAGCCTGTCGGCCAGCGCGCTGTCCTATGGCTATCGCGAGCGCGAGATCGGCCGCGACGTCACGCTCGACCTTGCTGCCGGCGAGGTGCTCGCTTTGCTTGGGCCGAACGGCCACGGCAAGACCACGCTGCTCAAGACCCTGCTCGGCCTGCTGCCGGCCAAGGGCGGCACGCTCAGCCTCGATGGACGGCCGCTGGCGGGGCTCGGCGTCGCAGCGCGGGCGCGGGCCCTCGCCTATGTGCCGCAGGCCCATGCGGGTACCTTCGCCTTCTCCGTCGCCGAGATGGTGCTGATGGGCCGCACCGCCCATGCCGGGCTCTTCGCCGCCCCCTCCGCCCGCGATCGCGCGGTGGCACAGGCAATGCTGCAGCGGCTCGGCATCGCGGCGCTGGCACAGCGGCCCTATACCGAGATCTCCGGCGGCGAGCGGCAGCTCGCGCTCGTCGCCCGGGCGCTGGCGCAGGAGCCGCGTTACATCGTGCTCGACGAGCCGACGGCGAGCCTCGACTTCGGCAACCAGGGCAAGGTCATGGCCCAGATCCGCCGCCTCGCCGCCGAAGGGCTCGGCGTGCTGTTCACCACGCATGATCCAAACCAGGCGCTGCGCTATGCCGACCGGGTCATGCTGCTGCGCGACGGGCGGGCGCTGGCGAGCGGGCCGGCGGCCGCCCTGCTGACCCACGACAACCTCGCCGCGCTCTATGGCAGCGCAGTCGAGACCGTGCGCGATGCCGATGGCCGGCTGGCCTTCCTGCCCGGCTGAGACAGGCGCGTCACATCGATCTGGTCAGAATCTCCCGATCCTGTTTACCTAACGGCAGAATTGGCCGTGCGAGCTTGCGGCCACCCGACCTCGGCCCTGCAGCATGTCCGCGCTGCGAATCCTCGGCCTTTTCAATGTTCTGGAGCGACCGGATGAAGCAATTCCTCGGAACGTCCCTCCTGCGCGGCCTTGCGCTCGCCGGAGCCTTGACCGTCACCGGCGCGCAGGCGCAGGAGCCGAGCCAGGCCACCATCGAGGCGCTTCTGCCCGAGTTTGAGAAACAGGTCGCCGCCGGCCTGAAGGCCTTCTCGGTGCCCGGCGTCGCGGTCGGCATCGTCCATGACGACAAGCTGATCTACGCCAAGGGCTTTGGCGTCAGGGCGCAGGGCAAGCCGGAGGCGGTGACGGCCGAGACCCTGTTCCAGGTGGGATCGACCACCAAGGCCTTCCTCAGCGTGACGCTGGCGCAGGCCGTCGATGCTGGCCGACTGGGCTGGAACGACCCGGTGATCGACCACCATCCCGCCTTCCAGCTCTCCGACCCCTGGATCACCCGCGATTTCCGCGTGCTCGACCTCGCCGCGCAACGCTCCGGGCTGACGCCCTATGTCAATGACGGCCTGACCTTCCTTGGCTTCGACAAGGAGACGATGATCCGCTCGCTGCGCGTGGCGCCGCAGCTCGGCGCTTTCCGCTCCGACTTCCGCTATCTCAACATCCCGCATGTCGTCGGCGGCGAGATCGTCGCCAAGGCCAACGGAACGCCGTCCTGGTTCGCCTCGCTGAAGCGCAGCGTGCTCGATCCGCTCGGCATGGCGGCGACCACGGGAACGGCCGAGGCGATCGAGAAGGCCGCCGACCATGCCATGGGCCACCGGCTCGACGCGGCACCGGTCGCGGTGCCCTTCCACCCGGCCTTCCCCTATGCGCTCGGCCCGGCCGGGGCGCTCAACTCCAACGTTCCCGACATGGCGAAATGGCTGCGCCTGCAGCTCGGCCGCGGCATCTTCGATGGCAAGGTCCTGGTCTCCGAAGAGAATCTCGACGTCACCTGGACGCCGCGCGTCGCCATGAACGAGCGCACCGCCTATGCCGTCGGCTGGGTCGTCAGCGCGACGCCCCGCGGCCGGATCATCTGGCACAATGGCGGCACGTCCGGCTTCGGCGCCCATGCCGGCTTCCTGCCGGATGCGAAGACCGGCATCGTCATCCTGACCAATCTCGAGAATGGCGGCATGCCGGATGCGCTGGCGATGTGGTTCTACGACCGCGTCCTCGGCAATCCGGCCGTCGACAACATCGCGCTCGGTGCCGCCGCCTCGAAGGCCAAACGCGAGGCTGCGCTCAAGGAAGCCGCCGGCTTTGTAGCCGGGCCGCTGCCGGCCAATGCCGCCGCCCTCGCCGGGGCTTATGTCTCGCCGATCCTCGGCGATGCGACGGTCGCGCTGGTCGACGGCAAGCTGCAGATGACGCTGGAGAAGACCGAGGCCGTCGGCCTGCTGGAAGCGAGCCGCGACGATCCCTTCCTGTTCGCGGCCAGGCTCGCGCCGAACGGCGACTTCGCCGGTCCGGCCGCGATGAGCGGCGGCGAAGCCTTCACCAGGCTGCGCTTCGAGCCGGACAATAACGGCAAGATCACGCAGATGCGCTGGCTCAGCCCCGAACTGCCGCATCTCTTCAGCCGCGCCCCGGCTCAGTAGCGCCGGTGAGACCGAGGATGGCCAAGATGATGCTTCGCCCTGCCCTGATCTGCAGCCTTGCGGCCTTCGTCGCGGCCGCACCGGCCGCAATCGCCGCACCGGCCTTCGTACCGCTGCCGGCTGCCGCGCGGCCCCTGCCGGTCGAGCCCGCCCGCTCGATGCTGAAGAACTTCCTCGACGCGCTCAGCGACGACGACGACGTCCATGACGACCATTACGACTGGAAGGACTACCGCAACTCGACCTCCCGCAAGGAGCGCATCCGCGACTATTACGAGATGCAGCGACAGGACCAGAAGGACTATTGGAAGGGCCAGAAGGAGATGCAGAAGCGATCGATCAAGGCGCAGCGCGGCTGGTGACGCAGGACGTCAGCTACTCCTAATGTCCCCCCTACCTCTCCGGGTGTGTCTGTTGCATAGTCAGCCCCAGCGCCGCGCATGACGCCTAAGGACGCAGGGGAACAGGACATGAAGACCATCTATCTGGCAGGGGCCATTATCGCAGGCAGCGCCACGGTCGCGCTCGCCCAGCAGCTCGCGCCAAGCCCGACTCTCGACGCGGTCAAGGCCCGTGGCCATATCGAATGCGGCGTGCATCTCGGCCTGCCCGGCTTCTCCTTCGCCAACGACAAGGGCGAATGGACCGGCCTCGACGTCGACTACTGCAAGGCGCTGGCGGCCGCCGTGCTCGGCGACGCGACCAAGGTCAAGTTCACGCCGACCTCGGTGCAGCAGCGCTGGCCGATCCTGCAATCGGGCCAGGTCGACCTGCTCTCGCGCAACTCGACCATCACCTTCTCGCGCAATGCGACGCTCGGCCTGAACTTCCAGGGCATCAACTTCTATGAGGGCCAGACCTTCATCGTCCGCAAGAAGGCCAACGCCAAGACGGCGGCGGACCTCGACGGCGCCTCGGTCTGCGTCGCCGCCGGCTCGACCGAGGAGAAGAACGCCGCCGACTGGTTCCGCGAGCGCAACCTCAAGGTAACGATCACCAACTTCCAGAAGAACGACGACGCCATCACCGCCTATGATTCCGGCCGCTGCGACGCCTATACCGCCGGCGTCGGCGCCCTCGCCGGCCAGCGCGCCAAGCTCAAGGTGCCCGACGACCATATCATCCTGACCCAGCCGATCTCGAACGATCCGCAGGGGCCGGTGACGCGCTGGGGCGACGAGCGCTGGCAGCTGATCGTGCGCTGGGTGCTGAACGGCACGATCGCGGCCGAAATGCTCGGCGTGACCTCCAAGAACGTCGACGAGATGAAGGCGAACTCGAAGAACACCGAGGTCCGCCGCCTGCTCGGCGCCGAGGGTGGCTTCGGCGCCATGCTGGGGCTGCCGGATGACTGGATGTACAAGGTCATCAAGCAGGTCGGGAACTATGGCGAGAGCTATGAGCGCACCGTCGGCATGGGCTCGGCCCTGAAGCTCGAGCGCGGCCAGAACCAGCTCTGGACCAAGGGCGGGCTGCTGTTCACGCCGCCCTTCCAGTGAGAGTGCTTCGTCATGGTCGGGCTTGACCCGACCATCTCGGAAACCAGCCTTCGCGTCAGGAGATTCTCGGGTCGCAGCTCCGCTGCGCCCGAGAATGACGCCCCAAGCCGAACGGCGGCCCCTTGAGCAAAGCCCTCGCCTTCATCAACGACAAGCGCGTCCGCGACTGGTTCTACCAGGCGGCGGTGCTGATCGGGCTCGTGGGTCTGATCTACTATTTCGTGCGCAACGCCTCGGAGAACATGGTCAAGGCCGGCATCGCGTCGGGCTTCGACTTCCTGTGGCGGACCTCGGGCATCGACGTGCCCTTCGTGCTGACGAGCTACACCCAGTCGGACAACATCCTCTCGCTGTTCTGGGCCGGTGTCGCCAACACGCTGTTCGTCACCGCGGTGGCGCTGGTGCTGGCGACGCTGCTCGGCTTCGTCATCGGCATCGCCCGGCTCTCCTCGATCTGGCTCGTCTCGGCGCTCGCCGGAGCCTATGTCGAGTTCGTCCGCAACATCCCGCTGCTGTTCTTCGTGCTGTTCTGGTATTTCGGCGTCATCGCCGCGCTGCCGGCCCCGCGTGACAGCCTCAGCGTCTTCGGCGTCGCCTTCCTCAACAATCGCGGGCTGACCATCCCGCTGCCCGACGCGCCGGCGAATTTCCACTGGGCCTTCGCCGTCATACTCGTCGCCTTCGTCGCGCAATGGCTGTTCGCCCGCTGGGCGCGGCGGCGCAAGGAGGCGACCGGGCAGGATGCTCCGCTCCTCATGGTCAGCCTCGTCCTGCTCCTGCTGGTGCCGGTGCTGGCCTTGACCTGGGCGAGCCTGGCGACGCGCTGGGACATCCCCGTGCTGCGCGGCTTCAACTATCGCGGCGGCTTCGTCGTCATCCCGGAATTCGTGGCGCTGCTGGCGGCGCTGGTGACCTACACCGCCGGCTTCATCGCCGAGATCGTGCGCGGCGGCATCCAGTCGGTGCCGCACGGCCAGATCGAGGCCTCGGCGGCGCTCGGCCTGCGGCCCGGCCAGACGCTGCGCCTCGTCACCATTCCGCAGGCGCTGCGGGTGATGACGCCGCCGATGACCAACCAGTATCTCAACGTGCTGAAGAACTCGTCCTTCGGCGCGGCCATCGCCTATCCCGACGTGGTCAGCCTGTTCATGGGCTCGGCGCTGAACAATACCGGCCAGGCGATCGAGATCATCGCGATGACGCTGGCGGTCTATCTCGTCATCGGGCTCGCCGTCTCGGCCTTCATGAACTGGTACAATGCCCGCATCGCGCTGGTGACCCGATGAGCGCCGTGGCTGTGAACTCGCAGAGCTGGCGTGCGCGGCTGTTCGGAACGCCGGGCACTGCGGCCGTGACGCTGGTGCTGGCGCTCGTGATCGCCTGGATCGCGATCCCGATGATCCGCTGGGCGCTGATCGACGCGACCTGGCGGGGAGCGACGCGCGAGGACTGCGCGCCGGGCGGCGCCTGCTGGGTCTTCATCCGCGCCCGCTTCGGCCAGTTCATGTACGGGCTCTACCCGCCGGACCAGCGCTGGCGCGTCGACCTTGCCGGCATCGTTTTCGCGCTCGGCGGCGCGGCGCTGGTGTTTGCGCCGCAGCGGCTCAGGCTCAAGCTGTCGCTCGCCGCCCTCGTCGTGCTGCCGCCGCTCGGCGTCTGGCTGCTGGCCGGCGGATTCGGGCTGCCTGCGGTCGAGACGCGCGAATGGGGCGGGCTGATGCTGACCGTCTTCATCTCGATCTATGCCAGCCTGATCGCGATCCCGCTCGGCATCCTGCTGGCGCTCGGGCGGCAATCGCAGCTCCGGGTGATCCGGCTGATCAGCGTGCTGTTCATCGAGTTCTGGCGCGGTGTGCCGATCATCGCGGTGATCTTCCTGGCCTCGCTGCTGCTGCCGCTGATCATGCCATCGGGCATCGGCGTCGACCGGCTGGCCCGTGCGGTAATCGGCCTCGGTTTCTGCATCGCGGCCTATATGGCGGAAGCCGTGCGCGGCGGGCTGCAGGCCCTGCCCCCAGGACAGCGCGAGGCGGCAACCGCGCTCGGCCTGACCTATTGGAAGGCGACGGGCTTCATCATCCTGCCGCAGGCGCTGCGCATCTCACTGCCGGCGATCACCAACGAGTTCATCGCGCTGGTGAAGAACACCACGCTCGTTCTCGTCGTCTCGATCCTCGACCTGCTCGGCATCGCCCAGGCCTCGCTCGCCGATCCCAACTGGGTCGGCATGAGCATGGAAGCCTATGTCTTCTCCGGCGGCATCTACTGGCTGATCTGCTTTGCGCTGTCGCG
>JAKFDB010000085.1:0-35624 GCA_036676315.1 Bradyrhizobiaceae bacterium
CCGAGATAGATCAGCGGATCGAGCCGGCGCATGCCCTTGGTCACCCACAAGCCCACATCGGTCGCCCCGGCGAGCAGCGTCGCCTGCGGGTGGGCCGAGAAGAGCTCGGCGAGGGCCTCGGTGGTGGCGGGCGCATAATAGCACCGCTCGCCATCGCCGATCGCCACGGTTTCCTCATCGCTCAGTTCCGCAAGACGGGCGGCGATCTCGGCTTGCGCCGCCACGAAGCGATCCGAGGAACGCGGCGCTGCGTTCATCCGCAGCGCGGCGGCGATGATCGGCTCATAGCCGGTGCAGCGGCAGAGATTGCCGGCGAGCGCATCCTCGATGCGTGCGACCGAAGGCGCTGCCTCGTTCAGCCAGAGCGCGAACAGCGACATCACGATGCCCGGCGTGCAGAAGCCGCATTGCGAGCCATGGCAGTCGGCCATCGCCTGCTGGACCGGGTGGAGCGTGCCGTCTGCCTGCCTGAGATGCTCGACGGTCAGGATCTGGCAGCCGTCCAATGTCGGCAAGAAGCGAATGCAGGAATTGATCGCCTCGTAATGCAGGCGTTCCCCGATGAGCCGGCCGATGACGACCGTGCAGGCGCCGCAATCGCCCTCGGCGCAGCCTTCCTTGGTGCCGGTGCGGCGCCGGCCGAGCCTCAGCCAGTCCAGGACCGTTCGCGTCGGATCGCAGGCGGCGACCTCGACCAGCTCATCGCCGAGCAGGAAGCGGACGGTCTCACGCATGGCGGTCCTGCCGATGACAAATCGGGATCATGCCCTGAGATTAGGCACGTTCGTCGCTTGGCCGGAAGCTTTGATTTGGTGCAGATAAGATCGGAATTGGCGCCGGAGCGGACAGAGTTGAGCAAGGATGACGCGGTTCGCGCCCTGCGGGGCCGGCTTCTCTGGTTTGTCGACGATCCACATGGCGTCGGCGAAGCCGCGCATCGCTATGTCGAGGACGGCCTGCTGGTTATCGCCGGCGGCCTGATCCGGCAGGCCGGCGAGGCGAGGGAGCTGCTGCCGACGCTGCCGCCCGGTGCGGACATCGTCGATCACCGGCCGCACCTGATCATGCCGGGCTTCATCGACGGCCATATCCACATGCCGCAGACCCAGGTCGTCGCCTCCTATGGCGCGCAATTGATGGAGTGGCTCAACAAATACACCTTCGTCGAGGAGCAGAAGCTCTCCCAGCAGGGCCACGCCGAGAAGCTTTCGCGCTTCCTGCTCGACGAATTGCTGGCGAGCGGCACCACGACCGCCGCGGTCTACTGCTCGGTGCACGAAAAATCAGCGGAGGCCTTTTTCGCGGAGTCGCATCGCCGCAATACCCGGATGATCGCCGGCAAGGTGATGATGGACCGCAACGCGCCGGCGGCCCTGACCGACACGCCAGAGAGCGGCTATGCCGACAGCAAGGCGCTGATCGCGCGCTGGCATGGCAAGGGCCGCCAGCTCTACGCGATCACGCCGCGCTTCGCCGTGACCTCGTCGCCTGAGCAGATGGCGGCCGCCGGTCGGCTCGTAGCCGAGCATCCCGATTGCTTCGTCCAGACCCATATCAACGAGAACCGGGCCGAGATCGCCTTAGCGCGTGAGCTTTACCCCGAAGCGGCCGACTATGCCGGCATCTACGAGGATCATGGCCTATTGGGGAGAAAAACCCTGCTCGGCCATTGCATCCATATGACCAAGCGTGAATGGCGCGCCTTCGCAGCACATGGCGCGGTCGCGGTCTTCTGCCCGACCTCGAACCTGTTCCTTGGCTCCGGCCTGTTCGACTGGGAGCGCGCCAGGCGCGAGGGCGTCAAGGTCGCGCTCGCCACCGATATCGGCGGCGGCACCTCCTATTCGATGCTGCGCACCATGGCCGAGGCCTACAAGATCCTGCAATTGCAGGGGCAAAGCCTGTCGGCTTTCGAGGCCCTGCACGCCATCACCCGCGGCAACGCCGTGGCGCTCGGTCTCGACCACCTGATCGGCTCGTTCGAGCCCGGCCGCGAAGCTGATGTCGTCGTGCTCGACGCCGCCGCGACGCGGGTGATGGCGCACCGGCTGGAGACGGCGCGCGATCTGGCGGAAGAACTCTTCGTGCTGGTCACGCTCGGCGACGAACGCAATGTCGTCGCGACCTATGTCGCGGGGGAGCCCGTTTCTCCGTTCCAGCGATCTTGAGGTCTGTCATCCCGGACAAGCCGCGTTAGCGGCGCCGATCCGGGATCCATGCCGGAACGGTTCAGGAATGGGTCCCGGGTCTTCGCTTCGCTACGCCCGGGACGACCGGAGAGGGGATGATCAGCCCAGCACGCCGCCCTTGCGGGCATGGTCGAGATAGATCTCGCGCAGGCGGAGCGTCGCCGGTCCCGGCGCGCCATTGTGGATGCTGTGGCCGTCGATCGTCGTCACCGGCATCACCAGGCTGGTGGCCGAGGTGATGAAGACTTCCTCGGCGTCGATCGCCTCGGCGAGCGTGAACTCGCGCTCCTCGAAGGAAAAGCCGCTCTCGGCGAGAAAGGCGAGCACCGCCTTGCGGGTGATGCCGGGCAGGACCTTGTTGGAGAGCGGGCGCGAGATCAGCGTCTTGCCTTTGACGATCCAGGCCGTCGACGAGGCGCCCTCGGTGACGATGCCGTCCTCGATCAGCCAGGCCTCCTGCGCGCCGTTCTCGGCCGCGAACTGCTTGGCGAGCACCGGCCCGAGCAGGTTGACGCTCTTGATGTCACGGCGCGCCCAGCGCAGATCGGCCGTGCTGACCACCTTGATGCCGGTCTTCGCCAGCGGCGTGTCGGCGAACTGGCGCGCCTGGGTGAACAGGATCAGCGTCGGCTTGACGTCCTTGGGGAAGGCGAAGTCGCGGTCGGCGGCGCCGCGCGAGACCTGGAGATAGATGCTGCCCTCGTCGAGCTTGTTGCGGGCGATCAGCTCTTCGTGGATCGCGACCAGCTCGGCCTTGGACCAGGCCAGCTTCAGGCCGATCTCGTTGCAGGAGCGCTCCAGGCGGATGAGATGCGCCTCGCAGTCGACGAGCTTGCCACCGAGCACGGCCGAGACTTCGTAGATGCCGTCGCCGAAGATGAAGCCGCGGTCGAAGATCGAGATCGTCGCCTCTTCCTCGGGAAGATAGGCGCCATTGACGTAGACGGTACGGCTCATCGCTCGGCTCTCTTGCTGGGTGGACAAAGGCGCAACCTTCCTATCCGAGCGGGGTACGCGATGCGAGGGGGCAGGCCGTGTTACCGGTCGGCGCCCGGCGCAGAACAAGCCTTGCGAAATCCTTGCACGCCCAAACTTCGCAGTCGTCCCGGGCGACCCCTCGGGTCCGGGATGACTAGGCCGGAGAAAGGTCACTCAGCATTTCAACGCCGCCGCGATCAGGCGCTGCGTATAGGCGTGCTGCGGCGTCTCGAAGATCGCCTCGGTCGGCCCGCGTTCGACCACCTTGCCGTCCTTCATCACCATGATCTCGTCGGCCATGGCGCGGACCACGGCGAGGTCGTGGCTGATGAAGAGATAGGATAGCCCGTGCCGGGCCTGCAGATCCTTGAGCAGGGCGACGATGCTGGCCTGCACGGTGCGGTCGAGCGCCGAGGTCGGCTCGTCGAGCACGACCAGCGCCGGGTGCAGGATCATGGCGCGGGCGATCGCGATGCGCTGGCGCTGGCCGCCGGAGAATTCGTGCGGATAGCGGTTACGAAGGCGCGGATCGAGCGCGACTTCGGTCAGCGCGACTGCGGCGCGGCGTTCACGTTCGCTGCGCGACAGGCCGGGTTCATGGACCAGCAGCCCTTCCGTCACGATCTCGCCGACCGTGAGCCGGGGCGAGAGCGAGCCATAGGGGTCCTGGAACACCACCTGCAGGCTCTTGCGCAGCGGCCGCATCGCGGCGCGATCGAGGCCCGTCAGCGCCCGGTCCTCGAAGCGCACCAGGCCGCCGGCCGGCACGAGCTGGAGGACCGCCCGGCCGAGCGTCGACTTGCCCGAGCCGGATTCGCCGACGATGCCGATGGTCTGGCCGCGCCGCAAGCTGAGGTCGACGCCGTCGACGGCATGGAGCACGACCTTCTCGCGCCTGATGAAGCCGCGCGTCAGGTCGAAGCTGACGCGCAGGTCGCGCGCTTCCAGCAGGATGGGGGCGTCGGGCGGGGGCGGCATCTTGCGACCGTGAGGCTCTGCCGCGAGCAATGCGCAGGTATAGGGGTGTGACGGCTTCTCGAAGATCGCCGGCGCAGCGCCGCTTTCGACGACCTCGCCTGCCTTCATCACATAGACGCGCTCGGCATATTTCCTGACCAGGCCGAGATCATGGCTGATCAGAACCACGGCCATGCCGAGCCGCTGCCGGAGTTCGGCGATCAGCGCCAGGATCTCGGCCTCGATGGTGACATCGAGCGCCGTCGTCGGCTCGTCCGCGACCAGGATGTCTGGATCGTTGGCCAGCGCCATCGCGATCATCACGCGCTGGCGCTGGCCGCCCGAAAGCTCGTGCGGATAGGAATCGAGCCGCCGTTCGGCTTGCGGGATCTGGACGAGCTTCAGCAGTTCCAGGGCTCGTTCGCGGGCGGCCTTGCGCGACAGGCCCTGATGCCGGCGCAGCGGCGCCGCCATCTGCGCCCCGATCCGGAACAGCGGATCGAGCGAGGTCATCGGCTCCTGGAAGATCATCGCGAGCTTGCGGCCGCGATAAGCGTTGAGTTCGGCCGGAGGCAGGCCGAGCAGTTCGGTCCCGCGATAGCGGATCGAGCCCGAAGCCTCGCCATTGCTGGCGAGCAGCCCCATCGCCGCCATCACGCTCTGGCTCTTGCCCGAGCCGGATTCGCCGACGATGGCGACGAATTCGCCCGCTCTGACATCGAGATCGACGCCGCGCACTGCCTCGACAATTCCGTCCTGGCAGCGGAAGCGGACCTGGAGACCGCGGATGGAGAGGATGGGAAACGTCTCGCTCATCGCGGGGGCTCACCCGTTGCAGCGGACACCGACGAGATCTCTGCTCCGGCGCGCGGCGAAACGAGGCGCCTCCCTTCCCCCTTGTGGGGAAGGGCATGGGGATGGGGGGCGAACGACCAGGTGGAACGCCGCCTGTAGCAGCGAATAGGATCAACCTCGCAGCGGAGCGTTCCGACTTTCCGCCCCCCACCCCTGCCCCTCCCCACAAGGGGGAGGGGTTCCCGCGTCTCGCGCGTCTGCCTGGGGTGGCGAGAAGGCTGTTCCATCTCAGCGATCCCTGGGGTCGAGCGCATCGCGCAGACCATCGCCGAGGAAGTTCAGCGCAAACAGCGTCGTCACCAGGAAGGCGGCGGGGAAGGCGAGCATCCAGGGCGTTGCCTGGATCGCTCGCGCTCCGTCGGAGATCAGCACGCCCCAGCTCGTCATCGGCTCCTGCACGCCCAGGCCGAGGAAGGAGAGGAAGCTCTCGAGCAGGATCACTTTTGGCACCAGCAGAGTGACATAGACGATCACCGGGCCCAGCGTGTTGGGGATGACATGGCGCTTCAGGATGCCGCCGGTCGAGACGCCGAGCGCCTCGGCGGCGAGCACATATTCCTGGCGCTTGATCGAGAGTGTCTGGCCCCGGACGATGCGGGCCATGTCGAGCCATTCGATGGCGCCGACGGCGAGGAACATCAGGATGAAGTTCCGGCCGAAGAACACGACGAGCAGGATGACGAAGAAAATGAAGGGCAGCGAATAGAGCACGTCGACGATGCGCATCATCACCATGTCGATGCGCCCGCCGAGATAGCCGGCGGTGGCGCCATAGGCGACGCCGATCACCAGCGCGACGCCGGTGGCGAGCAGTCCGATGGCGAGCGAGACCCGGCCGGCGATCAGCGTGCGGGTCAGGAGATCGCGGCCATTGGCGTCGGTGCCGAACAGGAAATGCTGGCGCTTGATCGGTACTTCGAGCGCGAGCCGGCGGCCTTCCTGCTCGTTCGCCATGATCCGCGGTGTGCCGAACTGGTCGGAGCGGTCGAAATAGACCAGCAGGCGCTGGTCGATCGGCCTCGGCGAGGTCAGCACCAGTCGGATTTGGGTTGCCTCCACCACGATCTCGCCGGGCGTCGCCCGGATGCGCGAGCCGATGCGCTGGACTGCGGCCGGCAGCGCCTCGGCCCTGGGGTAGGAGGACAGGCTGGCCGGGACGCGAACATAGTCCTGATAGACCCGGTCGTAAGGGTGGCCAGTGAACCAGGGGCCGAAGACGCAGATCAGCGTCATCAGCCCGAGCACGAAAAGGCTCGCGACCGCGGCACGGTTGCGCAGCAGGCGGATGCGGGCGTCCTGCCAGAGCGAGCGGCCGGCGGGCGGGGTGGGGAGGGCGGTGGCTTCGCTCATCGGCTCAGTCCAGCCTGACGCGCGGGTCGAGCAGCGCGTAGAGGATGTCGACCACGAGGTTGAAGGCGAGCACGAAGATGGCGACGACCACCACCGTGCCCATCACCAGCGTGTAGTCGCGGTTGAGCGCGCCCTCGACGAAGTAGCGCCCGATGCCGGGAATGCCGAAGATCGTCTCGACCACCACCGAGCCGGTGAGCAGATGCGCCGCTGCCGGGCCGAGATAGGAGACGACGGGCAAGGCGGCGCCGCGCCCGGCATGCAGCGCGATCGTCACGCCGGAAAGCCCTTGCGCCCGCAAGGTCCGGATATGGTTGGCCCGCAGGGTCTCGATCATCGCAGCCCGGGTCATCCGGGCGATCACGGCGATCTGCGGCAGGGCGAGCGTCAGGATCGGCAGGATGGTGTTGCGGAAGGCGCCGCCGTTCCAGCCGCCGACCGGCAGCCAGGCCAGGCTCAAGCCGAAAACGATCTGCAGCACCGGCGCGACGACGAAGTTGGGGATGGTGATGCCGGCCGTCGCAAGACCCATCACCGCATGGTCGGCGCCGCCATTCTGACGAAAGGCGGCGAGCGCGCCGAGCGGGCCACCGACGATCAGCGCGAGCAGGAGCGCCGAGGCGCCGAGCCGCATCGATACCGGCAGTCCCTGAGCGAACAGTTCGGCGATCGAGAAGTCGCGGAAATAGAAGGAGGGGCCGAAATCGCCGCGCAGGAGGGCGCCGAGATAGGTCAGGTACTGGGCGTGGAGCGGCTGATCGAGCTGGTAGATCCGGCGCAGGTTCTCCATCACCTTGGCCTCGAGCGGCTGTTCGAGATCGAACGGGCCGCCCGGCGCAAGGCGCATCAGGAAGAACGAGATCGTCACGATCACGAACAGGGTTGGGATCGCGGTGGTGAAGCGGCGCAGGATGTAGGGCAGCACGGGGTTGGTCCCTACGTCATGCTCGGGCTTGACCCGAGCATCTCATGATCGCCGGCGGTCGCCCGCCTCGGCCTGAGATGGCCGGGTCAAGCCCGGCCATGACGGGCTTCAGTCACGGCTTCAGGCTCATGAACCGCGTCGGCAGCGCGCCGCGCAGGTTCTGCTGGAAGCCGACGAGCTTCGGCGAGACCAGGTTCTTCGAGGAGTAGTACATCAGCGGGATCCACGGCATGTCGACCGCGAGGATGCTGTCGGCCTCGCGCAGAATCGCGGCGCGCTTGACGAGATCGAGTTCATCGGCGCCCTGCTGCAGCAGCGCATCGAACTTCGGATTGTCGTATTTGCCGGAGTTGAAGCCCTTGTTGTCGCTGAGGAACAGGAACAGGAAGTTCTGCGGGTCGGAATAGTCGCCGATCCAGCCATAGCGGGCGATGTCGAAGTCGCCGCCATCGCGCAGCAGCGCGAAATGGGTCTTGCCGTCGGTGTTGATGAAGCTGGTCTCGACGCCGAGCACCTTCCATTGCTCGGCGATGGCGATCATCGTGCGGCGGTTGTTGTCGGTGGTGTTGTAGCGCAATTGCACCCGCAGCGGCATGCCGGGACCATAGCCCGCGGCGGCGAGCAGCCGCTTCGCCTCGTCCTCGCGGTCGAGCGGCGAGGCGCCTTTGAAGTCGGCCTCGGCGCGCTCGCCGTAATTGCCGATATTGGGCGGGATCACACCATAGGCCGGCAGCATGGTGCCGCCCCAGATCTCCTCGGCGATGAACTCGCGGTCGATCACCAGCGACAGCGCCCGGCGCACGCGCACGTCGTCGAACGGCTTCTTGGCCGAATTCACGATCAGGAAGTAGGTGCCGAGATAAGGCGCGACCTTGACCTGGCTGCCGAGCTTCTCGCGCAATTGCTGGATCTGGTCGGCCGGGATGTCGGTCGTCATGTGCAGTTCGCCGGCCTGGAAGCGGCGCGCGGCGGCGGCGAGATCCGGCGCGGGATAGTACAGAATCGTGTCGATCTGCACGTTCGCCGCGTCGTAGAAATTCTTGTTCTTCTCCATCTTGATATGGGAGTTCGGCACGAACTCCTTCAGCGCATAGGCGCCATTCGAAACCCAGTTCTCCGGCTTGACGAAGTCCTTGCCGAACTTCTCGACGGAGGGCGGATGCACCGGCAGGCCGGTCTGGTGCGTCAGCAGTTCGAGGAAATAGGGCGTCGGCCGCTCCAGGCTGATTTCCAGCGTGCGGTCATCCAGCGCCTTGACGCCGAGCTCGTCGAGGCTGGCACCTTCGCCGGCCTTGTTGATCTTCTCGGCATTGCGGATCGGGTAGAGGATGTTGGCGTATTTCGCGCCGGTCGCGGGATTGATGATCCGCTTCAGCGAATAGACGAAGTCGCCGGCCTTGATAGGCTCGCCGTTCGACCATTTGGCATTGGCACGCAGCTTGAACGTGTAGGTCTTGCCGTCGCTGCCGACCGTCCAGCTTTCAGCGACGCCGGGCACGACGTTGCCGTCGATATGATGGATGACCAGCCCTTCGGAGAGGTCGCGCAGCAGATGCGCCTCGCTCACCGTCGAGGTCTTGTGGGCATCGAGCGTCTCGGGGTCGCCGTCATTGCCGCGGTGGAAGACGACCTGCGCCAGGGCGACGTTGCCGAGGCCGCAGACCAGCCCGGCCGTCAAGGCGAGAGATCGCAGCCGGCGCAGGAACTGCGACTGACGCGTGAAGCTTTTCATGAGCGCTCTCCGAAGCTTAGCCGGACGGGCCCCTTTCCCGCTCGCGCGAGAAGTATGAGCCGATCCGGGGGGCACAGCCAAGGAGGAAAACGGGGGCTTCAACCCATATCGTGATGCAGGTTGGCGCAAGGCAACAAGCGGCCGGAAGGGGCGCTGCGTAGGCAGAAGCCGGGCGGGGGCCGCCTGCCCGGCGTGCCGAGCGGTGCCTCAGCCCTGTTGTGCGCGCCCTTGCGCCTCGACGACCGCGACCGCCGTCATGTTGACGACGCCGCGCGCCGTGACCGAGCCGGTCAGGATATGGACCGGCTTGGCCGCGCCGATCAGGATCGGCCCGACCGGCAGCGCGTCCGCCAGCACCTTGGCGAACTGATAGGCGATGTTGGCCGAATCCAGATTGGGGAACACCAGCACGTTGGCGACGCCCTTCAGCCGCGAGGACGGCAGGACGCGATCGCGAATCGCAGCGACCAGCGCGGTGTCCGCCTCCATCTCGCCGTCGCATTCGAGTTCCGGCGCGCGCTCGCGGATCAGTGCGAGCGCCTTGCGCATCTTCAGCGAGGAGGGCGTATCGGCCGCGCCGAAATCGGAGTGCGAGAGCAGCGCGATCTTCGGCTCGATGCCGAAGCGCTCGACATGGCCGGCCGCCAGCACCGTCATGTCGGCGATCTCCTCGGCGGTCGGGTCGTGCTTCACATGTGTGTCGGCGAGGAAGAAGGCGCCCTTGCTGGTGATGATCAGCGTCATCGCCGCGATGTCGCAGACGCCGGGCTCGAGCCCGATGATGTCGCGGATATGGCGCAGCCGCGAGAGGAAGCGGCCCTCCAGGCCGGTGATCATCGCGTCGGCCTCGCCGCGCATCACCGCGAGGGCGGCGATCACCGTGTTGTTGGTGCGCACCAGCGACCGCGCCGCCTCGGGCGTGATGCCACGCCGGCCGGCGATGTCGAGATAGGTCTGAACGTAATCCCGGTAGCGCGGATCGTCCTCCGGATTGATCAGCTCGAAGTCGACGCCCGGCCGGATCGACAGGCCGAAGCGCTCGATCCTTGCCTCGACCACGCTCGGCCGGCCGATCAGGATCGGCACCGCCATCCCTTCCTCGAGCGCCACCTGCGCCGCGCGCAGCACGCGCTCATCCTCGCCCTCGGCATAGACCACCCGCTTCGGGTCGGCCTTGGCCTTGGCGAAGAGCGGCTTCATCAGGAAGCCGGAGCGGAAGACGAAGCGTGACAGGTCCTCGCGATAGGCCTCGACGTCGATCAGCGGCTTCTTGGCGACGCCGGTGATCATCGCCGCCTCGGCGACGGCCGGCGCGATGCGCAGGATCAGGCGGGGATCGAACGGGTTCGGGATCAGCGAGGTCGCGCCGAAGGTCTGCGCCTCGCCGCCATAGGCCCGCGCCGCGATGTCGGAGGTGGCCTCGCGGGCGAGCGCTGCAATGGCGCGCACCGCCGCGAGCTTCATCGCCTCATTGATCGTCGTCGCCTGCACGTCAAGCGCGCCGCGGAAGATGTAGGGGAAGCAGAGGACGTTGTTGACCTGGTTCGGATAGTCCGAGCGGCCGGTGCAGATCATCGCATCGGGCCGGGCCGCCAGCGCGTCCTCCGGGGTGATCTCCGGATTGGGGTTGGCGAGCGCCAGGATCAGGGGCTTGGGCCCCATGCGCTTGGCCATTTCGGGCTTCAGAACGCCGGCTGCCGAGAGGCCGAGGAAGACGTCGGCGTCGCCGATCACCTCGGCGAGCGTGCGGGCGTCGGTCTCCTGGGCGTAGACCTCCTTCCAGCGGTCCATCAGCGTGTTGCGGCCCTTGTAGACCACGCCGTCGAGATCGGTGACCCAGATGTTCTTGTGCTGCGCGCCGAGCGAGACCAGCAGGTTGAGGCAGGCCAGCGCAGCGGCACCGGCGCCGGAAACGACAATCTTGACCTCGCCGATCTTCTTGCGGGCGAGGTCGAGCCCGTTGAGCACCGCGGCGCCGACGATGATCGCGGTGCCGTGCTGGTCGTCATGGAAGACCGGGATGTTCATCCGGGCCTTGAGCTGCTCCTCGATCTCGAAGCATTCCGGGCCCTTGATGTCCTCGAGATTGATGCCGCCGAAGGTCGGCTCCAGCGCCGCGACTACATCGACGAACTTTTCCAGATTGCGCTGGTCGATCTCGATGTCGAAGCAGTCGATCCCGGCGAATTTCTTGAACAGGACGGCCTTGCCCTCCATCACCGGCTTGGAGGCGAGCGGGCCGATGTCGCCTAGCCCGAGCACCGCCGTGCCGTCAGTGATGACGGCGACGAGGTTCTGGCGCGAGGTCAGCTCGGCAGCCTGGCTGGGGTCGTCGACGATCGCCTCGCAGGCGGCGGCGACGCCGGGCGAATAGGCGAGCGCGAGGTCGCGCTGGTTGCCGAGCGGCTTGGTCGCCTGGATCTCGAGTTTCCCCGGCCGCGGCTGGCGATGATAGACGAGGGCGCCTGCGCGAAGATCGGCCGACAAGGTGCTCTTCATGGTTCCGCTTCCCCCAGGGCGTTCGGCCGACGCAACCCGCGTCATGCCAGTGGGAGGTCGCCCGTAACCCCGCCCGCGTCAAGCTTGGAACCGGCAATAATCCTTCTTCAGAACTGCGACCCGGAGTTCCCGGCTAGGCCGCGAGCAAACCGACTCCGCCATCATGCAGATGGCAGGCGGCGACATGGCCGGGCGCGATCTGCTTCAGCACCGGGCGCTCGACCTTGCAGCGCGGCCCGGCCATCGGACAGCGCGGATGGAAATGGCAGCCCGGCGGCGGATGCAGCGGCGAAGGGATCTCGCCCTTCAGCGGCGCGAAGCGCTTCTTGCGGGCCGCGATCGACGGCACATTGGCGAGCAGCGCCTGGGCATAGGGATGTTGCGGTCCCTTGAACAATTCCGCCGCCGGCGCCGCCTCGACGACCCGGCCGAGATACATGATCACCACCCGGTCGGAGAGGTGCCGGACCACGCTGAGATCGTGGCTGATGAACAGATAAGTCAGGTTAAGTTCGTCGCGCAGCTTCATGAAAAGATTCAGGACCTGGGCCTGAATCGATACATCAAGTGCGGCCACGCTCTCGTCGCAGACCAGGAATTGCGGCTTCACCGCCAACGCCCGCGCAATGCCGATGCGAGCCCGCTGCCCACCGGAGAATTGATGCGGGTAGCGCCGGCGATAGCTTGGATCGAGGCCGACCCGCTCGAGCATCTCGACGACATAGGCGTCCTGCTGCGCCTTGTCGACGAGGCCATGCACGACCGGCGCTTCCCCGACGATGTCGGTGACGCGCAGGCGCGGATTGAGCGAGGACATCGGGTCCTGGAAGATCATCTGGATCGCCAGGGTGGTGGCGCGCCGCTGCGGGGCGTCCATCTCGTCGGTGAAGCTGCCGCGCCAGGAAACCCGGCCGGCGCTCGGCTTGTGGATGCCGGCGACGACGCGGCCGAGCGTCGACTTGCCGCAGCCGGATTCACCGACCAGGCCGACGACCTCGCCCTCGTTCACGGCAAGGTCGACACCATCGACCGCATGGACCACCTGTTCGGTGTAGCCGGCGCCCATCCAGTTGGCGAATTTCGAGGCGGCATCGAGCGGCTTGACGAAGCGCTTGGAGACACCCTCGAGGGTCAGGATCGGCGCACTCATGCCGCGACTCCGGCGAGGTTCAGCGGATGGTGGCAGCGCACGCCGCGCGCCCCGGGGAACGAGGTGACCGCCGGCGCCAGCGCGAGGCAGTCCGCCTGGGCAAAGTCGCAGCGTGGCGCAAAAGCGCAGCCCTGCGGCAGCCGGGCCAGCGACGGCGTCGAGCCGCGGATCTGGCGCAAGGGGGCGCCGGGCTCGCCCTCGGCGGGCAGCGAGCCGAGCAGGCCGCTGGTATAGGGGTGGAGTGGCATATCGAGGACGGGGTCGACCGCGCCGGTCTCGACGATGCGCCCGGCATACATCACCGCGATCCGGTCGGCGAGGCCGGCGACGACGCCGAGATCATGGGTGATCCAGACCAGCGCGGTGCCGGTCTCGGCGCAGAGTGACTGCATCTCGGCGAGGATCTGGCTCTGGATGGTGACGTCGAGCGCCGTTGTCGGCTCGTCGCAGATGATCAGGGGCGGGCGGTGCAAAAGCGCGATCGCGATGGCGACGCGCTGGCGCATGCCGCCTGAGAACTGGTGTGGATAGGCGTTGAGCCGTTCCTCGGGCGAGGGGATGCCGACCTTGGCGAGAGCGTCGCGCGCCCGCTCGCGCGCCGCCTTGTGCGAGACCTTGTCATGGGCGGTGACGGCCTCGATCATCTGCGTGTCGATGCGCAGGACCGGGTTCAGCGTCATCATCGGGTCCTGGAAGATCATCGCGACCTCCCGCCCGCGGACCTTTCGGAAGCCATCCTCGTCGAGCCCGACGAGTTCCTTGCCGTTCAGCTTGATCGAGCCCTCGACGATCCGGCCGGGCGGGTCGATCAGGCCCATGACCGAGAAGCCGGTCACCGATTTGCCGGAGCCGGATTCGCCGACCAGGCCGAGCACCTCGCCACGCTCGACATGGAAGGAGACGCCGTCGACCGATTTCACCGTGCCGGCGCGGGTGAAGAAATGGGTCTTGAGGTTGGCGACTTCGAGAACGGGCGCCATGCTCACTTCTCCAGCCGCGGGTTGAGCACGTCGCGCAGGCGGTCGCCGACCAGGTTGATCGAGACGATCGTCATCAGCAGCGCGAAGCCGGGGAAGACCGAGATCCAGTACTTGCCGGAGAGCATGTACTGGAAGCCGTTGGCGATCAGCACGCCGAGCGAGGGCTCGGTCTGCGGCAGGCCGACGCCGAGGAAGGACAGCGTCGCCTCCAGCGAGATCGCATGCGCGGTCTGCACGGTGACGATGACGATCACCGGCGCCAGGCAGTTCGGCAGGATGTGGCGGAAGACGGTGCGGGCATGGGAGAGGCCGAGCGACTGGGCCGCCTCGACATATTCCTTGCGCCGCTCGACCAGGGCCGAGCCGCGCACGGTTCGGGCGTAATAGGCCCATTGCACCATCACGAGGGCGATGATGATCTTGTCGACGCCCTTGCCGAGCCCGGCGACCAGGATCAGCGCCACCAGCACCGAGGGCAGCGAGAGCTGCAGGTCGACGATGCGCATGATCGCGTTCTCGGTGCGCCCGCCGGTATAGGCCGCGATCAGGCCGATCGCCGTGCCCAGACCGGCGGCGAGGATGCCCGAGAAGGCACCGACCATCAGCGAGATGCGTAGGCCGTAGAGGATGCCAGAGAGCAGGTCGCGCCCGACGCCGTCCGACCCCAGCCACATGGTGAAGCCTTCAGCGGCGACATCGCCCGGCGGCAGGCGCGAATCCATCACGTCGACGCTGGCGAGATCGTAAGGGTTCTGCGGCGCGATCAGCGGCGCGGCCAGCGCGAGCAGGACGATGAGGGCGAACAGGCAGAGGCCGAAGGTGGCGAGCCTGTCCTCGAAAAAGGATCTGACGAAGCGCCGGAACGGCGTCTCCTCCTTCGCTTCCGCTGGCGGCGGGGCGGCTGTGGCGGCGGGCAGGGCGGCCTCGCTCATGATGTGGCCTCCGTCAGGCGGACGCGCGGATCGAGCGCGGAATAGATCAGGTCGACCAGGAGGTTGATCGTGACGAACAGGACCACGACGACCATGACGTAGGCGACGATCACCGGTCGATCGAGCCTAGTGATCGCCTCGAGCAGCAGGCGGCCCATGCCCGGCCAGGCGAAGATCGTCTCGGTCACCACCGAGAAGGCGACCAGCGAGCCGAATTCGAGCCCGAGCACGGTGACGATCGGGATCATGATGTTCTTCAGGATGTGGACGCCGATGATCCGCCGCTGCGACAGGCCCTTGGCGCGGGCGAATTTGACATAGTCCATCAGCGCCGCCTCGCGGGCGCCGGCCCGGGCGAGCCGGATCACCAGCGAGATCTTGAGCAGAGCGAGGTTGAGCGCCGGCAGCGCGACATGCTGCCAGCCCTTGAGCGAGAGCAGCGAGGTCTCGATGCCGAGGATCGAGACAGTCGGCCCGCGTCCGGTCGCCGGGAGCCAGCCGAGCCCGACGGCGAAGGTCAGGATCAGCATCAGGCCGACCCAGAAGGTCGGCAGCGAGAAGCCGAGGATCGAGATCGCCATGATCGCCCGCGAGGTCCGGCTTTCCGGCTTCAGCCCGGCATAGAGGCCGAGCGGCAGGCCGATCAGGATCGCCATGAAGAGGGCGACGAAGGCGAGCTCGAGCGTCGCCGGCATGCGGTGGAGGATCAGCTTGATCGCCGATTCGCCATGCACGAAGGAGCGACCGAGATCGCCCTGGACGGCGTTCTTGAGGAAGATCAGGAACTGTTCCCAGATCGGCCGGTCGAGTCCGAGCGCGCGCGCCGTCTCGGCGATCTGCGCCTGGTCCATCTCCGGCGAGATCAGCATGTAGATGGGATCGCCGACGACGTTGACGCCGAAGAAGACGATCACGAGCATCGCTGCGATGACGAACAATGCTTGCGCGAGGCGGCGCAGGACGAATGCCAGCATGGGCCGGTTCCTTCGCGGATAACAGCGTCGCGCCGGCCTCGGCGCGCGCGACGGCCGATGGAGCGGCGCCGGTCGGCTGGCCCTTCAGCCTGCCGCCGGCGCCGGCCCGTTCATTCCTTCCGGATGCCGGTGGCGAGCGTGTACTCGTCCGTCCGGGCCTGGACCTTGAAGCCCTTGCGCGAGGCCCAGGTGTTCAGCTGGTAATGCGTCGGGATCAGGCCGACATCCTCCATGCCGATCTCCATCGCCCCCGCCAGGGCGAGGTCGCGCTTGGCGTCGTCGACCGTGCGCAGCGCTTCCTCGAGCTTGGCGTCGAAGGCCTTGTTGGAATAGCGGCCGCGATTGGTGGCGCCCATGCCCTTGGCCGGGTCGAAGGTGGCGAGCAGAGCCTTGAGCGAGTCGGAGGATTCGCCCGTGCCAGCACCCCAGCCGACCAGGATGAAGGAGAACTCCGGCACGTTGCCGGCTCCGCCCTGCGAGGCGCGGGTGAAGAAGTTCGCCGAAGGCAGCGTCTCGACCTCGGTCTCGATGCCGAGGCGCGAGAACATCTGCGCCACCGCCTCGATGATCTTGGTGTCGTTGAGATAGCGCCCGTTCGGACCGTGCAGCTTCATCTTGAAGCCGTTCGGGAAGCCGGCCTCGGCGAGCAGCTTCTTGGCGCCGTTCAGGTCGAAGGCGACGGGCTTGAGCTTCTTCGAGGTGCCGAAGAAACCGTCAGGCAGGAGCTGGCCGGCGGGGATCGCCTCCTTCTCCATGATGCGGTCGACGATCGCCGGCCGGTTGATCGCCATCGACAGCGCCTGGCGGACGCGCAGGTCCCGGAGCGGGTTTTTGATCTCCGAGCCGTCCTTCGCCTTGATGTAGGGCGAGACGTCACGGAACGTGTCGAAGTGGAAATAGATCACGCGGTTCGAAACCGTGCTGGCGACGTTGAGCTTGGCATCGCCCTTGAGGCGGGCCACGTCCGAGGTCGGCACGTTCTCGATCACGTCGACATCGCCGGCCAGCAGCGCCGCGACGCGGGTCGGCGACGAGGTGATCATCTTGAAGGTCACCTTCGACCAGGGCTCCTTGCCGCCCCAGTAATTCTCGTTCGGCGTCAGCACGACGCGGTCGCCCGCGACATATTCGGACTGCTTGTAGGCGCCCGTGCCGCCGGCGGCGCACTTGCCGAGATTGAACTCCTCGGTGGTGGTGTCCTTGCACTTGGCAGAGATCACGCCGAAGGTCGAAAGGTCGGTCGGGACCAGCGGCGCCGGCGTGGCCGTCTTGATCCGGATGGTATGGTCGTCGACCTTGGTCAGCTCCTTGCCGCGGACATAGGCGTTGAAGCTCGACGGGCTCTTCGGCACGTTCGGCGCGCGCTGGAAGGTCGCGATCACGTCATCGGCGGTGAAGGGCGAGCCGTCGTGGAACTTGACGTTCTTGCGCAGCTTGAATTCCCAGGTGGTGTCGTCGATCGCCTTCCAGCTCTCGGCCAGCAGGGGCTTCAGCGCCTGCTTCTCATCCTGCCCGACCAGCGGCTCGTAGATGTGCCGAGCCATCATGTTGTTGGGGGTGAGGTTGTGGTAGTGCGGGTCCAGCGCGCTGAGTTCGGCCGAGATGCCGATGCGCAGTTCCTGGGCCGATGCCATCCCTGCGACAGCCATGATGGGCGCCGCGAGAAGCGCGGCCTTCAGGCCTTTCAGCCCGATTTTGCTGGTCGTTTTCATTATGCCCTCCCGATGGCTTTGGACGGCCATCTTGAACAACTGAACCATGGCTGGCGAGTCGCCGGTTCGTCCGAGCTTCCCCTTTTCTCGCCTTGGCGCGGAACCTAGAGACGTTTTCTATGCTTGTAAATTATAGCGAACCGGCAATCATATAACGTAAACGCATAGTTGAATACGACATGCGGATAGCTGAGAAGGCGTGGGCAGCGCGATGGTGAAGCCGGGAAACGGCAAAGGCGGAGCCAGGCATGCTCCCAGCCTGCGCGAACTCGAGATCCTGCAGGCGATGATCGCGACCCGTAAGACGGTGGCGGCGGCACAGATGCTCGGCATCTCGCAGCCGGCGGTGTCGCGGGCGCTCGCAACGCTGGAGGAGCATGTCGGCCGGCCGCTCTTCGCACGCGAGGGCGGGCGGCTGGTCCCGACCGGAGACGCCTTTGCGCTCGAGGCGGAGGCGCAGCCGGTCTTCGCCGCGCTCGAGCGGCTCGCCGGCTGGCCGGGAAAGGCGACGCTCGCCAGCGTGCTGCGCATCGCCACCGCGGCGACGCTCGCGCAGTTCGTGCTGCCGCCCGTGCTGGCGCGCTTCCGGCTGCAGGAGCCCGATGTCGTCGCCAATGTCGAGATCGGCACCAGCTCCTCGGTCATTGCGCAGGTCGCAGACCGGGCGGCCGATCTCGGGCTGGTCGATGTCCCGGTGCCGCATATCGGCGTTCGCGGCGAAGTCATCCGCGAAGCGGTGGCGCATGTCGTGATGCCGGAGGATCACCCGCTCGCCGCCCGCGAGTTGATCGGGCCGCGCGATCTCGCCGACGAGCCGCTGATCGCGGCGGCACGTCGCTTCCCGGTCCGGTTCGAGGCGGACCGGGCCTTCGCCGATGCCGGCGTCACGCCGCGGCTGGTCGCCGAAGGGGCGACGGCGACCTTCATCGCGGAGCTGGTGCGGCAGCGGGTCGGGCTGGCGCTGCTCAATCCGTTCCCGCTGACGCTCGGCGGCATGCACGGCCTGGTGGCGCGGCGCTTCGTGCCGAGGATCGCCTATCGCACCTCGCTGCTTTTCCCCGCAGCCGGGCCCGTTGCCCCGGCTGCGCGCCGCTTCGCCGATCTGCTGCGGGCCTGGCAGCCCGAAGACGGGCTGACCACGCCGATCAGGTGAGGCCCGGCAGGCTCTGGAAACTCAGAACGCCTTGAAGGTGATGATGGTGTGCGTATCGGCGATCTCGGGGATCGACTGCACTTTCTCGGCGACGAAATGGCCGATGTCGACATCGGCCGCGACATGGAATTTCGCCAGGATGTCGTAGTTGCCGGCGGTCGAGTAGATCTCCGAGGCGATCTCGCGGTCGGCGAGTTCGCTGGCGACCTCATAGGTCTTGCCGAGCCTGCACTTGATCTCGACGAAGAAGGTCTGCATCGCGCGCTCCGGAACGCTGTCCTCTGAATGGCTTCTGGCATAGAGCATGGCGCGAAGAAGTGGGAACCGGTTTTTCGCTGAAGCCATGCTCAAATTTTGAGTCGGCTCGCGCCGGAAGATCAAGCGCCGGCGAGTTCGGCCAGCCGCCGGCACATGGCGCTCTCCGGGTCGGGCAGCGTCGCCAGCACGGTGAAATGGTTGGCGCCGTCGATCTCCTCATAGCGCGTCCGGACGCCGCCGAGGCCCCAGACATCGGTGATGCGCCGGCTCTGCTTCAGATATTCCTCGCTCTCCGCCCCGCCGACCACGGCATCCATGATCAGCCCGGACGGCGCCGGCCAGAACAGCGGACTTTCCCGCTCGGCTTCCTCCATGGTCAGCTCCAGCGCCTTGTTGAGGCTGGTCTCGGTCAGGGGCTTCAGGTTGTAGAGGCCGGAAATGCCGTAGGCAGCATGGACCAGATGCGTGGGCAGGTCCGGGTCGACATTCTTCCAGTCGGTGGCGAGCAGGCAGGCGGCAAGCTGGCCGCCTGCCGAATGCCCGGCCACCACCACCGGAAGGCGATAATGCCGCCAGAGCGCCGCGGCCGCCTGCTGCATCTCCCAGACGATATGGCCGACCTCGACCTGTGGGCAAAGATCATAGCCGGCGACTGCAACCGGCACGCCGCGCCGGTTCAGGCCGCGTGCCATATGCGAGAAATAGCTGGGGTCGAGCGCCTGCCAGTAGCCGCCATGGATGAACAGCACGATCGCGCGGCTGTTGATCGTCTGCGGCTTGAGCAGGTCGTAATACTGGCGCGGGCTCTCGCCATAGCTGACCCCGAGTTCGGACACCGCCTCGCTGCGATAGGCCGCCGCGTCGGCCTGCCAGCTGGCGATGAGCGCGGGATGCTCGGGCACGCGGGCGCGGTTGTTGTATTGCGTCTCGTAGTCCTGGGACATGTCTTTCCGGCTGGTGGGTGATGTCTGCCGCGGCGGGCGCCCGCCACTGTGCGCCATGGCTTTTGACAGGTCGAGCGACAAACGCGACAAACCCAGCGCAGTTCCGCCGGAGACGCCCATGGACAATCCCGTTCTCGCCGAAGTGACGCGTGGCGGCGTCGTCGAATCGCGCCATCGCGGGGCGGCGATCGTCATGGACGCCGATGGCGCCGTGGTGCTGGCGCTCGGCGATGTCGCGCGCCCCGTCTTCCCGCGCTCGGCGGTCAAGGCGCTGCAGGCGCTGCCGCTGCTCGAAAGCGGCGCGGCTGATCGCTACGGGCTGACGCCGACCGAGATCGCGCTCGCCGTCGCCTCGCATTCCGGCGAGGAGGCGCATGCCGAGACAGCGCTCGGCATGCTCCGCAAGGCTGGGCGCGAGGCCGGCTGCCTCGAATGCGGCGCACACTGGCCGATGGGCGAGGCCGCAGCGCGTGCCCTGGCCAGGTCGGGTCGGGAGCCGACCGCGCTCAACAACAACTGCTCGGGCAAGCATGCCGGCTTCGTCTGCCTCTCCTGCGGGATCGACGAGGATCCGGCCGGATACGTAAAGCCCGGCCATGCCGTGCAGCAGGCGGTGCGTCGGGCGCTGGAGGAAACCACCGGCGCCGCCCACACATCCGAGCTTTCCGGCACCGATGGCTGCTCGATCCCGACCTATGCCGTGCCATTGAAGGCGCTGGCGCTCGGCTTTGCCCGCTTCGGTACCGGCCATGGCTTCGGGCCAAAGCGCGCCGAGGCGGCGCGGCGCATCCGCGAGGCCGTGGCGGCCAATCCGTTCATGGTCGCCGGCACTGGTCGCTTCGACACGCGCTTCATGGAAAGGTTCGGAGCGCGGGCCTTCATCAAGACCGGCGCGGAGGGCGTCTATTGCGGCTCCCTGCCGGAACTCGGCTATGGCATCGCCCTGAAATGCGATGATGGCGCCGGCCGCGCCGCCGAGGTCGCGATGGCGGCGCTGATCGAGCGCTTGCTGCCGCTCGACGCTGACGGCAACGCCGCCTTCGCCCCCTTCCGCGAGAACGTGCTGAAGAACTGGAACGGCATCGAGGTCGGGCGGGTTCGCGCTGCGGAGGTTTGACCGGCGAAAGGTCGCGCACTACCTTTCAGGCGAGGAGACCGCGATGCCACGCCCTGCGATCAAGGATGGCCTCAGCAAACAGGCCCGCTACCGAGCCGCGAAGAAGGCGGCCGGGTTGAAGGAAGTGCGCTTGTGGACGATCGATCCTGCAAGACCCGAATTCAAGGCGCAGCTTGAGCGCGAAATGGCCATGATCAGAAATGATCCGGACGAGATCGAGGTCGCAAAGCTGATCGATGCCTTGGCCGAATGGCCTCACGACGAATGAGGCGTGGCGATCTGGTCACGATCGCGGTCCAAGGCGACTTCGGCAAGCCGCGCCCGGCGGTTATCGTTCAGAATGACATGGTCAGCGGAACGAACAACGTGCTCGTCTGTCCGCTGACGACGGCGCAAGGTCCGTTCGAGACGTTGAGGGTCGCGATTCCTCCAGCGCCGGGCAACGGCCTACGTAGCGAATCCTTTGCCATGATTACGAATGTCGTCGCGGCACCGCGATCGAAATGCGGCACCGTCATCGGGCGTCTGACGGATGACGAGATGGCCGCGATCGATGCACGTCTCGCCTTTGTCTTCGGTCTGGCCCGCTAACCTCTCACCCCACCGCGTTGTTCTCGACCCGGACGCCGGCGGCGCGCCGGTCCTCGCCCCGGGTCAGGTCGCCGGTGACGGCCTTGCCGTACTCCGTGCCGACGACGGCGCCGAGCTTCGCCTCGCTGATGACGTTGTTGGCGATCAGCGCGTTGCGCTCCTTCGGCACCAGCGAGACCGAGATGCCGATGCCGGTCTTGCGCACCATGTTGCCGGTGGCGACGAGATTGCGCATGCCCCAGGACCAGCCGAGCGAGATGCCGACCTCGCTGGCGTTCTCGATGACGTTGCCGGTGACGGCCGCTTCCGCTTCGACATGCACGCCCATGCCGCCGACCAGCTCCTTGCCCTTCGGCGCGAGGCCCTTCTGGGCATTGCGGACAATGTTGTTGGCGAAGACCGACAAGCGCCCGCCATGGTCGAGATTGGTGATGTTGGCGCCCTGGGCGCAGTCCTCGACCAGATTGTTGGCGATGATCGCGCCCTCGAAGGCGAACTCCGAATAGAGCGCGACCTCGCCGCAGCGCTTTCCCTGATTGCCGAGGATCTGCACGCTGGAGCCGGAATTATTGCGGATGAAGGTCAGCGCGCAGTCGCGCAGGCTGTTGCCCTCGATGATGACGCCGCCGGCGCGGTAGAGGCTGATGCCGTTGCCGTTCGGGCCGTCGCCGCCGGCATCCGAGCGGATGCGGTTGACCCGGTTGCCACGGACCAGGCTCTGCTCGTCGCCGGCCTGGCTGCGCCAGATCTGGATGCCGTTATTGCCGCAATCCTCGATCGCGTTGGCTTCGATCGAAAGCCCGCGCGAATCCAGCGAGAACAGGGCCGAATCGCGCATGCTGCGGAAACGGCTGCGCTCGATCCGCCCGCCGGTGCGATTCAGCGTCAGGCCGACCGAGCCGGCATTGGCGAATTCGCATTCGGCGAGGGCGAGGTCGAGCACCTCGTCGGCCGTCAGCAGCCCGCTGCGCTGGCCGATGCGGATGTCGAGCCCGTCGAGTCCTACCCCAAAGACGGCGGCCCGCTTGATCCGGCGTGCGACGAGCAGCGGGCCGGCCTGCGCCGCGATGAACTGCGTCGCGCCGGGGACCCCGATCAGCCGCGCCCCCTCCGGCAGCACGACATTGGCGATGCGGTAGCGTCCGGGCGCGACGAGAAGCGGCGCGTCGCGCTTGACCGCCTCGACGAGCGCATTCTGCAGGACACGCGACTGGTCGTCGACCGAGCCGGGCCGCAGCCCGTATTGCGTTGCCTCCAGCCCCAGCGAACCGAGGGGAGCGGCTACCGCCGCACGTGGCGAGGACTGCGCCAAAGCGGGAGCGGCTGCGCCGGCGATTGTGCCAAACAGGGCCGTTCGCAGCAGATTCCGGCGCGAGACCGTCATGAAACCCTCCTTCTCGCCGGAGTGCTTCAAGCGTCGTGCCGTATCAGCCGAGTCGCGGCCTCGCATTTCGCCTTCCGGCGCTGGCGAGCTCGCGACCCAGTGCCGCCAGCGCCGCCGCGAGCTGCGCCGGGCCCGGCCGGAACCCTGCCACCTGGCCCGTCGGCTTGATGCCGGAACTCGGCCGCAGCCATGGCACATGGATGAAGATGACCGGCACTCCGGCAGCACTGCTGGCGAGAGCGGCCGCGTAACACGCGTCGCAGAGGTAGCGTCCGGCCGAGGGCGAGAGCCGCGCCCTTATGCCGCGCCGGCGGATCAGGTCGAGTGCAGCGCTCGTGCTCGCGGTGCTGCGCAGCGGCAGGCCGCGCGAAGGCGAGGGCGCCTCTGCCGGGGTCGCGCCGCGGGCATCGGCATGCAACCGGCTCGAACGGCCGCGTGCGAACAGTTCGACGCGCACGAAGCGGGCACGGGCGGCAATACCGAGCATCAACACCGCCCGCGGGCGGGTCTGGTCGAGATGGCGTCGCAGCGCCGGCAGGCCGCCGGAATAGCTGGTCTCGAGCACGAGCGCTCGCGCATCGATGCCGGCCTGCGTCAGCCGTCGGGCTACCGCCCGGGCGAGCGCCTCGGTCGGGTTGACCCGGACATGGGGGAAGGGCCCGAAGCCGGTGACGAGCAGATCCATGCCCGCCGATGCCGTCATAGCCCGAGCGCCCGGGCGATTTCGTCTGCGGCCAGCGTCGGCGTCATCTCGCCGCTCGCCACGGCCGCTTCGAGCTTCGGCGTGCGCGCCTTGAGCGCCGGATCGTGCCGCAGCTTCGCCTGGAGCCGGTCCTGGACCATCGCCCACATCCATTTCACGTCCTGCTGGCGCCGCTTCTCGGCGATCAGCCCTTTCGCCTCGAAGCGGGCGCGGTGTTCCTCGATCTTCGCCCAGAGCTTGTCGAGGCCGTCGCCGGTCAGCCCGGACACCGTCACCACCGGCGTCGACCAGAGCATCGAAGCCGGCGCCAGGATATGCAGCGCCGCCTTGTATTGCGCAGCGGCGATGCGCGCCGCAATCGCTCCGTCGCCATCGGCCTTGTTGACGGCGATCATGTCGGCGAGCTCGATGATACCCTTCTTGATGCCCTGCAGTTCATCGCCGGCATTGGGCAGCATCAGCACGAGGAAGAAATCGGTGAGGTCGGCGACCGCGGTTTCCGACTGGCCGACACCGACGGTCTCGACCAGCACCACGTCGAAGCCGGCTGCCTCGCAGAGCAGCATGGTCTCGCGCGTCTTCGCCGCGACGCCGCCGAGCGTGCCGGAGGAGGGCGATGGCCGGATATAGGCGTTCGGGTCGACGGCGAGCCGGGCCATCCGCGTCTTGTCGCCGAGGATCGAGCCGCCGGTGCGGGTCGACGAGGGGTCTACCGCCAGCACCGCGACCTTGTGGCCGAGCCCGGTCAGGTAGGAGCCGAGCGCGTCGATCGTCGTCGACTTGCCGACGCCGGGCACGCCGGTGATGCCGACCCGGATCGCCTTGCCGGCATGCGGCAGCAGCCTTTGCAGCAGGGCCTGCGCCATTTCGCGATGATCGGCGCGGCGGCTCTCGGCAAGCGTGATGGCCCGCGCCAGCGCCGCGCGCTCGCCCGCCAGAATCGCATTGCCGAGTGCGCCGAGGCCGATCATGCGATGCTGGTTAGCAAGAGCGCGACCGCGGCGGAAGCGTGCGATTGTGCGAAGCCTGTGTCGTGGCCGCACTTGCTCCGCAGGCGCGGCGGTGGGACGAGTCGCCGGGTTGATGGAGCGCCGCCTGTTGTTTCGGCTTCGGTTGATCGTGCTGGCCTTGCTGGCCCCGCTCGCGCTCGGCGCTTGCGGCGGCACGCCGCGTACCCTGGTTCTGGCCGACACGGCGCAGGGGGATACCGTCGCCAGCTTCCCGGTCTTCGTCGCGACGACGCGGGTCCCCGCCGAGAAGCCGAATTACTTCACTGGCGAGAGGGCTGCGACCCTGTCCTTCGCCCGGCTCGACATGACGGTGCCACGGGCCCACAAGCCGGGCGAGCTCGAACTCCCCGCTGTCGGCGCGAAGGCCGATCCGTCGCTGCATTTCGCGGTCAGCAAGGTGACGGCGCTGGAGCGCGGGCCGATCACCGCGCAGGTCCGCGCCGAACTCGCCAAGCGCAAGCCGGTCGACCGCGACGTGCTCGTCTTCGTCCATGGCTACAACACCAATTTCGCCGATGCGTCCTATCGTTTTGCGCAGGTCGTGCACGATGCCGGCTTCAAGGGCGTGGCCGTGCTCTTCACCTGGCCTTCGCGCGGCGAGCTGCTGCAATACCCCTATGATCGCGAGAGCGCCTTCTATTCGCGCGACTTCCTCGAGGCGGCGCTGCGCGGCATCTCGCGCGAGCTGGGCGCGAGCAGGGTCGACATCCTCGCGCATTCGATGGGCACGCTGGTGACGCTGGAGGCCCTGCGGCAGGCCGCGATCCGCGGCGACGGCAGTTTCGGCGGCAAGCTGCGCAACGTCATGCTCGCGGCGCCGGACATCGATCTCGACGTGTTCAAGACGCAGATCGACGAGATCAAGCGCGACATCACCGTCTTCGTCTCCGCCGATGACCGCGCGCTCGCCTTCTCGCGGCGCTTCGCCGGTGACAAGACCCGCCTCGGCGCCATCTCGGCCAAGGATGGCGAGATCGTCGCCGATCTCGAGAAGCGCGGCGCCCATATCATCGATCTCTCGGAGATATCGACCAGCGACCAGCTCAACCACGGCAAGTTCGCGGCCTCGCCCAAGGTGGTGCAGCTGATCGGTCGCAGGCTCCAGGCCGACAAGGGCATCGCGGTCGCCGGACCCGGCTTCGGTGATCGGCTCGGCGACATCGCCGGCGGGGTGGTCGGCACCTTCGGCTCGACCGTCGAGCTTGTGGTGACGGCACCCGCCGCGATTGCCGGCCGCTGACCGGCCGCTGCCGCGCCGTATTATGGCCGCGTTGATTTGGCTTTAAGGCCTTGCCGGCCAAAAGGTGCCGCGCTCCCCAGTTCCGGATCTGCTCATGTCAGCCTCGCGGCTTGCCGTGTCTCGTCGTTCCTTCGCCGTCCTCGCTCTGCTCGGGCCGGCGCTTGCCGCCTGCGCGCAGAGCGAAGCCGTGGTCTCGCCGTTCACCGGCCCGGCCGACGCTTCGGTATTCGGCAAGGAGCCGCAACTGCTGATCGCCACGACGCGCAAGCCGACGGGCGACCGGCCTCCCTATTTCGGCTCGGAGCGTGGCAGTGGACTGGTCTTCGCCGAGGCGCGTCTGTCGCCGCCCGGCCGTGGCGTGGCGGCACAAATGAGTTCCGTCGTCAGCGGCGACTGGGCGGTGCTCGGCGTCAAGCGACGAGGCTCGGTCGATGCGGCGCGCACCTTCGCGGAAGCTGCCAATGGCCGCGACGTGCTGCTTTATGTCCATGGCTTCAACGAGACCTTCGAAACATCCGCCCGTAGTGCCGGCCAGCTCTCGCACAGCCTCGCCTTCGACGGCCGCACCGCGCTCTTCACCTGGCCGTCCGGCGGCGGGCTCCTCGCCTATGCCTATGATCGCGAGAGCGCGCTCTGGTCGCGCGACGGCTTCGTGCAGGCGCTGAAGGCGCTGGTCGACAATCCGATCGCGGGCCGCATTCACATCGTCGCCCATTCGATGGGGACCTTCCTGGCGCTCGAGGGCTTGCGCGAACTGCGCGACCTGCCGGGCTTCTCCGACCGGATCGGCTCCGTCGTCTTCGCCTCGCCCGACATCGATATCGACGCCTTCGAGCAGACCGTCTCGAAGCTCGGGCCGATTGCGAGGCGCATGACCGTGATCATCGATCCCGGTGACAGGGCGCTCGCCGTCTCCGCGCGCATCGCTGGCGGCGTCGCCCGCGCCGGCGCTGCCGATCGCGAGCGACTGGAGCTGCTGGGCGTGCGGGTCGCCGATACGGCCGGCCGCGGCTGGAGCATGCTTCGCCACGACCTCTTCCTCTCGGACGGCGAGGTCACGCAGGTGGTGAAGCGCGCGATCGATCGCGCCGGCGGCTGAACCGTCAAGACCATCGCAGCCCTCATCCTGAGGAACCGCGTCAGCGGCGTCTCGAAGGATGCTCCAGATGGTTCAGGAGCCTCACCGACCATCCTTCGAGACGCCATTCCTCACGGAATGGCTCCTCAGGATGAGGGCTTTTGAGTCTCGCCCATCGCGAGCTCTCAGAGCGGCGGCAGGCCGATCCGCTTCTTGATGGTCGCCAGGGCGAAATTGGACTCGACCGACTGGATGCATTTCAGCCGCGTCACCTTCTGCTTCAGGAAGCGCTCATAGCCTTCGATGCCATCGGTCAGCACGCGCAGGAGATAGTCCTGCGACCCGGTCATCAGGTAGCATTCGGCGACTTCCGGCCAGCTTTCGACCGCCTTCTCGAACTCGGCGATGTGTTCCTGGGTCTGCTGGCTCAGCCGCACCGAGACGAAGACGCTGAAGGGCAGGCCATAGGCTTTCGGGTCGACGATCGCCGAATATCCCTTGATCACGCCGGTCTCTTCGAGACGCTTCAGCCGGCGCAGGCAGGGCGTCGGCGACAGCCCGACCTTCTGCGACAGATCGTGATTGGTGATCCGCCCGTCCTCCTGCAGCAAGGTGAGCATGCGGCGATCGGTGGTGTCGAGCATGATCTGCTCCGTGCTTGAGGAAGTTGAGCGGAATCGTGCTCAACTGCTCCTTAGAATGCCGATGATCGTTCATGCAATGGCGGCCGGATCGTCATAGGCTGGCGCCTCGAACACGGTGCGACGCACCGGCCACGGAGGCGAGCCATGAGCCAAGACGACTACCACAAGGACCGGATCGCCAACCGCCGGCTCCACCCCGAGACCTTGATGATGGGCTTCGGCTATTCCCCGGCGATGTCGGAGGGCTCGCTCAAGCCGCCGGTCTTCCTGACCTCGACCTTCGTTTTCGAGAACGCCCAGCAGGGCAAGGACTTCTTCGACCTGACGGCCGGCCGCCGCCAGCTCAAGCCGGGCGAGAAAGCGGGCCTGGTCTATTCGCGCTTCAACCACCCGAACATGGAGATCCTCGAGGATCGCCTGGCGATCTGGGACGAGGCCGAGAAATGCGCGGTCTTCGCCAGCGGCATGGCGGCGATCGCGACCACCTGCTTCGCCTTCCTCCGCCCCGGCGACACCATCATCCACAGCCGTCCGCTCTATGGCGGCACCGAGACGCTGCTGAAGAACCAGATGGGCGCCTTCGGCGTCACGCCTTTCGGGTTCACCGACGGGATCGACGTTGCCCAGATGCGCGCCGTCGCCCAAGCTGCGGCTGCCAAGGGCCGCGTCGCGATGATCCTGGTCGAGACACCAGCGAACCCGACCAACGGCCTCGTCGACCTTGCCGCCTGCGCCGCCATCGCCGACGAACTGGAGAAGAGCCAGGGGCATCGCCCGCCGGTGGTGGTCGACAACACCATGCTGGGGCCGATGTTCCAGAAGCCGCTGAAGCACGGCGCCGATCTCTCGCTGCTTTCGCTGACCAAATATGTCGGCGGCCACAGCGATCTCGTCGGCGGCTCGATCAGCGGTTCCGAGAAGCTGGTCCGGCAGGTCAAGGCCTGGCGCGGCTCGCTCGGCACCCAACTCGACCCGAATTCCTGCTGGATGCTGATGCGCTCGCTGGAGACGCTCGACATCCGCATGAGCCGCTCGAACGAGAACGGCCGCAAGGTGGCCGATTATCTCGCCGCCCATCCGAAGGTCGCCAAGGTGCACTATCTCGGCAATCTCAAGGAGGGCGATCCGAGGAAGGCCGTGTTCGACCGGCAGTGCAGCCAGCCCGGCTCGACCTTCGCCTTCGATGTGAAGGGCGGCGAGAAGGAGGCCTTCGCGGTCCTCGACAACCTGCAGATCATGAAGCTCGCGGTCAGCCTGGGGGGCACCGAGACGCTGGTTTCGCATCCCGCCGCGATGACGCATTCGGGCGTCGCCCGCGAATTGCGCGAGGAGATCGGCCTCACCGATGCGCTGATCCGGATCTCGGTCGGCATCGAGAACATCGAGGACCTGATCTCCGATCTGGCGCAGGCGCTGGAAGCTGCGTGAGGCGCGGCCGGCGCCGCGCTTTCGCCGCGGCCCTGGCCGCGGCGCTGTCTTGTGGTTCGGCCCTGGCCGAGCCGCAGCAGGAGAGCGTGGCCCAGACCATCTGCCGCCTGATCGAGGCGACGGCGAAGAAGCATGACCTGCCTGTCGCCTTCCTGACCAGGCTGATCTGGCGCGAGAGCAGCTTCCGCTCCCATGTCACCAGCCCGGCCGGCGCCCAGGGCATTGCGCAGTTCATGCCGGCGACGGCGGGCGAGCGTGGCCTTGCCGACCCGTTCGATCCGGAAGCGGCGATCCCGCATTCGGCCGCCTTCCTGGCCGCCTTGAAGGGACAGTTCGGAAATCTCGGTCTTGCCGCGGCGGCGTATAATGGCGGCCCGAACCGCGTCGCCCGCTGGGTCGCGCGCGGCGGCTCTCTGCCTTACGAAACGCAAGCCTATGTCCGCTTCATCACCGGACGTTCCGTCGACGAATGGCGCCTCGGCCCCGGCGAGTTGCCGCCTCCGGCGACGACTCAGGAAACCGATTGTCTGGCGGCCGTCGCCTCGATCCGCACCACCGCGCCGGCAGTCCTGATCGAAGGCGCTTATGGCCCGTTCGGCGTGCAGCTTGCAGGCAACCCGTCGAAGGCCCGCGCCATCGCCTCCTATCAGCGCGTCGTCGCCCGTTTCGCCTCGCTGCTCGCGGGCAAGCCGACCATGGTGCTGGGCTCGGCCGTGCCCGGGCGGGGCAGGGCGCGCTTCTACCGCGTCAGGCTGCCGGCGCAGAGCCTGCGCGAGGCAACGGTGACCTGCAATCGCCTGCGACAGGCCGGGGGGGCGTGCTTGGTGTTGCGGAATTGACAGGCGTCATTCTCGGGCGAAGCGAAGCGTAGACCCGAGAATCTCGTGACGAGAAGGCGCTGGGGGTCGGTACATCGTCACGAGATGCTCGGGTCGAGCCCGAGCATGACGTCACAACCCCACGCGCCCCCAGCCCGGCAGCTTCAGCGCCGGCTGGCGCAGGTCGACCCCGGCGACGAGGCCGAGCAGGTTGATCTCGATGCCTTCGACCCAGCCGAGCGTGATGCCGGCGAGCCCGTAGAGCGAGGCCTGCAGGCCGGTGCGGCTCGGCGTGAAGCCGGCATAGAGCCCGTCCTGGCGCCAGTCTTTGCCGATCGCGGTCGGCGGCAATGCGTGGCCGAGTTCTGGCACTTCGGCGAGAACGTGCTGGACGAAGCTGTTCGAGTTCGGCCCCGGCCAGGCCGCGTAGGAGCCGTAGCTGCTGTAACTGTAGCTCTGCACGGCCTCGCGGATGCGCGGGATCAGCGCGGCGGCGGCCGGCCCCTTCACCTCCACGACGAGTTCCGGGACATTGCCGAACCAGCGCCCATCGGCCTCGCGATGGTTGACGCGCACCGGATTGCCCCAGCCGACCACGTCGAAACGGGTATAGGCCTTGGCGCCGGCCTCCTTCACCACCACCCAGGAATGATGCGCGAAGACGCCGCGCCAGCGGCCGACCCGTGCCGCAAAGACATGGACGGTGGCTTCCGGCTCGATCGCGGCGGCGGGCAGGAGGGCTGCGCTCGACCAGTCGGCCCGGCGCCAGTCGGCCGCCAGCGGCTGCCACGACCACCATGCCGCATGGCTGGCCAGCGGCAGCAGGAAGAGCGCGAAAAAGAGGATCAGGAGCCGGCGGGTCATGAGCCCGCAGAAGATAGGGCGGCTATACTGCGCCGCAAGCTGTGGTCACAGTCGGCAGATCACGAAATCGAGGTTGAGCGTTTCCGACAAGCTGATAGCGTGCCGGCGCTATCAAAATATGTCCGTGAGGAGGGGCAGATTGAGTGAGTTGACGTCGGTTCTGAAAAGCATGGCGACCGGTGCGGCCCTTGGGCTGGCGCTGCTCGCGGGAACCCCGGCCCAGGCGCAGGACAAGGAACTGCGCATCTACAACTGGTCCGATTACGTCAATCCGGAGGTGCTCGACGCCTTCAAGAAGGAAACCGGCATCACGGTCGTCTACGACACCTTCGACCAGATGGAGACGGTCGAGACCAAGCTGCTCGCCGGCAAGACCGGCTACGACCTCGTCGTCGTCACCGCTTCCTTCCTGCCGCGGCACATCCCGCTCGGCCTCTATACGCCCGTCGACACCGCCAAGGTGCCCAATCTCAAGAACGCCTGGCCCGAAATCCAGCAGCGGCTCTCGAAATACGATTCCGGCAACAAGTTCGCCGTGAACTACATGTGGGGCACCACCGGGATCGGCTACAACGTCGCCAAGATCAAGGAGCGGCTCGGCCCCGATGCGGTGATCGATTCGTGGAGCATCCTGTTCGACGCCGAGAAGCTGAAGAAGCTCTCGAATTGCGGCGTCCACGTCCTCGATGCAGTCGAGGAGATGTTTCCCGCAGCGCTGCGCTATCTCGGGCTGAACCCGGACTCCAAGGCCGAGGCCGATCTCAACAAGGCCGGCGAATTGCTGCGCAAGATGCGGCCGCACATCCAGAAGTTCCACTCGTCGGAATACATCAACGCCCTCGCCAACGGCGATATCTGCCTCGCGGTCGGCTATTCCGGCGACATCCTGCAGGCCAAGAAGCGCGCCGAGGAAGCCAAGAACAAGGTCGAGGTCGCCTATTCGATCCCGAAGGAAGGCGCGCTGATGTGGTTCGATTCCTTCGTCATCCCGAAGGATGCGGCGCATCAGGAAGCGGCGCTGAAGTTCATCGATTTCGTCAACCGCCCGGAAATGGCGGCGAAGAATTCGGACTTCATCCAGTACGCCAACGGCAACATTGCCTCCAAGCCGCTGCTCTCGGTCGAGGTGCGCGACAATCCCGGCGTCTATCCGCCCGATGCCGTGATGGCGCGGCTCTACACGATCACCCCTTACGACCAGAAGACGCAGCGGGTGGTCAATCGGCTCTGGACCCGCGTCAAGAGCGGGCGGTGACCACGCCGTCCGCTGCCGCGCCGCGGCGCGCCTCACCAGGCAGCGTCCGTCGCGACTTCCAGCCCTGGAACGATCCGGCGGCGAGGCCGCTGGTCGAGTTCCGCAATGTCACCAAGCGCTTCGGCAAGGTGACGGCGGTCGACGGGCTGTCGCTCGCGATCCATGCGCGCGAGTTCTTCGCGCTGCTGGGGCCTTCGGGCTGCGGCAAGACCACGCTGATGCGCATGCTCGCGGGCTTCGAACAGCCTGACGAGGGCGAGATCCTGCTCGACGGCGTCGACATCACCACCGTGCCGCCGCACCGGCGGCCGGTGAACATGATGTTCCAGTCCTATGCGCTGTTTCCGCATCTCTCCGTCGGCGACAACATCGCCTATGGGCTGAAGCGCGAGGGGCTGCCGAAGGCGCTGGTCCGCGAGCGCGTCGATGCCATGCTCAAGCGCGTCAGGCTGAACGGGTTCGAGGGGAGGCGGCCGGATCAGCTCTCCGGCGGCCAGCGCCAGCGCGTGGCGCTGGCCCGCGCCCTGGTCAAGCAGCCCAAGCTGCTTTTGCTCGACGAGCCGCTCGGTGCGCTCGACCGCAAGCTGCGCGAGGCGACGCAATACGAGCTGATGGACCTGCAGGCGGATCTCGGCCTGACCTTCATGGTGGTGACGCACGACCAGGACGAGGCGATGACCATGGCCGACCGCATGGCGGTGATGGATCATGGCCGGCTGCTGCAGATTGCCCCGCCGGACGTGATCTATGAGGCGCCGACAAGCCGGACGGTCGCCGAGTTCGTCGGCGACATCAACCTGATCGAGGGCACGGTCGCCGCGGTCGCTGGCGATCTCGTCCGGGTCGCCAGCCCGCGCCTCGGCGACGTCGAGCTCGACGAGGACGAGCCGGGCCTGCGCCCGGGCGAGGCGGTCTGCGTCGGCCTGCGCCCCGAGAAGATCACGCTCAGCCATGACGAGCCGGCCCAGGCGGTGAACAAGGCCGCCGGCGAGGTCTGGGATATCGGCTATCTCGGCGACATCACCATGGTCCAGGTCATGGTCGGCGGCGATGACGGGCAATTGCTTAAGGTCTCGCTCTCCAATCGCACGCGTCGCAACGAACGGCCGCTGGCCTGGGAGGACACGGTCTGGCTCTCCTGGGACGTCGAGGCCGGCATGGTGCTGGTGCCATGAGCGCAGGCAGAAGCATATGCCGTCATTCCGGGGCGCTGCGCAGCAGCGAGCCTGGAACCGATATCCGCCGTCCTGTCCAGAACAGGCGCGGTGGATGCCGCTTCACGTCCTGCTGCCGTGTTCATGGGTTCCGGGCTCAGCCCTGCGGGCTGCCCCGGAATGACGGCGGAGTGGTGCCGTGAGCGCGCGGGTTCCGCGAAGCAGCGGGACCGGTCGCGGCCTCCTGGTCGCGGCCCTGCCTTACTTCTGGCTGCTCGCCTTCTTCCTGGCACCCTTCGTCATCGTGCTGCGGATCGCGCTCTCGGATGCAGCGACCGACCAGCCGCCCTACGCGCCGCATTTCCCAGGTTTCGACGCACTCGGCGAGTTCGTCGCGGGGCTGGATTTCGAGAATTTCCGTTTGCTCGGCGAGGATCCACTCTACTGGCAGAGCTATCTCTCCTCGCTGCGCATCGCCGGCCTCACCACGTTGATCGCGCTGGCGCTCGGCTATCCCCTGGCCTACGCCATGGCGCTGGCGCCGAAGCGCTGGCAGGGCCTTCTCGTCGTCCTCGTCATCCTGCCGTTCTGGACCTCCTTCCTGATCCGCGTCTACGCCTGGATCGGCATCCTGCGGCCGGATGGTCTGCTCGACATGGCGCTGACCTGGCTCGGCTTGACGAACGAGCCGCTGCGCCTGCTCAACACCGATACCGCGGTGCTGATCGGCATGGTCTATTCCTATCTGCCCTTCATGGTGTTGCCGCTCTATTCGACCCTGCAGAAGCTCGACGGCACCTTGCTGGAAGCCTCCGCCGATCTTGGTGCGCCGCCGCTGACCGCCTTCCTGACCGTGACGCTGCCGCTCTCCCTGCCGGGCATCCTCGCCGGCTCGGCCCTGGTCTTCATCCCCGCCATCGGCGAGTTCGTGATTCCCGACCTGCTCGGCGGGCCCGATACGCTGATGGTCGGCAAGGTGCTCTGGAACGAGTTCTTCTCCAACCGCGACTGGCCGCTGGCCTCGGCGGTGGCGATCGTGCTGCTGATCGTGCTGGTGCTGCCGGTGATGCTGCTCCAGCGGGCGCGAGGGCTGGCACGATGAGGCGGTTCGGCAGTTTCCATCTGGCGGCGCTCGTTCTCGGCTTCGCCTTTCTCTACCTGCCGATCGTCGCGCTGATCGCCTACTCCTTCAACGCCTCGCGGCTGGTCACGGTCTGGGGCGGCTTCTCGACGCATTGGTATGTCGCGCTGTTCAACAACCAGCCGCTGCTCGATGCCGCCTGGCTGACCATCCGCGTCGCGCTGGTCTCGGCGACGCTGGCGGCGGCGCTCGGCACGCTCGCCGCGCTGGCGCTCGCCCGCTACCGCGCTTTCATCGGCCGCACGCTGTTTTCCGGCATGGTGCTGGCGCCGCTCGTCATGCCGGAGGTGATTACCGGCCTGTCGCTGCTGCTGCTCTTCGTCGCCGGGGATGTCGAACGCGGCTACTGGACCGTGGTCATCGCCCACGCGACCTTCAGCCTCGGCTTCGCCTGCATCGTCGTGCAGGCGCGGCTGGCAGGTTTCGACCGGTCGCTGGAGGAGGCGGCGCGCGATCTCGGCGCGACCCCGCTCGCCACCTTCGCCACCGTGACGCTGCCTTTGATCTGGCCCGCCGTCCTTGCCGCCTGGATGCTCGCCTTCACGCTTTCGCTCGACGACCTCGTGATCGCGAGCTTCGCCACCGGCCCGGGCGCCACGACCCTGCCGATGCGGCTCTATTCGGCGATCCGCCTCGGCGTCTCGCCCGAGATCAACGCCGCCTGCACGATCCTGATCGCGGCGGTCGCGCTCGCCGTCATTGCCGCCTCGCTGCTGCTGAAGCGCGAGGCGCTGGCAGGCGAGAGGGGCTAAACGGCGGGTGAACGCCCAGCTCAAGCGGCGTTCAGCCGAAGACTGCGAAGGTCCTGCTCAGGACGGGGAATGTCCCCGACCACAGCACAGGACAGGAACCATGTTCCGCAAGCTCGCCACCGCCGGCCTCGCTGCTCTCGCCCTCAGCACTGGGGGGCTCGCCATGCTGAGCCTTGCAGGCAGCGGCGAAGCTCAGGCCTATGACCGCTATGAGCGCCAGTATGAGCGCCGCGCTTATGGCTGGCGCCCGGCGCCGCCGGCCTTCCACGGCTATTGGGGCCAGCGCCGCTGGCAGCGCTGGAACGAGGAACGGCGCAGCGACGCCTATGGCTATGGCGGGCGCTACGACGGTCGCTACTGGCGCTGAAGCGGTTTTCTGGCGGCGCGGCCTCGGGCCGCGCCGCTGCCCCCGCTACTCGGCTGCGGATTTCTGGGCGTAGCCGAGCCGCTGGTTGAGTTCCTCGAGCAGTTTCTCGGCGGCGTCGGCGATCACGGTTCCGGGCGGGAAAATGGCGCTGGCGCCGGCCTGCAGCAGGGTCTCGAAATCCTGCGGCGGGATCACCCCGCCGACGACGATCATGATGTCGGGGCGGCCGGCCTGGGCGAGCGCCGCCTTGAGTTCCGGCACCAGGGTCAGGTGGCCGGCTGCCAGCGAGGAGACGCCGATGATGTGGACGTCGTTCTCGACGCCCTGGCGCGCCGCCTCGTCGGGCGTCGCGAACAGCGGGCCGATGTCGACGTCGAAGCCGAGATCGGCGAAGGCCGAGGCGATCACCTTCTGGCCGCGATCATGGCCGTCCTGGCCCATCTTGGCGACGAGGATGCGCGGCCGGCGGCCATCCGCCTCCTCGAAGGCC
>JAKFDB010000086.1:0-13852 GCA_036676315.1 Bradyrhizobiaceae bacterium
CGTCTCGACCACCGAGATGGGCGACGCGATCGTCAAGGCGCTCGAAGCGCGCGGCTGAGGCGGTTGGCTTTCGCGGTTGCGAACCCGGTCGGGTCGCATCCGCCGTATCGAATTCAGAGCCGGCGCGAGGAGATTCGAAGCCCCTCGCGCCGGTTGTTCTTTGTCAGTCGACCGCGACGATCTTGCCGCCTTCCCATTTGAACATCGAGAAGGCCGGCGAGCTGAGATCGCCGTTCTTGCCGTAGGAAAGCTTGCCGATCGCGGTCGGGACCGTCATGCCGGCCTTCAGCGCCGTAGCGACGGCAGCGGCATTGTCGGCCTTGCCGGCCTTCTCGATGCCGGCCTTCAGCACCTCGACGGCGGCATAGGCATTCAGCGTGAAGGCCTCGGCCGGGATGCCCTTTTCCTTCAGCACCTGCACGGCCTCGGCCGAGTCGGGGTTCTTCTGGGCGTCGGTCGCGTTGGTGAACAGAGTGCCCGTCGCCGCCTGGTCGGCGATCGCCCAGAGCTCGGTGTTGGAGAGGCCCTCGCCGCCGATGATCATCGCCTTGATCGCCGCGTCGCTGAGCTGCCGGGCGAGCAGGCCGCCTTCAGGGTGGTAGCCGCCGAAATAGATCAGGTCGATATTGGCGGCCTTGAGGCGCGTGATGACGGCCGACAGGTCCTTTTCGCCAGGCGTCAGCGTCAGATAGAGCGCTTCCTTGATGCCGCCGGCATTGATGCCCTTCTTGAAGGCGTCGGCGAGGCCCTTGCCGTAGGTGCCCTTGTCGTGGAGGACCGCGATCCGCTTGTCCTTGAGGTTCTTCACCACATAGTTCGCGGCGACCTCGGCCTGCTGGTCGTCGCGGCCGCAGGTGCGCAGGACATTGGAGAGGCCGCGGCTGGTCAGGGCCGGAGCGGTCGCCGTCGGCGTCACCATCAAGACGCCGTGCTCGGCGAAGACGTCGGAGGCGGGAATGGCGACGCCCGAAGTCACCGGGCCGACGACGAACTTGACCTTTTCGCCGACCAGGAGGTTGGCGGCGGAAACGCCCTGTTTGGGATCGCCAGCATCGTCAGCGAGCTTCAGCACCACCTTCTCGCCGAGGATGCCGCCCTTCTTGTTGATGACGTCGACCGCGGCTTCGGCGCCGTTGCGGACCTGGTCGCCATAGGCTGCGACAGCGCCGGTCAGCGGCGCGATCAGGCCGATGACGATATCGGCGCGGGCCGGAGCCACGGCAAGCAGACTGGCGGCAAAAGCCGCGCCGACAAGAAATTTCAACTTGCTCATCGCAATCATCTCCTCGACGTTCATGCAGCTTCCGCTCGCGATCTTGGCCGCGCTGATCGGGGACGCGCGATGAGCCCCTCCAGGGGAAGCGGCTCCAACTCTCCGGGAGCAGAAGTGACTGTCCCGATCACTGCCGAAATTTCTAGCATGTGCATGCGATCGCGGCACTGTCCGAGTCGAGCGTTGCGGGCATGACCGCGATGCAAAGGGGGCGGCGGCCGTGCAGGAGGCGATGCCGCAGGTGCGGCCGAGAGCCGCTGATCCTCTCCCCCTCGTGAATTGCGTGTCGGGGCGGTCTGTGGGTTAGCTGGCCTGGAAAAACCGGAGCTTGTCGTCCCATGCTGATCAAGACCCGCGCCGGCTGGGAAATCCCCGAAAGCCAGGCCACACCGGAAGCCGTCTTCCTGGATCGCCGCCGCTTCATGGCTGCCGGCGCCGGCCTGATCGCCGGTGCGGCCCTGCCGGAGATGGCGCTGGCGCAGGGCGCCGACCCGACGCTCGACCTCTACCCGGCCAAGCGCAACGAGGCCTACAAGCTCGACCGGCCGGTGACCGAAGAAGGGCTCGCCGCCAACTACAATAATTTCTACGAGTTCGGGACCTCCAAGGACGTGGTGGCCTCGGCGAAGCGCCTCGGCACGCGGCCGTGGATGGTGGCGATCGACGGCCTGGTCGAAAAGCCGTTCGAGATCGGCATCGACGAGTTGATCCGCAAGATGCCGCTGGAAGAGCGGCTCTATCGTTTCCGCTGCGTCGAGGCCTGGTCGATGGCCGTGCCCTGGACCGGCTTCCCGCTGAAGAGCCTGATCGAGCTGGCAAAGCCGCTCTCGGGCGCGAAATACCTGCAGATGCAGACCTTCATGAACCCGCGGGTGGCGCCAGGGCAGTCGCAGCGCTGGTATCCCTGGCCCTATACCGAGGGCCTGACCATCGCCGAGGCGACCAACGAGCTGCCGCTGATGGTGACCGGCATCTACGGCAAGCCGATACCGAACCAGCACGGCGCGCCCATGCGCCTGATCGTCCCGTGGAAATACGGCTTCAAATCGGTCAAGTCGATCAGCAAGATCAGCTTCGTCGCCGAGCGGCCAAAGACCTTCTGGGAGGGTCTGCAGGCCTCGGAATACGGCTTCTGGGCGAATGTGAACCCGGAGGTCTCGCATCCGCGCTGGAGCCAGGCGAGCGAGCAGGTGCTGGGCTCGCGCGAACGGCGGCCGACGCTGCTGTTCAACGGCTATGGCGAGCAGGTCGCCGAGCTCTACAAGGGTCTGGAGAAGGAGCGGCTCTGGGCCTGAGCAGCACCGTTCGCGAATTTCCGAAGCAGGGTCGCCCCGGACAAGCGGCGCAGCCGCGCCGATGCGGGAGCCATGCCTGAGCCTCTACCGGAAAGGCTCAGGCATGGATCCCGGTCTACGCTTTGCTTCGCCCGGGACGCCCGGAGAAGGAGGGGGCAGGAAACGGGTGCCGTCTACGCAATAGTCGCGCTATCCTCCGCTCATGCAAAGCTTCTGTCTCTTCGATACCGCGATCGGCAGCTGTGCCCTGGTCTGGCAGGGCGAGCGGATCATTGCCGCGCAATTGCCGGAGCGCGACGAGGCCGTGGCCCGCAAGAGGTTGGCCCGGCGCTTTCCGGAGGCCGGCGAGGCCGAGCCCGCCGCCTTCGTGCGGGAGGCGATCGCCGAGATCGTCGCCCTGCTCGCCGGCGAGCGGCGCGATCTCGCCCATCTGCCGATCGACCTTGGCGCCACGCCTGAGTTCAACCAGCGCGTCTATCGTGTCGCGCTGGCGATTCCGCCGGGCGAGACCTTGACCTATGGCGAGGTCGCGGCGCGGATCGGCGAGCCTGGTGCGGCGCGCGCCGTTGGCGTCGCGCTCGGCCAGAATCCGATCCCGATCATCGTGCCCTGCCATCGCGTGCTCGCGGCCGGCGGCAAGACCGGCGGCTTCTCGGCCGATGGCGGCGTCGAGACCAAGCTCAGGATTCTGACGATCGAGAAGGCGCGCACCAGCGCCGAGCCCTCGCTGTTCGATTCGCTGCCGCTCGAAGCCAGGCGGCGCTAGGCTCAGGCGTCATGCTCGGGCTTGACCCGAGCATCTTGGAAACCAGTGGCTTCTCGTCCTGAGATTCCCGGGTCTGCGCTTCGCTCCGCCCGCGGATGATGGGAGCATCTGCCCAAGAAAAAAGGCCGGCGTCCCGAAGGAGCCGGCCTAGAAGTTTGAAATATTCGGCGCAAGCGCCAAACATCTCAGAGGGGAACGGCTGGAACGAACTCAACGCCGGGAGGAGAATGCGGAGCCCGTTCCGAACAACCGTGAGTACAATATTGAGCAGAACCTGCCTTTTTGCAATGCAGCATTAGGCGGGTCGGTCATGCGTTCATGGCATGATGAAATGCTAGAATTTGACATAATTGCCGTATGGCGGGTGCGGCAATGCGTCAGGTGCGGGACGGGAGGGCCCGTCGCCGGGTTTTCGGGCAGGTTCTGCCCGCTAGGCAGCCAGGGCTCAATACGTCCAGCGCTGAGCCTTCTGGATCAGGAAATCACGGAAAACCTGCACGCGCGCCACTGATTTCATCTCTTCCGGATAGACCAGATAGCTTTCGAGCTGCGGCATCTCAGTCTCGCGCATCAGCTGCACGAGCGGCGAGCCGGCCTCGATCAGGTAGTCCGGAAGGATGGCGATGCCGGCGCCCGAATCGACCGCCCGCTTCATCGCCGTGATGTTGTTGACGACGAGATGGATCGGGCGCGGGTTGCGCTGCTCGCGGCCCAGCGTGCCGAGCCAGTGCACCGCCGTCAGATAGGACGGCGAGGTGCTGCCGAACGACAGCAGCCGGTGATTGTCGAGATCCTCGAAGCTCTTCGGCTCGCCGAAGCGCTTGATGTAGGCCGGCGATCCGTAGACGTGGAAGTGCACCGTGAAGAGCCGGCGCTGGATCAGGTCCGGCTGCTGCGGCTGGCGCAGCCGCAAGGCGATGTCGGCCTCGCGCATCGAGAGGTCGAGTTCCTCGTCGGTCAGGATGAGGTCGATCTTGATGTCCGGATAGAGATCGAGGAACTCGGCCAGGCGCGGCGTCAGCCAGTGGCCGCCGAGCCCGCGTGTCGCGGTGACCTTCAACTCGCCGGAGGGGTGCTCGCGCGTCTCCGAGAGCTGGGCACGGGTCCGCTCCAGCCGCTGCGTCATCTCGCGGGCGGCGCGCCAGAGCAGCTCGCCCTGCTCGGTCAGAATCAGGCCACGGGTATGCCGATGAAAGAGCGGGGCACGCAGCTCGCGTTCCAGCGCACCGATCTGGCGGCTGACGGCGGACTGACTCAGCCCAAGCCCGTCACCGGCCTTGGTGAAGCTGCCCGATTCTGCGACGGTGTAGAAAATCCGGATGCGGTCCCAATCCACCGCTGTCCCCCCTGTTATGCATTCAGCGCATGATGGGAGGCGGGGGGCGTGAGGTCAATGTTTCCTTTGCCGGATGCCCGATTTTTAGCCCTTAAACTCGTGGGGTAACTCATCAGCAATGCTGATGAGTCAAGGAATCCCTATTCCGCAGCCTCGCGAAGCTCGGTTTCGTTGGCTGCGAGCCAGCGCTCGGCGTCGAGGGCAGCCATGCAGCCGAGTCCGGCGGCGGTCACGGCCTGGCGATAATGCTCGTCGGTGACGTCGCCTGCGGCAAAGACGCCAGGGACATTGGTCTGAGTCGTGCCCGGCGTGACTTCGAGATAGCCCGATTCGCGCATGGCGAGCTGGCCGGTGAAGAGCTCGGTCGCCGGCTTGTGGCCGATCGCGACAAAGATGCCATCGGTCGGCAGGTCCTGCGCCGCGCCGCTCTTCAGGTTGCGCAGGCGGACATGCGTCACCGAAGGCGGCTGCGTGCCACCGAGGATCTCCGCGACCTCCGAGTCCCAGATCACCTCGATCTTCGGATGCTTGAACAGGCGGTCCTGCATCACCTTCTCGGCGCGCAGCGAATCACGCCGGTGGACCAGCGTCACCTTGGCGGCGAGGTTGGCGAGGTAGAGCGCCTCCTCGACGGCGGTGTTGCCACCGCCGACGACCACGACCTGCTTGCCGCGGAAGAAGAAGCCGTCGCAGGTGGCGCAGGCCGAGACGCCGAAGCCCTGGAATTTCTGCTCGGAAGGCAGGCCGAGCCATTTCGCCTGGGCGCCGGTGGCGATGACCAGCGCATCGCAGGAATAGGTCTCGCCGCCATCGCCCCAGAGCCGGAAGGGACGCTGCGAGAGATCGACGCGGGCGATATGGTCGGAGACCATCTTCGTGCCCATGTGCTCGGCCTGGGCGCGCATCTGCTCCATCAGCCAGGGCCCCTGGATGACGTCGGCGAAGCCAGGATAGTTCTCGACATCGGTGGTGATCATGAGCTGGCCGCCAGCCTGCATACCCGAGATCAGGACGGGCTCGAGCAGGGCGCGGGCGGCATAGATCGCGGCGGTGTAGCCGGCGGGGCCGGAGCCGATGATCATCACCTTGGCGTGGGTATGGGCCATTCTCGTCTTCCTCTGCCGGCCTGGCCGGCTAACTCTGCTTCCGCCGGCCCTTGCCGGCTATGTCTGCCTGGTCGGCCGCAGCCGGTGATATCGGTATCGGGAGGCCGTCAGTCCAGCCCTGTCGCCGCCCTGTGACGCTGCCAGCCCTCATTGACGGCCCGCGCGATCGCTGCCGTCGAGTCTAGCGGCTCGTAGCGCCCGCCTTCAAGCCGGCCCTCGAAATGATGCACAGCGCCATAGGCCTTCAGCGCTTCGAGGAACTTCGCCAGCCGGCCATGGCCGCCATGCGGCTCGAAGACCAGGATCGGCGCGCCGGTCGCGGCGGCTTCGCCGATCATGTTGGTCGAGTCGGCGGTGACGACGATGGTGTCGGCCAGTGCCAGAAGCGGGACATAGGGATTGGCGCCGGCGCCGTCCCACCACCAGCCGCCATGACGCTTGAACACGGCGGCAACTGCCGCGTCGAGCGCTGGCGGGGTGCGCCGCGAGCGCGAGCCCATCAAAGCGACGCCCGAGGCGGCGAGCGCCTCCAGCCGGGCGGCGAAGGCTTCGATGTCCTGCGGCCGGAAACGGTGATGGCGGCTGTCGCCGCCGACCAGCACCGCGGCGCGCGGCGAGGGCAGGGCGGCGAGCGCGGACGGCGGCGCCTGGCGTGCGGCGGCGAGCGCGGCGGGGGCGAGCCGGTGCGGCGAGGTGATCGTCACCAGCACGTTCTCAGCCCGCAGGCGGTCGTGCTGCGGCACCCAGATCAGGTCCGCGGCCGCGGCGCCCGTGCGCGGGTCCTTGAGGAAAACGGTGAAGCTGCGCCCGTTCGAGGCCTTCTTCAGCGCGCGCAGATAGGCGACCGCGCGCCGGCCCGAGGCGATGGCGATGTCGGGGAAGGGCGGCCGGAGCGGACTGCCCGGCCGGTCGGGCGCCTCGCGCGGGTCGATCGGCCCACGCGGCATCAGCCACGACCAGGGCCGGCCCGGGCTGATGCGGCGGATCTCGGGGACGATGCCGAGGCGTTCGGCCACGCCGAGGCACTGGACCTCGTCGCCGGCCTTGCCGTCGCTCAGGACCCAGAGGGTAGGAGTGGACTCCGAAGGCTGGTGCTCGCCCAAGAATGATGCCTCCAACGCCCGCTCCTCTGGATGAGGGCTCGAATGCTGGCCACGCCGAAGCCGGCTTGGCCCGCGCCTTGTATCGCGTGGACACTGCGTCTACACCAGCGCGACCTTTTTCCGGGAGGATTTGTGCGTTCCAAGCTCGACGAGATCGATCTCCGCATCCTGACCGAATTGCAGCGTGACGGGCGGATGACCAATGTCGAGCTCGCCAGCCGCGTCGGCATTTCGCCGCCGCCCTGCCTGCGGCGCGTGCGCGCGCTGGAGGAGGCCGGGGTGATCACCGGCTACCGGGCGCAGCTCGACGAGCGCAAGCTCGGCATCGAGGTCGTCTGCTTCGCCTTCGTCCATCTCGCCAGCCAGGCCGAAGGCGATCTCGCCGCCTTCCAGAGCCGGATTCGCGAGTGGCCGGCGGTGCGCGAGTGCTGGACGCTGTCGGGCGACATCGACTTCGTCCTGAAATGCGTCGCCAGCGACCTGAAGGCCTTCCAGGACTTCGTCGGCGACCTGACGGCGCTGCCCAATGTCCGCAATGTCCGCACCGCGCTGGCGCTCGACCGGGTCAAGGACGAGCCGATCGCGCCGCTGGGCTGAGGCCTCAGCCGAGCACGAGCTTTCGGATCCAGGCAGCGTGGTTGACGATGACGCGCTCGACGCGGCGTTCGTCGATGTCGGGCGAGAACCAGAAGCCGGAATCGCCGGCCCCGTTCATAGACAGCACCGGATAGGTGGCAAGCACCTCGCCCTTGCGGCCGGTGACGGTGACGAGGCTTTCAAGATAGTCCGAGGTCGCGCCGTCGTCGATGTCGCCGCCGACATAGGTCGGCATGGTCAGTCCGCGCACGGCGACGGTGAGCGTCGCGCCGCCCGCTTGGCGCCGGGCTGCGAAGCCGCGCGCCAGTTCCTGCTCGAGCCTCGTCCTGACGGTCTCGGCGCGCGGGCCGACGCCGAGCTCGACCAGCCGTGAGACATCGACGCGAATGGCACCGATCGCGGTGGCCGAGCCGAGCGGCGGGGTGGTCTGGCAGCCCGCCTGCAGAAATGCGGCTGCCGCCAGGACGAGATGGCGGCGCGTCGGCCTCGTCGCCTCAGCCACCGAGATAGCGCTTGATCCAGAGCGCGTTGTTCGCCAGCAGCGCAGCGACGCGCCGCTGGTCGACGTCGGGCCGGTACCAGGCTCCGCCCGAGCTGGAAAGCTCCAGGGAGCGGATCGGATAGCTCGCGATCACGCGGCCGCGGTCGACCAGTTCGGCGACGCTGTCCATATTGTCGTTGCCGCCGCCGCTGCCGTCGCCGCGCATGCCGCCGCCGGCATAGCTGGCAAGCCAGACACCGAGTAGCGTGACGTGCAGGGTGGGGCCGGCGCCGGGGCGCAGCATGTCTCCCAGCGTGACCGCGAGCTGGCGCTCCATCGCGCGCTTGATCGCGTAGGCGTTCTCGCCCCAGCCCTGCGGTACGAGACGGCCGACATCGACGCGGATCGCACCGATCGTCGTGCCCTGCGCCAGGGCCTGAAACGAAGCGAGCCCGCCTGCGACAAGCGCGGCGGACCCGGTGAGAAAAGCGCGACGGCTGGTCATGGCGGCATCTCCGGCGGCAGGCGTTACCCTCAATCTAGGGGCTGGCGCCGGGATGGCCAAGGAGCGCCTCAGCGAAAGGCGACCCCGACGACCTCATAGGACTTGCCGCCGCCCGGCGTGTTGACCTGGACGGAATCGCCGACCCTCTTGCCGATCAGCGCGCGCGCGATCGGCGAGCCGATCGAGACCTTGCCGGACTTCACGTCCGATTCCGGCTCGCCGACGATCTGGTAGAGCTTCTCTTCCTCGGTGTCGTCGTCGATCAGCTTGACGGTCGCGCCGAACTTGATCGTGTCGCCGCCGAGCTTGCTGATATCGATGATGTCGGCGCGGCCGATCAGCGATTCGAGCTCCATGATGCGGCCCTCGTTCAGCGACTGGGCTTCCTTGGCGGCGTGATACTCGGCGTTCTCCGAAAGGTCGCCGAGCGCGCGCGCCTCGGAGATCGCCTGGATGATGCGTTGGCGTTCGACCTGCTGCCGCTGCTTCAGCTCGACTTCGAGAGCGGCGAAGCCGCCGGCCGTCATAGGAACCTTGTCCATCGTCCCGTCCCAGTTCCGAAACGCGATGCGGCGCCGCACGGATAAATCCGCGCCAGCGCCGTCGCTTCCGATCGTTAGAAAAACTATCCCGGCGCGCAGCCCGAATCAGGCGGCGCTGTCGAAATAGGATTGTAGCGACCTCACTTCGAGATCGCCGCTGCAATAGGCCTTGATGCCTTCCGCCGCCGCGATCGCTCCGGCCAAGGTGGTATAATAGGGAACCTTGTGCAAGAGGGCTGCGCGGCGCAGCGGGCGCGAATCCGCGAGGGCCTGCGGACCCTCGGTGGTGTTGAAGACGAGCTGGATTCCGCCGTTCTTGATCGCATCGACGATGTGCGGGCGGCCTTCCAGGACTTTGTTGATCTTGCTGGCGCGGATGTCGTGCTCCTGCAGCAGGCGCTGCGTGCCGCCGGTCGCGACGATCTGGAAGCCGAGATCGGCGAGCATCCGGATCGAGGGCATGATCCGCAGCTTGTCCTGATCGCGGACCGAGACGAAGACCGTGCCCTTGACCGGAACCTTCGAACCGGCGCCGAGCTGGCTCTTGGCGAAGGCGACGTCGAAGGAGCGGTCGAGGCCGATGACCTCGCCGGTCGAGCGCATCTCCGGCCCGAGCAGCACGTCGACGCCGGGGAAGCGGGCGAAGGGGAAGACCGCTTCCTTGACCCCGACATGGCCGAGTTCCTGCTGCTTCAGCTCGAAGCTGGCGAGGCTCTCGCCGGCCATCAGCCGCGCCGCGATCTTGGCGATCGGCTGGCCGATGACCTTGGCGACGAAGGGCACGGTGCGAGACGCCCGCGGATTGACCTCGAGCACGTAGATGACGCCGTTCTGGATGGCGTACTGCACGTTCATCAGCCCGCCGACATCGAGCGCCAGCGCCATGGCGCGGGTCTGGCGCTCCAGCTCGGCGAGGATCTCAGGGGAGAGCGAGCGCGGCGGCAGCGAGCAGGCCGAATCGCCGGAATGGATGCCGGCCTCCTCGATATGCTCCATGATCCCGGCGATGAAGGCGTCCTTGCCGTCGCTGAGGCAGTCGACGTCGACCTCGATCGCATCCGAGAGATAGCGGTCGAAGAGCAGCGGGTTCTTGCCGAGAACGGTGTTGATCTGGCCGGTCTTGTCGTTCGGGTACTTGGCCTTGACCTCGGAGGGGATCAGCGAGGGCAAGGTGCCGAGCAGGTAGTCCTCGAACATCACCTCGTCGCGGATGATCGCCATAGCGCGGCCGCCGAGCACATAGGACGGGCGGACCACGAAGGGCAGGCCGAGCTCGGCCGCGATCATGCGCGACTGCTCGACCGAATAGGCGATGCCGTTCTTCGGCTGCTTGAGCTGAAGCTTGTCGAGCAGGCGCTTGAAGCGGTCGCGGTCCTCGGCGAGGTCGATCATGTCGGGCGAGGTGCCGAGGATCGGGATGCCGGCCTCTTCCAGCGCATTGGCCAGCTTCAGCGGGGTCTGGCCGCCGAACTGGACGATGACGCCGTGCAGCGTGCCGGCCTGCTTCTCGGTCTCGAGGATCTCGAGCACGTCCTCGGCGGTCAGCGGCTCGAAATAGAGCCGGTCCGAGGTGTCGTAGTCGGTCGAAACCGTCTCGGGATTGCAGTTGACCATGATGGTCTCGTAGCCGGCATCGCGCAGCGCGTAGCAGGCATGGCAGCAGCAATAGTCGAACTCGATGCCCTGGCCGATGCGGTTGGGGCCGCCGCCGAGGATGACGACCTTCTTGCGCGTCGAGGGCTGGGCTTCGTCGGCCGCGGCGCCGGCGAAGGGCATGGCATAGGTCGAGTACATGTAGGCGGTGGGCGAGGCGAACTCGGCGGCGCAGGTGTCGATGCGCTTGAACACCGGGCGCACCGCGAGCGAGCGGCGCAGCGCCTTCACTTCTTCCTCGGTCTTGCCGGCGACGGCGGCGAGGCGCTTGTCGGAGAAGCCCATCGCCTTGACCTGGCGCAGCGCTATCGGGGTCTGCGGCAGGCCGTGGATGCGGATCTTTTCCTCGGTCTCGACGATGCCGCGCATCTGGGCGAGGAACCAGGGGTCGATCCTGCAGCTCTCATGGATCTGCTCGTCGGTGAAGCCGAGGCGCATCGCCTGGGCGACATGCAGGATGCGGTCGGGCGTCGGGGTCGAGAGCGCCGCCTTGACCGCGTTGCGGTCGTCGCCCTGGCCGAGTCCCTCGACCTCGATCTCGTCGAGCCCGTCGAGGCCGGTCTCGAGCGAGCGCAGCGCCTTCTGCAGCGATTCCTGGAAGGTGCGGCCGATCGCCATCGCCTCACCGACCGACTTCATCGCCGTGGTCAGGGTCGGCTCGGAGCCCGGGAACTTCTCGAAGGCGAAGCGCGGGATCTTGGTGACGACATAGTCGATCGTCGGCTCGAAGGAGGCCGGGGTCGCGCCGCCGGTGATGTCGTTCTCGATCTCGTCGAGCGTGTAGCCGACGGCGAGCCGCGCCGCGACCTTGGCGATCGGGAAGCCCGTCGCCTTCGAGGCCAGCGCCGAGGAGCGCGAGACGCGCGGATTCATCTCGATGACGATCATCCGGCCGGTCTCGGGATCGACCGCGAACTGCACGTTCGAGCCACCGGTCTCGACGCCGATCTCGCGCAGCACCGCCAGCGAGGCGTCGCGCATGATCTGGTATTCCTTGTCGGTCAGCGTCAGCGCCGGCGCGACGGTGATCGAATCACCGGTGTGGACGCCCATCGGGTCGAAGTTCTCGATCGAGCAGACGATGATGCAGTTGTCCGCTTTGTCGCGGACGACCTCCATCTCGTATTCCTTCCAGCCGAGGACGCTCTCCTCGATCAGGACCTCGCTGGTCGGCGAGGCGTCCATGCCGCGCTCGACGATGTCGATGAACTCGCCCTTGTTGTAGGCGATGCCGCCGCCGGTACCGCCCATGGTAAAGGAAGGGCGGATGATCGCCGGCAGGCCGATGTCGTCGAGGGCGTCCAGCGCGGCGCCGAGCGTGCGAACATGGTGCGAGCGCGGCGTCGAGAGGCCGATCTTGGTCATCGCCTCGCGGAAGCGCTCGCGATCCTCGGCCTTGTCGATGGCGTCGGCGGTGGCGCCGATCATCTCGATGTCGAACTTCTCCAGCACGCCCATCTTCTGCAGCGAGAGCGCGCAGTTCAGCGCCGTCTGGCCACCCATGGTCGGCAGCAGGGCAAAGCCGCCGGGCAGGACATTGCGTTCCTTCTCGATGATCTTGGCGACGATCTCGGGCGTGATCGGCTCGACATAGGTCGCGTCCGCCAGGTCCGGATCGGTCATGATCGTCGCCGGGTTCGAGTTGACCAGGACGATGCGGTAGCCCTCGGCCTTCAGCGTCTTGCAGGCCTGGGTGCCGGAGTAGTCGAACTCGCAGGCCTGGCCGATGATGATGGGGCCGGCGCCGATGATCAGGATCGTCTTGATGTCTGTGCGCTTGGGCATGGGTTCGACCGGTTCCGTGCGGGCGCGCGAAGCCAGTGTCCGCGGGAAAGCGGGCCGGTGCGAGCGCCTGAATGAATGCTAGGCGCTCGCTATAGAGCGCGGCGGCGCATTGGGGAAGCGGAAAGCGCTCCGAGGGGCCATGCGCCCACAGGCAGGGCTGTGCTCTTCGCTTTGATAGCGTCCTGCCGAGGTGTAGCATCCCTGCTTCCGCGATGGCGTAGAGCCGGTTCGCGACTGTTCCGGCCACGCCCCAACCAGAGGAGCATGGTCATGCGTCAACCCGATCCGCAGAAGCTCGATGCACTGGTGGGACGCCTTGTCGGGGACGTCGGAGCCTGTGTGACCGGCTCCCTGATCGTGCTCGGCGATCAGCTCGGCCTTTACAAGGCGATGCGGGACGGCAAGCCCGTCACCGCCGCGGAGCTCGCAAGCCGGACTGGCGTCAAGGAGCGCTATGTCCGTGAATGGCTCTCCGCGCAGGCGGCGGCAGACTATGTGCAGTATGACGAGAACACGGACCGTTTCAGCCTCTCGCCCGAGCAGGTGATGGCCTTTGCCGAGGAGGGCAGCCCGGCCTTCTTCGCCGGAGCCTTCGAGATCGTGCAATCCATGTGGGTCGATGAGCCCAAGGTCGAGCAGGCGTTCCGGACCGGTGAAGGCCTCGGCTGGCACGAGCACAGCAAATGCCTGTTCCGCGGCACCGAACGCTTCTTCCGCCCGGGCTACAACGCCAATCTGAAGAGCAGCTGGATCCCGGCGCTCGAGGGTGTCGAGGCCAAGCTGGAAAAGGGCGCGGTCGTCGCCGATGTCGGCTGCGGCCACGGCGCCTCGACCATCCTGATGGCGCAGGCCTATCCGAAGTCGCGCTTCTTCGCCTTCGACTATCACGGGCCTTCGATCGAGAAGGCGCGCGAGGCGGCCGACGAGGCCGGTGTCGGCGACCGGATCGTCTTCGAGAAGGCCTCGGCCAAGGATTTCCCGGCGAAAAAATATGATCTGGTTGCGATGTTCGATTGCCTGCACGACATGGGCGATCCGGTCGGTGCCGGCCGTCATGTCATGGAGACGCTGGCCGATGACGGGACCTGGATGATCGTCGAGCCTTTCGCCCACGACCATCTCAAGGACAACCTCAACCCGGTCGGGCGGATCTTCTACGGGGCGTCGACGATGATCTGCACGCCGGCCTCGCTGTCGCAGGAGGTCGGGCTCGGCCTCGGCGCGCAGGCCGGCGAGATGCGGCTGCGCAAGGTCGCGCTCGATGCCGGCTTCTCGCGCTTCCGCCGTGCCACCGAGACGCCGTTCAACATGGTGTTCGAAGTCAGGGCCTGATTCCAGCGCCACAAGAAAGCAAGACCCGCTCGCTATGAAGGCGAGCGGGACAATGCCCGCCGATCGGGATCAGCGTGC